>JAZPYX010000087.1:0-24888 GCA_045544395.1 Clostridia bacterium
CCCCAAAATGGGACAAAATGATTATAAAAAGCAACGTAAACTGAGGTTTTACGTTGCTTTTTTTCTGCAAAGGAAATTGAGCAAAGTAATACGCGTGAAATTATGTTCACACTTTGCACGTGCGCGACGTGGGTGAAGCGGCACGCTTCTTTTTGTTTGGGGTGACAAAGATTATTGGCAATTTTCGTGATGAAAGTAAAATTTAAAAAAAGTCCTGAAAACGGCTATATAATAGCGTTTTAAGCCGCGAATTTGCCGAATTTTCGACCTTGCACTTTTTGTCCTGAAAAAAAGATTTTGTCTCTTGCTTTTAGAGGGAATATATTGTAAAATTAATTTAGAGTATAAATTAATTGGGTGAAAGGAGCTTGTTTATGGAAAGAAAATGGGGAATTTTAACTCACCTCAGCTTTAATATAGCAGGTGACTTAAAAAGACAGGAAAAACTGATTTTTGACGAAGCAGTATGGCGGAGAGTTGTTGATAAGTGCGAAGAACACGGACTTAACACAATCGTTCTTGACGTAAACGACGGTGTACAGTGGGAAAGCCATCCCGAAATTTCCCTCCCCGGTGCGTGGAGCAAGGAAAAAGTAAGAAGCGAGGTTCTCCGTCTTCGTGAAAAGGGAATCGAAATCATCCCCAAGCTTAATTTCTCCACCACTCACGATGTGTGGATGGGCGAATACGGCAGAATGGTTTCAACATCAATTTACTACAAGGTATGCCGTGACCTTATTTTAGAAGTTTATGATATGTTCCTTCAGCCTAAATATATACATATCGGTATGGATGAAGAAAACTGGAAGCACTTCAACGACCCCGGTTATGAATTCATCGCCGCAAGACGTGACGGTCTTTTAGTGCACGATATTAACTTTTTTAACGCCTGCGTAAAGGAAGCAGGTGCAAAGACACACATGTGGCACGACCCCTTTAATGACCTTGAACCTGAATTCAGCAAGGACATTGACAAGGATATCTTCCCTTATGTGTGGATGTACTACTCATACCTTAAGGAAAACTGGACACTTATTTCCGAGCAGGACGAGGAAGTACGCGAATGGTACAGAGTGCAGTTTGTAAAACGTTACGGCTACACTGTTGAATATGTAGAGGAATCCCCTTCTGTAATAAAGGCAATGGCACTTGTTGAAAAGTTTATGAAGGAAGGTCACAAGTTCATAATGACAACAAGTAACCTTTACATAAAGAATTGTGAGGTTGACTGTCTTGAATTTGTGAGACGTCACAACCCTGACTTCTCCTGCCTTGCAGGTATGATTACAACTACCTGGTCAAATGTGTGCGAGGAGAGAGAAGCTATTATTATGGAATCAATCGAGCTTCTTGGTAAGGCAAGAAAGCAGTATAATTTATAAAAATGAGAAATGCAAAGTGATGGATGATTTTCGTTTGAACTAAAATCTTTGATTAAATAAAAAGGTTTTCTCAACAGAGAAAACCAACAACAACTTCGAATTTTACATTTCGAACTTAAAATAAAGGAGTGTAATTATGGCAGATATTATTATTGAAAACAAGCACTTCCGCCTTGTTGTAGGCGAAGACGCAATATCAAAAAGCTTTGTTATAAAGGCTAACGGGGAAGAATGTCTTATTCCCGGGGAAAAGGTGGCACTTTTCTCCCTTACGGAAAAAAGACCATTTAATAATGAAGTAAAGCTTGCACACCCAAACAAGCGTATGACCTTTGAGGCAAATTCTCTCCGACGTGAGGGGAAAAGGCTTACCATCGGCTTTGAACTGATTGGATTCCGTGCAGTTGTTGAAATTGAAGAAAAGGATGACTACATAGGCTTTAAGCTTGTTGACTTTGAAGGTCACGATACAAAAGAATGGTTTGGCGGACTTGATATGGATCGCCCGCCCGTAGACGTTTTCAGAATGATTCAGCTTCCCATAAAGGAGAGAGAAAACTTCGGTGAATGGCTGAACGTTATGTGGGATGATAAGAGTGCTGTAAACGTTCTCGGAACACACCCCTTTGCAAGAATTGACGCAGAAAAGGCAAAGGGCGGCAAAATTATGTATGCCGAATCACTTTTCGACATTCAGCTTAAGAAAGTTGGTGCGGCAATTATCGGCTGTGAAAAAGATGCCCTTATGGACTGTATCGAAACAGTGGAAAAGGACTTTGATCTCCCCAGCGGTGTTAAGAGCAGACGTGACAGGAAAAATCTTAATTCATCAATGTTGTGGGTATCTGACCTTTGCCGTGACAACCTAGAAGAAACCATCAAAGTAGCAAAAATGGGAGGATTCAGTAAAATCCTTATGTATTTCCCTTGCTTTTTTGAAATAGGCTGGGGATATGCTGCCTGCGGTGAGTATAAATATATAGATACATATCCCAATGGTATCGAGGACCTCAAATATGTTATAAACCGTCTTAAGGAGGAGGGTATTACCCCCGGATTCCACTTCCTGCATACTCATATCGGCAGAGATACAAAGTATGCAAAGCCCGTTGCTGACCACAGACTTAATCTTAAGAGATATCTTTATCTTTCAAGGCCCCTCGGTAAAGATGATGACACAATCTATGTTGAGCAGAATCCTGCAGGTTGTCCTATGTACTGTAACAAACACAATAACACAACCCGTATTCTTAAATTCGGTGGGGAATTAATCAGCTACGAAAGCTATTCGACAGAATATCCCTATTGCTTTAAGGGTTGTAAGAGAGGACATAATGACACCATCGTGACAGAGCATCCGCTTGGTGAAATAGGCGGTGTGCTTGATGTCAGCGAATACATAGCAACAAGCTACTATATTGACCAGACTACATCACTTCAGGACGAGATTGCTTCTCAGCTTGCCGAGGCTTATAACGCAGGTATGGAATTCATTTATTATGACGGTTCCGAGGGCACAAATGCACCTTACGAAATATACGTTCCCTATGCGCAGTACAGAGTGTATAAAAAGCTAGATAAAGAACCTCTATTCTGCGAAGGTGCGGCTAAATCCCACTTCAGCTGGCATATGATAAGCGGCGGCAACGCATTTGATACCTTCGAAATGCACGAATTCAAGGAAATGCTCATCGAGCATCCCTTCCGTGAAGCTCCTATGATGCAGAGGAACTTCACTCGCCTTAACTTCGGCTGGTGGAGATTCTGCGAGGATACCCGTGCCGACATTTACGAATTTGGTACAAGTAAGGCTGCAGCATGGGATTGCCCCATTACATTGTCGTACAAGGTTGCGCGTTATGAAACAAACCCCAGAGTATCCGACATTCTTGAAGTTCTGCGCCGTTGGGAGGATGTAAGGGCAAAGGACTGGCTTACAGACGAGCATAAGGAAATGCTAAAGGATGAAAAGACAGAATTTACACTTCTCATAAACGAAAAGGGCGGGTATGAGCTTGTGCCCTATTATCAGATAGAAATGGCTGACGAAAAAGTTACGGCATTCAGCTTTGAAAGAATGGGAAAGAGCTATGTTACATTCTGGCACAACACAGGCGAGGGCGAAATCACACTTAACCTTGATGCAGATGTTAAGCTTGAACGAGACCTTGGCAAAGAAGAAATTGCATTTACAAAGAACGGCAATACAATTATAGTTCCTGTAAAGGAAAAGGCATATTTAAGTGCGGATTGTGATGTGAAAACACTGAGAGAAGCATTTAAGAGTGCAACAATTAAATAATAAACAATAAAAATGCTTTGAGGATGTCCTCAAAGCATTTTTTACCGTATAAGAATTTGCGTGTGCGCGACGAGGGTGAAGCGGCACGCTTCTTTTTGTGTATAGGAATTTAAGCTTTTATAAATCTATTTTCACCGGCTTACGATTTTTGTAGAAACAGTAACTGTCAAATCCAATGTTTTTAAGCATAAGCTTTGCTTCCTTAAATCCTGCAGAAATGTTTTCCGGTTTATGTGCGTCGGTGCCTATTGTAACAAGCCTTCCGCCCAAAGCAAAATATTTTTTTAAGATATCCTCACCGGGCATAAAATCAAAAAGCTGATGATTTACGTCTGACGTATTTACCTCTAAAGCTTTTTGTCGTTTTATCAGCACAAGCAGAATTTTTTCAATCTCTTTTGTAAATTTTTCAATGGTAAGCTTTTTGCCGTAAACTCCGTTTGTGTATCGCAGGGGAAGTGTCAGGTGTGCAAGTATATCGAAATCAGCATTTTGTGCTACTAGTAAAAGCTCGTGAAAGTAAATTTCAATGATTTTATATGCTTCGTCATCGGACATTTTTGAAAAATCCATTCTGGAAATATGCTGCGGCAAATTATTTAACATCACATTGTGTGCAGATGCAATAACACTGTCAGGATGGATTGCTTTTATCATTCGTGCAGTATAGTCGGGCTTTCTTAAAATATCGCTCATTTCGACACCTGCAGTTACTGTAAGTTTCCCTGAAAACTTTTCATTAAATTTTCTTGCATCTTCAGCACTGTTAAGAATCCTTCTGTAGGCATTGTCGGATATGCAGAAATCAGCGTTGCAGTGGTCTGTTATTGCTATCCCCGAAAAACCGGCAGCAATTGCGGCAAGACACATATCTTCCATCGGAATTTTACAATCGTGGGAATATTCGGTATGAATATGTGAATTGAACATAAAAAATGCACTCCTTTGTCTTTGTTATTTTACTACTTTTCAAAAGAAAATGCAAGTTGAGTTTAAAAAAAGAATAGAGTTTAGAAAAATTTAACATTTATGAAACAAGTTAATTAACAATTGAAAAAAAGCGTCTACAAAATATTGTGGTGCAAAAGACACAACTGTCCATATTTAGCGAAGGGAAAAGCAGCCTGAAAAAAGTTATGAATATTTCAAAAAAATTTTAAAAAAGTATTGAAATCTCTTGAATTGTATAGTAAAATAAGTTTGAAGTGCAAGAAAGTGCCACTTCGTGCAACAAAGTGTTACTTTTGGAGGTGATTTCAAGTGTTCATGGGCAGACATTCACACAATATAGACTCAAAAGGCCGTGTTATTATTCCGGCGAAGATGAGAGAGCAGCTCGGTGAGCATTTTGTAGTCACCAGAGGTTTTGAGGAATGTGTAGCTGTTTATTCGATGGAAGCATGGGAAAAGGTTATGGAGGCACTTGCACAGCTTCCTTCAAATCAGAAGAGTGCAAGGCGTCTTAAGAGAATGTTCCTTTCTTATGCAGTAGAGGTTGAACCCGATAAACAGGGAAAGGTTATTGTTCCTGCGGAACTTCGTGAAATGGCACAGCTTGATAAAGAAGTCCTTGTTGTAGGACAGGAAAACCACGTTGAAATCTGGAATGTGGATAAGTGGAACGAATATATGGACGATGAAGATGAAATGTCATTTGAGGAAGCGGCAGAGGCACTCGACGGATTCTGCTTCTGATGGAGGTAGGACATGGACTTTAACCATGTAACTGTATTACTTAATGAAACCGTAGACAGCATTAATGTGAAAGAGGGCGGCATATACGCGGATTTTACATTGGGCGGTGGTGGACATACTTCGCTGATTCTTGAAAGAGGCGGACATGTTATCGGGATAGACCGTGATATTACTGCAATAGAAAATGCAAAAAGGAAGTTTGCAGGAAAGAATTTCACTGCAGTGCATAATAATTTTTCAAATATAAAAGAAATAGCGGAAGGTTTGGGTATAAAGGAATTTGACGGAATTATTGCAGACCTCGGTGTTTCATCGCCTCAGCTTGATGATGCCGATCGCGGTTTTTCTTATATGCAGGATGCTCCGCTTGATATGCGGATGGATTCAAGGGACATTCTTACTGCAAGAGATGTTGTAAACACCTATTCTTCTGAAGAGCTTTTTCGTGTAATATCATCTTATGGTGAAGAACGGTGGACAAGCCGTATTGTGGATTTTATTATAAAGGAAAGAGATAAAACACCGATTGAAACGACATTTCAGTTAGTTGATATTATAAAAGCGGCTATTCCGCTTTCTGCAAGAAAAGACGGACCACATCCTGCTAAGCGTACGTTTCAGGCAATCAGAATTGAAGTTAACGGTGAATTGAAAATACTTGAAAATGCTGTGCGTGACGGTGTAAGCCTTTTAAAAAAAGGTGGGCGTATGGGAGTTATAACGTTTCATAGCCTTGAAGACAGGATAATAAAGAATACATTTGCATCGTTGGAAAAAGGGTGCACGTGTCCAAAAGGTTTTCCTGTTTGTGTTTGTGGAAATGTACCGGTTGTGAAAAGTGTTACACGAAAACCCCTCGCACCTTCTTTGGCAGAGCTGGAGAAGAATCCCAGAGCGAGGAGCAGTAAATTAAGAGTTGTGGAAAAAATTATTTGACAGGAGTTTAGCAATGTATACTGACGGAACAAGTGCATTGAAAACAGAATACAGAAGCAAGACTTCTCAGAAGAAAGTTATAAATGGCACAGGGAAGAAAACTCCCAAGCGCATGTCAAGAAACAATGTTCGTTTGTTAAAGAAGCGAGTTGTATGTGCAATTCTTCTTGCGTTTGTGATGGCATTTACAGTGCTTTTGAGATATGCTGTTATATCTAAAGAATATGGCGAACTTACAAAATCACGTGAGAGCCTTGAACTTATTAGTGCAAAAGTAGTAGAAAAACAGGTAGCAGCTGAAGGCAATCTGGATCACAGGAAGCTGGAACAGGAAGCAGAACGTCTTGGCTTGCAGCAACCCGTAAACAGTCAGATAGAATATATTTCCCTTGGAAATACTGATAGCGGCGAGGTAATAAAAACTGAAGAAACAAGTGCACTTAGTGCATTTATAAACCGTTTATCGGTCATACTGGAATATTTATATTAATATAATACTAAAGGGAAGTGGCGAACAGTCAGGGAAGCCATATCCCTTTTTGTCATTTTTTGAAAAGTAAAGGAGAAGCGATGTAAGGAGGACGTAACGTGGCGAGAAAACAGTCTAATGCAAAAAAAAGAATAAAAACAATGACAACACTGTTTCTTGTAGGTGTTGCAATCCTTACCTTGAGGCTTTTTTATATTCAGTTCATAAAAGGCGGAGAGTATAAGAAGCTTGCCTCGCAGCAACAAACCCGGGACAGTGTTATAACTGCAAAAAGAGGTACAATATATGACCGTAATATGAAAATCCTTGCACAGAGTGCAAGTGCAGAACGTATTACGGTAAATCCGCAGGAAATAGCAAAAAATAAAAAGACAGATATTGTTACTGCAGGGTTGGTAAGAATTTTAGGAATAAACGAAAAAACAGTGAGAGAAAAGCTTGAGCAGACTGAATTGCAGTCTGTTATTATAGCAAGGCAAGTTGAAAAAAGCGTAGCGGATGAACTCAGAAAGGAAGACCTTCCGGGGGTATATTTTGAAGAAGATACGAAAAGGTATTATCCATACGGTTCACTTGCTGCACAGGTAATAGGTTTTACAGGAAGTGACAATCAGGGACTCGAAGGTCTTGAAAATGTACTTGATACAGAGCTTAGCGGAATAAACGGAAGAGTTGTTGCAGCGAAGGATGTTGCAAATAATGAAATGCCGTTTAAATATGAAAATTATATAGAAGCACAGGATGGTAAGGGCGTAGTTCTTACGATTGACGAGACAATACAGCGTTACACAGAAAAGCATCTTCAGCAGGCGTATGAAGAAAACCTTCTTGGAAATGGCGGAGCATCAATTGTAATGGATCCCAATACGGGAGAGGTTCTTGCTATGGCAGTCGTTCCTTCATACGACCTTAACGACCCATGGACAATTACAGACCAGCTTTTGCTGGAGCAGCTTGACGACCTGGAGCTTGAAGAAGAGGAAGAATATGACAAAGCGTATAATGCTGCGGTAACAAAGATGTGGCGTAACAAAGCGGTTGTTGATTCTTACGAGCCGGGTTCTACTTTTAAAACAATGGTGGCGGCAGCTGCTCTTGAGTCAGGTGTTGCAAAAACTTCAGATTACTTTAACTGTAATGGTGTACGTCACGTTGCTAACAGAGATATTCATTGCTGGAATCTTGACGGTCACGGTGAACAGAGTTTTGCAGAAGGCGTAATAAATTCCTGTAACCCTATGTTTATGGACTTAGGTGCTATGATGGGTGCAGATACATTTACAAGGTTTTTTACTGCGTTTGGACTGACTGAAAAAACGGGGTTTACAATCCCGGGCGAGTCAGCCGGAGTTTTTCACGAGTCATTAAGTTCAGTTGACCTTGCAACATCATCTTTCGGTCAGACTTTTACAGTAACGCCTCTTCAGATGATTTCTGCGGTGTCATCGGTTGTAAATGGCGGAAATCTGATGAAACCCAATATTGTGAAAGCATATACTGACCCTGCAGGAAATATTATAAAGAAGAATGAACCTGAAATTGTTCGGAATATTATATCTGAAAATACAAGTAAGCAGATGCGTGAAATTCTTGAAAGGGTTGTTGCAGAGGGTACCGGTAAAGGTGCATATGTGAACGGCTTCAGAATTGGCGGAAAAACAGGTACCAGTGAAAAGCTTCCAAGAAACAGCGGTAAATATATTGCTTCTTTCGTAGGCTTTGCTCCTGCGGATAATCCGCAGATTGTATGTCTTCTGCTGCTTGATGAGCCGAATGCCGGGGCAACGGGCGGTGGTGCTATTGCAGCACCTGCAGTAGGAAGAATAATGGAAGACGTATTGCAGTACCTTGGTTATGAGCCACAGTACACAGATGAAAATGCTCAGGCTATAGCAGTTACTGTACCGAATATAAAGGGCTGCAGTGTTCAGGAAGCAACAGATAAGCTCCAGCAGCTTGGACTTGCAATCAGTATAAAAGGTAACAGCAATACTGTTCAGAATCAGATTCCCGAAGCCGGAACAAAGCTTCACAAAGAATCTGTAGTAATTGCATACACCGAGGAAAAGGAAGTAAGCGGAACGGCGACAGTTCCCTCGGTTGTAGGTATGACCTATGAAAACGCTCTGAAGACTATAGAAAATTCAGGACTTTTGATGGAAATAGACGCCCCGAAAGCAGGGGAAAACCTGGGAACAGAATATATTGCTGTAACTCAAAGTCCACAGGCGGAAAGTGAAGTTGCAGAACAAACGAAGATATATGTAAAATTTGCACTTCGTGAGGCAGATTGATAAAAGATACGTATTAAAGCGGAGGTGTGATATGAAATTATCTGATTTAATTAAAAATCTTGATGCGAAAATATCAGGAAGTCAGGATGTTGAAATAACAGGAATTGCATACGATTCCAGAAAAGTAAAGCCGGGTAATCTTTTCCTGGCAATTAAGGGATACGAAACCGATGGACATAAGTACATTGATTCCGCTATAAAAAACGGAGCAGTTGCCGTTCTTGGAGAAAATGATGTAGAGTGCGAATGTACCTACGTAAAAGTTGCTGATTCAAGACGTGCAATGGCAGTCTGCGGTGCAGAATATTTCGGAAATCCGCAAAACAAATTAAAAATAATCGGTATTACAGGAACTAACGGAAAAACCACCACAACATATCTTGTAAGACAAATTCTCAGATTAAAAGGGCTAAGATGTGACCTTATAGGCACTAATCAGATTATTGTTGGTGATGAAGAAATTGAAAGCAGCCGTACAACGCCTGAATCCCTTGACCTTTTTGAATATTTTTCTAAAATGGAGAAAAGCGGCGGAGAGTATGTTGTTATGGAGGTGTCAAGCCACTCCCTTGACCTTGACCGCGTTTACGGTGTAACATTTGAAACAGCACTTCTTACAAATGTTACCCAGGACCACCTTGATTTCCATAAAACAATGGATAACTATGCTAAAGCCAAGGCGAAACTTTTTAGTATGAGTAAATCAGGTGCGGTAAATGCTGACGACGGGTATATGCAGACAATGCTTGACGCTGCAAAGGGTGATGTTATAACCTATTCGATAGATAACGATTCCTCCCTTCGTGCAACAAATCTCAGAATGAGTGAACGTGGTGTTATATTCGATATTAATCTTAATGGGCAAGTTCACGAAATGCGTCTTGGAATTCCCGGAAAGTTTTCTGTATACAACGCACTTGGGGCAATTTGTATCTGTCTTAATATCGGTATTGATATTACAGATATTGAAAAAGGCCTTGTTCTGGCAAAGGCTATAAAGGGAAGAATAGAAGTGGTTCACGTTCCTACACCTTACACTATTATAATCGACTATGCACATACTCCTGACGGTCTGATAAATATTATTAATGCTGTACGTGGCTTTGCAAAAGGCAGAGTTATAACCCTCTTCGGATGTGGGGGAAACCGTGATAAGACGAAGCGTCCCATAATGGGCAAAATTGCAGAAGAGCTTTCAGATTTTGTCATAGTTTCAAGTGATAATCCAAGGTTTGAAGACCCTGATGAAATTATAGAGGATATAGTTAAGGGTATGAAAACTGATAATTACATAAAAATAACAGACAGGCGTGAGGCAATTCAATATGCCATGAGTATTGCAAAGGAAAAAGATATAGTAATTCTTGCCGGAAAAGGTCACGAAACTTATCAGATTATCGGAGATACAAAGTATGATTGTGACGAAAAAGAAATTATAAAAGAAATTTTATCCGGCAGAAAAGATAGCTGAAAGGGTAATGATTAACTATGTGGATAAAAGCGTGTATAATAAGCCTTGTAATTGCAGCGGCAATCGTTCCGCTTCTTATTCCTTTTTTAAGGAAGCTTAAATTCGGTCAGACAATTCTTGAAGACGGGCCTTCCTGGCATGAAAAAAAGCAGGGAACACCCACGATGGGTGGAATTGGTTTTATAATATCGGTTGTGGCAGCATCTTTGATTTTTTTAAGAGATGTTCGTGGCTTAGGTATCCTTCTTTGTGCGGTTTTGTTTGGTGTTATAGGTTTTGTTGATGACTACATAAAAGTTGTAAAAAAGCGTAACAAAGGATTCTCTGCGAAACAGAAGTTTCTTGCCCAGACGATAGTAAGTCTTGCTTATGCAATATTTTTATATGTGAATTTCGGTCAGACTTCCACAAGAATACCTTTTACAGATATATATCTGAATCTTGGTGTTTTATATATCCCGTTTGTGATGCTTGTACTTTTGGCAACTTCTAACAGTGCAAATCTTACAGACGGTCTCGACGGGTTGGCATCAGGTGTTGGGGTAATCATTGCACTTTTCTTTGCTGTTTCGGGGGCAATGCTCGGTGATATGAGTGCAAGCGTGGTTTCAGGGGCACTTGCAGGCGGGCTTTTAGGTTTCCTTATTTATAATGCATATCCTGCAAAAGTATTTATGGGTGATACGGGAAGCCTTTTTATTGGCGGTGCCGTTGCAGCGGTTGCTATAAGCCAGGGCCTTGAAATATTTCTTATAATCAGTGCTTTTGTTTTCTTATTTGAAGCACTTAGTGTCATTATTCAGGTGTCAGTATACAAAAAAACAAAGAAAAGAGTGTTCAAAATGGCACCCGTACATCATCATTTCGAAATGTGCGGGTGGAAAGAAACAAAAGTTGTAGCAGTATTCTGTCTTGTTACACTTGTTCTTTGTGCAATCAGCTATTTAGGATTACTTTAAAAATATCAAAATCTTAATTTAAAAAAGGAGGCGTTTTATGGAAAATAAAAAAAGATTACAAAACAGCAATCAGGCTGATTTTATTCTGATTATCATAATAATGAGCCTTCTTTTATTCGGACTTATAATGCTTTTCTCAGCCAGCTCTCCTTCGGCACTTCAAAGCGGTAATGTGTTTTCAATTATAGTCAAGCAGGGAGCTATATCACTTTTGGGGTGTGCCGGTATGTTTTTTACTGCACATTATGATTACCACAGGTTAAAAAAGCTTTCAAGAATTTTCCTTATATTAAGTATTGCTCTTATGGTGCTTGTTCCGATTTTCGGATTTGCGTCCCACGGTGCAACAAGACAGATATCTCTTGGTCCTATAAGCTTTCAGCCATCGGAGGTTTCAAAGTTTGCCCTCATAATATATTACGCATCTCGTTTTAGTGATAAAGGCACCTCGAACCTTGTGGATGACAAAAGAAATATAGGAATAAGCTTTGCCGTGCTGGCTGCGTTTGTTTTTACCTGTTTTTTACAGAGCCACTTGTCTGCAGCGGTTGTTCTTGCGGCGATAAGCGTTATGATGTTTGTTGCAGCGGGTCTTCCGATGAAATATATATATACAGTAGGTGCAGTAGGTGCAGCAGGACTTTTGGGAATAGGCCTTACAGCCAGCTACCGACTTGACAGATTTAAAGCTTTGATTGACCCGTTTGCTTATGAAAGAGGTATCGGTTGGCAGATTATACAGTCGTTATATGCAGTAGGCTCAGGCGGACTTTTTGGCTTGGGACTTGGTCAGTCAAGACAGAAATACAGGTATCTTCCCGAAGCACATAATGACTACATATATGCCGTTATTTGTGAAGAGCTTGGGTTCGTTGGCGGTGTTGCAGTATTGCTTCTTTTTGTGCTGTTTGTATGGCGCGGGATGAGTATAGCTATTAATGCAAAGGATCGCTTCGGAATGTATCTGGCGTTTGGCATTACATCAATCATAGGACTGCAGATGCTTATAAATGTAGGCGTTGTGCTGTCTGTATTGCCGTCAACAGGTATGCAGCTTCCGTTTTTCAGTGCAGGCGGTACTTCGATGATAGTTATGCTTACGGGTATGGGAATTTTACTTAACATATCAAAGACCAGCAGAATAAAAAAGCTATAGGAGTAAGATGATATATGCGTGTTTTACTTACAGGCGGCGGAACGGCAGGTCATATAAATCCTGCTATAGCCATTGCAAATTATATAAAAGAAAAAGAACCGGACAGCAAGTTTCTATTTATAGGAACAAAGCAGGGGCTTGAAAAAGACCTTGTTCCAAGATGCGGTTATGACATTGAGTTTATAGAAGTAATGGGACTTCGCAGAAGCTTAAGCCCCGAAAATATAAAGGTATTTATCAAATATATAAAAAGCATGGGCGAAGCGGGGAAATTAATAAAAAAATTTAATCCCGATGTAGTAGTAGGGACAGGTGGATATGTGTGTACACCTGTAGTAAAAGTTGCAAATTCCAGAAAGATTCCTACCCTTATTCACGAACAGAATGTGTTTCCGGGACTTGCCATAAAAATGCTTGCAGGAAAAAGTGATGTTACTGCAATCAGCTTTGAAGAAACCCGGTCAATGATGAAGGCTAAGAATATGGTTCTTACGGGAAATCCCTTGAGACCGAATCTTCTTGAAAAACACGATGCGGATATTGTCCGTGCACAGTTTGGTTTTGATAATAAACCAATAGTTCTTATGTTTGGTGGCTCTTTGGGTGCAGGAAAGATGAATGATGCACTTGTAGAAATGCTTTCTTCAGGCAAAGCAAGAGGTTTTAACCTTATTGCAGCTACAGGAGAAAGATTTTATGATGAAGTATCTATGTCGCTAAAGGAAAAGGGTATAGATACTGATAAAATACGAAATGTAAGTGTTGTTCCCTACATTTACAATATGGAAGAAATATTCAGTGCGGCAGACGTAATTGTTGGAAGAGCAGGTGCTATTACCGTAAGCGAAATAACGGCTGCGGGGAAGGCAGCTGTTCTTATACCAAGCCCTTATGTGGCACATAATCATCAGGAATATAATGCAAGATATCTGGAGAAAAACGGTGCAGCAAAGGTTCTTGTTGAAGGCGAACTTTCCGGGGAAACTCTCTTGAAAGAAATAACCGATGTGCTGAATAACGAAGCAACACTTTTAAAAATGCAGAAGGATTCGAAAAAAATAGGCATTACAGATGCCTGCGAAACTATATATCAGCTTATAAAAAAGATAAAAAAATAAAACCTTAGAAAACGACCATTCACCAATTTCAGGGAAAAGCATAATATGATAACAGACAAATATATATTTCCTTGGAGGTGCAGCGGTTGAATAAATACATAATAACCGGTGGCAGGAAGCTTAGCGGCAGGGTGCGTGTCCATGGAGCAAAGAATGCAGTGCTCCCTATTATGGCGGCAGCAATTCTGGCCGGTGATGAGTGCAGAATATATGATTGCCCCGATTTAAGTGATGTAAGAAATACCATTAATATTCTAAAGACGATAGGCTGTAATGTGCGTTTTGAAGAAGGAACACTTACAATTGACCCAACAGGAATAAATAACTGGGAAATTCCTGAGGAATTAATGCGTGAAATGCGAAGCTCTATAATATTTTTGGGTGCACTTTCGGGGAAAATGGGAAGAGCTAAAATGTGTGCACCCGGCGGATGTGAACTTGGAAACAGACCCATAGATTTGCATCTGAAAGCTTTAAGAGAGCTTGGAATGGTAATTTGCGAGGAAAACGGGTTTATAGAAGTAAACTGTGAAAAAATGCATCCCGGAGATATTCATTTAAGCTTTCCGAGTGTAGGTGCAACTGAAAATATTATATTATCAAGCATCCGCCTTAAAGGTGAGACTACAATTTCAAATGCGGCAAAAGAGCCAGAAATTACTGATATGTGTAATTTCCTTAATAAGATGGGTGCAAATATTGAAGGTGCAGGCACAGAATTTATAAGGATAAAAGGGGTAGCACATCTCAACGGTGCAGAGCACAAGGTAATGCCCGATAGAATTGTGGCATCAACACTTATGTGTGCTGCAATGACAACAAAAAGTGAAATAGAGCTTTTGAATGTGCGAAATACTCACCTTGGTGCAATTGTATCAGTACTTAGGGAATGTGGAGCAAAAATAGAATTTTTCAAGGATAAAATGTATATAAGAGCTCCTGAAAAAACAGGAAATGTAGATATGATTAAAACACAGGTATATCCGGGATTTCCCACAGACGCACAGTCTCCTCTGATGGCGGCACTATGCTATGGCAGCGGTACAAGTGTGATTGTTGAAAGTATTTTTGACAGCCGCTATAAAATAATTCCCGAATTAAGGAAAATGGGTGCGGATATTCTGCAGGACGGACGGGTGGCTATTATAAAAGGACAGAAGCTGTGCGGAGCACATATAAGGGCGATGGACCTTCGTGGTGGTGCGGCACTTACGGTTGCAGCACTTGGTGCAGAGGGCGAAAGCGTACTTGAAGGAATAAACTATATAGAACGCGGTTATGTAAATCTTGATAAAATGCTCGTGTCACTGGGTGCAGATGTTGTAAAACTGTAATAAAGGAAGAAAATTTATGAATAAATCCAAAAGAAAACTTAAAAACATAAAACGAAGGCAGCGGAAACAACTGGCTTTAATTACAGTGGTTATTATGGTTGCATCAGTAGTAGCAATAATATTGCTCACACCGGGATTTGACATAAAAAAGATTAATATATACGGAAACAGTGTAATAAAGTCAGAAGATATAGCTTTACAATCAGGTATAACAGAAGGGACAAATATTTTTGACGTCAGCTTAAAAAACGCAAAAAAGAACATCCTTTCAATAGGATATATCGAAAGCGTTAAGATAAAACGCCGCCTTCCTTCGACTATTGATATAACAGTAGTGGAGGAAGTAGGCGTAGCGTATCTGAAAGCGGATAAAGGTTATGTTATAATAACTGCAGACGGCCGTTGCATAGATGTAACTGACGGTGTTGTAAAAGACGATAAGGGAAATAAAAATACTAAGGAAATACCGGAGCTTCCGGTAATTACAGGTCTTGGAAAGGTGAAGTACAAAGTGGGCGATGTGATTACATCGGAAGATGATTCACAAAAGCTCGAAGTTTTATTTGAATGTCTGTACGAATTTTCAAAGGATAATCACATTTTCAATATGCTTGAAATAGACCTGTCAAGGCTTGATGAAATTAAATTTTACTATCTTAACAGAAACCTTTGTGTAGTAGTAGGCGATGCTAAAAAACTGAGCTATAAGATGGAAACCTTCGGAACCACACTGAAAAAGATTATGGAAGAAGACAATCCTTCGCCAAAAGGTGTGTTGGATCTTAGCCGTGTTGACACTCTCGGGCAGGTAATTTACAGAGAGCCTGAAGCCGTTGAAACAAAAAAAGAAGAATAATTTTAAACATTTTAAAATTTTTCTTGAAACTGTACGCAAATAGGTGTATTATATAATATATAGGTGGAGTATTGTATTTATTATTACATATAGAGGAGGATTTCCAATGAGAATGGAATATGCACAGGAGCTTGGAGCAGCTCAGAAAATTAAAGTCGTAGGCGTTGGCGGCGGCGGAAATAATGCTGTAAACAGAATGGTTGAAGCCGGAGTTAAAGGCGTTGAATTCGTTGCAATTAATACAGATAAGCAGGCACTTACAAAGAGCCAGGCAAGTCAGAAAATTCAGATTGGAGACAAGCTTACTAAAGGTCAGGGTGCAGGCGGTAAGGCTGAAATCGGTAAAAAAGCTGCAGAAGAAAGCCGCAGTGAAATTGAACAGATTCTTAAAGATGCAGATATGGTATTTGTAACAGCCGGTATGGGCGGCGGAACAGGCACAGGTGCAGCACCGGTTGTTGCAGGCATTGCAAAGGAGCTTGGCGTTCTTACAGTTGCTATTGTTACAAAGCCTTTTGGATTTGAAGGCAGAAGACGTATGATTCAGGCAGAAGAAGGTATTGAACAGCTTCGCGGAAATGTAGATACACTTGTTGTAATTCCCAATGACAGACTTCTTGATGTAAGTAATAACAAGACAAGTCTTCTTGATGCTTTCAAGGATGCTGATGAAGTTCTTCGCCAGGGTGTACAGGGCATATCTGACCTTATCGTTGGTGCAGGCCTTATCAATGTGGACTTTGCTGACGTAACAACAGTTATGAAGTATGCAGGTCTTGCTCATATGGGTATTGGCCGTGCAAGTGGTGAAAACCGTGCGGAAGAGGCTGCAAGAATGGCTATCGAAAGTGCACTTCTTGAAACAACTATTGACGGTGCTACCGGCGTACTTATTAATGTTATCGGCGGTACAAATCTTAACCTTCATGAAACAAACGCTGCAGCACAGCTTATCGGTGATTGTGTAGATGAAGATGCATATGTTATCTTTGGTGCAGCTATTGATGAAAGTCTTGAAGATGATATTATCATTACAGTTATTGCAACAGGTCTTGAAGGAAATAAGAGAAAGAAGAATGACGATCCGTTCTTTAGTTCCTTTACTAATGAAGAAAACGATTTAGAAATCCCCGGATTTTTGAAAAAGACAAACTTTGATTGATTATAACTTAGGGAGAGTGAAAATATGGACTTTTTAGATAAAGTAAAAAAGACTGCCGCTTCTGTAGCCAAAGTTTCAGGCAGAGAAAGTAAAAAGCTCTATGCTATAACAAAGATAAAGCTTGAAATAACAGAAAAGCAGAATAAGGTGAAAGTACTTTATAAAGAAATCGGATATGACGCATATAAAGCACATAAGCTTGGTGAAGATATTGTAGCTTCAATAAAAGCAAAGCTTGAAAGAATTGATTCTTTAGAGCTTGAGATTGCTGCATTGCGTGAAAATATTGCTGTTATAAAAGCTACTGAAGAGTTTGATGACGTAGATGAAGAGTTTGAAGATGAAGCTGTTCAGGAAGCAGAAATTGTTGAAACTGAAGATGAAGTTGAGACGGAGCCTATAGATCCTATTGAATAAAAAAATTCCCTGTGCAAAATATGCACAGGGAATTTTTTTATTGGAAAAGTACCTTTAAAGAATGGGATTGACAAAATAAGACAAATAATGTATAATTATTCCATAATATAAATGTTAGGTGGGTGATTTTATGAGAGAAGAAATTAAATCTTTAGCAAAACAGCAGATAAAGGGGAAAATTGGCAGGTTGTTTGTTATAGAGCTTATTGTAGCAGCTTGTTCTTTGATTGCAAGCTACATACCGATTATAGGTGGCATAGCAAACATTTTTGTATTGACACCGGCATTTGCAATTGCTACTACAATGATTTATCTCAGGGTTTCTGAAAACGGTGATTTTGCAATTGGTGATGTATTCAATGGCTTCGATAAGTTTTGGGCTGCATTTAAGGTTCAGTTTTTAATGGGATTTTTTACTTTATTGTGGTCAATACTATTAATAATTCCCGGTATCATTAAGTCTATATCTTATTCAATGTCAATGTATATTTTAGCTGAAAATCCGCAGATGGGTGCTCTTGATGCAATTAATGAGTCGAAGAACATGATGGAAGGACATAAGGCAGAATATTTTGTACTTGGTCTTTCATTTATAGGCTGGATTCTTCTTTGTATGATAACTTTTGGAGTGGCATTAATTTATGTGATTCCTTACATGGAAACAACTATGGCTAATTTTTATCGTAGAATTAAAACAACAGAAGGTTATCAGGAACCGATTTATGCGAATATAGAAGAATAATTGCTTCGTAAATAAAATAAGCAGTAGATGCATTAATCTACTGCTTATTTTATTTACCATAATAATTAGTGCAACAATTACTGCCATAAGTCCGGTTGCAGCAATTGAAAGACCGCGTATAGCGCCTTTGTCATAGATGAAAAAGCATATCAGAAACAACCAACATTAAAAGGGTTGTATTGGTTGTTTCCACTGGTTGTACCGAAGAGATTTTTAACAACCCTTCATTGTTAAAGAAATACGTTTTTTGCTTATATCAACGTCTAAAACCTTTACCTTGACTATATCGCCCACACTTAACACATCGGTAGGATGCTTTACAAACTTGTCGGAAATCTGTGATATGTGTACTAGTCCGTCCTGATGTACACCTATATCTACAAATGCACCGAAGTCGATAACGTTTCTGACTGTTCCCTCTAAAATCATACCGGGATTTAACTCTTCAAGCGACATACATCCACTGCGTAAAAGCGGCTTGGGAAGCTCATCACGCATATCTCTTCCCGGCTTTGCCAGAGTGTCGCAGATATCGCGAAGGGTAAACATACCGATTTCAAACTCTTTACAGATTTCCTCGGCAGATTCTTTCGTAATACGGTTCATAATGTCAGAAAATGCACCTTTTTTAATTTCCTCGTCACTGTAACCGCATTTTACAATAAGTGCTCTTGCGGCATCGTAGCTTTCCGGATGAACAGAAGTATTGTCAAGGAATTCCGTTCCCATAGGAATACGCATAAAGCCCGCACATTGTACAAACGCTTTTTCGCCCAGCTTCTTTACTTTGAGAAGCTCTTTTCTTTGTGTAAAGGAACCGTTTTCTTCTCTGTAGTCAACAATGTTTTGAGCAACTGAAGAGGAAATACCTGAAATATACGAAAGAAGTGAAGCTGATGCAGTGTTAAGGTCTACGCCTACGTTGTTAACGCAGTCCTCAACTACACCGCCGAGTGCCCCCGAAAGCTTTTTCTGATTGCAGTCATGCTGATACTGTCCTACACCTATAGAGCGTGGGTCAATCTTCACAAGCTCTGCAAGAGGGTCTTGAAGACGTCTTGCAATAGAAACTGCACTACGAAGTGATACGTCGTAATCAGGAAATTCCTTTGCACCAAGTTCGCTTGCACTGTAAACCGAAGCTCCGGCTTCTGATACTACCATGTACTTAACGGGACGGTCAAGCTCGCCTATAAGGGAAGCGATGAATTTTTCGCTCTCGCCTGTTGCCGTGCCGTTACCGATTGAAATAAGGGATACATTGTTTTTTTCAATCATTGCTTTGATTTGCTTCTTTGCCTTTTCGGTATCGTGGTGCTCAAGGGTAAAGTAACCAACTCCCGTTTCAAGCACTTTGCCCGTACTGTCAACTACTGCAAGCTTACATCCTGTCCTGTAACCGGGGTCAACACCTAACACTGTATGACCTTTAACAGGAGGTGTCATAAGCAGATTTTTAAGGTTTACGCTGAAAAGACCGATTGCCCCGTTCTGAGCACGCTCGGTAAGGTCAGAACGTATTTCGTTTTCAATAGATGGTGCGATAAGGCGTTTGTATGAATCGTCAGCCGCCGCCTTTACAAGGTCCGCAAGCTGAGTGTTGTCGTTTATTATAACCTCTTTATAAAGATAGCTTGTAATTAATTCGCCCTCAAGCTCTATTTTAACGGAAAGCACACCTTCCTTTTCACCGCGGTCCATAGCAAGAATACGGTGGTCGGCAACTGCCTTTACCGGTTCGGAGTATTCGTAATACATCTGATAAACGGGATTTTCTTCCTTCGACTGCTTGCTTGTTATAACCCCGTTCATATATGTGATGCGACGGATGTTCTTTCTGTAGTCAGCATTGTCGCTGATATCTTCTGCAATAATATCAAGTGCACCGTTTATAGCGTCCTCTGCGGTTTCAACACCTTTTTCAGTATCAATGTATTTTGCGGCTTCTTCGTTAATGTCTCCTTGAAATTCCTGAGCACGGATAACAGATGAGAGTGGTTCAAGTCCTTTTTCCCTTGCAACGCTTGCACGGGTTTTACGCTTGGGACGGTAAGGACGGTAAATATCCTCAAGCTCGGTAAGGGTTTGTGCCTTTTCAACCGCTGTTGTAATTTCGTCTGTAAGCTTGCCCTGCTCGTCAATAAGGCGGATAACCTCTGTCTTCCTTTCCTCTATTGCACGAAGTGCAGCAAGACGCACTGAAATGGCACGTACAAGCTGGTCGTCCATATTTCCTGTTAATTCCTTACGGTAACGTGCAATAAAGGGAATAGTGTTGCCCTCGTCAAGCATCTGGATTACGTTACTTGTGTGTTTTTCGTCTGTTTTAAGCTCCAGACAAAGCTGTTTTAAAATATCCATTTATACTACCTCTTAAAATTTCAAAATAGCACCGATTGCCCCGGCAATCAGTATAAAAACTATCGGATGAAGTTTTTTAATCTTTTTTGTATTTGTAGCAACAAGAAGTGCTATGAAAAGTATTGCTGCCTTAATATCAATTTGTGAAAGAAGATTTCCTTCCTTTGTGAATATTCCGCTTCTTATCATCGTGATTGCTGCCGAGGCAATCATACCAACAACAGCAGGACGTATTGAATAGAATGAACGTGCAACAATTTTGTTTTCCTTGAATGCAGTAAGAAGCTTTGCTACAATTATAATTATGATAACAGAGGGGGTGATAAGGGCAAGTGTTGTAAGAACCCCGCCTAAAATACCGCCCCACATACCATACTCGCCATACCCTACGGTGTAACCTACATATGTTGCCATATTAACGCCTATAGGACCAGGGGTGGATTCTCCCACGGCAATCATATTTCCAAGAAGCTCTTCATTGAACCAGTTGGGATGTGTATGACACATTTCGCGAAGAAAAGGAATCGTTGCAAGTCCGCCGCCGATGGCAAAAAGACCAGTTTTAAAAAATTCAATAATTAACAGAAGGTACGTCATTATTCTTTACCTCCTTTTTTCATTGTAAAAAGACCCACGAGTGTTGCTGAAAGAACTATGAAAATCGGCGATACGGAAGGAAAAAATACCGATACAAGAAGTGCAGCGATTGAAATACCGATGCACAGCCTGTCAACGAGTGCTTTTTTTCCTAAAGATAAAACTGCGTTAACGATAAGGACGGCAACTGCAACCCTGATGCCGCCAAAAATATGCTGAACAATTTTATACTCCATAAAATTCTGCAGCACAGCTGCGATAGTCGTTATGATTATAAGCGAAGGTAACACTACACCAAGCGTCGCTACTATTGCACCCAGAACGCCCTTCTTTTTCTGCCCGATAAATGTTGCAAGATTTACGGCAATTACACCGGGGGTGCATTGGGAAACTGCATAATAGTCAAGAACCTCTTCATCAGTTGCCCATTTTTTGTTGCCCACAACCTCTTTCTGAATAAGTGATAACATCGCATATCCGCCGCCAAAAGTAAATGCACCTATTCTGAAAAATGTGCAGAACAATTCTAAAAGTAATTTCATTTCAATCTGCCTTTCAGTTATTTTCTATTACTGTATAAAGGGAAGCTGCATCGTTTTTCAGGGTATGCTCTTTAATATCCTCAATCCTTACTTTAATGAGCCTTTCACCGAAACGGATTTCCACTATGTCACCGCATTTTATTTCGGCGCTTGCCTTACACACCTTGCCGTTAATGCTTACTCTGCCTGCATCGCAAGCTTCGTTGGCAACGGTACGTCGCTTTATGATTCTGGATACTTTCAAAAATTTATCTATTCTCATTTTAATACCTCAGTTATTAAAGAATGTGTGGAATGCCTTGTAGGTCATATAAACGTCAAGCTTTGACACAACCTCATAAGGTGCGTGCATGCTGAGCACGGAAACACCGCAGTCAACGGTTTCAACCCCAAGGTTTGCAACATACTGTGCAATTGTTCCGCCACCGCCTGCTTCAACCTTTCCGAGTTCGCCTACATGCCACAGAACACCGTTTTCGTTAAAGAGCTTACGGATTTTACCCATCAGCTCCGCAGAAGCATCACTTGAACCGCCCTTCCCCCGTGAGCCTGTATACTTTGCAAGTGCTACTCCGTAGCCAAGCTTTGCGCAGTTCCTCTTTTCATACGGTGAGGGGAAGTTAGGGTCAAAACCTGCGTTGACATCTGCACTGAGACAGAAGCTTCTGTCAAGCAAACGCAGAAGATTAAGCTCCGTTGCACCTTCACCTGTTTTATTCATTAATTCAAGAAGGGCAAGCTTTAAAAAGTCGCTTTTTGCACCTGTGTTTCCCATGCTGCCGACCTCTTCCTTGTCTGTGAGAAGGCAAATTGCAGTTTTGTCGCAGGCATCCGTAGTGATAATTGCCATAAGGTTAGGATATGAACAAACTCTGTCATCATGGGCGTAGGCACCGATAAGACCTCTGTCAAATCCGATATCCTTAGAATTTGCCGCAGGGACAATCTCAAATTCAGCACTGAGAAAATCTTCTTCAACCATACCGTATTTTTCATTGAGGATTGAAAGAATATTTGCCTTTACCGCATCCTTTTCTTCGTCCTGAAGAGGAATTGAGCCGATGAGAAGATTAAGCTCCTCCGCCTCTACCACGGTGGATGGGGTTTTTTTCATTTGCTCCTGAGCCAGATGGGGAAGAAGGTCTGTTATAACGAAAGTAATATCGTCATTTTCATCACCGATTTTTATGTCAATCTTGCTTCCGTCTGTTTTTACAACTGTTCCGTGTAGAGCCAGGGGAATGGCGGTCCACTGATATTTTTTAATTCCGCCGTAGTAGTGTGTCTTGAAATACGCCATTTCACTGTCTTCATAAAGAGGGTTAGGCTTAAGGTCAAGACGTGGTGCATCAATATGGGAGCCGACGATGTTTACACCGTTTGCCATAGGTTCAGCACCGATGACTGCAGCAACAAGTGCTTTACCTTTATTTATAATATAAACCTTGTCACCGCCTTTAAGCGTATCAAAGGTATCAATGCTTCTGAAACCACATTCCTCTAAAAGGCGTACAGCCTCCTTTACGGCTTCGCGTTCTGTTTTGCATACGTTTAGGAAGTCCTTATATCCTTCGGAAAATTTAAAGACAACGTCCATATCAATATCTTTTGTCCAACCGTTTTTAAGTTCGTATTTCATATAATCAAGTCCTTTCTGTGAAAACTTTTTAATGTGTTTTTTTATAACTGTTATTTATGTTTCAAGTTCGAAATTTGAAATTCGAACTTCGCACTTCAAATTAGTAATATTTATATTCAGCAATAATAGTTTCAAGTGCAGGCCATCCTGCAATCTTGCCTTGCTTAACGTTTTTGTCGGCTTCATAACATAAATTAATAAGCGTCTGAATATTTTCAAGCTTTATTTTCTCAGCCTTGCGGGTGCATTTTTCGTTGAGGAAGCCGCCGCCAAGAATTGCTGCAGTTTCACTGTGACTTTTTCCCTGCAAAAGATACAGCTTTGCTCTGTAAATAGTAAGAAGCTGACCTGATAAAAGTGAAAGTATATTCACAGGCTCCTGCTTAAGAGAACGGAGGGTGTAAAGAAGATTATAACAAATTTCACGACGTCCGTCAAAAATTGCATCTATAACGCCAAAGACATTTTCTACTGCAGGCTTTATTATAACTGCGTCAATATCTTCACGGGTTATCTGATTTCCTTTAGAGAACGAAACGATTTTTTCGAATTCGGTTTTTATGACCCGCATTTTTCTTTCAAGAGAATTTATCAGGTAAAGTGCGTTTTTCTGGTCAATGGTTTTTCCTTTTGATGCGGCAAATTTTATAAGCCATGCTTTAAGATTAGCTTCCGTTCTTAAAGGAAAATCCACTACAATTCCGCTTGATTCTGCAGCTTTTCTTACTGAAGAAGGCTTTTTCCCTTTTTCGGGGGCATCCTCCCATATTATGACACAGTTAAAAGGTGCAACGTTTGCCATAAGACTTTCCCACTGAGCCTTGTTTTTAATATTCCCTGAAAACAGCCCGCACTTACGGAAAACTGCAAGTTTTCTTTCTGCCATAACGGGAAGGGTTTCAAGGAAGTCCCCGGCTTCATTTACAGGCGGAAGCTCGGCAAAGCTTTTAAAATTCATCATTTCAGACCACTCTTCAATAAGAGCTTTTTTGATTTCGCCTATCATGAATTCAATAAGAAATTCTTCAGGCCCCTGAAAAATGTACAGGGGTGCTATTTTTCCATCTTTAATTGAAGTTCGTAATTCTTCGTAAAACATAGATTATTCTCCGTTAAATGAACTCTTTTTATTATATCACAAAAGGAAGAGTAATTCAATAAAAAAAGGAAAGTTAAGGCAATAAAAAAGAAGCGTGCCGTAATATCCGCATTGCATCCCGGCTGAACTTAAAACCGTAAAAAGCTTTTCGTGGTAAAATACGCAAATTTCCGATAAATCAAAAAAAAGGGAATAAAAAAAGTCCAGACCGCAAAAAGGCAATAATAATACGAAATATAGACAGTTTCTAAATCATAGAATTATCTTATTTTGTTGAAAAATCTCATTTTATTCGATTTTTCTTCGTTTTTGTGCCTTTTTGCTACGAACAAACTT
>JAZPYX010000088.1:0-31584 GCA_045544395.1 Clostridia bacterium
GGCTAACTACAAGGCAAATAAAATTCAGGTGACAAATTTTGAAAGTTTGTTGTGCTAAGTTGGTTATGTGCTGTAAAAATACAAGTGAAATAGATTTTTATTTACAAAGACCACAACGTTATAAAGATGCACGCCCATCAATAACTACGCCCCTGCGAGGCCGTTTGAAGGGGTGTGGGGGAGATTCGGAATCCCCCACGTTTTTGGTCCTTTTGTCGCACAAAAGGACAATAAGAATCCCCTCAAAGAATGAGGGGGGGAGGGGGTGTTGAAGTGTGATGTTAGTCACGCTTTTTTATTACCCTATCAGTGCTTCCTGAGAAAATCCAACCTGATTTTTGTCATTTTCCTTCCATTCTTCCGGAGTATTGAAACGAAGAATTTTCATTTCTCTCGGATTAAGTGAGATTTCGTCTTTATAAACCTCTCCATCACCGTCAATAGTAACTTCTGTAAACGAGCCACTGAGTTTAACGGTATCAGCTTCATCAGAATAGTTTGCAAGAACTATATACATATCGCGGTTAATGAAAGCTGTGACAACGGTTTCATCACCTTCAGGCTTAATGAATTTAGGCACTTTTATGTCAATATATGCCCAAGTTCCATATGTAGTCATTTCCTTATAAAGCTTAAGCCATTTAACCATCTTTTCAAAATCGGGAACCCCTGCATCAGGAGAACCGATTCCCATTTTAGCATCACGCATAACGGGGAACTGCATATAAGGAATACTGTTAAGATAACGTTCATGGTCATCAATTGCATAGTTAAAATCAGGAACAACATATGCATCGTAAGCTTTTGAATGTTCGCGGATGTGGTTTATATTGCGTACGGCTTCACCAACCCACAGGTAGTCATAAACCTTGAAATCTGCCTGAACAGTGTCATAACCTTCTTTGTGCAGCTTAAGAATTTTGCCGCGTCTTTTTACTTCTCCGTAAATAAGACCGAGGAGGTCCTGCATACCGCCGTCGTGTTCACGTGATTCGGGAAATGCAAGGATTTCATCTGCGGCAGTTCGTACCTCATCATCGTAGTAGTGCATATAACCGCTATAATCGGTAATTCTCTGATAACCTGTGTCGATATACACACCGTCAAAATCATACTCATCAAGAAGGGTAGCATACTGCTTTACAATCTGCTCACGCCAGCCCGGACTTAATGCACTGCAGTGTGCAAGTCTTACACCAAGGTCGAACATTTTGTCTGATGCCCAACCTTCTTCAAACAGCGGGGATTGTCTTACAAAGAAGTTAGTGGATGTGTAGGGAAGTATTTTCATTCCGTATTTATGAACAAGGCGGATAAATTCTTTAGCCTTTTCCTTGTCATAAGGGCGGTACATCCATTCTCCCTGATGGGGATCGCCCTCATCACCTTTGCCCAATTCGCCTTCGGAATTGTAAAAATCAGAAAAATGCTCCCAAATCTGAATTATTTCAACGCCCTGTTCAGAAAGCTCTTTTAGCCTAGCTTCATCTTCCTCAAGGTTGTCAAAACGCACTTTAGGCCATACATACTGTGCAGGTTCATAATATGTAATGAGGTCTTTGCGAAGTGCTTTTTTAAGGTTTTTTTCTATAAGGCGAATGTTTTCAAGCCTTATGCGGTGGTCTTCACGAGTATAGTTATACAAAATATTTTTTTCCATAAATTATCACTCCTCATATTAAGAATAACATAAAAAAAATTAAAGTAAATACGAAAACAGGCATAAAATATACGAAAACAGACATAATTTTGTCCATTTTACTATTTGACAATTAAAACGTAATTTGATAGAATTTATCTAATATCTGAAAAAAAGAGGAATGACTATGAAAAAAATACTTGTTGTTGTAGACATGCAAAAGGACTTTGTTGACGGTGCTTTAGGAACTAAAGAAGCATTAGCGATTGTTGATAATGTGGTAAACAAAATAAAAAATTTTGACGGTGATATAATCGTTACTTACGACACTCACCCTGAAAACTATATGGATACACAGGAAGGAAAAAATCTTCCTGTTGCACACTGTATAAAGGGAACAGATGGGTGGAAGCTTGACAGCAAGGTGCAAGCAGCCCTTGATAAAAAGGGATACAAGACTATTGAAAAACCGACCTTCGGCTCTACAGAGCTTCCCGAATATATTAAGGCAAATTATAATCCTGATGAAATTGAAATAGAGCTTATAGGACTTTGCACAGATATCTGCGTTGTTTCAAATGCACTTTTGCTGAAAGCGAATTTCCTTGAAACTAAGATATCTGTTGATGCAAGCTGCTGTGCCGGTGTGACCGTAGACAGTCATAATGCGGCACTTACAACAATGAAAATGTGTCAGGTAAACGTAACCGGGGAATAATTAACTGAGGTGATTTTAATGTTTGATGCTAAAAAAGTAAAAGACGAATGTGTAGAGTGGATAAGAGAGTTTTTTGAAAAAAACGGAAAAGGATGCAATGCCGTTGTAGGAATTTCCGGTGGAAAAGACAGCTCCGTTGCAGCGGCACTATGCGTTGAGGCATTGGGAAAAGAAAGAGTAATAGGTGTCCTTATGCCGAAGGGTGAGCAGCACGACATTGATATGGCATATATGCTTGTAAACCATCTGGGAATAAAGCACTATGAAATAAATGTAAAAGATGCAGTTGACGGCATTATAAATAATCTTCCGTCAGACCTTGAAATAACGGCACAGACACTTCAGAACATTCCACCAAGAATCAGAATGTCCACACTGTATGCCCTTTCACAAAGCTGTAATGGCAGAGTTTGTAACACATGTAATCTTTCCGAAGATTGGGTGGGGTATTCCACACGATATGGAGACTCCGTAGGTGATTTTTCACCTATGTCATTTCTTACTGTAACAGAGGTTAAAGCGATAGGAAGAACTCTTGGACTACCTGCAGAGCTTGTTGACAAAACTCCTATTGACGGACTTTGTGGAAAAACTGACGAGGAAAACCTTGGCTTTACTTATGCGGAGCTTGATGTGTATATCCGCACAGGTGAAATTAAGGATGAAGCAAAGAAAGCAAATATTGACCGTCGTCATAAAGCGAATCTTTTTAAGTTAGAGCTGATGCCATCGTTTAAGCCTCAGATTTAAAAAAATGAAAAACCGATTACTTGTTGTGAAAATGGCAAGTAATCGGTTTTTTACTGTATAAAGCTTTAAAAATTTTATTGCGGGACATATTTCAAGGTTTCAAATTTAGCCTGTCTTTTTTGATTTTTCAATTTGTTTGATTGTTACTTTACTGGTATGAGGAATAGGTTTCCATTCTACTTTTGTAAATAAGGCAATATACGTTGTCCATCTGCCAATGGCATCAAATACAGGCCAGGTAATTGTGTAAATGATTTTTTTGTAGAAAGGAATTTTGATTATTCGTTTTCTTTCAACAATAAAAACATAAACGGCTATAGCCATTGACATTATATGAAAACTAAGCCTTGCCAAAGCATTTTGTATAAAAATCGCAAAAACTGCGAATAAAGCTGCACCGAATCCGGAAGAAATGGTTACTTCAAATGAAGATCCCGATATAAATCTTAAACATTGTGACAGTATATCGGTTCCGTTTATCACTTCAAGGCTGACGCCGTTAAAGTAGGCGGTTATCACACTTGCAAAAACATATGTCAGAAGCCAGAAAGCAAGCTTAAAAACACATCCCGGAACCATAAGAATAAGGATGTCAAGTGAGGCAAGGCGACATCTGATTGCCTCGACAAATCTTTCTTTTGTAAGCTTTCCTTTGTCGTTATAACGAAAAGATTTTCCTACGAAGATATTTTTTAAAAGCGGCCACCATGTTTCCCAAAACGCCAAAAGATGACCTTTTGACCATCGCAGCCTTTGACGAAGTGCGATACGAAGGCTTGTAGGCTGCTCGTCAAAGAATTCTGCAGCATCGTTATAGGTGATGGGGTAACCCTGACTGACAGCATCTGCAGTGAAGGCACGGTCTTCTGTAAGGGATGTGTAACGCCAACCGTCCTTTACAAGCTCGTTGCTGAATAAAAATCCCGTACCCTGGATATTTGTAGCAAGATGTAAAACTGAACGTGCTCTGTGGCTAAGTCGTATAGAACGAAGCCAGTGCAGGGCATATGTAGATGCAATCCAGTTTTCGTCAAAGTTTTTGGTGTTTCGATACGAAGTTATTATTTTTTCTCCCGAATCGAAAGCATCATTCATTCTCGAAATATAATCTTGATTTAAAAGATTATCAGCGTCAAAAATAAAATATCCTTCAAATGAATCTATACCATAGTCTTTTTCTATATTTTCAAAAAGGAACTTAAGTGCAAATCCCTTTGTACGTTCACTGTTATTAAATCGTTCATAGCAGATTGCACCCTTATCCCGTGCCGCTTTTGCGGTGTTATCTGTGCAATTATCTGCAACTACAAATACGCTGATGTATTCTTTAGGATAGTCCTGATATGCGATGCTGTCGAGAAGGTTTACTATAACAGATTCTTCATTTCTTGCAGGAATAAGAATAGCATATTTATGATGTTTTTTTGCAGGCTTGAATTTTCTTGTAAAGAAAAGGCCGAGTATTACGTAAAGTGCAATACAACTTACAGAAAGAACTATAATTATGTTTGTTATAATCTGAATTGCAGTTGTCATTTGCCACCTCCGGAATCTGGTTGGAATTCATAAAGAAAGGGGGTGTAAAGAAGTTCAATTTCTTTTACACCCCCTTTCTTTGGGGATAGAAAAAATGTAGTCTGGACTTTTTTACCTTCCCTTCTTTTTTGCTTTTTCTTTTTCTGACTTTTTATCCTCTAACCTACGGAAATAGTCATACTTAAGAGTAAGGTCGTTTTTCTTTATAATAGTATTTATATGTTCATTTGTTTTGTCAATATACTCTTTTTGTACAATGTCTATTGATACATCGTCGGAGTAGTGTACATAGTTGACACCGTCATACCAGGAATAGTCGCTGAAAAACACATATCCACCATAAAACTCATCCATAATATCTCTGCCAACATAGTATTCATCGCAGAAAGTAACACCAAGCATATTAAGTACAGTGGGGAGAATATCAAGCTGAGAGTTAACCTTTACAATATCAACACGTTCCATATCCTTACTCCAGATAAAAAAGGGCGTGTTGTTTATGCGGTTATCCAGCGTGTTTTTATACTGCTCAAGAATGGTTTTGTCGTTAAGAGTATAAAGATAGTGGTCTGCATAAGCTACGATAATAGTGTTATCTATAAGTCCATTATCTTCAAGTGCTTTCAGAAGAAGCTGTACCATATAGTCGGTTTCAGACGCATAAAGCCTTGCAACCTGTTCTTCCGTCATAATAGGAGCAAGCTCACCTTTTTCATATGTCTTTTCAGCAAGAAGCTTTCCCATCTTGCTGTCAAGTGAAAATGGTGTATGGGGCGTATATGTTATAACATAGTTCATAAAGGGCTCTTTTTGTTTGAACATCTTTTCATAGAAAACTTCGTTTAAAATAAGCTCTCTGTCAAGTTGATATGATACATCATTATATTTTTTTGTATCCATCAGACTGAAATAATTATCATATCCCCAGTTTTTGTAATTAATGTCACGCATATAGTATTCACCGTTATTCATATGAAAAGCGTTAACATTGTACCCCTTTTCCTTAAGTATTTTCGGAAGGGAGTAGGGGAAACTGTTCTGATTGAATGAATACGCATTTTCTGTGTATGAAACAGGAGTAAGAAATCCTGTCGACACAGCAAGCTCTGAATTAAAGGTTGAACCACCGCCTGTATAATATGAATAGTGATTATTATACACAAAAGAATTATTCAGCATGCTGTAAAGCGTTGGAGTATCAGTTTCATTAAGAAGCCAGCTGTCAAGCCCTTCAAGTTGAAGGAAAATGACATTTTTTCCTTCGAAAATACCGGTATACTTGTTTGGAGAGTGTTTTGTTTCCGAAGAGTAAATTTTTTCAAGAAATTTTACCTCTTCAGGATTATCGTTAATCTCTGACTTAAAGAAAGTCTTTGTCAAATCACGGAAAGAATACTCAAACAGGCCACATATTTTCATATTCTTGTTACTGTCAGTAAATGTATCATACACATTTCTTGGATTTCGCCACGTATCCCAACGAAGAGTACTGTTGGGTGCACCAAGAAACATAGGTGCAATTGAATGTGCAATAATAAAAAGTGACAGAAATACAATAATTCTTTTCGGATGATGACGCCCTACTTTCGGGAATTTTATGATAACAAAAATTCCTGAAAACAGTGTAAGTGCACAAATAAGGAAACTGAGAATGTTTACACTTTTAAGTGTGTCCCATATATAGGCTTTACCTTCGCTTGCAGACTGCAGAAGGTTGAAGCTGAAGAAAAATCCCGTATACGGATAATACACATAATGTGTAAAAAACAAAATGTAGCAAACAGCAAAGCATACTGCGTAAAAAACCTGTCCGGCAGTTCCTTTAAGACTGTAGGAAAGAGTAACGATTATTGCTGTCCACATAATGGCAAATAATATATTGGGAACAACGATTTCCGGCTGAAAGTAATTTACATCTGCAGCAAGAAGCTTCATAAATGCATCTATAAGCATAAAAGGAACCGCAAGCATAAGGATGTTTTTTCTTTCTTTTACAATTTTGTGCCAGAAGTTTAAAAGTCCATTAATGATTTCCATTTGTAATTTCCTCTTTTGATTTTTCAATCTGGTCAATTGTTACGGTACTTGTGTGCGGAATGGGTTTCCACTCAACCTTCATAAATAAAGCAAAGTAAGTAGTCCATCTGCCTATTGCATCAAAAACAGGCCACGTAAATGTATAGAGTATTTTTTTGTAAAAAGGTATTTTGATAATTCGTTTATGCTCTGTAATAAACAGGTACACGGCTGTAAGCATAGTTTTGAAGTGGTAGTTGATTCTTCCGATAGCGTTCCAGAAGAAAGTAAGGAAAACGGAAAGTGCCATAGCCTTTATTCCCGGAGAAGCACTTACTGCGAAGCCCTGACCGAAAATAAAGCGAAGAATTTTGGAAAGACCGTTGTTTCCACGGAAGAGATACTGTGTAGAAAGTCCGTCACTGTAGCGAAGACACGCATGTATGAATACAGACACCAGAAGCCACAGTGCTATTTTTACTACTACGGTAGGAACAAGCTGTGCTAAGGTATCAAACGATGCCCAACGCATACGGATTTCGTTAAGGAATTTTTTCCACGTCATTTTTTCCTTTATGGACTTATCGCGGAATGAATTTCCGACAAAGATGTTTTTAAATAAATACCATCCTGTTTCCTGAAATGCCAGAAGATGCCCCTTTGACCAGCGTATTCTCTGACGGAGAGCTACGCGGATACTTGTAGGCTGCTCGTCAAAAAATTCTGCAGCATCACAGTATGAAATGGGGTATCCGTGTGCAACTGCATCTGCAGTAAAGGCACGGTCCTCTGTAAGTGACGTATAGTGCCATCCGTTACGTACAAGCTCATTTGCAAAAAGGAAACCTGTTCCCTGAATATTGGTTGCAAGGCGAAGCACAGAGCGGGCTCTGTGTCTGAAACGGATAGAACGAAGCCAGTGAAGTGCATATGTAGAAGCAATCCAGTTTTCGTCAAAGTTTTTGGTGTTACGGTATGATGTAACAATCTTTTCACCTTCGTCGAAAGCTTCGTTCATTCTTGTTACATAATCAGCATTCAAAAGGTTGTCAGCATCAAAAATGAAGTAGCCTTCAAAAGCCTCTATACCATAGTCTTTTCTGATGTTTTCAAAAAGGAACTGCAGTGCAAAACCCTTTGTACGTTCGCGGTCGTTAAAGCGTTCATAACAAATGGCACCTTTGCTGCGTGCAACATCTGCAGTTTTATCTGTGCAGTTATCGGCAACAACAAACACCGTAAGATATTCTTGCGGGTAATCCTGTTTCTTTATACTTTCAAGAAGGTTACCAATAACGGTCTCTTCATTTCTTGCTGCAATCAGAATCGCATACTTATGGTGTTTTTTTGCAGGCTTGAATTTTCTTGTCCAGAAAAAGCCGATTATTCTGTAAGTCCATAAATGGAATGTAAATATTCCCAGTGCTGAAAATACAAATTTGAGAAAAGCATAGCTTTCACCATATATACTTCCTATAGCTTCTATTATTGCATCAATCATCTGTGTCCTCCATTATAAAAAAGTTTTGCTTCTTTGTAGCAAAACATGCCGAAAAACAAACATCAACGCTGAAAAAATGCCAATCAAAAACAATGTTAATTTGCCTGATTGACGATGTGATTATATCACAAAGAAATATATTTGTCAATAACTGTCGAATAGCTGAAAATAACAGGAAGTTTATTCCTTGTTTGTATCAATAAACTTGCGACAGGCAGCGGAAAGATAATGGTTTGTTTTATGGTAAAAATATATGTCACGTGAAACTTCATTATCAGATAAAAGATAGTAGTAAAGTGTAGTGTTAAGGTCAAGGTTCTTTATAAGAGTGTCACTTACAAATGTTATTCCAAGACCTGTACTTGCAATATTATGTGCTGTTACCTGTTGGTCGAGCATAAAAACAACATCCGGACTAATAGCGTGTTTTTCAAGCATTGCGCTTGCCCTTTTTCCGGTATCGTTTTCAGGATTAAGCAGTATGAAAGGATAAGATGAAAAATTAGTAAGTTCTGTAATGCATTTTTCCTGAAGATGCCTTTCAAGCTGTATATCTGCAGCGGTAAGGCGTACAGAAGAAAGATCTTCATTTATTTTATATGATTTAGGAACTGCAAGAAGAATCTTTTCTGAACGACATTTGTGAGAAATTATGTTATCTTCTTCAATTTGAGCGTTATCAATTATAATATCCAGGTTTCCGTCTATAAGCTCACGGATAAGTTTTTTTGTACTGTTTTCGTGTATTTTAAATTTTATTCCGGGATATTCTTTGCTGAAAGAGGCTATCATACGTGGGAGAATGTATGAAGAAAAAAGGCTGCTTCCGCCTATTTTTACTTCGCCAACAAGAAGATTATTATAATCAAGAATATAGCGGGAAAAATCATTTTCTATTTCACCTATTGCCAGTGCCTGTCTCACATATTCCATGCCTGTTTCTGTAAGGGTAACAGGCGTTGTGCGGTTGAAAATAGGAGATGATATTTTTTCTTCTATTCTTTTTATTGAAGCACTTAGTGATGGTTGTGATATGTACATTTCTTCAGCCGCTTTTGAAAAACTGCCGGCTTTTAAAATTGCGAGCACATAGTCCTTGTTTCTGAACATATTTACACCTCTTGCATAATTTGAAAGTTATATAAAATATATTTTGATTTGTATTTGATTATACAACATTAACGGAGTATAATCAAGACGAAAACAGAAAAACAGGAGGATTTGCAATGAATAATTTCAGAGAAGAACAGGATTCAATAGGGAAAAAACTGGTGCCATTGGATGCATACTACGGGGTACAGTCTCTGAGAGCAGCAGAAAATTTCAGGATAACGGGAAAAAAGGTTCATCCTGAGTTTATAAGAAGTATCGTGGAGGTAAAGCTTGCCGCGGCAATTACTAATCGTGATGCAGATGTAATAGATAAAGATATTGCTGAAGCAATGATTACTGCCTGCAGGGAAATACTTGAAGGGAAATTCACTGACCATTTTATAGTGGATGCCATTCAGGGGGGAGCCGGTACATCACTTAATATGAATGCCAATGAGGTAGTAGCCAACCGTGCAATAGAAATTCTTGGTGGTACTAAAGGAGATTATAAAATAGTTCATCCGAATGACCACGTAAATTGCGGACAGTCTACAAATGATGTTTATCCAAGTGCAGGTAAAATTGCGACAGTGCGTCTTCTTAAAGGTGCGATAACAGAGCTTGAGAAAATTCACAGAAAGCTTCTTGAAAAAGCAGACGAGTTTTCAGATATAATAAAAATGGGTCGTACAGAAATGCAAGACGCAGTGCCCATAAGCTTTGGTCAGTCGTTTAAAGCATACGCTGCGGCATTTAAACGTGACATAGACAGGTTTAATGAAGCGATAAAAGAAATGTCGTATCTTAATATGGGCGGTACTGCAATCGGAACCGGAATTAATGCACACGGGAAGTACATAGGAAATATTGTTCCAAATCTTTCCATGATAACAGGACTTGAGCTTTATCAGGCAGAAGACCTGGTAGATGCAACGCAAAACCTCGACAGTTTTGTATATGTATCTGGAATAATCAAATCCTGTGCTGCAACAATGTCAAAAATTGCAAACGATTTACGTCTTATGTCTTCAGGACCAAGAACAGGCTTTGCCGAGATTAATCTTCCCCCTAAGCAGAACGGATCATCGATTATGCCAGGAAAGATTAATCCCGTTATTCCTGAAGTAATAAATCAGATTGCATTTAACATAATTGGTAACGATACTACGATAACTATGGCGGTTGAAGCAGGGCAGCTTGAACTTAACGCCTTTGAACCGATTATATTTTATAATATTTTTGAGTGCCTTGATACCCTTACAAACGGTATTCGAGTGTTTGCGTATGACTGTATTGAAGGTATCACAGTAAATACAGATGAGTGTAAGGATGAGGTTGAAAGAAGCATTGGTCTTGTTACTGCACTATGCCCACGTATAGGATATTCGAAATCTTCAAAGCTGGCAAAAAGAGCACTTAAAGAGGATAAAAGAATACGTGATGTCATTCTTGAAGAAAATATTATGGATGAAGATGAGCTTTGTGAAATTCTTGACCCATCGCAGATGATTTAAGACTGAATATAGCTTACATAAAGCAGCAGGGCAGCAATTTCTAAAATCACAGCGTTTACTCCGGACAAAATAAAGCGTTTTCTGAAATTATAGACAGACACCGATATAGTATATATGCTGCACCAAATAAATATCAGCGAAAAAATTATTTTATATAAATTCATAATATTTAGTTCGTTTCTTCAAAATCCGCAAATACAACTTTAAACGAAACGTTGATTTTTGCTGATAAAAACTTTTCCTCCCAGTTGAATTTTTCCCAGGCAGTCATGTCAGGAAAATGAATTTTAAGGTTATCGCCAAGTCCAAGGAAGTCGCTTTTATATTTTGTCTGTGAATCGTGCATAAGCTTTTCGGCATAAAAATCAAGCTCTTTTTCAAGGAAGCTGCAAAATTCACGTGAATTTTTTTCATTGTTTCCAATTTTTCCGGCATCTACGTATTCCAGTGAAACAGGAATGGTAATGTTTATTATGGCATTACCGTTCTTTATTTTTGTTGAAATACGTGGTGAAGTCTGCTGAATTATTCTTACAGTAACGTAATCTTCTTTTTGAGGATAAGTTATACTGTAATTACGCGGATAATATTCACCGCATATTATTCTTGATAAATCCGTCTCAAAGCTTCCAAGTGTTCCTACCATTTTATCATTATAAAGTATAGCGCTTCCCAGGATTTCTGCAGGATTATCGGCATCACGCACAATTTCACCGGCACGTGCTTCGTAGGAGAAATCATCACCGTCTGTATAAAGCTGTTCTTGTTTTTTGGGAAGCTTATTTTTATTTACACCTACAAGCGGTACAAGACTACCGCTGTATTTATCACTGATGTTGAAAAAAAGATAATAAAGGTACGCTTCATTTACTTTATCCGAAACTACCTTTTGCATTATATGGTCGTAGTATTTTTCTATAAATTCCTCCTGCGAGGGTTTGACAGAAGTAAGGTATTTTTCTGCATTCCCTTTGGCTATGCAAACATAGGTGTTTGGTCTGAAGTCTCTTGAAGAAGCAAAGCCTGAAAGGAAATCACCGATACCGTCTTTTGCAGTTTCTTCTGAAAATATAACTATTTTTGTGTGGGTCAGGTTTATTTCTTTACTTTTAATTGCATCCAGTTTTTTTACGGCAGAAAATACAGTGGGGGCTTCCACTGTAACTGCATCAGGAGTTGGTGCAGATGGAGATTTATCTCCGGATGAACTTCCGGAAGGATTTGCAAAAACAAAGGTCATCCGTAGAGGATATACCGTACCTTTGTCAATACCTACAGCAATCACAAATGATTGACTGTCAACGTCTGTGCCGTAGCCACATCCACTTAAAAAAATTATTACAAGAAATAAGACAGAAATTATTCTTTTCAAAATCGATGCCTCCTTATTTTAATCCGTGCAGCAGCTAATACAAGAAACGGAATAACGGGAAAAAGAATAGTACTTATATTAGTAAGCTTGTCATAAAAGATAAAGGCTTCGCTTTCGCTTTCAGGAAGCATAGATACAAAAAACGTTATAATGGTAATTATAGGGGTAAAGGATTTTTCAGAGACCTCATTTGAATTACAGGATGCAAGAGATGATGTTACTGCTATAAGAACACTCATACTGCACATAACAAAGCTTGTCCATACAAATACTACAATAGGTTCCAGCCTTTGTAAAAATGCCCCCGACTTAATCATTCTTGTCATTTGATAAAAAGGAAGAAAGAAATCCTTCGATGCAGGATACGGTACCGTGAGACAGTAGGCGAGGGTAAAGAGAACGGATACTGACGTAATGATAGAGAAAGTCAGTATTGCAGATTTTTTTATTTCTTTGAAATTCCCCAGAATAGGTGCAAAGAAAAAAAGAAGAACCGTTTCTGTAAAACCAAAGTGTTTGGTAAAAATCCCGTTCAGAAGTTTTTTGGTATCTGTGCCGAAAACAGGCGTAATATTTTCAGGCCTGTAATGCGGAATAAGAGCTAGACAAACCACAAGGATTGTCAGCACGACAAACGGGAAAATAATACAGCATAAATTTCTTGTAGGACTTGTTCCGTTGTAAGCTGCAACAAATACGGGAACAAGAATAAACAATGCAAAAAATTCATCAGGTGCAGTAGTAGCAATAACTGTGCTGAGTGCCTCAGAAAGCAACCTTAAAAGAATAGCATTAAAAACAGTGAATGAAATTATATAGATGTAACTGAAGATAGTCTGCACTGCTTTTCCGCCAAGACGAAAAGATATATCGCTTAACCTTAGTGGAGCAAACGGCTTATACAACCATAAAAGCAGTGAAAGTGAAATTGTAGCAATAACACATTTTGCAAGGACATCAATCCAAGCGGCATTTCCCACGTACTTCACCATATATTCGGGAAGAATAACGAGATATTTTGATAAAATAGCACAGGAAGAAAGAATAGCAATACTTATATATGATGTTTTAGACATATTTACCTCCCGTTAGTCCATTTCCTTGATATATGAGCCTGACGGAATTTGCGCTTAGGATTAACATAGTCGTCACGGTGTTCCTGTTTCCATACGGGTGGAACAAAAAAAGCAGTCGGTATACCACTTTTTGTTATCGGTGCAAATGGTGCACTCATGGGTACTCCCATGGATTTGGTGTTTGTCCACAAAAGAACATTTATAAAAAGCCCTGCCGTAATTCCAAGAAAACCTGCCGTCTGACCGAGAAATATATAGAAAAACCTCAGTATTCTTGCAGAAAGACCAAGATAGTAGTTGGGTGTTGCAAAAGAACCGATGGCTGTGATAGATACAATAATAATCAAAACAGGGCTTACAATCCCTGCACTGACAGCCGCCTGACCAAGTATTAACGCACCGACAATGCTTAAAGTGCTGCCGCTTGCTTCAGGAACGCGGATACTTGCCTCGCGAATTATTTCAAGGGAAATTTCCATTATTATTATTTCCACAATTGACGGAAACGGAACAGGCTCGCGGCTTGATATAATTGACATCAGTATTCCTGTAGGAAGAAGCTCTGAGTGGTAGCTTATTACGGCTATATAAAGCCCCGGAAGCAGAAGGGACAGTAAAAAGGCAATCCACCTGACAATTCGTATCATATTAACATATGGAAATCTCAGGTAGTTGTCCTCAGCGGCTTCGTTAAGTTCAAAAACCGTTGTAGGAAGAATAAGAACGAAAGGCGTTCCGTCACTTACTATAACAATTCTTCCGTCAAGAAGTGCCCTTGCCGCACGGTCCGGCCTTTCCGTGGAGAGAAACTGGGGAAGTGTCGTGAGGGACTTATCTTCCAGAAACTGTTCAAGCTCAGCAGTGGAAAGAATATAGTCGGCATCAATTGATTCAATTCGCCTGAGAGTTTCTTTAACGAGGGATGGGTTTGTTATGTTTTCAATGTACATAACAGACACAGGTGTCTGGCTGATAGTGCCTATTTTATATTCTTTGCTGATAAGGCTTTTGTTTTTAATAATGTGTCGGATTAGAGCCGTGTTTTCACGAAGCTGTTCAGAAAAGGCATCGTTAGGTCCGCGGATAATTCTTTCTGTTTTAGGGGAGTCTATTCCCCTGTGGTCCCATCCTTTGGCATCTACCGAAAATGCTTTTTTTACACCGTCTACAAGCAGTATTGCACTGCCGAAATTAATGTCAAATAAAAGCTCTCCCACAACATCGGTTTGCTTTGTTTCTGTCTGTGGAAGCAGAACTTCGGGAATGTCTTTAAAGCTCTTTACATTTATTTCACGGCTTTTAATCATCAGCGGCTTCAATAGGAAATTATTTATTATTTCTTTGTTTACAAGTCCGTCTACAAAGAACATAATTGCATTGTGATCGCAGTCATTTATCCTGATTGTAAACTCGCGGATTTTTATATCACCGCTTTTCCCCGAAGAAAGCTCTTCTTTTAAAAGCTCACAATCTTTTTTGAAGTTTCCGTAAAGCAGCGGGCCTCCGTGATTTTTTTGTACAGAATAGTTTTTATCTTCTTTGCAGGAAGATAGCTTAAAGGAATCGGGAGAAGTGTGTCTGTATATAAATAGGTCTGAAAATTTCATAAAAACACCTGAAAAAAATATTTTAAAACTATTTTTTCCCGGCAGAAGAATATTATTCATTTTCTATTGAAAACAGACAGAGTAGTATGGTATAATGATTTCATCAAAGATGAAATCAATTCATGGAGCAAGGCGAGAATTCATGGCATAGCCAATTCATTTAAAAACTTGGCATCTAAATTATACAGTCTTTATATAAAGATTTTAACCAAGCTGGATTCAGCGATATATACTCCGGCACAATAATAACAGCGGATAAAAATGAAGGGTGACAATATGGAAGTAAAAAACAGGTGTTCTCAGAACACAATAATTATACTGTGCTGGCTTGTATACGTTATTGCATATCTGGGAAGATACAGTTATAACGCAAACATCAGTCTCATTATGGATGATTTTAAAATAAACCATGCACAGGCAGGGGTGGTGACAACCTGTTTCTTCTTTGCTTACGGGATAGGACAGGTGGTAAACGGAATTTTTTGTGCAAGGTATGATAAAAAATATCTTTTTCCGATGGTCCTTTGTGCTTCTTCGGTTTTAAATATACTTGCACTTGTTATGCCTTTCCGGGCTTTTAAGTATATGTGGCTTTTAAACGGGTTTTTACAGGCGTTTTTATGGTCATCAATTATAAATATACTGGGAAATTATCTTGACAGTGACCATATGATAAGGGCTCTTTTTATTATGAGTACAGCTGCAACAACAGGAACGATAGTTGCTTATGGTGGTAGTGCACTGTTTGTATGGATGGGAAATTACCGTATAATGTTTGTTTTTGCTGCTGTTATGATGAGTATAGTCGCTGTGCTTTGGCTTACACTATTCAGCCCGGGACAGAAACAGCTTAAAACGGAAGAAGCTTCAGAGAAGGAAAAGAAAAACGGTATCGGAATAATATTTGCGATGCTTGCCGTCCTGGCATTTTTCTCAGTAGTGAACAACCTTGTAAAAGACGGCCTTAATACATGGGTACCTGCTATCTTAGCAGAAGAATACGGCATGAAGGATGAATTGGCAATTCTGTCATCAATTGTTTTACCGCTTTTAGGTACTTTCGGTGCAGTTGTTTCGATAACCCTTAATAAATACATAAAAAATTTTGTGACACTGTGTGCTATGCTATTTGCATCTTCGTCGTTGATTATTATGGGGATAATGACGCTTGGAAAATACAGTGCCATTATAATGATTGTGTGCTTCGGAATAGTTATGTGTCTTATGCATGGTGTAAATAACATTGTAACATCAATAGCACCGCTTTCTATGCGTGACAAAACTGAACCCGGAAAAGTTGCGGGGATACTGAATGGCTTTTGCTATTTAGGAAGCACAATCAGCTCCTACGGACTTGGGATAATCGCAGATAACTGGGGATGGCAGAAAGTTTTTATTTTACTGTTTTCTTTAAGTGGAATATGTGCCGTAGTGGGAGTATTATGCAGAAAAAAGAATTAATGAGGAGGGAAAGTTATGAACAGGGATTTGATATACAATTTTAAAAATCACGGGGGAGTATCTGATATATACACTATAAGTACAAGCTTTGGCGTGTATGACGGATACGACTGTGTCACAGAAAAAACAGATAGCGGTTTCAAGGCAGAGCGTGACGGTTTCAGAATAGAAAGCCTGCTTGAGGAAGCCGAGGGTGTTTCTGTAAGAACAGATGTCCTTAAAAATATTGCTGACAAAAAAATGACACTGTATAACTATGCCTACCGTTTTTGTATTGATGCAAGAGAGGTTGAAGTATATACGCAGCTTAGTAACTGGCAGAATGAAAGTGATGGAAAATGGCAGGAATTGACAAGCGGCGTTACATCCATGTCAAAGGGGGTATATACAACTGCAGATGCTACCCCGATAGTTGCAGTATGGAATAAGCAGACTCATCGAGGAACAGTATTTCATATTATGCCCCGTCACGGATGGAAAATAGATGTCAATAAAAGGTGTGCGGTATCAGGCGAAATATACACCATTGTTGAAATTTCAATATGTGATGATGCACTTCGTATTGAACTTGATCAAGGGGAAGAAATGACTTTTTCGCCTGTTATATATTATGAATTCAGGGATAAACTGACCCTTGATTCTCACAAGCTTCATCAGTATATGAATAAGAAATATCCAAGAAAGAGCCTTCCTGTTATGTACAACACCTGGCTTGCAACCTTTGACCGTATAAGCTATGAGGTGCTTTCAAAGCAAGCGGAAGAAGCTTCAAAGCTGGGATGTGAATATTTTGTTATTGATGCAGGTTGGTTTGGAAAGGGGGACGAATTATGGGCAGACCTTATCGGCTTGTGGGAAGAAAATCAGACAGGCGGACTTAAAGGCCGAATGATAGATGTATCTGAAAAGGTGCACTCCCTTGGAATGAAGTTTGGTATGTGGATTGAGCCTGAGAGAGCACTTGAAAGGGCAGATGCCGTTAAAATCCATCCTGAATACTATTTTACAAACGGAACTTCGTACTTTTTGGATTATTCACTGCCTGAAGCACGTGAATTCATGAAAAAAACAGTATGTTCACTTATTGATAGGTACAGTGTAGATTATGTAAAACTTGATTTTAATGACTGCGTTACGTACGATATAAAAGGCAGGGCTTTTTATGACTATCATAAGGGGTACTTCGAATTCATTTCATCATTGAGAGAAAAATATCCAGACCTATATATTGAAGGATGTGCAGGCGGCGGATACCGTCTTGACCTTGACGCGGTACGCCTTTTTGACAGCTACTGGTTCACTGACAATCAGAGTGCCCACGGTGGTTCAATAATTCTTAAAAATTCAATTCTCAGAATGCCACCGTCATTCCTAGACAGATGGATATCAGTCACAAGTGTTGACGGATGTACTCCGACATACGAAACGCGGGATACCAAAAGAGCAATTTCTACTAATAACGGTACATGGGATGAGATTGTAGGTGTTCATCCTGAGTTTTTGACTGCATTCTTTGCAGGTGGATGTATAGGTCTAAGCTGCGACCTTACAAAGTGGGATGAAGACCTTAAAAAGCATGTAAGTGAATTTATTAAAGAGCATAAGAAAGAACGCAAATTCTGGATGAGCACCACTTGTAGAATTATTTGTGATACAGAAAGGGTGGTAGCACTGCAATATGAAAATAACGGAAAAATAAAGGTTGTTATATATACGTATAATTTAAAACAACCCGGTCTGAGGATTTATCCTGTTATTGAAAACAGAAGCTACAAGGTTGACGGCGTGGAAAGAAGCTATGCTGATATTGATGAAAACGGTATCTATATAGAAAAAGTGAAAAACTATCACGGTTACATAATTGATATGGAATGAACAGGTGTTAAAGAAAGGAGAAATTTTATATGAAAAGAATACTTTCGATGTTATTGGCAGTAGTTATATTTATACTTCCTTTGGGGGTATCGGCTGACAGCACTACGTCTCAGAATGTGGAAAAAGCACTTATAACGGTAAAAAGCAAAATAAAAGTACCCGAAGAATTAACTGAATTTTCAAACCATGTTTCTGAACGCAATGAAAACACCTATTATTATTTTGACTGGAATGATAAAGAATACAGTCAGAGCATGTCCGTTTCCTGCGATAGCGAAGGAAGAATAACAAGCTACAATCATTATAAAGATGTTGATTCAGACAAGAAAATTTCTGATTTTTCAAAAAGTGAAATTATACGTTTTGCATCCGAATTTATCTTAAAAACACTTCCTGAAACTGTACGCGGTGAAGGGGATGTGCTTGTATTTGACGAAACATCATACGATGCAGGTAGCTTTATGCGATATTCCATGCGCTTTGAAAGAAGGAAGGAAACTGTCAAAGTTAAAGATAACTATGCAGATGTAACTGTATGTGAAGCGGACGGAAAGCTTTTTATCCGCAGTATGAATGTGTCATACGATTATGAAACGGAATTTGAACTTAACGGGAAAACTGTCGAAAACTATATATCAAAATACAAAGAAGCTTTTCCTGTGGAGCTTATATACAGAAACGAATATGATTTTGATAAGGCTATAGGAAGAAACAAATCTGTCCCTGTTCTTGTTTACCGCATTAAAGACGACAAAATCGGTTACATTGATGCCGTTACAGGAGAAGTAAGGGAAGAAGATGAAAAACAAAACCATCTTTTAAAATCCGAATCAGCTATGGCTATGGATAGTGCGGCAGGCGGTGTAAACCGCAACGATCTTCTTACACCACAGGAAATTGAAGAGCTTGAAAAGGTAGAAAAGCTTTTTGGCGTAAATTACATTGCGGAAAAAGTAAAAAAACTTCCTCACGTTGTATTTTCAGACGATTTATCTCTTTCAGGCAGTGATCTTTCAAAAAACAACGAAGATAAGTACATATACAGGTTGAGCTATAATGCTGAAAATAAGGACGATTACAGATATGCAAATATAACCGCAAGGGCAGACAACGGAAAAATTCTCAGTCTTTCTTTCAGTACAAAATATTATGATGAAGAAATAGAGCTTTCTGAAAGCCAGGTTAATGACGCAAGTGAAAAAATAGCTGAATTTTTAACTGACGTAGCAAAGGAAGAAATTTCACAGTGCAAGGAAACGGCAGATAACATTTATAAGTATAGCGTAGGTAAAAACTATATGCGTATTGTAAATGGCATTGATTATATTGATAACGGCATAAGTGTAGCGTTTGATGTAAAGAACAATGCTATTACAAGTTATCGTCTTAATTTTAATGAAGGCGAGTTTGAAAATCCTGAAAATGCAATCGGTGAAGAGGCAGCGTACGAAAGAATTCTTGAATATGCACCGATTATACCGCTTTACATAGTAAGTGACGGTGTTTATAAAAGAGTATTTACCCTTGATTGCCGTAACATTCAGCTTGATGCTGTCTCCGGAAAAGCAAAAGACGGATATATAAGCGAAAACAAAAACTACTCTTATTCAGACCTTGACGGTCACTGGGCAGAGGAAGCGGCAAAGAAGCTGGCTGAAATTCAGATAGGCTTTGAAGGAGAAAAATTTAACCCATCTTCCAAGGTTACACAAATAGAGTTTTTAAGATTCATGGCATCGGGTATAGCCGGCAAATATTATGCAGGATATACAGAGGATGAGCTTTACGAATATCTTATTAACCTTAAAATTCTGACAGAAGAAGAAAAGGCTCCCGATGCACCTGTGAAAAGGGAAGACGCCTTTGTATACATTATACGTTTTGCAGGTCTTGAAAAGGTTGCATCCCTGTCTGATATTTACAAAGTAAACTATGCTGACGGAAATCTGCTTTCAAAAGAAAAAACAGGTTATGCGGCATTATTAAGCGGACTTGGTATAATATGCGGAAACGGAGGTTCATTGAGACCGCTTGACAGTGTTTCGCGGGGAGAAGCAGCAGTTATGCTGTACAGATATCTGTTAAATATGTAAATTACACAAGTTTTTAAAGGGGGATGTGACTTTTACATTCCCCTTTAAAAAATGTTAAGATTTCGCCTTAAAACATTTGACACAATATATAGTTTGTGGTATAATAACTAAAGTCAAGATATACAGGAGGAAATCATGAGACACTTATTCAAAAACGCAAGCGTTTTGCTTGAAAACGGATTTATAAAAACTGACTTGCTTGTTGAGAATGGGATAGTTGTTTCTATTGGCAGCGGTACTGTTTCCGATGCCGAGGTTTATGATTTTAATAATTGTTATATATTCCCCGGTTTCGCAGATGTTCATGTTCATTTGCGTGAGCCGGGTTTTTCATATAAAGAAACAATTAAATCAGGAACCGGGGCGTGTGCAAGGGGCGGTTATACCGACGTATGCTCAATGCCTAACCTCAATCCCGTCCCCGACAGTATAGAGAACATAAAAGCACAGCTTGAGATAATAGAGCGTGATGCTGTTATTGGTGTGCATCCTTACGGTGCAATCACTGTAGGACAGAAAGGCGAAGAGCTTTCCGATATTGCAGGGCTTTCAGATTTTGCAGCTGCATATTCCGATGACGGAAAAGGTGTGCAGGAAGACACTATGATGACAGATGCAATGGAACGGGTTAAGAAAACCGGCAAAATTATTGCCGCACACTGCGAGGTAAATGCACTTCTAAACGGTGGCTATATCCGTGAGGGTGCGTATTCAAAGGCTCACGGACATCGGGGTATCGTTCCCGAAAGTGAATGGAAGATGGTTGAAAGGGATATTGCACTTGCAGAAAAAACAGGTTGTCCCTATCACGTATGCCATATATCAACAAAGGAAAGTGTTGCTTTAATCCGCGGGGCAAAGGCAAGGGGCGTCGATATAACTTGTGAAACTGCACCTCACTATCTCATTCTTACAGAGGACAATCTTTGCGAGGATGCAAGATTTAAAATGAATCCGCCCTTAGGAAATAAAGAAGACAGGGAAGCACTTATCGAAGGTATCCTCGATGGAACAATTGATATGATTGCCACAGACCACGCACCCCATAGTGCAGAGGAAAAGGGCAGGGGACTTGAGAAGAGTATGATGGGTATAGTAGGTATCGAAACGGCATTTGCACTTATGTATACCCACTTTGTAAAAACAGGCGTCATCACTCTTGAAAAGCTTATAGAACTAATGAGTAAAAACCCCAGAAGACGCTTTAGCCTTGGCAAAGGAATAATCAAAGAAGGTGAAAAGGCTGACTTTACAGTGTTTGACCTTAATGAAGACTATGTTATAAATTCCGATGAGTTTCTGTCGATGGGTAAATCAACACCCTTTGAGGGAAAATCGGTGCTTGGCAGATGTAAAATGACCGTTTGTAACGGAGAAATCGTGTGGAGGGAAATATGAAACAGAGTATTTTTCAGATAGTTTCAAATAAATGCATTGCAGACATTACATATGAAATGGTGCTTTCAGGCGACTGCAGTGATATTACAAAGCCCGGTCAGTTTGTAAATATAAAGCTTGACGGATTCTTTTTGAGAAGACCGATTTCTGTTTGCGACTGTCAGGGAGATAAGCTTACTATAATATACAAGGTTGTAGGTCACGGTACAGAGGTTATGGCTGAAATGAAGGCGGGCGAAAAGCTTGACATCCTAACAGGTCTTGGTAACGGATACGACCTTTCAAAAACTGCAGATAACCCTGTTCTTATTGGTGGCGGTGCAGGTGTTCCGCCTATGTATCTTCTTGCGAAGGAGCTTATTAAAGAGGGGAAGAAACCTTCGGTTGTGCTTGGCTTCAACAAAAAGTCGGAGGTTTTTTATGAGGATGAGTTCAAGGCTCTCGGACTTGAAACAGTTGTTGCAACTGCAGACGGTAGCTATGGAGTAAAAGGCTTTGTAACAGATGCTATGAAAACTCTTGAATACGGGTACTTCTTCACCTGCGGACCGGAGCCGATGCTTCGTGCAATATACGACAATACAACCGTCAGCGGACAGATGAGCTTTGAGGCGAGAATGGGTTGCGGTTTTGGTGCTTGTATGGGTTGTACCTGCGAGACACTTTACGGCAACAAGCGTATCTGTAAGGACGGTCCCGTCCTTTTGAAGGAGGAAGTAAAATGGGCAGATTAAATGTTAATTTATCAGGACTCCGGCTTGATAATCCGATTATTCCTGCAAGCGGAACCTTCGGATTTGGTTATGAGTTCGCAGAATACTATGATATAAATATCCTGGGCAGCATTTCTCTTAAAGGAACTACAAAGGACCCCCGTTACGGAAATCCTCTTCCCAGGATTGCAGAATCTTCAAGCGGTATGCTTAACTGTGTGGGACTTCAGAATCCCGGTGTTGAAAAGGTGATAAAGGAAGAGCTTCCCAAGCTTCGTAAGTGCTTCAATAAAAAGGCAGTTGCAAATGTAAGCGGATTTTCGCTTGAGGATTACGTTTACACCTGCGAAAAAATGGACAAGCAGGACGAGGTGGGTATCATTGAGGTTAATATTAGCTGCCCCAACGTAAAACACGGCGGTATGAGCTTTGGTACAATTCCTGAAAGTGCGGCAGAAATTACAAAGGCTGTTAAGGAAGTTACTACAAAGCCTGTTTATATGAAGCTTTCTCCGAATGTAACAGACATTGTATCTATTGCAAAAGCTTGTGAAGAAGCAGGTGCAGACGGTATTTCAATGATAAATACTCTTATGGGTATGAGGATTAATTTAAGAAACAGAAAGCCGATACTCTCTATTAAATCAGGCGGTTTTTCGGGAAGTGCAATACTTCCTGTTGCACTTTCAATGGTTTACAGAGTGTATGAGGCAGTAAAAATTCCGATAATCGGTATGGGCGGTGTAACAACTGCTGAGGATGTTATCGAAATGATGCTTGCAGGTGCTACTGCGGTACAGGTAGGTGCGGCAAACCTTGTTGAGCCTTATGCGTGCAAAAACATTATCGAGGATTTGCCCCGTGTAATGGATAAGTATAAAATTGATAGTTTAGAAAATATAATCGGAGGTGCTCACTAATGGGTAAGGATGTAATCGTAGCATGTGATTTTTCGTCAAAGGCGGCTTTGGTGGAATTTCTCGACAAATTTCAGGGCAGAAAGCCTTTTGTGAAAATCGGTATGGAGCTTTTCTATGCAGAAGGTCCCGAAATCGTTAAGGCAGTGAAGGACAGAGGTCACAAGATTTTCCTCGACCTTAAGCTTTGCGATATTCCCAACACAGTTAAAAAATCAATGAAGGTTCTTTCAAACCTTGATGTTGATATGACAAACCTTCACGCTTTCGGTACAAAGGAAATGATGAAAGCCGCTATTGAAGGCTTGACACGTGAAGACGGCACACGCCCAATTCTTATTGCAGTAACACAGCTTACAAGCACAAGCGAAGAAAGAATGAGAGATGACCTTCTTATTAACGCTCCCCTTGCAGAAGTTGTAGAACATTATGCTAAATGTGCTGCTGACAGTGGACTTGACGGTGTTGTATGTTCACCTCACGAGGCTACAAGAGTTAAGGAAGTTTGCGGAAAAAATTTCGTAACAGTAACACCCGGTATCCGTTTTGCAGACAGTGCATCAGATGACCAGGTAAGAATTATGACACCTGAAAAGGCAAAGAGTGTAGGTAGTGACTATATCGTTGTAGGCCGCCCCATTACTGCGGCAGATGACCCTGTTGCTGCTTACGAGAGATGCGTAAGAGAATTTGTAGATTGATATTTTTGATTAAAAGAAAGAGAGGAAAATAACAATGAAAGAATTAATTGCAAAAGACTTACTTAAAATCAAAGCGGTATTTTTAAGCCCCGATGAGCCTTTCACATGGGCGAGCGGAATTAAAAGTCCTATCTACTGTGATAACCGTCTTACACTTACAGCTCCCGAAGTAAGAACAGACGTTGAAAAATCACTTGCAGAGGTTGTAAAGACATATTATCCCGAGGCAGAGGTGCTTATGGGAACATCAACTGCAGGTATTGCACATGCCGCAATCACTGCACATCTTCTTGATATGCCTATGGGTTATGTAAGAAGTGGTGCAAAGGATCATGGCAGACAGAATCAGATTGAAGGTAAGCTTGAAAAAGGCGATAAGGTTGTTGTTATTGAAGACCTTATCTCAACAGGCGGCAGTGTTATCGAGGTTGTAGACGCACTTCGTGAGGCAGGTGCAGAGGTGCTTGGTATTGCTTCAATCTTTACATACGGTATGAAAAAAGGTCTTGACAGAATGGCTGAAGCTAATGTAAAGAACATCAGCCTTACAGACTTTGACACAATTGTTGAAGTTGCCGCAAAGGAAAACTACATTAAGGAAGAGGATAAGGAAAGACTTATCAAGTTCCGCAATAACCCATCAGACGAAAGCTGGATTAAGTAATAGGGATGTTAAAAATGCCCAGACCACAAAGGACAAAACATATTTAAGCTTGCAATTTAAGTGAAATTTACAACAACGTGGGTTTTATTGGCTTTGGTAGAAATTCGCCTAGCGAATTTCGGATTATATGTCCTTTGTTACGAACAAACTTCACCTCTCGGCGTATCACATACGCCTTCGGGAATCCCCTTCGGGGTTCAGTTTGTCCGTTCTGAACATTTTTTCCTATCCCTATGAATTGGGGTGTTAAAAATTCCCAGACCACTTTAAATGCGGAATTCGGAGTGCGAAGTGCGGAATGAAGGTGAATTTTTGATTAAAATAGATTTTCTTTATAAAGAAAATCAACCTACATTTCGAATTTCGAACTTCACATTTCGAACTTTTTCTATGTAAATAAAAAACGAAAGGATGATTGATGTGAAAGACCTTATTGATATTCTCGATTTGTCAACCCAGGAAATTGACGAACTTATAGAAGTTGCCAACGATATAATTGCAAATCCCGACAACTACAGAGAAAAATGCAGATATAAAAAACTTGCGACACTTTTCTTTGAACCCTCAACCCGTACAAGGCTCAGCTTTGAAGCAGCTATGTACGAGCTTGGTGGTAATGTACTGGGCTTTTCCGAGGCACAGTCAAGCTCTGCAGCAAAAGGGGAAAGCGTTGCTGATACTGTAAGAACAGTGCAGTGTTATGCTGATATTATTGCCATGCGCCATCCCAAGGAAGGTGCACCTACTGTTGCGGCAATGAAAACAGATATTCCCATAATCAATGCAGGTGACGGTGGTCACAATCATCCTACACAGACACTTACAGACCTTCTCACAATAAAAAGAGAAATCGGACACCTTGATAACCTTACAATAGGTTTTTGTGGTGACCTTAAGTTCGGCAGAACTGTACACTCCCTTATTCAGGCAATGGTAAGATACGATAACGTGAAATTTATTATGATTTCACCTAAAGAGCTTAAGCTTCCGGAATATCTTGTGAATGAAGTTCTGATTAAGAAAAACGTAGAATTTATCGAAACAGAAAGTCTTGAAGATTCGATTGCAGACCTTGATGTTCTTTATATGACACGTGTTCAGAAGGAAAGATTCTTTAACGAAGCAGACTATATCAGACTTAAGGATACATATATTCTTACACCCGATAAGCTTGAAAGTGCAAAGGAAACAATGCGTATTCTTCATCCGCTCCCAAGAGTAAACGAAATCTCTGTTGAAATTGATAATGATGAACGTGCCTGCTATTTCCGTCAGGCACAAAACGGCAAATTCATAAGAATGGCACTTATTCTTAAATTGCTTGGCATTAAATAAGGAGGTAAGGTTATGCATATTGATGAAATTACAAACGGTATTGTTATAGACCATATTGCCGCAGGAAAGAGCATGGAAATTTACAAGCTTCTTAACCTTGATGCACTTGAGTGTTCAGTGGCAATTATAAAAAATGTTCCCAGTAAAAAAATGGGCAGAAAAGACATAATCAAAATTGACGAGGCTCTTGATGTTGACCTTGAAGCACTCGGATACATTGATAACGGTATAACAATCAATATAATCGAAAATGGTGTAAAGACAGGGAAAAAGCATCTTGAACTTCCTGAAAGAATTGTTAATATCGTTAAATGTAAAAACCCAAGGTGTATCACATCTGTAGAGCAGGAAATTGACCATATTTTCAAGCTTACAGACCGTGAAAATAAGGTTTACAGATGTGTTTACTGTGAAATGAAGGCAAAAACCAAGGAGTAATAAAAATGAGTATGCGTTTAATGCGTTTTAAGGACGGTAAAGAAAAAGCAGTTACACTGAGCTATGACGACGGAGTTCATCAGGATAAAAGACTTATTCAAATAATAGATAAGTATGGGATAAAAGGTACTTTTAATATCAGCAGTAATATGATTGGAAAAACAGGTGCTTCCAGCCGTGCTATGAGTGCAGAGGAAATTGTGGATACATATACTAAAACAGGACACGAGGTTGCTATCCACGGGCATACACACCCTTATCTTGAAACACTCGATTCAGGGCACTGCGTGTTTGAAGTAATTGAGAATCGCCGTATTCTTGAAAATATCCTCGGAACAATCGTCAAAGGCTGTGCTTATCCTTTCGGTACATATAGTGATGAGGTTGTTGATATTTTAAAAAAGTGCGGGATAAAGTATGCAAGAACTGTTGAATCTACACATAGATTTGATGTCCCTGTAGACTGGCTCCGTATGCCTGCAACCTGTCATCATAATGACGAAAAGCTTTTTGAGCTTCTGGATGAATTTCTTAATCCTAAAATGATACGTAAACCCCTTCTTTTCTATCTGTGGGGGCACAGCTATGAGTTTGACAACGACAATAACTGGGACAGAATAGAAAAATTCTGTGATATGATTGGCGGACACGACGATATATGGTATGCTACAAATATAGAAATATGTGAGTATGTTGAGGCTTATAATTCACTTGAAGTGTCTGCAGACGGTACCATGGTATTTAATCCCACAATGATTGATGTGTGGTTTTATGATGATTCTGTAGGCGGAACTTATAACGGAAATGTGTACTGCGTAAAACATGGCGAAACAATTGTTATAGAATAGAAGGAATACTATGAATAAAAAAGTTATAGGCATTATTGGTGGAATGGGGCCTCTTGCTACGGCAGACCTTTTTAAAAAGATTGTCCTTAATACAAAAGCAGGGAAAGACCAGGACCATATAAGGGTACTTGTTGATAACAACACGAATATCCCTGACCGCACGGGAGCGATTCTTCACGGTGGAGAAGACCCTGTGCCTGAACTTACTAAGAGTGCTGAAGCTCTTGAAAAAATGGGGGCAGATTTACTTATAATGCCATGTAATACTGCACATTATTTTCACGGAAAGGTTCAGGAAAAAGTGAACATTCCCGTACTTCATATGATTGAAATAACGTGTAAAACACTTAAAAAGCAGGGAGTAAAAAAAGCCGGACTTCTTGCCACCGACGGAACTATACAAAGCGGTATTTATCAGAAAATATTTGACAGTAGCGGTATCGAGCTTATAAAGCCTGAAGAAAACGGGCAGAAAGCTATCATGGATATGATATACAGCGGAGTAAAGGCAAGCCGTTGGGACTTTGGCACAACGGATGTAAAAAAAACAATGGAATCACTTATTTGTATGGGTGCTGAAACGCTCATACTTGGTTGTACTGAGCTTCCGCTGGCGAAAGAAATGTATAATCTTGAATATCCGTCGGTTGACCCTACGCTGGAGCTTGCAAAAGAAGCAATACGGTTTGCAGGTGCGGAAACAGTCTGAAATATTATAAATAATCAGAAAGGAGGTCGTCTTTATGAAATTTAAAAGAATACTTGCTATCGCTACTGCGGTGTGTGTTTTAACGGGGACTTCAGCTTTTGCAGAAACCGGCTATGTCACACGAAAAGAAGTAGCGGACTACCTTCTTTCTGCAGCGGACTTCTATAATCCGGGAGTAGAACGCAGTGATATAATAAAAGGATATGAAGACGGTCTTCTTCATGAAGAAAAAAATGTTACCAGGGCAGAGGTACTTGTTATGCTAAAAAGGGCATTTGGGGAGTTGCCGGAGCTTAAAGGGCATAATAAACGCATAGCTTTTACATCTGACAGCTTTGTTGACATACCTTTGTGGGCGGAGAATGAATTGGACGACATTTTTGACAGCGGTATAGTTGCAGGCGTGTCAGAAGGAGTGTTTTCTCCGGAAAGCTTAGTGACAGAAAAACAACTCAGGTTATTTGTAGAGCGTGTGTATTCTCTTTACGGAACAAATGTGAAGGACGATTTTTATGCTACTGTCAACAAGCAAAACCTTGAAAATATGAAAATACAAAAAGGAGAATTCCTTCAGGGTACTTTGCATGAAATGCAGGCACAAGCTGCAACAGATGTTAATTCTATAATTCAAGAAATAGTTCGCAGTAACAACACTGTCGGTTCATCTAAGCAAAAATTGGCAGACCTTTACAGATGCATCATGGATACAAAAACGATTACCAGACAGTCTGTTTCACCGATCAAGGATTATATAAAGCAAATAGACGAGGTGAAAAATATCAGTGAATTGTCTATTTTGCAGACAACCTTATCAAAGGATTTGTGTATAAATCCTTTTATGGAGTTTTCTCTTACGGTTGATATGCAGGAAAACTCCAGATATATGCTTTGTTTTGACACATTCAAGCCTTTGATGCCTGAAGAAATATATTATAAGTCAGGGGAAAAAGGCGATGCCTATATTTCTTATCTTACTTTTTTGCTCAAAATATGCGGTGAAGAGGAAGAACAGGCAAAAGATAATGCACAGGAATATTTCAGGTTCGAAAAATCCTTGTTCGGACATATGCTGACACCTGAAGAGGAAAATGATGTAAAGAAAATAAATAACATTGTTTTATATAATAAAATTCAGGCACTTTTCCCCGACTGTGATATGAAAGCACTTCTTGAAGCGAATATGCTTCAGCATGAAGAAAGCATAGTAGTGAAAGATATTGACCTTTTACTCAGATTTGCAGAGCTTTATAATCAGTCTAATATTGATGTACTGAAAACAGTAGCGAAAATATCTGTTCTTAGTACATGGGGACATATGTTAAGCCTTGAAATAGAAAAGGCTCAGGAAAATCTTGATAAAGTCATTTTTGGCGTTGAAGGAAGCTATACCCGTCAGCAAAAAGCGGTGAGTGTCCTTCAGACCGCTATGCCTGAGTATCTTGGCGAAATTTATGCAGATAAATATTTTGATGAAAAATCAAAACAAGATGTTTTAAATATGGTAAATGATATTAAAGCGGTGTTTAAGGAAAGAGTAGCATCGCTTGACTGGCTCAGCCCCGATACAAAGGAGAGAGCAATCCGTAAACTTGATTCAATGCAGTGTTATATAGGTTATCCTGACAGCTTTGAATCCTACATGGACGAAATAGAAATTCTTCCCCCAAAGGAGGGTGGAACGTATTTTGGTAATATGCTTCAAATAATGAAGGGAGTAATAAAACAGCGTAGTGTAATGCAGGATGCAGGAGTGAATAAAGCTGCATGGCCTTTTTCACCATATACTGTAAATGCAGGATATGAATGTACAAATAATTCTATTGTTTTTCCTGCGGCCATACTTCAGGCACCGTTATATGATAAAAACAACTCATATGAGGAAAATCTTGGCGGTATAGGATATATTATCGCTCACGAGATGGTGCATGCATTTGACAGCAACGGAGCGTTATTTGATGAAAACGGAAAAATGGAAAACTGGTGGACAGAACAAGATTACAGGAAGTTTGAAAAACTTTGCAATAAGGTAGTGCTTTTTTATGAAGGATATGAAGCTATTGCAGGTATTCCTACAAATGGTAAGCTTACCCTTAGTGAAAATATGGCAGATATGGGTGCGGCAGCCTGCATAACACAGTTGTTGGGAAAGCATAAAAATCCGGATTATAATACATTGTATTGTTCAATGGCAAATTCTTTTATGTCTACAACCACACGTGATTACGCGACGTACCTTAGTAAGCATGATAACCATGCTGATGCAAAGGCACGTATAAACCGTGTTCTTGTACATCTTGACGAGTTTTACAGTGCTTTTGATATTAGTGAAAACGACGGAATGTATGTTATGCCTGAAGACAGAATAACAGTTTGGTGAGGTGACTTAAATGACAAAAACTTTCTTGAAAAACGGAACTCAGTATATAGACATGCTTATTAGTGAAGCAGTGCGTAACGGTAGCAGAAAGGCTACCATTAAAGGTAACTGGGAAATAGAAAAAGAAGTGCGTATACCTGATAATTTTACGCTCTATTTAACTGATTGTCATCTGAAAATGACGGATGGCGTGTTTTCCAATATGTTTGTAAATGAAAATAATAATACAGACATAGGCAGAACTGCTGACGGTACAAATCGCAATATAAGAATTATAGGCAACAAAAATGCTGTTCTTGATGGCGGTAATTATAATGGGCTTTCAGAATTTACCACCAAAGATATGGGTATTCCCATGTGGAAAAACAATGTTATTCTATTTACCAATGTTGACGGGTTTGAAATTACGGGAATACACGTAAGAAATCAGCGTTGGTGGGCACTTAATTTTGTTTATTCGTGTAATGGTTATATTCACGATGTTGATTTTCTTGCAGACGACACGGGAATTGATGAAAACGGAAATGAGTACCACGGACTTAAACGAGACAAGTATTCTGAAATCAAGGTTAAAAATGCCGATGGTATAGACTTAAGACAAGGCTGTCACCACATTGTGATAGAAAACATTACAGGATTTACCGAGGATGATGCTGTTGCTCTTACAGGGCTTAACGGCACAACGGAAAAGACCTTCGGTGTTGAAGAATTTCCGTCTGATATCTGTAACATAACTATTAAAAATATTGCAACTTCATCATTCTGTTCAAATGTCAGACTACTTAATCAGTGCGATGTTTGTCTTCACGATATTTATATTGACGGTGTATACGATATGTCACTTAATTCTACTCATATGGATGTAGGTGGATACTGCGTAAGAGTGGGTGACGGTAAGTATATGTACGGGAACCGTCCTTCGACGGAGGATGAAACCTATAATATTACAATAAAAAATGTCCGTTCAAGAGCATGCTATGCAATCCATCTTGGCGGTGCAATGAAAAACATTGTAATTGAAAATGTCGAAACATTTGACGGCGGTCAGTATATTGAAGATATGCGGTGTTAAAATACTCGCAAATATAACAAATAATTGCTTCGTTATTGTTTTGTATAGACAATAATCTGTTGTTTTTTAATTCTTTGACCTTAAATAAAAAGTGTGATGTCGCACTTTTTTAACGACAGACGAGGACAGATGGGGACGGGACAGATGGGGACGTCCCCATCT
>JAZPYX010000089.1:0-151121 GCA_045544395.1 Clostridia bacterium
TCATTTGGACTTTTTGGGAGCCCTACACAACGGGCCCCGTTCAGAGTGGTAGCGTAAGCGTGCTCTGAATGGGAGAGGAGCAACAAAGCGACAACGTCGATATTTGCAAAGCAAATACGACAATAGCGCCCGTTGCGACGAAGAGGTGAAGTTTGTTCGTAGCAAAGGACATAAAATCCGAAATTTGCTACGCAAATTTCTACATTAAACAAGAAAAGGAACATTGTTATTCTTGTTTTTACACAAGAACACAACCTTGACCGTCCTTTGCGGTCTGGGCATTTTTAACATCCCGCCTTAAAGCATTTCACTAAATGCCTTCAAAATGTTGAGTCCTGTTTTTCCGCTCTTCTCCGGATGGAACTGGCATCCGTGGACGTTGCCGAGGCTTACAGAAGCTGTAAGATATGCACCGTACTCTGCAACGGATGCAACACTTTCATCGCAGTCGGATGCATAATATGAGTGCACAAAATAAACGCACTCACCCTCTTTTACATATTTGAGAATGGGAGAATCTTTTTTTATTATAAGGGGATTCCATCCGATATGAGGAATACTCAGACCCTCCCCTATTACATCTGCAATGGGTTTTATAGAGCCTTTTAAAAGTCCAAGTCCCTCATACTCACCATACTCATAGCTTTTCTCAAAAAGCATCTGCATACCGAGGCATATTCCCATAATAGGCTTGCCGTTTTTTACTTGTTCAATTACGAGCTTGTCAAGACCATCCTCGGAAAGCTTCTTTCTTGCATCACGGAATGCACCTACACCGGGAAGAATAATTTTGTCAGCTTTTTTTATTATTTCTTTATCGTTTGTAATGACGCTTTCTGCCCCTATCATATCAAGGGAGCTTTTAAGGGAAAAGAGATTTCCCACACCGTAGTCAATAATCGCTATCATAATGTACCTTTCGTGGACGGAATTACGTCCTTATTTTCTTCATCAATTTTTACGCACTTACGAAGTGCCCTTGCAACTGCCTTGAATGCACCCTCAATAATATGGTGAGAGTTTCTTCCCGCAATCTGTCTTACGTGAAGTGTAATACCTGCATTAACCGCAAATGCCTCAAAGAAGTCCACAACAAGCTCGGTATCAAAATCTCCGACCTTTCTTGCACGGATGTCAAAATCACATATAAACATACCTCTGCCCGAAATGTCTGCCGCTGCCATAATAAGTGCCTCATCCATGGGAAGAATTATATCACCGTAACGTGTGATACCCTTCTTGTCACCAAGAGCTTCTTTAAATGCCTGTCCCATAGAAATAGCAATATCCTCTGTTGTATGGTGGTAATCAACGTGTGTGTCACCTTCGCATAATACAGACAGGGTTAAATTTCCGTGGCGAGAGAAAAGCTCAAGCATATGGTCAAGGAAACCGCAGCCTGTTTTTATTACACCTTTTTCGCAAACGTCAAGACAGATATTAACCTGTACGTCTGTTTCCCCTGTTTTTCTTTTTATAGTCGCATTTCTCATAATAAAATCTCCTTAAGATTAGTTATAAGTGCTTTCATCTCTTCAATACTGCCGATTGTGATTCTGTTATAATCGGCAATTTTTTCTTTTGTAAAATGCCTTACAAGAATACCTTTTTCACGAAGCTTTGTATAAATTTCTTCTCCGCTTACAGTGCTGTGCTTTGTAAAAACAAAGTTTGTGCTTGAAGAAAGCGTCGTAAAGCCAAGCTTTTTAAGTTCCGCTACAGTATATTCTCTGTTTTCCATAATCGTACGGCAATTAGCCTTTGTGTACTCCTCATCCTCCATAACACCAAGACCTGCCGCCATTGTCATACGGTTGATGTTATAGGGATTTGTTGAATACTTCACCGTATTCATATCCTGAATAAGCGGTGCACTTGCCACACCAAAGCCAAGTCTTGCCCCTGCCATTGAACGCGATTTTGAAAATGTCTGTGTCACGATAAGATTATCATACTTATTTATAAGAGTAACACAGCTTTCACCGCCAAAATCCACATACGCCTCGTCAATAACTACGATGTTGTCGGGATTTGATGCGATAATTTTTTCAATCTCGTCCCGTTTAAGTGCAATACCTGTGGGAGCATTGGGATTTGCGATAAAAATGTTTTTTCCGATACCTATGTAATCCTCTACATTAATTGTAAAGTCATCCTGAAGAGGAATTTCTGTATAAGGAATATTATTTATTTCCGCAAATACAGTGTAAAAGCCGTAGGTTATATCGGGAAAGACACAAGGGTTGTCCTTGTCACAAAACGCCATAAACGCAAAATTCAGAATTTCGTCCGAGCCGTTTGTCACAAGCACATTTTCATACTTCACACCAAGGTTTTTTGCAATGCTTTCCGTAAGTACCCGACACTCAGGATCAGGGTAAAGCTGAAGATTTTCCGTTGCTTTCTTTGCATATTCCTGTGCCTTGAGAGAGGGCGGAAAGGGCGACTCGTTAGTGTTCAGCTTAATATATTTCATATCCTTTGGCTGTTCACCGGGAGTGTAGGGTATTAAGTTTTTATATTTTTGGCTGAAAAATCTACTCACTTTTCCTCACTCCTGCAAACTGCACTTTTTGCGTGTGCCTCAAGTCCCTCTGCCATAGCGAATTTATAAATATCACCGCTTACTTTAGCGAGAGCATCCTTTGTATAATATGTAAACTGTGTTTTCTTAATAAAGTCATCCACCGAAAGAGGACTTGAAAATCTTGCCGTTCCGCTTGTGGGAAGGGTGTGGTTAGGTCCTGCAAAATAGTCGCCCAGTGCTTCGGGGCAGTATCTTCCCATAAAGATTGAGCCTGCATTTTTTACGCCGTCAAGATAATCAAAGGGATTATCAATGCAAAGCTCAAGATGCTCGGGCGCAATCTCATTTGAAGCCATAACGGCAGTTTTAATATCTTTAACGATAATGATTTTACCGTTTCTGTCAATTGATTCACGTGCAATTTCAGCACGCAGAAGAAGGGGAATCTGTTTTTCAAGCTCCGCACTTACTTTATCTGCAAGATCTTTGCTTTCCGTAACAAGAACTGCACTTGCCATCTTGTCGTGTTCTGCCTGAGATAGCATATCTGCCGCAACATAAGCCGGGTTACTGTTTCCGTCTGCAATAACAAGAATTTCACTGGGACCTGCAATCATATCAATGGAAACTTTTCCGTAAACCTGCTTTTTCGCCTCGGCAACAAAGGCATTACCCGGTCCTACGATTTTATCAACACGGGGAACTGTTTCTGTACCATAAGCAAGTGCCGCAATTGCCTGTGCACCGCCTGTTTTGAAAATTCTGTCAACACCGCCAATTTTTGCTGCTGCGAGAATAACAGGGTTAATCTTTCCTGCCTTTGCAGGGGTGGTGATAACAATTTCCTTAACTCCTGCAAGCTTTGCAGGAACTGAATTCATAAGAACGCTTGAGGGATATGCCGCAGTACCGCCCGGAACATAAAGACCTGCCTTCTGGACAGGAATAATCTTCTGTCCTGTTACTACGCCCTCTTTTTCACTTATAACAAAGCTCTGACGAACCTGACGCTTGTGGAAATCCTCAATATTAGCCTTGGCTTTCTTAAGGATTTCAATAAATTCGGGAGAAACCTCCTCCATTGCCGCATCAATTTCTTCCTTAGTTACTTCAAGCAGTTCGGGGGCACCACCGTCAAACTTGTCTGCGTAAAAACGAAGTGCTTCATCACCGTTTTTTCTTACGTTATTTATTATTTCGGTAACAGTTTCTTCTATTTTAGATGTATCTTCAATCTGTCTTTTAAAGACATCATCGATACTGATTTTGTCGTAATCATATATTTTAATCATTATTTTTCTCCTTTGTATATGCATCAACCGCACGTACAATGTCGCTGATAACGTTATTTTTAAACTTGTAGCTTACTTTATTTGAAACAAGTCTTGCACTGATGGGAACAACCGTTTCAAAGGGAAGCAAGTCGTTTTCCTTAAGGGTTGTACCTGTTTCAACAATATCAACTATAACATCTGAAAGTCCGAGGATAGGTGCAATTTCGATAGAGCCGTTAAGCTTTATAATATCAATTTCACGGCTCAAGCTGCTGTAATACTTTCTTGCAATATTCGGGAACTTTGTCGCAACACGAAGGGTTTTTTCGGGATTATCACGAAAATCCTTCATTCCTGCAACTGCCATACGGCACTTTCCTATTCCAAGGTCACAAAGCTCATAAACATCGGGGTTATATTCAAGAAGAATGTCCTTACCTGCAACACCGATATCTGCTGCACCTCTTTCAACATAGATTGCAACGTCGGAGGGCTTTACCCAGAAGTATCTGACACCGTTTTCAGGATTTTCAAAAATAAGCTTTCGGTTGTTTTCGTGAATTGAGGGACATCCGTAGCCCGCCTTTTCGAAAATGTCATAAACCTTTTCACCAAGTCTTCCTTTGGGAAGCGCAATATTAAGCATTTTATCCATTTATTTCGCCACCCTTTCCAAGTTTATAACACTTTTTATAGCGAAGCACACCGCAGTCTGTTTTCTGCACGTTTACAGAAAGTCCGTCAGATTTGAACTTTTCTGCGGCACTGTTTATTTCTGCATAGGTTACGCCATCCTCATAAGTAAGAAGAATGTCACAATCGTACTCTTTTACTCTTTCATCAAGTCTTTCAAGCATATCGGAATATACGGCAAAACCGATTGCACTGCCTTTTTTACCCATACTCTTTATAAGGTTGTCGTATCTGCCGCCTGAAAGCACACTTTCGGGAAGCTTGTCAACATATCCGCGGAAAACTACACCGCTATAGTAGTTGGCATTACTGATAATTGAGAAATCAAGATTAAGCTTGTCTGCACCGCCACATTCTGAAAGTGCATTGATAAGTGCTTTTAATTCATTCAGAGCATCTGTCATATCTCGATTAATGCAAAGCTTTTCAAGGTCTTGGAGTTTTTCGGTTGCTTTTCCTGAAAGAGAGCAAAGCTTTATCATAATATCACTGATTGCACCACCGATACCGCATTCTGCACAAAGTGATGTGAGTGCAGGTGTATTCTTTGATGCAAAGAACTTGATAATACTCTTTCTTGTGTCAACATCTGCACCCGACGCATCGAGAAGACCGTTAAGAATCTTTGCAGAAGAAATGTCAAGAATATAGTTTTCGCTGATTGCTTCAAGGCTCTTAACTGCAAGAAGTATAACCTCACATTCATCAAGCATACTGATATCGCCCATACATTCAATACCTGTCTGCATAATCTCATTAATTTCGTGAGTTGCTTTATCGGTACGGTATACGTTCTCGTTATAGTAAACCTTGCTTACACTGCCCTTTACAGGCTTGTAATTCTTGATAATTGACAAAGTAACATCAGGCTTAAGTGCAAGAAGCTTACCTGTAAGGTCTGTAAATGTAACTATATCAGTATCGCTGATATAGCTTTTATTCTTAACATACATATCGTACTCTTCAAATCTGCTCATTTTAAAAGGAGCGTAACCGCTTTTATGATAAAGAGAGCGGAGCTCATACATTATCTTTTCTTCAATTTTTAAAATGTTGTCATCAAGCTTCATTTCTGTAACTTCCTTTATATTTTCTCATAACACTTTAGCATTTTACCACGGTAAAGCACTAAAGTCAATACAAAATTTCAAAATAGTGCTATTATTTTTCTCAGTTTGTTTCTTCAAGGAATTCACGGAGCATTTCGTCCTGAATTTTACGGAGAAGGTCGGGAGCTTTTCCACCTGCCTTTTCATGGTCAATTTCATCAACTCCAAGGCAAAGTGAGCCTGCGGACGAAACTATAATTTCATCTGCATTTTTAAGTTCATCAATTGTGAACGGAATTTCTTTTACCGGAATACCAAGCTTATTACAAGCCTTAATAAGATGCTTTCTTGTAATGCCAGGCAGAATAAGATTGTCAAGAGGTGCAGTAATAAACTCGCTATCTTTAAGAATATGCACATTACTGTGAGCACACTCTGTCACTCTGCCGCTGCGATGGAACACTGCTTCAAAGCATCCCTCTTCCTTGGCTTTCTGTGATGCCATAACGGCAGGAATAAGGTTAAGAGTCTTTATATTGCAATGAAGAAACCTTGTGTCCTCCATTGTGATAACCTGAATTTTCTTATATATATCAACAATATTTTTGTGAAAGATATTTATCCACAGGTTGCCCTTACTTCCGTCTGAGGGAAAAACGTGATTACGGGGGCCGGCTCCACGGGTAACCTGAAAGTAGACAAAGTTTTCCCCTGTGTCCATTTTATTTACCATATCCTGAAGAATTGCTTTCATTTCTTCTTTCGTTTCTTTAATTTCAATCTGAAGGAGTTTAGCACTGTTATAAAGTCTGTCAATATGCTCATCAAGCGAAAAAATCTTGTAATTACGGCTATATGTCGCATCATACACACCGTCACCGAAATAACATACACGGTCAGCCATTGGAATACTCATTTCTTCAACTTCACCGAATTTTCCGTCATAGTAACCTAAGTTTTTCATAATAGTTGGTCTCCTTTACAATGTTTTCTTCATATAAATATGGTTTACACCTGTCTCTAAATAATAATCGCCCTCCGCTATAAAGCCCAGCTTTTCATAAAACCCCTCTGCAGTATGCACTGCACTTACTTCAAGAGCTTTAATTCTGTTTTCCCTTGCATAGTTAAACAGATATTCAAACAGCTCTCTTCCGTAGCCTTTCCCACGCATATCCGCACTTGTGGCAACCCTTCCTATATGCATCATACCGTTTCCGAGGTCTTCCCCACGAAGGTATGAAACAAGCTTATCTTTGTCATACATACAAAAGTGCAGAAGTTCACTGTCTCTGCCGTCAATCTCTATCTCCACGGGAACACCTCTGCCAACAACAAAAGCTTCATTACGTATAGCTATAATATCGTCATTTAAGTCATTTAATATTTTAAATTCCATCCCTATCACCGCAAAACATACAATATCAGTTTATTATAGCATAGAAAAACGGCTATATCAAGGCTTTTTTGCAAAAATAGAGAGCACACAACCTAGGTGTACTCTCTATTTTTTGCCTATGTATTATTTAATGTGTTTTTCAAGAAATCTGTGAAGCATTGCCGCAATTTCCACTCTTGTAGCAAAAGCATCGGGATTAAGTGTACTTTCTGTTCTGCCCTTAATCATACCGCTGCCAACTGCCCACTGCATAGAAGGAATTGCATACTCGGAAACGCTGTCAAAATCGTCATAAGAGAGGATATTTGTGTTTTCTCCTACGCTGACATCATAACCTTTGTACTCTGCGTATCTGTGCATAATAGCTGCAATCTGCTCTCTTAAGATATCCTGCTCGGGTGCATACATAGTTTCAGAATATCCTTTGATTATTCCATTCTGCTGTCCCCAAACAACAGCATTTGCATAGTAAGCATTTTCGTCAATATCTTCAAAAGTAGTTTCGCCTGTGACCTCTGGTTCTTCCTCTGCACGATAGAGAACTGTAATCATCATCGCTCTTGTGATATTGCCGTTAGGTGTGAATGTGCTTTCAGTTGTACCTCTGAAAATATCATTTTCAATCACATAGTCTGTATCAAGGTGATACCACTGTGTAATATCAAGGTCGCTGAATTTACGTGAAGGACAATTGTGACCTGAGCCTCCGTCATTTTCTTCAGTCCACTTTGCATAGAGCGTAAAGCTCTTTGTAACCTTTGTATCAAAATCGTATGCAGTTGTGAGTTCCTTGTCTGTGTACCAACCTTCAAATGTGAAGCCATCCTTTGTAGGTGCTGTCGGCTCTGCAACCTTGCCATTTTCCGCAACAGTTTCGTTTGCTACCTTACTTCCTCCATTAGATTCAAATTTAACCATGTAGCGTGTTACTCCGCCACCGCTTGAAGGTCTGCTGCCTGTCTTTTCATAAGCAACTGTTACAACATTTGAATTTTCATCATTGGTTACAGTTTTTGCACCTTCTGCGGTATAGTCATTTGCTGCAATACCTGTTACGGTGTGGTTTTCGTCAACTGTGATTGTGATAGTAGCTGTGTACTCTGTATTGTAGCCGAATTTATCAGTCACATCAGGAGACCATACAACTGTTGCAGTATATCCGTCACCTGTTATCTCGGTCTGCGGAGCAGTATTTTTTACCGGAGCAGTAAGTGTAATTGCAGGATCAATCTGCTTTTTAAGGATTGTAAATTCCTTTTCGGCGTTGCCTTTATAGTTACCCTTGAATGTAACAACAGCTTTTGCTGTACCTGCATTTACATTGTTCTGATAAGTAACCTCATAGTCTGTACCGAGTACAAGCGTAGTATCGCCGTCCTTTACTTCAAGAACAGGTTTAATTTCTTCGCCCGTGTAGGTCTCGGCTTCTATTGCAGTAATGTTATTTGCGTTAAGCTCCTTTGCCTCGATAATAAACTGTGCAGTAGCGGAGATTTCAGCATAGCTTGCTGTACCTTGTACGGTTGCTTTAACATAATATGTACCCGCATTTGTGGGAACTGTATCAGTAAATGCTCCGTCAATGCTGTCTGCGTATGTAAATTCAACTGTGCCAAACTTAGCTGTAGCTGTTGGTGCGTTTGCATTATCACCGAATGTCCAGCCTGTTATTGAAAGCTCTGTTGTCCATTCATTTGCGGTTTCGGAAATTGCCCATTCCTTTGTAAGATTTGTACCGTTTGTAATGGTGTAATTGTCATTATCAACCGCTGTTACAGTCGCCGTATAAGTACCCTTTTCGGTTGCAGAGGTTACACCTTCAACAGTAAGATTTACATCGTCGCCTGTAACCTTGTTTGAGAGAACAGCCGCAATTACCTTTTCTGTTCCGTCATAAACAAAACCTTCTGCGTTTTCCCAAGTAATATTAACAGGTAACTGATTTATTGTAGCAGCAAGGGTTGCTGTTGCATTATCAAGCGTTAATTTTGCAGTAAATGTACCTGCGTTCACTCTGTTGCCCTCGTACAGAACATCGGGGATTGTAACACCGTCGATTGTGCCACTTATTGTTACAACCTTTTCACTTCCGTTATAAACAAGATTTTCGGGAGCAACAAGTGTTACAGTTGAAGTTGGGTTCGGGCATACACCAAGTGTACCTACACAAGCAGCCGTTATCACATTTCCGTTTGCCGTAAACTTCCAATCGTGAGTATGAGGAATTGCTTTGAAGGTTGCCGAAACCTCAACATCCTTTGCAGGCATCGTGAATGTATATTTACCGCCAGAAACCTGTGCGCTTACATCCTGACCGTCAACAATCAGCGTTTCAAGTTCATATCCGGTCTTGGGAGAAACTTTGAGTGTAACCTCTACATTCTCCGGAATATCATCACCGAGGATATGATCGTGGCTGACAGAGCCGTTTTCGGATTCGTTAATCTTCAGCTCATAGAGATCCGCATATTTGAGATTTACATTAAGCCACTTATCATCCACTTTAATGCTTTTTATGTAGGTTGAACCGCCACCGGCATTGTTTATGGCATAGGACAGAGAGCTTGTGTTATACGAACCATGGGCAGAAGTATCGGAATCAATAGTCATGCCCATAATCGTTCCACCGGCATTTTGAGTATTGCCGAAGAATGTAGCCTTAAGTCCGCCTGCACTTTCAAGCATAGTGAGGTATTCACCTGTAACCGTGAGGTAGAACGGGAAATCGTCACTAACGTAGAAGGTATTGCTGCCTTCGTCGTATGCAGGACTTTCACGGTTGAAGTCAATACTTGTTACAACAGGAGCAGGTTCAATCTCAAATGTCACTTCCGCAGTTGCATCGCCGAGGGTAATGCTTGCGGTATATGTACCCACTTTGACAGCCTTTCCTTCGGTCAAAGAGCCTGTTTTTGCTTCATAAACTATATTTGCACTGTAATCGGTGCTGTCAACATTATTGGTAACGGTTGCAGTTGCCGCCTTGCCGTCATAGTCCTTATCGGAAGCAGAGATAACTATGGTTCTCGCACCTGTTTCGGGACAATTTGCCGTCTGACAAACAGCCGTGATGGTAGAACCTGTAGCTGTATAAGTCAGGTTACAGATATGACTTAAGGCTTCAACAGTTACCTTTGCTGCATTGGAGGTAACTGATTTTGGGGCATAACCTGACTTACTGTTTGTTACTACACAGTAATAATAAGTAATACCCTCTATATCAGTAGGAGGCGCATAGGCAGCACCTGTAGCACCGGTTATGGCAGTACCGTTAGCGGCATCGCCGTCATTTTCGCTGTACCACTGATAGCTAAGTATACCTCCGTCATCACCGTTGGTTGCGGTAACACTCAAAGTCGCCGCAAAGTTACGGGGGTAGCTTGCATCAGCAGGCTGAGTGCTGATATCAGGAACGACAGGTTCGTCCTCCAGTACGGATACGGTACCGTCGAACCACACATGACCGATATTACCATTAAAATCCTCTCTCATTCCTTCATTAGGGTCATATGAATATCTTTTAGAAGTTATATTATGATGGCTGTACTTTTTGCCATATGCAAGAAGCTTATAAAGTTTACCCTGCAATGTAGCCGAGCTCATCGAATCAGACTTTATTATAAACTTAAGAATGTTAAAGGTACCTGCCTTGAGAACTGTTTCGCAGCCATTGTGGACGGCCAGGCTCTGTATCTTACCGTCGGTTACGGTCACCTTTCCGCTATAGCTTTCCACATCGCCGCCGATGTTCGCATCGATAATCAGCGTGCCGTTGTTCTCTATTCTGCCATTATAGCTGCCGTTACCCGTAACCGTCAGATTGCCCGCATTATTAAGTGTGACAGCATTTACGGCATAACCGTTAAGATCTATAGTAGTAGTAAAGTCAATAGAATTACCCTGAGACAGATGTGCATTTGCCTGCAGTCTTATATAGGCAGGCTTCGCTGCAAGGGCAGCGGCAAGTGTACCTGAGCTATTCAGCTTATCCGCATCTTCTCCCCACTTTGCCTCAATGGTGGAGGTTGGAAGCAGCTGAACCCTACTGCTGTACGCGTTCCCTGCTTTAATATATTCAGTTGCCGCCTCACGGATATAGAATATAATCTCTGTACCTGCAAGCGAGCTGTCAAGAAGAAGGATAAAACTGCCGTCCGAACTGAGTTTCACTTCCCGATATTCACTGTCATTAATATGGTATTCAAGATTTTTATCCCGATCCGCTTCGGCAACAGTAACTTTAAAGCCGGCAGAGGTTATGTCGGATATGGTAACCGGAGTCATAGGATTGATATTATTCTGTTGTGCAATCGTATATTCTACAAATGCAGATACGGTGTCCACAGTAAGCTCTGCCTTGTAGGTACCGGGAGTAGAGGGAGCTGTGCTGCCAAGATAATTCCAGTAATCGCCGATTTTCTCATAGTAGACGATATCGGGCAGTAAGTTGATATTACCGATAGAGGTGCCGCCGCTAACGGTGGCTTCATTACTTCCGGTTCCCCCATACTCTGTAAGCGTGGGAGCTACGATTGTAACACTCTTGTTTGCGGTGCTGTCGCACTGACCGACACCTCCGCAGGTCGCTCTGATGGTGGCTGTACCGTAAAGCTGATATGTCCACGTATGAACATGAGAAAGCTTAAAGGTTGCATTTACGGTAACATCACCGGCAGGCATGATAAAGGTATTGCCACTGTTAATATCCACTTTGGTTCCGCTCTGATAAACAGCAATAGAGCTAAGCTCATAGCCGGTATCCGGAGTAACGGTCAGAGTGACGGTTTCTCCGGCAGCCGCCTGTGTCTTATCGGCGGTAACCATGCCGTTTGAAATTGTGCTGTTAATTTTTACGGTGTAAGTTTCGGGAGCACAGCTTACATGAAGCTCTTTGGTTTCACCCAAATATTCCCACTTACTTACCTCGCTGTTCCATTTTATACGAAATGACATACCTGAAGAAATATTGCTCACCTTTCTATGTTCAGGAAGCTTATCCGAAAGATACTTCGCCATATCAAAGGTAATCTCGTAAACCATAACGGAATCGGTAGCGGCAATATCTGTAACATAGTCGCTGTCATAATAGGGGGCAATAATATCGTGTGAAGAATCCCCGTCGCACACAAGCTTAAAGGGATAAGCTCCCCCCTCCTTAAAGTCCTCCGTACCGTCAGGCTTAATGAGCACTACACCTTCTACTACGATTTTCTGATCTGCAGTTATATTTGTAATTGTGTATATACCATCCCCATCGGGAGTAAGCGCACTGTAGGTAGCGGCATCGTCAGCCATATTACCTGCTTTAACTGTAAAGGCAGCTGTCTTTTCATATCCGGGATTAATTTCGACGGTAAAGGAATAGCTTCCGCCATCCGTTACAGGAAATACGGTATCCACTGTTCTTTTAACGGTTACGGAACCCGAGGTTGCGACAACCCTGTGATAAACTCTGAAGGTTGCCGTAATGTCGACTGCATTCGCAGGCATCGGGAATGTGTACTTGTTATCGGTAATACTTGCTGTTACATTCGTACCATCAACCGTGAGAGTATCCAGAACATACCCCTCATCAGGTGTAACTGTCAGAGTAACTGTGTCGCCTTCTTTCGCTTCGGAAACGTCTGCTTCGACTGTACCGTTTTCAATGCTTTCAGAAATATTTACGGTGTAAGTTTCTGATGTGGGAACATAAATTACAACCTGATTACCATCCGTCACAACATCACGAAGTCCATAGTTCGGATAATCCGGAAGTGATGTAACCTTAGTTTTGTCTTCTGCACCGTCAATGGTGATTTCCTTCATTTCAACGGCAGATTTGCCGTCTGTCAGGGTTGAAACATTTTTGAACGTGCCGCTGATGTTACCGCCGGTTACAATAACGTCAACAGTTCCCTTTGCACTTGAGCTAGTTTTGCCTGCACCAAGGTAAAGCGTTTTGTCGTTTCCGCTGATGATAGTGCCGCCGCTGATATTCAGGTTTCCGTCAAATTCCATTACGGTTACAGAATTTGTACCTATTCCGATTCCGCCGGATCTTGCGTGACTTACAGTGATATGACCGCCGCTGATGTTGATATTATCAAAGCCGTAAAGTCCGCCGATTACAGGATACTCTTCATAGCTGTCGGTGTGGGTAGCGACAACAGTTCCGCCATTTATTTCAATTTTGTCTGTTTTTGCAAGTATACTTCCTCCGGTGGAGGAATACATGACATATCCTGCACCTATTGCCGATGAGGAGCCCGAGGTTTCAGCACTGACAATTCCGCCGTTTATAGTGATATTACCACTATTACCGCCGCTTCCACCGCCGATTGCTGCACTATATGCAGCTCCCTTAGCGTTGACGCTACCGCCGTTTATGGTAATCGTTCCACCAGTTCCACGTTTACTGCCTCCAATGGCTGCCGCATTTGGAGAAGCAGATGCACTAATGATGCCACCATTTATGGTAATTGTACCACCGTTTGCCATTTCGGTTGTAACGTCACATCCGCCAATTGCTGCACTGTAAAAGCCCCCACTGTAATTTATGCCATTTGCAATAAGCTTGCCGGTTCCGTTTTCCTGACCGTATATTGTCAGGCTGTTACCCTCCGATACGACTAAGCCATATAATGATGTAATCGTTATATCGTCGCAGATAATAAGATGCACATCACCCTGTACGAGGACAAAATTTTTCCATTCGATATCGGAATCTGCAAGATACCATGCTGTCTCGCCGCTTGTTCCGACTGTGGGCATTTGGTCTGCGGATGTTATCGTACCGCCATACGCAATATCTTCCGCAACAATATAATCTGTAACCGTTTTGGTTTCAAAAACAACATCGTTATTTGCATCAAGCTTGATTTCTCCGTTTTCATATACCGGAGCAAGGTATGAAACTGCCGTACCGTCGCCCTCCGTTCCCGAAGAACCGCCTGAGCCGGCTTCTCCGCCTCCACCGCCTGTTCCGCCGCCTGATTCGGAATCATCACTGTCCGAGCCCGTACCTTCTGTTGCATATACCATCAAACCCGTCCCCATTTGTGAGAACGTAGGTATAAATGTCATAAGCATAGCAAGGGTTAATACCCACGCTGTTAATTTTTGAAATCGTGTTTTTGTTTTCATATTGTAATTTTGCTCCTTTCAATATGTATTGTTACTATTTCAAATTTGTTTGATGATTGTTATATTTCACTCATTCTGTCTATCACCGTCAAGCCGTGCAACAAATTTATCAAACATTTCTTTAGCAATCTGCTCATAGTCAAGCGAGATTACCTTTTCAATAACGGCTTTTCTTTCCGCTTCCGGAACCTGATATAACATCATAAGACTATTCAGAAAAAGCGAAATCTTTTTTTCAAGAGTGAAGCTTCTGTCGCAGACAGATTTTAGTGCTGCAAGCTCAATACCGCTTGCCACTTCTTCAATCTCTTTAAAGTCGTGTTCTGTCCAATCAGGAAGCCTTTCATGAAACAGATTGTAATTCTTTTCTGTCGCCCACGCCTTTATGACCTCGTATGTTTGTGGAAGGTTATAAGCAGAAGAATATAAATCCCACGCACTTCTGTTACTCTCGCAAAGAGCAATCTGAGCTGTTACTTCCATTGCGTAAGCAAATAGCTTGTCGCCGTCCTTTTCGTGAATATCATCAATCATAATTGCGTGATAGTCCATAAGCTCCTCAACAAGAACTTTCAACAAATCTTCTTTCGAGTGGAAGTAATAAGTTATATTACCAACCTTGACACCGCAATCTGCTTCAATCATTTTTAGAGATGTTCTTGTATATCCATTTTGGAGAAACAATTTTGTTGTTGAACGAATGACATTTATCTGTGCTTCCGTAAATGGATTCAGTCTGTCGTGTCGTTTAACAATGCTATTTATCATTTTATCGCCTCCAAGTCATATTTAGTATGCATACTAATTTTAACATAAAGGCGTTAAACAAGTCAATACCAATCAATAACTTTTTTACTTTTTTTTCTTTATTTCCCTTAAAAAGAAGCATGCCGCTTCACCCTCATCGCGTCCAAACTTAGCTTAAAACAGACAAATGCTGTTCGCGATACGAAACGTAATTTCCTGTACGGTAAAAAGAAATGTGCTGCTTCATCCCACAATTGTTATAACTAATATAAAAAGCTGCAGCAAAACAATTCCATTTTACTGCAGCTTCTATCTTTCTTTAGTTAATCAAGCTCTCTCACACCTGTATAAAGCTCGTAATACCTTCCCTTCATCAAAAGAAGCTCCTCATGGCTTCCTCGTTCAATGATTTCGCCCTGCTCTAAAACTATAATAACATTTGCATCACGCACAGTAGAAAGACGGTGAGCAATAACAAAGGTGGTTCTGTTCTCCATAAGTGAATCCATACCTTTTTCTATAAGCTTTTCCGTTCTTGTATCGACTGAGCTTGTTGCTTCGTCAAGAACAAGTATTGGAGCTTTACTAAGCGATGCCCTCGCAATATTAAGAAGCTGTCTTTGCCCCTGCGAAAGGTTTGCCCCGTCACCCTCAAGCATTGTGTTATATCCGTCTGAAAGACGCATTATAAAGTGATGGGCACTTGCCGTCTTTGCAGCTTCAATAACCTCTTCATCCGTTGCGTCAAGTCTGCCGTAACGGATATTTTCCATAACCGTTCCCGTAAAAAGATGCGTATCCTGAAGTACCATTGCAATATTTGACCGAAGAACATCCCTTTTTATATCGCGGATATCTACACCGTCAATAGTAATGCTTCCTTCATCAATATCGTAAAACCTTGAAAGCAAATTTGTAACAGTAGTCTTTCCCGCACCGGTTGAGCCTACAAAGGCAACCTTCTGCCCCGGCTTTGCATAAAGGCTGATATCCTTAAGAATAACCTTATCCGGATTGTAGCCAAATGTAACATTTTTAATTTCAACAAAACCTTTCATATTTTCCATTGCTTCAGCATTTTCTTTGTCAAGGATTTCTTCCTCTTCATCAAGAACCGCAAACACTCTTTCTGCCCCCGCAAGAGCTGAGAAAACACTATTCATCTGCATTGAAATTTCATTTACAGGTCTTGAAAAGTGACTTGCAAAGTTCATAAAGGCTGTAAGTCCGCCAAAAGTGAGTGCCATTACACTTGCACTGTCAATTTTTCCAAAATGAGTAAGAATACAGAGTATACCGCCAAAGCCTGCAGTTAAGCCGTAACTTACTTTATTAAGATTACCCATAACGGGACCCATAATTCCGCCATAAAACTGTGCACTGAACTGTTTTTCCCTTAAATCAGCATTAAGTGCGTTAAATTCCTCGACACATTCTTCTTCGTGGTTGAAAACCTTTACAACCTTCTGCCCGGTTACGCTTTCTTCAATATAACCGTTAACTGCACCAAGTGCCGCCTGCTGACTGCGGTGAAATTTTCTGCTCATTTTACCAAGTGCCACACCGCCTTTTGCAAACAAAGGAAGAAAAATTATTATAATAACTGAAAGAGGTACATTTGTATAAAGCATAAATCCCAAGGTGCACAAAACTGTTGCCGTTCCCGATACCATACTTACAAGAGAGCTGTCAAGCATAATCCCTATATTGTCAACGTCATTTGTAAAACGGCTCATAATTTCGCCTGTTGTGTGTGTATCGTGAAATCTTACTGACAATGACTGTACCTTATTAAAAAGCTCGCCACGGATTTTTTCAATGGAATTTTGTGATATATGAAGCATTATTCTTGACTGAATATAAGTTGACAACGCACTTATTACATAGATAAATGCCAGGACGCACACACCGCAAAGGGTATAGGTCATTATATCATTTATATTTCCGAAAGGCTTCCCTGCCGCAAGATTTTCTATAAATTTTCCTGCAAAGTCCTTTTCCGCAGTGCCTGTTCCTGCAAGGTTGTCAAGAATAGGCTTAAGAAAATATGTACCAAGTGCAGACATCACAGTAGTAACTATAAGGCACAAAAAAACAACAATAAAGAGTGCTTTATACCCACCCACATAGTTAAGAAGCCTGGACACAGTATTTTTCATATTTTTGGGTTTTCCACCCATCATTCCTCTGCCGGGACCACCTCTGCCCGGACCTCTGCCCGGACCTCTGCCCTGACCGCCGGGCATACCGCCCGTCTGAGACGGATTATATTGGTACTGCTTTTGAAGTTCTTCGAGTGTTCTTGCCATTATTCCGCCTCCTTATCCATCTGTGAATAGTATATTTCCTGATATTCCTTATTAGTCTTTATTAATTCATTGTGAGAGCCGATACCTGTTATTTCACCCTCATTCATAACGATTATCATATCAGCATCAATTACAGAACCTATACGCTGTGCAATGATAATCTTCGTCGAATCCTTTATATCTTCACGAAAAGCTTTTCTTATCATCGCTTCTGTGGCGGTATCAACGGCACTTGTAGAGTCATCAAGAATAATTATTTTCGGGTTTTTAAGAAGTGTTCTTGCAATACAAAGTCTTTGCTTCTGTCCGCCGGAAACATTGCTTCCGCCCTGACCCAGATCATATTCATAGCCGTTTGTAAAGTTCTTTACAAATTTATCTGCCTGGGCACTTTCGGCAGCTTTGAAAATTTCTTCGTCAGTAGCGTTCTGATTACCCCATTTAAGGTTTTCCTTAATTGTTCCTGTGAAAAGTACGTTTTTCTGCAGCACCATACCCACGCCTTCACGAAGGTTATAAAGGGAATAATCCTTCACGTTTACACCATCTACAAGCACTTCGCCTTCATCCACATCGTAAAGACGCGGAATCATGGATACAAGGGTCGTCTTTCCGCAGCCCGTAGAGCCTACTATGCCTACAGTAGAGCCTGCAGGTATTGTAAGATTAATGTTTTTAAGAACCTCTTCCTCGCTTGTTTTATAATATCTGTATGACACATTTTTAAACTCTATTTGACCTTTTTCAACAGTTTTGTCTTTGTTTTCAGAATTATCATCTGTAATGTCAATTTTTTCATCAAGAACTTCACAAATTCTCTTTGCTGATGCAAGAGCACGTGAGCTATGCATAAAAATCATTGTCACAAACATAAGTGACATCAGTATCTGGTTTATATAAGTAATGAAAGTCCCCAAAGTTGCGGAGTCAAGACCCGAATTATTTAAAATAAGCCTGCTTCCGATTACGATTACTGCCATAGTTGTTACGTTCATTATCATCATCATAAGAGGGTGCATAAATATCATAACACTAGTAGCACTGATGCTTGCTTTTTTAAGGTTTCGGTTTGCATTGTGAAATTTTTCTTTTTCAAAGTCTTCACGTACAAAGCTTTTTACAACACGCACATTTGTGACGTTTTCCTGAACGGTAGAATTAAGACCGTCGATTTTTTTCTGAACATTTGCAAACCTTGAAAATCCGATTTTTATGATAACTGCCTGCACAATCACAAGCATCGGAACAGCAATTGCAAGTGCTGACGAAAGCCTGATATTAAGTGAAAACGCCATAATAAGTGCCCCAATAAGCATAATTGGTGCACGAAGGCACATTCTTACAAGCATATTTACAAAATTCTGAAGCTGCGTGACATCATTTGTAAGACGTGTTACAAGAGAACCTGTGGAAAATTTATCAATATTTGCAAAAGAGAATTTTTGTACCTTTTTGTAAATATCGCTTCTTAAATCGGCTGCAAAATTAACAGATGATTTTGCACCGAAATATGCACCGCCTATACCGCCTGCCATCATAACAAGTGCCAGAAGCACCATTGCACCGCTTGTTAATGCAATGTAACCAATGTCTCTTCCGGTACCGGTAGGTTCAATTACCCTCTGAGTAATAAGCCTCAGTAAAAGCGGCATAAAGATTTCACCCATTGACTCCACAATCATACAAAGGGGTCCAAGGATAAAATATTTTTTGTAAGGTTTTATGTATTTAAGCCACCGTTTCATCGTTCTTCCCCCTCACTAAAATTTTTAAGTCCGTTACGCATTTTTTCAAGATAGGTTTTTAAATTTGAAAGTTCATCTTCATTAAGACTGCCACACATCGCACTGTCAATTTCATAGAAAATCCTTCTGGACTTGTCTACAGTGTCTTTCCCTTTATCCGTTATTACTATTTTCTTGTACCGACTGTCATTTTCATCAGGTGTCCGGCTGATGTAGCCGTCATTTTCAAGCTTCTGAAGGGCTACTGCCACCGCTGCAGGACTTACCCTTAAATGTTCCGCCAGTTCCTTTTGCGACGGCAAGTCACCTTGCTTTGCAAGATGCATAAGAATTATATGCTGATTTCTGTGTATTCCAAGCTCTGAAATTGCCCTGTCAACACAGGATTTATGCATACGGTCTGTACATATAAAAAGATGTATCAGCGATTGAAGTTCGTTAAATTCTTTCATACCTTCCTCCAATTAGTTAACATATTAACTATTATAAGTTAAACATGAAGTTTCGTCAAGTTTTAATTTGTGAATTTTTGGTTAATAAAAGATGGGGGTGTAAAGAGATTCGATTTCTTTACATCCCTTTTCACAAACGACCTCGCAGGGGCGTAAGAAATATTTGTAGCTATGTCATTTTTACAAAGCAAGTTTTGTTGTGGGTGTATAAAAACGGCACCCACCGCATATAAAAAGGGCACTTTTTTACAAACTAAAAATGAAATCAGTTTTTAATGCTGATTTCATTTTTAGCATCCTATATTATTTTGTTTCAAAACATACTGCTCCACCATAGGTGGTTTTTTTATCGAAAGCAATCAAATTATAACCGCTTTGCCCCTCTGTAAGATAGTCTGTAACTTTTTCCGTTTTAATTGAATTTACATCAATATAATCACCTGAAGAATTTATCACAAAAGCAACAGAATCTTTATCAAACTCAATATTTCCAAGAGTTTTGTTATTTGAATCATATTCTTCGGAAGCATCGGCAAGTGCTGATGTTCCATCTTCAAGAAGTATTATTCTGGTTACTCTGTTATATGCGTCTGTGGTTATTCTTGCAATGAGAGGGCAATTTTCTTTAAAATCTGCAGCAGTAGCCCGTTCCTTTCCATTTTCATCGGTATAAGAAAGATATGTGCTGTAGTAGTCAAACACACCGTCGTCATCTCCGTGCAAAGAACTGCCTCCCCCTGTGCTGCCTCCACCTGATATACCGCCTCCTGCGCTACCAAAGTTTACAGTTGACACAAGGTTGCCTTCGGCATCATAAACACCGGCACGGCTGTTCAGTTTATATTGTACTACAGATTCATCTGTATGAACTGCCTCTATATTAAATCCTGTTTCAACACCGTTTTGCATTTCATATACTGCTGTAATAAGGACATAATCCCTGCCCTCCGGCTGTGCTATCTGATAATAGGAAATCTCACCGAATGCATTGAAGAAAAATGTTCCTTCTCCACATCTTGCTATATCTGAAATATCCCTTTCAAGATAAGGGGAGGTTAAGTACTCACTTTCTGCTATGGTAACAACATTGTGAGTTGTATCATAGCTTTCCACGAATCCGTCAAGTTTAGATGTCGATGCGTATAATATATAATAATTTTCAGCAAGCTCCACACAATTAATTACATTTTCAGATGAAAGGTTACTAAAACTGCTCCATTCACCGTCTATATACAAATCTACTTCATCACCGTACTTAAATTCCGGTAAGCTTCCCGAATAGTATGTAGCTTCAAGAATATTTCCATATTCAGGGATAGACTTCATCACAGTTTCCGATTCAAAGGCTGTTAATAAAATCACCTCAATTGCCTCATCCTCATCGTTTGAAATAAATTCTATATGTCCTCCACCCGCGATAAAAGATGCCAGTCCTTTTGTAGTGAAATCAAATTCACTAACTTTGTAGTTTACATATAATGTTGCTTTTTCATCAAGTGTTAACTCTTGAATTTTACTCTTTCCAATTTCTTTATAGCCTATTTTATAGTGTTCTTCCCAAATCTTATCATCTTCATCTGCAAGCTGACCTGCATTCAGTTCAAATACAGAATTACATTCTTTTTCTTCTATGTCATAAATAATATTATTACCGTTAATACGGTTACAAACGGCTCTGACACTTTTACCTAAATATTGTTCAGGCTCGTCAATGACATCTATCTGAATGTCACCTATTTTAACTATGCCAGATATTTCTGAAAAATCTGTTTCTGCATTTGCTATACATGTATATGGGGTTTCTGTTACAACACCTTCTGCTGTAAATATCTCTGCACTTTCACACGCCGGTGAAAGACCTTTCCAGACATAAAACTTTGCTCTGTCGTAACTTATTCCGCTCCAGTTAATTTCCGTTTCCACATAATTTCGTGTCGCATATAACTTAAGCTCAATTATTTCCGCAGTAACAACGGATTTTCCGTTATATGCAACTGCTATAAGATTGTAATCGCCTGTCTTCGTATCTGAACAAATTATAACTTCCTCCTCGTTAAACGGAGAATCATCAAAATAGATTTTTGGCTGAGTTTCTGCAAAAGCACAGTTACACCCCAATATCATAATAGCAATTATCAATGAATATAGAAATTTTTTCATAACTGTTTTTCCTCCTGTAAATGTATATTTTTATTATACAATACTTTCTTACAAATAAAATATTATCTGCATAAACAACATATAAAAAAGCACAAACAACAAACAACTTGGGATGTAAAAATAAAATTTTACATCCCAAGTTTCCTATTTAAAAATCACAAAAGATAAAATAAATTCATTATTTTCAGATGATATCTTAAATGCGTGTTTATATTTTTTTAATGCAGTCTGAATATTTCCGATTCCATATCCATGATTTGTTTTGTCTTGTTTAGAAGTCAAAGAATCTTTTTTTGCATCTGTATTGCAAGAGTTTATTATTTTACATACCAAAGAATCTTTATCATATACCAAATCTATATTTATAGCTTTTTCCCCGTCATTTTCAATAAGCTCACAAGCCTCCACAGCATTATCAAGTGCATTACCGAAAATGGTGCATATATCAACAGAATCTATCCATAAATTTTCCGGAATCTGCAAATTTGCACTGAATTTTATATTTTTACTTATTGCCAGTGCTTTTTTTGAATTCAGTATAGCATCTAACGCAATGTTTCCGGTATTAAATGAAGCTTCATTCTTTTCTACAATTTCTTCGAGTTTATCAATATATTCTAATCCGCCGGTTTCATTTTTAGCCAGAAAAAACTGCCTGATTGCTATTATGTGGTTAAAAAAGTCATGTCTAAATTTTTTAAGACCTTCTTGTGCAACCAGAATTTCTTCAAGATGTTTTTTCTGCTCCTTTAACTGCTGCTCATATATTTTCTTTTCTGCTATGGCTTCGTTCTGTTCGAGCATACGGTCATATAAGTACAATGTTAAAATTGCGCTTATTAAAACACCGATAGAGCAAATAACAGTTATATCATATAGCTTTTCATTTTCGTTATTGTATGACAAGTTAAAAAACAAAACCTCAGACAGTACTGCTGTAAGAAACACCACGAAGAACATAATCCAGTACTCTGTCCGTTTTTTTGAAATATCTTTTCCCTTTGTGCAAACTAAAGTAAAAACTGCGTATGTAAATATTTTTGACAAAATCGTACCAAAAATGTATGTTGAAGGATTTCCCACTATTTCAGCCGTAGACATCTTAAAAAGGTATGCAAGGGAAAACACAACAATTATCTCCGATGCAGTTGCAAGCAAAATCCCCAAGGCTGAAACCATCGCACGTATGGCAACTTTACCCTCATACAGAAAGGACGCAATAAAAATCGCAACCACAATACCAACCGTATTCATAATACTAAAGCCGAAAAATTTATTACTCAGCATTATCAATACCGTCAGCAGCAAAATCCCGCCAAACCTGTAAGTTTCTGTCATCCAGTTGCGTTTTTTCAAAAAAGCATTAAACAGTTTAAACATTATCAATGCTTCAAAAAAACAAGTAAATATATTAAGCACAGACTGCATATTCATATAAAATACTTCCTTTCTTTAAATTCCAGAAACGCAACCATAAAATCTTTTTTATACTTTCTTCCCAACGGTACAGTATTTCCGTCATAAAGAAGGATTTCATTGCTTTTAATTTCTTTTATAAAATTCATATTTACGACAAACGAATTATGAACTCTGCAGAATTCATTACTGCCAATATCAGCACATAACGCGGATAATGTTTTTACTATTCTGTAGGTTGTGTTATCGGTGTGTATATAAAGATAATGTGCTCTACTTTCAAAAAAAGCAATATCTTTTGTAAAAAGCCTTACAGTGTTACGATTTTCACTGAAAATAAATGTTTTCTTCTCAGAGCTGATTTTTTTTGTTATAGCATCCATAACATTTAAAACATCATTCTCACTCACAGGCTTCACAAGGAATCTGAATGGCTGACATTCAAAGCTTTCCTGCATATATTGAGTATAGCTTGTAACAAACACTATAATTACGTCTGAATCATAATTTCTGATACTCATTCCTGTTTCTATTCCGTTAAGACCGCCAAGCTCCATATCAAGAAAAATCACATCATACTCAGCTTTTTTTGAATTATAGACATCTACAAGTTCCTCTCCTGAGGAAAATTCATCAATTTCCGTAAGTTTTTCCGAAAAGTTGTTTATAAATCCCTTTATCTGACTAATACATTCAAAATTATCATCACAAATCGCTATTCTCATAATTTTAATGCTCCATGATATTTTTCTTTCGCTTTATTATTTAATGCACTATCGTACTTCCGCCGATAAATTCACGGATAATTGAAGTGGGCGGAATACAGTCCGGCTCCATCGTTTCAAAAAACGACAACAGCTCTTTAAGGCGTATTGCTTTACTGTAGTACTCGCTGTCCTCCCCTATTGTGTTAAGGAGCTTTATCGCAGGCTCTTTAAGCACAGAAAGTTCATACACAAGGGATGAATTAAACACCTCATCAGCTTCGCTTTCAAAGGGGAAAATATACTTCTGCTCGCCTCTGCGGACACTTTTCCACAGCTTGAAAGTATACTCTGCCGGGGTATTGCGGAACTGTGCATCCCTGACCATTCTGCGAACAAGGCGGTTATCCGTAGGCGAAAACGCGTTGTACTCGTCAAGGCACAAGCTTGTAAGTGCACTTAAATAAATCTTATATTTATTTTTCTTGTCAACACGGCTTGTAAGAAGCTCATTAAGAGCGTGTATCCCCTCTACAATGAGAATCTGTCCCTCATGAAGAGAAATCGTTTTCCCCTTCACTCTGTGACGGACGTTAAAATCGTATTTGGGAATTTCCACACTTTTGCCCTCTGTTAAAAGTGCAAGATGCTCATTAAAAAGCTCATAATCAATAGCCTCAACACATTCAAAATCCATTTCGCCCTTTTCATCACGGGGCATACGGTCATCATTTACATAATAATCGTCAAGGGAAATTACAACAGGCTCAATATGGTTAATACGAAGATGCAGACAAAGTCTGTTTGCAAAAGAGGTTTTTCCCGAAGACGACGGTCCTGCAATAAGAATAACCTTTATTTTCGGATTTTCACTGATTTTGTCTGCAATACGGCTTATGCGTTTTTCGTGAAGTCCCTCGGAAAGGTTTACAATATCGGTACTCTTCCCATTTTGGATAAAGCTATTAAGGCTGAAAATATCCTCTGCCCCGATTGTAGTTATCCAGTCACGGTAGTCCTCTATCGCCTGATGTACCTTCTTTCCGGAATTAATCACCGGAATTGTATCAACATTATAATTTGTGGGATATTTCAGGAGGAACCCATCCTCATAAGGCATCACATCAAAATTATCTACCGACTTTATACTGTACGCAAGTGGCTGATATGTGATGTGACATCTTTTTGCCGTTTCGCATACACGGATTTTTTCAGCAGGCAAAAGTGATATTTCTCTTGCACGTAAGATATCTCCGTAAGAGTTAAAAAGGGCTACAACCTCATTTTTTGAAAGCTCCCTTTGTTTTAAAACAATTCCGCTTTCGATTATTGAATGCATCTTCTCTTTTATTCTTGCGGCACTTTCTGCCTTTGTTATATCACTGCACTCTATTTCAAAATAGGTGGATTTATTAACGGACTGCCTTATAAACACGGCACTGCAGCTAGAAAGCTGCTCTACTGCGTGCAGAAGAACAATAATCAATGTTTCCTTGTATATAAGATATCCCTCATCATCAGAAATCGTAATAGGCGTTATTACATCCCCGTCTTTTATAATGTAGTCGTGAGAAATTATTCTGTTTTTAACCTTACAGGCAAGGACATTTTTTTCAAGTTTTTGTGATTTCACAAACTCGCCTGCGGTTATTTTGTTATCCAAGCTGTATTCTTTTTTATCGAAGACAATTTTCATCAAATCAATCCTTTAAAAATTCTACTGCCTTTTTCTTTTTCTCTATTATTTCATCAATACGTTTTATATAATCTCCTGCTTCCTTGGGATTAAATACTCTTTCAATCAAATCACCCTTGACCATTTTTGTTGAAGCACCGCCGCCGAGAGCAAAAATAGTCTGTATTTCTTCCATAATGTAAATATTGTAAAGGCTTTCGTGACCGTCTTTAGCAAAAGCAGTGTTTTCAAGATTTCCAAGGGTATTTCTCTGCTTATACATATAATACGGCAAAAAGCAGTTTTCCGTGAGAAATTTATGAGAAAAATCAACCATTTTCTCCGTATGGGATGCAAAACGGAGCTTTTCAAAATCATCAATAAGCCTTGCCGCACGCTTCATATACATCGTATGAACAGTTACCGCATCGGGATTAAGCGAAACAACTTCTTTTACTGTTCTTTCAAAATCTTCGGGAGTTTCTTCTGGTAGTCCTGCAATAAGGTCAGCGTTTATACTGAAGCAGTTATACTTTTTTGCCATTTCAAAGGCTTTAACCGTATCTTCAACAGTATGCTTTCTACCAATTAAATCAAGAGTTTTCTGATTCATAGTCTGTGGGTTTATGCTGATACGGTTAACACCGTTTTCACGAAGCACTGAAAGCATTTCGTCAGAAAAAGTGTCGGGACGCCCTGCCTCAACTGTAAATTCTTTAAGGAAAGATATGTCAAAACACTCCTTAACCTTTTTTATTACCCTATCAAGAATTTCAGGCGGAAGTGTTGTCGGTGTACCGCCTCCGAAATATACAGTTTCCGTTTTATAACCAAAAGACTGTACAATCTCTGCCGTTGCTTCAATTTCTTTCATAAGGGCGTCTGCATAGGGTTCAAGGAATTTTCTGTTGTGCTCTACCGCTTGGGAAATAAAGGAGCAGTATGAGCATCTTGTAGGACAGAAAGGAACACCCACGTAAAGGCTTATTCCGTTTTTAAGACGGTTTTTCAAAAGCTCTGCTTCCTTTTTCGCCACCACGAGGCTAAGCTGTGCTTTGTTTTCCGCTACAAAATATTCATTCTGCATAAAAGATAAAATTTCGTCTTCGGAAAAGCCTTCATCAAGCATCATTCTTGCCGTTTTTGCAGGTCTTATCCCTGTAGACACGCCCCAGGGGGTAGGCATATCTGAAAGCTTTTTACACGCAAAAAAGACCGACTTTTTAATAAGGTCGCTTCTATCTTTTCTTTCTTGAGAAAAAAGCTGCTTCTTCGCTTCTCCAAAAGCTTTTTTATCGCCAATGGTAATCGTTGCAGCAGCTTCATACACATTATTATTTTCAATCAGGCTTGATTCAACAGTAAAATCTGTGCTTATGTCAAAAAAGAGCTGCAGCACCTGTCTTACGGCATCATCAAGCTCATGTCCTTTGGTTATGATTTTCATATTATCATCTCATTACGTGGTTTACTATGTAGGGATTAAAATTTCTTTCATCACCGATAGTTGTTGAAGGTCCGTGACCGGGAAAAACCTCTACATCATCGCTGAAATTTTCCATAAGGAACTTCAGTGAATTAAGCTCCGTTCTGAGGTCGCCTCTGTCAAAACGCCCTATCGACATCTGAAACAGTAAATCTCCGCTGAAGAGCACTTTTCCCATTTCGATGCACACACCGCCCGGACTGTGGCCGGGAGTATGGTGAATTTTAAGCTCATTTCCGCAAAAATCTATTACATCACCGTTTTCGAAATTAAAATCTGCACTGCAATGTCTGATTTTTGCATTTGAAATATCGCTGAGGTTTTTTGTATCGTCGGAAAGCATAATCTCATCTTCCTTATGAACATAAACCTTTGCACCTGTTTTTTCAACAATGTCCGCTACTGCACCCACGTGGTCAAAATGGCCGTGTGTAAGAAGGATTTTGGTAATCTTACATCCTTCTTTTTCTGCGGCAGCTATTATTTTTTCATATTCGTCACCGGGGTCAATGGCGATTGCCTCATTTTCTTCTGTAAGAAGGTAGCAATTTACCTGAAGCTCCCCGACAACTATTGTTTGTATTTTCATAATATCATCCTTACTGCACCGTTCTCTTAATCTCATACACGCCAGGAACACGATGAAGCTTTCTTATGATAGAATCAATCTGTTCCTTGCTTGAAACCTCGATAGTAATATCAATAAGCGCTGTCTTATCCTTAAGTGCCCTTGCATTTGTTGCAAGAAGATTAAGCTTCTGCTCCGAAACAACACCGATAACATCTGCAAGCACACCGTTACGGTTTGTGCACGCAAGACTAAGCTCTGCATTAAAGGTTGTTGAAATACCCTCAAGCCAGTCACACTGAATCATACGGCTACGCATATCTTCAGTAAGATTTTCCTGCTGTATATTAACACAATCACATCTATGCACACTTACCCCTCTGCCACGGGTAATGAAGCCTATAATATCGTCACCTGGAACAGGGTTACAACATCTTGACAGTCTTACAAGACAGTTATCAACACCCTTAACCTCTATACCGAGATTAGTCTTATTTGGTTTAATCTTTGACTGTTTAATAACAATTTCAGGAGGAAGATTTTCCTTGTTTTCCGTCTGATAGCTGTCACGCAGTCTTGCCACAACCTTTGCGGCAGTAATTCCGCCAAAACCGATTGCCGCATACATTTCTTCCACGCCCGCAAAGCCGTAGCGTTTAAGCATAGGATCAAGATACTTGGATTTGAAAAATTCTGACTGATTAAGTCCAAGTCTTTTAAATTCTGCATCGACAGCATTTTTTCCGCGTTCAACATTCGCCTCACGGTTTTCTTTTTTAAACCATGAATTAATTTTACTTCTTGCAGTACTTGTTTTAACTATTTTAAGCCAATCCATGCTGGGGCCTTTGTTAGCACCTGATGTAATAACCTCAACAATATCTCCGTTCTGGAGCTTATAGTCAAGAGTTACAATTTTTGAATTAACCTTTGCACCCGTCATTTTATAGCCTACAGCAGAATGGATATAGAATGCAAAGTCAATAGGCGTTGAACCTGCAGGAAGTGCTATAACGTCACCTCTTGGTGTAAAGACAAAAACTTCATCCGCGAACATATCTATTTTAAGTGTACGCATAAAGTCTTCAGGGTCTACAGATTCGCTCTGTATTTCAAGCAGCTTATTTACCCAGTCAAGGTTATCGGTATTTCCCGCTTTACCCTCTTTATATTTCCAATGTGCCGCAACACCACGCTCAGCGACACGGTGCATATCCCATGTACGAATTTGTATCTCAAAGGGCTGACCGTCAGGTCCGATTACAGTTGTATGAAGGGACTGGTACATATTTGGTTTAGGCATTGCAATGTAGTCCTTGAATCGACCGGGAATCGGTTTATATTCCTCATGAACGATACCAAGCACCGCATAACACTCCGCTACTGTATCGACAATAATTCTTACCGCGAAAAGGTCATATATTTCATCAAGTGTCTTATTCTGATTATACATTTTTCTGAAAATACTGAAAATATGTTTTGCTCTCGCAGAAATGTGACAGTTGATATCCATTGCTTCCATTTTGTCCGCAATAACGTTACGCACGTTCTGAACATATGCATCACGCTCTGACTGTTTCTGTGAAAGTCCGTCAACTATCTCATAATAAGCCACACTGTCGAGATATTTAAGGGATAAATCCTCAAGCTCTATTTTTATTTTTGAAATACCAAGTCTGTATGCAAGAGGTGCATAAACATCAAGAGTTTCTTTCGCCTTTTCAAGCTGTTTTTCAGGCTTCATATGCTTAAGTGTACGCATATTATGAAGACGGTCTGCAAGCTTTATAAGTACAACACGGATATCTTCTGCCATAGCAAAGAACATCTTACGAAGATTTTCTATATGTGCTTCTTCTTTGGAAATAACCTTAATTTTATCAAGCTTGGTTACTCCCTCAACCAAAAGGGCTATATTTTCACCAAATTCTGTCTTTATTTCATCGAATCCGACTTCCGTATCTTCTATTACATCGTGCAGAAGTCCTGCAACTATAGCTTCTGCATCAAGCTCCATATCGGCAAGAATACACGCAACTTCATAAGGATGAACAAAATAAGGTTCACCGCTGTGACGAAGCTGGTTTCCGTGCTTTTCCTTGCACAGGTCATAAGCCTTTCTTATTAAGGCTTCATCTTCTGCGGCATTCTTATTATATTTTTTTATTCTTTCCATTAAGGACTCAAATGCACAAGCCATAACTTACCCCTTATACAGAATAGTTTTCTGCTTCCTTCTTGATTCTCTGATATTCTTCACTTTTATCTATAGCGACCTTTTTACCTTTTTCATTTTCAAAAACCGTCACCTGAACAACATCACCAAGCTTGTTGTAATTAAGTATCTGAAGGTCCTTGAAAACTCTTAATACATTTATAATTTTATCACGCATTATTCTTCTTCCGAATTTTTCAGTAAAAAATCCGGAAAGTGTTGCAAGCTCTTCACTTACAACTCCATTTTGTCTGAAATAGCGGTAAATATCAACAAAATCTTCTCTTGTAGGAAGCATATCTTCAGTCTTCTTACGCGAAATTCTTATTCCCGTCATTATTATCTGAAGTCGTATCTGCCCATTATAAAGATTTATATTAAGCTCGCCGGCTATATCAACAACATCACCTACAAAATATTCCGATGCAAGTGTCCCTGCCCCGAAAGCAATAGCTTCTACAAGCTTTTTGTCACTTTCTACAAGAATACGGCTGTGCTTTCCGTCAGAAAGTGTTTTTACATCAACAATTTTCGCCCCCATAAGAGCATATATGGGAACCTTGTTTCCTGCTCCGTAAGGTGCAAGCACCTCTGTTTTTCTGATCGTTGCCGCATTAATATCTGCAACAGTAATTTTTGAATCAATAAGCATCTGCGGAAGCTTCGCAGCAGTATCTGCCTCTTTCGCAAACTCATTAAGACGTCTTTCAAGTTCAGGAATATATTCTTCTTTTATAGAAAAGCCTGCAGCATACGCGTGTCCGCCAAACTTTTCCAGTATATCGGAACAATTACTTAAGGCATCGAAAAGATTAATCCCCTCAACGCTTCTTCCCGAACTCTTACACCACTCATCTTCTATTGAAATAAGAATACATGTTTTATTATATTTCTCACATATTCTTGATGCTACAACTCCGATGATTCCGTGATGCCAGTTACGCTTACCAAGAACGAGTACTTTTTTATCAGCAAGGTCTATACTGTTTATCATTTCCACCGCTTCATCAAATATGATTTTTTCTTCATACTGCCTATTGCGGTTTTCTTCGTCAAGACGTATTGCCAGTTCCTGGGCTTCCTGCGGGTCCTGTGTAAGAAGAAGGTCCACAGCTATCATAGCGTTTGACATTCTTCCCGCAGCATTTAATCTGGGTGCGATAGAATAACTTACAACGGCACAGTTATTCCATTTCTGACGAAGCCCAAGTGTCGATATAACTGCTGCAAGACCGGTATTGGGATTTTTAGAAAGCTTGTCGATTCCACGTGCCGCAATTACACGGTTTTCATCCTTTAGCGGAACTACATCTGCAATTGTACCAAGTGCAACAAGGTCTGAATATTCATCCAGAAGCTCACTTTCGCTTTTGTCACTTGCAGCACATACAAGCTTAAATGCTACCCCTACACCTGCAAGGTCTTTGAAAGGATAGCTGCAGTCTGCTCTTTTCGGATTAATAACTGCAACTGCCTTCGGAAGCTCCTGCTTACATTCGTGGTGGTCAGTAATAATAACATCACAGCCAAGCTGCTGCGCATATTCTGTTTCTTCAACTGCAGTTATGCCGGTGTCAACACTTATAAGAAGCGTTGCTCCGCCTTCATAAATTTTCTTAACAGCATTTTTATTGATTCCATAGCCTTCATTCTGACGGTCCGGAATGTATGCCTGCGCGTCCACGCCCTGCTGTCTGAGATATCTTACAAGAAGTGCTGTTGACGTGATGCCGTCAACATCGTAATCACCGTATACAACTACTCGCTCTTTATTTTCAACAGCCTTATTTATCCTTTCTACGGCCTTGTCCATATCGCACATAAGCTGGGGTGAATAAAAATTATCAGAATCCTTGTCCAGAAATTTCTTTGCATCTGCGGCATCTGTAAGTCCTCTGTTCAAAAGAACCTTTGCCACTATTTTCGGAACATCAAAAATTTCTGAATACGCATCTGCCTGTGCTTCGCTGATGTTTTCATCAAGAAACACCCATTCTTTTTCAAGCATCTTTTTTCCCTTCCTTTTTTGCATTCGAAAGCTTTTCAAATGCCAGAGTTCAAACTCTCGACCGCTCGAGTAACTATAATATATTAATTATAGCACAGTATATCTTAAGTTTCAACATTTTTTTATTGTAAAGAAAAAGGTAATACAAAATAGGCACTGAAACAAAATGAGTGGAAAAAAAGCAAGGTTTTTCCACTCATTTTTAAGATTATTCAAACATTCTTTTTGCATTGTAAAAGAAGATTTTTTCAATATCTTCTTTACTTAAATCAAGCAACTCTGCCGCCTGAAAAAAGCACATCAGGCTTTCCTGCATATTGTTAAGAGGCTGATATTTATAAGGACTTCCCGTTATATAGTTCATATCAACAAATCCGGGATGAAGCCCTATAAAGTTTGTTCCGAAAGAGCAGATTCTTCCAAGAGATTCCCCGTGATTATGGTCACCGCCAAACATTATTTTTTCTGCGCCAAACATCTTTATGCAGTAGTAAATTGCCATTGTTTCCGTAGAGCCGGAAAAGTCAAACCAGATGTTTTTCAAGTCCTTGATTTTTTCAAGTCCCAGCTTAAGTTTCGGAACATTATGCCCCATTGCACAGTGTGCAAGAATCAGCTTTGCATCGTGATATTTTTCACAGAAATAACGAATTTCACGGATGTTAGCCTCATCCCACAGCATATTCTGATAATGGGAAAGATGTATCATTATGGGCATCTTTCTGTCGTGGGCAAGCTCCCACATCCACTCGGGTGCAAATTCCGAAATGTCCGATTCAAGCGCATCCTCTCCGGTAGTATATGTAAGATACGGTTTAAGCATTTTTACAGTGGGATTTTCGTCAATGATTTTCTCCGCCTGTTCACGTGTATAATAGGGCGGAACAAGGATTCCCACGTCAAGATTGTGCTTTTTTGAAAGTTCAATTATATATGCGTTCTCATCAGCTATATCTTCGGGGGTGTGTTTGCTGTTCGGCTGCGCCATAATAAGACCGCCTGCAAGCGGACGAGGTACGTATTTTGCCATAAAATCAGCGTACTGCTCAAACGCTCTCCCCTCATACCCTTTTGCCGCTGCATATTTGCGGTTTATATGGTAATGGGCATCGTAGATTTTTTCAGGAAGTTTCTCGTCAAGATACTCCGAAAGCCATTTTTCGAATTTTTCATCGTAAACAGTCTGTGCCATAATATCACTCCTATTAAAACAAGGTTTTTATATAGTGTGCAGATTTAAGTGTATTTTCAAAACAATTATAGGTATAGCCTGTTTCTATAATCAGGCTACCCTCTTTAAATCTGCCCTCTTTAAGAACGTTAAACGCCTCTTTATTGCGAATCATACCGTCACCTATAGCCACGGAATTATAACAAACACCGTCACGGATGAACTCAATATTTTCTTCGTCATAGACTAGGTCTTTGAAATGCACACCAACTGTACGGTCTGCAAAAAGATACGCCCCCTCAAGTTCGTCATTACCTGCAAGAACGAAGTTACCGCTATCGTAAGTGAACATAAGGTCGGGGTTATGGTCAAGAAGATACTTTATATCACTGAAAAGTCCGTATGCTGCAGTTTTAAACGAATAGTCCTCGATTGTAGGAGTTACGGCAGTTGTCCTGCTGAATTCGCACATATCGCCTATCAGTCTGCGTGCGGCACTGCGGAACTTAGTATAGTCATAGTCAATATAGCCTGACGGTTTTTGCGGAACCATCATAAGTATGGGAGATTTCATCTCCTCTGCAAATTTCATTGCATTTTTGTAATGCTCCAATGATTTCTGATAGCTTTCCTCATCCTTGTAACTGCAAGGGAAAGCGGTATGAATTGTATGAAATTCCATATCGTTATTTTTCATAGCATTAAGAAGATTGGTTAAATTAATGCGGTCACCTATTTCAGCTTCAATCTGAACACCTGTTATTCCGGCATTTCTGAAACGAAAAAGCCCCTCGTCATAATCTCTTATTTCACCAAGGTCAAGAGCTCTTTCCACTGAATAAAAAAATGAACCTATTTTGTACATAGTATCAAATCCTTTTTAAATAACGGGATGTTAAAAAAGTAGCTTTTGAATGCGAAATTCGAAATGTAGGTGAATTTTGCTGAGGCAAAATTTTTGTTTTAACTGCTTGTCTTGACATTATTATTTCAACCTTTTACTATCTCTACCTTTACATTCTGAATTTCTCATAGTTAAAAATATTTTTTCTATCCCTTTAAATTTCAGGGGCTATAAAACAAGTTTATAGCCCCTGATTACTTTTTAGAAAGTTAAAACTTTCATTTCGAATTCCGCATTTTGAACATCCCGAATCCGAGGGATAGGGAAAAATGTTCAGAACGGACGAACTGAACCCGTAGGGGTACCCGAAGGTGTACGTTGGTACACCGAGAGGTGAAGTTCGTTCGTAGCAAAGGACTTACAATTGAAATTCGCACGGCGAATTTCTACAACAGACAAGAAAAGAAGCTTTGTTGCATTTCTTATTAAAAGAGTAAGATTAAATCTGTTCTGTTCTTTGCGGTCTGGGCATTTTTAACATCCCGACTTAGTTACATTCAGCTGTTAATGGTCCAGCAAGTTCTTTGAGATAGAAGAGTTTACCGGGCATTGTGGGAATGAATGATGATGTAATGCTCTTATCAGGGCCGTAGTGAAGTGTCATAAGGAAACTCATACCCTGCCATCCCATACCTCTGCCGAGAGCACCGTCACATCCGCCGATGATTGTGTCAGCCTGAAGGAAGAGACCGGGGCCAACTGTGTTAGCACGGCAAGGAACAAGTGTAGTACGGCTCTTAAAGCTTGTGATAGCATTCTGCTCAATAGTCATAGGATTAAGCTTTGCACCGATTCTGTAGCACTGCTTCTTCCATTCTTCAACTGTATCAAATTCATCTGCAAAGTGGGGTTCCCAGAATGCGATGTGACAAGCACGACCAATACCGAATACGAGAACAAGCTTTGCACCCTCTGCCTTAAGAGCCGCAATCTTCTCGGGATATGTGGGAAGGTTTTCCTTTGAAGCGAAGTTACGCTGACTGGGAGGAACTGTGTTCTCACCAAGCTTATCAAAGAAAGCCTGCTTCATGCTGTATTCAAATGATGCAGGGTCTGTGTTGGGAAGTGTATTACCCTCTGCGTCAGACCATTCGTCCATATTGAATGTGTAAACGTGGTCACACTTTATATCCCATTCCTTAAGGAAGTAAACTGCCCACTTGTACATACCCATAGGACCTACGGGAAGAATCATAGCGAGCTTTTCGCCTCTTTTACGAGCGTTCTTAATCTGAAGGGCAATTTCGTGACCCATAAATGTGTCAAACTCAAAAATGTTGTCACATTCAACGGGAGTAAAGTCCTTATGCCAGAAATCTTCACGGGTTACACCCTTTTCACAACATTCGTCAATTTTCTTGAGGTCCCAACCCTTGGGGAAAAAGCTTTCGCACATGCTGCCTTCTACTGTACTTAAAAAATCCATAGTAATTCTCCTTTTATTTATTATAATTTTCAATAAATTTCATTATATCTTCGTAGGGTTTTATGCCTGTTGTTGCACCCTTTTCCATTACGCAATGTGCACCTGTAGCATTGGCAAACACCATACATTCTTCAAGAGGTTTCTCCATAGCGTATGATGCAAGGAAACCTGAACAGAAGCTGTCGCCTGCACCTGTTGTATCAACAGGATTTTCAATATAGAAGGGCGGATAAACCGTACCCTTACTCTCACCTTCTTTACGAAGGTAGCTACCCTTTGAGCCAAGCTTGATAATTACATTCTTAGCACCTTTTGACTGGAATACGTCTGCAATCTTTTCAGGGTCTTCTTCCTTTGCAATGCAAACCGCTTCATCAATACTGGGCATAAAGTAATCTATGTAAGGAAGGGACATATCAAGGACTTCACCCCATCTGCCGCTTGCATCCCAGCAAACGTCAAGGAATGTGGTTTTACCCATTTCCTTACAACGCTTAAGGAATTTCATTGTTTCCTCACCGTCAAAGGTATCCATAATAAATGAACCCGTTACAAAAACCATATCACATTTATCTACAGCATCATAATTAATGTCACTTTCAGAAAGGACACCGTTTGCACCTACGCAGTGGAAGAATGAACGCTCCCCTGTACCCGGGTCTATCATAAGCACTGATGCAGAGGTCTGCGCAGAGTCTGACACCTTAAGACCTGAAACATCAACGCCTGCATCCTTAAGTCTGCCCTTAAGGAATTCGCCGAACATATCATTTCCGACCATTCCTACCATTGTAGACTCAACCCCGATTTTGCGAAGGTTGATTGATGCCGTCATAGCGTTACCGCCATTATGCATGGTAATTGAATTAACCTTTTCAAGTATACCTTTTTCGGGGAATTTTGTAACAGGCTCAACAATAACGTCTGCTACTAAGATTCCGACACAAGCTACTTTTTTCATGGAAGCATTCTCCTAACTGTTGGCTTTGGATATACCATACACTGAGAAAAAGCCTCTGCATACTGTGCACCGCACTGATAGCCGCGATATTTTGAAATAGTCTTAACCATATCTGCAAAGTCAATATTATCGTGCTCTCTCATCCACTTAAGCTGACTTTCATGACATTCAAGCATTTCAAGCTTTAAATCAATCTCATCTGTTATATCTACATATTCAGTAGGTAAAAATTCATTTCCGCCAAGATTATCCATATAGAATATGGGTGTAACCTCTGAAGGGGTAGCTACAGACGTTTTATAATGAGGCACGCTTGCCGCAAATGAAGCATCAAATACAAGCTTTGACACTGCTGTATGGTCAGGCATATAATCATTTGGTGCATGAGTGATAATAAAATCAGGCTGTGCTTCACGAATTATATCCACAACCTTATCACGCTGCTCCTTACTGGATTCATAAGCCAAAAGGTCGCCAATATCACAGGTCACAACCTTGATTCCTGCAAGAGATCCTGCTTTTATAGCCTCATTTCTACGAATCCGGGCAAGCTCATCAGGTTCTATGATAACGTGTCCCAGATTGCCGTTGCATACATGGCACACAGTAACATTGTCGCCACGCTTCACACATTTAGCTAAAGTTCCTGCACAGTTAATTTCAATGTCATCGGGATGACAACCGATAGCAAGTACATTCATTTTCAAAAACCTCCGTTTATTTAGCATTTTAATTGACTTTCTGTCACTTTTATTATACAATTACAGTACGGTTATGTATTTAACAATATTTGCGTTTTTTTTATCATTTTGTCCGCAAAGGAGATTTCAGGCAAATGTTTGACACCCAAAAGATACACAAAGAAATTGAAATAAAGGGCTTCAACAGCATATATTACTTCGAATTTGGAAAGGATTTTTCCCACCCCCCCGAAAAGCACAACTTCTGGGAAATGGTATATGTTGACAGCGGAAGAATAAATGCAATTACAAACGGTGTAGGATGTACGCTTGAAGAAGGTCAGGCAATTTTCCACGAACCAATGGAAATTCACGCCCATATTTCTGACAACCGTGTTGCAAACAATATGCTTGTTATATCTTTCAGTGCAGAGGGTGAAATGCTCCACCTTCTTAAGGGGAAAACCTTTAACCTTAATAAAACCGGCAAAATGCTTCTTTCTCTTTTTCTTGAAGAGGCTAAAAACGCGCTCGGCACTGTTCCTTCAAATTATGAAAACAAGGAAAACCTTAAATTTAATAAAGATGTATTCGGGGCATCACAGCTTCTTAGCTGCTATTTCACAGAATTTATAATACGCCTTATCAGAAGCGGTAGTGATATGAGTGAAAAGCTACAATTAAGCAAAAAATCCCGTGACATTGCAAATAATTCGTTGAGCGAGCTTATTTCAGACCACCTAAAAAACAGCGTTTATACGCCTATAACACTAAAGGAGCTTTGCGAACATTTTCTTATTGGAAAGACACAGCTTTGCAAAATTTTCCGCGAAAGCACCGGGCAAAGTCCTATGGAATATTATATGGAGCTTAAAATTTCCGAGGCGAAAAAGCTTCTTCGTGAAAAAAACTACACTGTAAGTCAGATTTCGGATATGCTTGGCTATTCTTCTATACATATTTTCTCTCGTGCATTTAAAAAGGCAACAGGACTTTCTCCCACTGCCTACTCAAGACGTATAATATAATGTCTGGAAAATTAAATGCCCTGAACACATTTTTACTTCTATCTAAAGATTTTCTTTTTACAAAATCCACCATTATTTCTAATTTCAAGCTTCGCATTTAAAGCCTTCTTTTTGCAAGACATTTTCTTACAATCTCTTACATTGACTATCTACACCGCGGGCTGTATAATTTTACTTGAGGTGAATTTATATGGCCCGTTCTTTATCGGAGAATTTTCAAAACAAGGTTTCAGTACTGATTGCAAGAAATAATAATACCCTTGATATCCTTACGAAATTTCAGGACAGCTGCAGTAAAACCTGCCGAAGTGTCATTAAATCTGCTACAGGTTGCGGTTGTGTAAAAATTCTGGCAGAAAAATCTCTTTTTGATATGGATAATGTAACCAAGCTCTCCCCGAAAGAGCTTTCAGGCATCACAGGAACAATTTGCCCCGATTGCAGGGATCGTATAGAAAATGAAATTGGCGAATCACTCTTTTATCTTGCAGGTCTTTGCAATGCTATGGGACTATCCATGCAGGATATTATGAAAAAAGAAATTTCAAATGTGGAAATGTTAGGCAAATACAGTCTTAAATAATAAAACAATTTGAGGTGATGTAAACTACTTCACATCACCTCAAATTGTTTTATTATTCTTTTATTGTTTCTATTAAATCCGAAACATCACAATCAAGTGCTTCGCACATTCTTGCAAGGATATAGCTGTCATACCTGACTACTTTATTTTTATAATAGTTGTCAATTATCTGATATTGTATTCCTGTCCTTTTAGCAAGCTCATAACGGCTTATCCCATGTTTCTTCAACGCCTCATCTACTATAAGTTTTACAGAAATCATAATATCATCTCCTTGCAATATATATCTTATTAAACATATATTCTATTGACAATTACCGTTTTTGCATATATACTTATGTAAATATATAATATGGAGACGATGTTATGAGTATACTTGCATTTGTATTTACGTTATTTTTTTAATAACAGGTGCTTTTTTTATGCTGAAAGAAAATGGATTATTTCTTATCTTTATACTTCTTGCTGCCCTATGTGTTATTATTTATGAGCTTGGGCGTATAATCGAAATTCTTCAGAAAAAATGACAGGCTTCTTTACAGCCTGTCATTTCACACTTAGCTCCAAAAGCGCGTAATAATCTTTGAAAATTAAAGATTATTTAAAAAGTTCTTTATTTCTTCCTTAGTTTTACTTTCAGGGATTACGGGAAGTGTCTTTTCTATATATTTTTTAAGAAGTACTTTATCCATCACTTTCGGCGTTTCTCCTGTACGACACTTGAAGTTTTTGTAAAGAACTTTTTCGAGATCACTTCTTGAAAGGTTTACGCCAACAAGCTTATTCCCCCATTTTGTGGTAAAGCTATCCGGAGTTCTTAAGTATCTGTCAAGCATCGCAAGCTGAACTTCCTTGTAACGTGTATGGAAAGCATTCTTATCGTCTGTGCCAAGCATTATGCGGTCAGCATATTTACGGAAAAACGCACGTGTTTTTTCGGGAGTTTCGGAAAGATAGTGAAGCTCTCTTTCCGCAGGTGTTGTATCAATACACACGTTGGGGTATTTATCAAGAACTGCTGAAAGACGGTCAAGCTCTTCTGCCATAAAGAAGAAATGTGCAAGAGTGATTTTAAGGTTAGGATTCTTTTCAAGTCTTAAAAGAACATCTTCGTAAATTTCCTCACAAAGAGCGTACATTTTTTCAAGATTTTCCTTTCCTGCACGCTCCTGGGCACGGTGGCTTACCTGATCCGTTGCGTGGCAGATAATATGTATATTTTCTTCCTCAAGATAGTTAAAGAAGTCGTCATATATTTCGCCCGAAATTTTTGTGCCGATTTTCTTATAAGCGTTGGGTTTTGTTTCGATAAGCTTAATTCCGTCAAATCCCATATCTATAAGGTTTTTTGCCTGCTCTCTGAAGCCGTAATCCTTTGTTACGGGGTATTCGGGATAGTAAAGACCGCCAAAGGCATAAATCCTGTCATCCCCCATTTTTGCCACTGCGCCGAGGATGTTCTGGGATTCGTCACGGGCACCGAAAAGGTCTTCCATATTGGGCATACAAAGAACATTCACGCCCTGAAGATTGCAAAGCTCCATATAAGCCTGTGCCGATTCTACAATATCACCTGTGTCACCACATTCGGGAAGATAATCCTTGGGATAAACAGACATATCATCGGTATGCCACTGCATTTGATGATAGTGGCAATCTATCCCCTGTACATCGGCATTCTGAAAATGCCTGAAACCGAAGGTGTCGTATAATTTACCACCGCTTAAAATATGTTCTTTTAATTTTGCCTGAAAAGAATTCTTCGGTTCAAAGTCTTTAAGGTTATCCTTTGTGACATTTTTGCCAAACGCAAATTTGATGGCACTGTAATCTTCCTTTTTCATATAAGGAGTGAAAAGGTCACGGAATTTGATTATGTTTGAGTCGGGTTTCAGGAAGTTATCAAGGGTTCTGTCAAGAAGCCACGAACCGCACATAAATCCTTTTATATCCTTTTCGGGGAAATGCTTTTTGAAAAATCTTTCCGCTTCCAGAAGCGAACGGTAGGCATCTGTTTCGTCAAGCTTTCCGCCACCGGGGATATGTACAGCAATTATGGTATCGCCAAGCTTTACAACGTCACCGTCGTCGCACCAGGACTCAAAAAGGGTTTCAAGACCGAAGTTAAGTCTGCCTATTCTGAATAGATATGTGCCTTTCATAACGGCATTTGTCCAGCCAACCTCATACACACCGATTTTGCCGAAGGTTTCCTTGCAGCCTTTAGCTTCATTTACAAGACCTTTTGCCGTAGCACGAAAATACTTTTCGTCAATATTACGTTCATCCATTGCTGCCTTTGTCCTGTCAAGCTGCGAAAGAAAGTATATAAGATTAAGACCGTAATCCTTCTTTTCACAAAGGATTTTTACGCAGTTTTCGGAAGTAATGTCTGATATGTCCTTACTTTCGGCAAGGGCATAAAATTCCTCGTCAAATTCAGAGGGAAATTCAAGATATTTGTACCATTTAATTGCAGTTTCATTCATAGTAAAAAACCTCTAATTCAAGTTCGAAATGTGAATTTCAAAGTTCGAAGTTATTGTTGGTTTCCTCTTAAGCGAAAACCTTTTATTATAAGATTTTCGTTCAAACGAAAATCCTCCTTCATTTCGAATTTCGCACTTCGCATTCCGCATTTTTAACATCCCGTCAAGGAATAGAAAAAAATGTTCAGAACGGACAAACTGAACCCGCAGGGTGTGCCCGAAGGTGTATGTGTATACACCGAGAGGTGAAGTTTGTTCGTAATTCGTTGACATCAATTCGGAAATCCGCAAAGCGGATTTCAACCAAAAACAATAGTTTTTTAAGTGTTAATGTTAATCAATTTATAATCTGTTGCCAACGAATGTTCTGGGCATTTTTAACATTCCGTCAAAGTTTCCCAATCCTCTAACCACTTGAGCCATCCATCCACATCAAAAATTTCGCTTTCCCACAATATTCTGCGATCCTTGCTGCGAAGATGTTCAAGACAAGCATCAACAAAAATTTTACTGTCAAAACACATAAATGTAGAATCACCACAGGTGCTTGTTGCAGGGGTATAGCCTTCTTCTTTAAGAACTTCTGTCATTGCTACATTGTAAACGTGAGGCCATACACCACGGTGTGACATCTGCCAGAGACGGTCTTTCATTTCGTCATACTTGGGATTTCCTTCAATAGCTTTAAGAAGCTCTTCCATATAAACATACTCCGCATAGTGACGAAACGTAATCTTCATTGTGTCCACACCGAGAAGAACAACCTTTGCGTTAAGATTATACATCTTCTCCCAGGGGGAATCTGCAGAGAAAGGTGTGTCACCCATAGAGCCGAAGCGCTTATGCGTATGTCCGTGAGTTTTTGTAAGCTCCTTTGCAAGCTTTCCGCAAGCTGAAACAGAGTGGGTTGCCTGGTCGGAGCGGATGCTTCCTTCACGCAGTCTGAAATAATTTGTAAGATAGCCTGTATCGGAAGGCTTATCTATATGCCACGTTTCGTATGCTGTTTCAAAATTCTTCTGTGTAAAACAGGGGAATACAAGAGTACCTTCTTCCCCGATTGCATCAAGAAAACCAGCAATTACATCCTCTGCACCGTTTTCCACGGGACCAAGGCTTTTAAATGATGAGTGAACTAAAACTACGTCACCCTCTTTTATTCCAAGGTCTTTTACTGCTTTTTCTACGTCCTGTCGTGTTACCATAATTAATTACCTCCTTAAAGAAGCCCACACCCATTGGGGCGTGGGCTTATAGTTAGAAAATTTTATTATTTGTGTTTTAACATCCTGTAAAGGGATAGGAAAAAATGTTCAGAACGGACAAACTGAACCCGTAGGGGGTACCCGAAGGCGTATGTGGATACGCCGAGAGGTGAAGTTTGTTCGTAGCAAAAGGCATAAATTCCGAAATTCGCCAAACGAATTTCTACCATAAGCAATAAAAGGAACTTTGTTTTATAAGTTGTCAATTAAAAAACATATAGCTTTATTGCCTTTTGCGGTCCGGGCATTTTTAACATCCCTTTTTTATAGTTATCTGATTTCGATTGCCATATCCTTACTTACCGGTGCAATGCCGCTTTCATTGCCAACAACGAAAATCTTGTATTTACTTCCGCTTTCAAGCGAAGCTTCAAGTTCTTTGTTAAGGACTCCGTTTGCACCGATTGTTACATTTTTAATCACTTTAACGTCAACAAGCTTCTTTCCCTCATATGAAGCTATTGTAAGGTCAACTGTCTTTGCTTCACCGGAATAATTAACAAATCTTGCATAGATTGCTTCATCCTTTATATATGCACTTTCAACCTCAAGCTGACGTGACGCCTTAAGAACAAGGTAGCCTCTGCCGTCGCTTGTAACAACTATTTTATCGCCAACCTGTTCATATGTGATGTCAGCACCTACAGATTCAACCTTTGTAAGGTCATAGATGCATCCTGATGCCTCAAGGTCAAGCGTCTGTGTACCTGCTTCAATAAAGTCAACGTAGTAGTATGTCATATCCTCGTGATTGATTGCATAATACTGTGTATTATTCTTTTCAAAGCCTGTAAGGTCAACATATTTTCTGTAAGATACACCGTGAATTCTGCTGCCCTCTGCAGTAAGAACTGTCTTATCCGCAATACCGCTTGAAGAAACAAAGATGGGATAAGCTTTTGCCTTCTCGTCGTACATATAGATATTTGAATTGGTCTTTGTCTTTCTTACAGAAGGCTCACCGTCGTAAATGGGAAGGAATCCTGTCATATAACCCATAACGTTCTTACCGTCCTCATCACGGATAAAATCAAGAATACGTGAGGGAACAACATCAGGATTAATCCAGTTCGCTTTCTTAAGGGTTATTGACATCGGAACAGGAAGATTTGTTGAGGCAGTTCCGGGCACATTAGTGTATTCGTAAGGTGTTGTGATATCCCACTTTATGCCCTCCTTGTCTGTGAATTCCTTTGTTCCGGGAACCTGACGCCATGCACCGCCACCATAGGGGTTAGCTCTCTGATAGAACTGATAACCGTAGGTTTCGTAGCTGTTAAGGTCAGTAAGAACTTCGTGGTCAATTTCTGTGTAGATTGTACCGTCAGCCTTTACTGTAATAATCTGCTTGTAGTGGAATATAGCATCACCTGTTGCGATTGAAGGTGCTTCTGTATATCCGCCTGCAGGCTTATTTGCACGAAGTGAAGCTGCAATTGTGCAGGGGTTTACAATGTCATATTCTTCAACAACCACAACTTCGTCAGCCTTATAGCTTACGCCTGCTGTGCGGTTGTCGAATTCAATCATTTCGCCGTCACGTACAAGGTAGAAAGTATGCTCTACATTCTTGATTGAGGGGAATGTCTGTGTTGCTGTGTATGAGCCGACTGTAATATCTGATGTATTTACACCGTCGCTTACATATGTAAGAGGACCTGCTATCGTACCGCTGAAACCAAAGTTTGTAGTTGCAAGATTGTAGTTTTTCTGTTGAAGGAAGAAGAGCTTATTTTCATCTTCAACACGGATAAGATCCCACTTAACGCCCTTTGAGTCAACCCATACAGAGCCTACGTCTGCCTGTGTTTTTCCGTGAGCATTACTTGTAACTCTTGCACCCATTGCACCGTGGTTTGAACCGATGTAAAGACCGTTTATAAGCTGGGGATTTGTTTCGTCGGATGAATAATAACCGTTAAGGCTTGTCTTCTTGCCTGTGTTCTTATCAACAAGCTCTGCAGTACCAAAGTCAATAATGGGGTTGTTTGTGAATGTTTCCAGTTTTTCAACAAGTCCCACACGGAGATACTGATTCTCGTCATAATCAGCTGTGATTCTTGTCTGGTAATATGAGTCGAATGCTGTAGAAACCGTAAGAGGACGTTCAGAATAAACTTCTTCATCAAGTGCACTTGCAAGGAATTCGGGGTTTTCTGCATAAACTGCAAGGTTATCTACACCGATTTTGAAGTTTGCACTTGCACGGTATGAACGGAAGTTAATGTAGCTGAGTGCTTCATAATTTCCTGCAGTGTTCCAAGGAATATCTGCCTTTTTAAGTGTTCCGTTAACGTAGAAATCAAAGTTCTGGTTTTCAAAGTCGAAATCGAATCTTACACGGCAAGTGTCACCTTCGTTAACGACAAAAGATACACCGCTTGATTCAAGACGGAAAGAACCGGGGGTAATTCTGATTTTCAACAAGTCCTTTGTAACGTCGCTTACTGTAAGACCGCCCTCTTTAACACCAAGGAAATGAATGTCGTGAATTGTGCTTGCAGGAACGCTGTCCATATAGAAGTCCATTTCAACAGACATTTTCTTTGTCTTTCTGATGCCTGCAAAGCTGAAGGTTTCTGCATCGTAACCGCCTGCAGACTTCACTCTTGCAGTTTCAAGATAGTAACCGCGGTTGTCCTTTTTTACATCTGCATAAGTAGCGCCTGAGTAGTTATCCTCAATCACCCATCTTGAAAGTGCACCAATGCTCTCCCCTACAAGTTCGGGATAGCCGAAGTTCTCAGATTCGTAAACATAAGTACCTTCGGGAAGAACTGTCATTGCAAAATCCTTTGTAAAGGTTCTTCCTTCCTTTGTAACGGTTGCCGTGAGGGTAACATCTTTCTTTTCTGTACCCTGTGAGATGTAACCTGTTTCACCGTCAACCAAAAGAACTTCTTCGTCATTTGAAGTAAAGGTAACCTCTGCACCCTCTGCTACGTCAAGTGCATAAAAATCGTCTATTGAAAGGTCGAGGTTGCCTGTTACTGCATTTACCGCATCGTCTGAAAGCATTTCAAAAACAATTTCATTAGCAGCCTGTTTTGCAGGATTAAAAGCTTCCTCGACTGTAAATTCAATAGTTTTTCCGAATGTGCTTTCACACTTTGAAAATACAACCTCAAGTTTTACAGTTGTGTCGTCAAAAGGTCTTGTGATAACACCTGTTGTGCCGTCAATAGCGAGGATTTCTTCGTTACCTGAATTGTATGTAACTGTTACGCCGGGGTTTTCCGTTTCGATTTTATTCTTAAATGTTCCAAGGTCAAGATTTGCAGTTACAGAAGAATCGTCCTCTGCTGAGAAATCTGCAAACTTTACACTTTCAGCAAGCTGACCGAGAAGTATTCTGTCATTATAAATCTGTGTTTCATCGGCAGTTCTGTATACTGCAAAGTTGTCAAACTCTATATAACCTGCAGGACTTGAGGAGCCGGCACGGCAGAAGTTCATTGTTGTGATTTTTCCGTTTTTCGCAGCTGCATCGCCAAGCTTTACACCTGCAGCAGGAACCATATTGCCCTTTGCATCCATAAACTTCATTGTAAGGTTAATAGGGTCTATGTACATACGCATTGTAGTCTTTGTTTCCTGAGTAGATGCAAAGTTTGTTCCGCCGTAACTTGAGGGGAGCTTACTTGAAAGGTAGTAAGTGCTTGCACCGTTCCATCTGTAAGCCATCTGAAGAGTAGATAAACCGCCCTCGGGAGTATAGTTAAAACGGAAGTCAATACCGGGAGCAGTTGACTGTGCTATTACGTCAAACTGAACATAGAAAGGTGAATCCATTGTTTCGGGGAAGCTGAATGTGGGTGAATTCGCTCTTGTGTTAAGGTCAAGAAGCACGCCGCCTGTTTCACCGACAGTTGTACCGAAGGGTGCTGCATTCTGTGCTGTACTCATAGTCCAGTTAGCAATCTGTGACTTTGCTGCAGTTGCACCGATTAATTCCTTTGTTGTGTCAAAGGATGTGCCATCAAGCTGTTTTCCAAAGTTATTCTGATAAATAACCATAGTTGTAAGGGGGGCAACAGTAAGGTTAATTTCCTTTGTCACATCGCCAACAGTTGCAGTAAGTGTTACTGCCTGTTCGTCAGTAGCGTGACGTGTTACAACACCTGTATTTGTAACAGCATCACTGTTTGATGACCACGTAACGGCTACACCGTCAATTTCCGTGGGAAGAGTAAGGTTCTTTGTGATAAGATTTGCAGTTTCAGTAGTGACTAAGTCAACACTGATTGAATCTGCCACTGTCTGTGCATCTGCTGCAAATACGGTGAAACTTAATGTAGAAAGCACCATTATCAGGCACAGAAGTACGCTTAAAAGTTTTTTCATTTTTCTTCCTCCTTGTATTAAGTAGCTACAGTTCATTTTACTACAATTGTTGACCAAGGTCAACTGAAAAATCAGTTTCTCACGTCGGAATATTCTCTTTTTCCAAGCTTTAGACTCTCCCTGTAGGTTGCAATTTCTTTTTTGATTACAAAATCGGTATGATTTATCTTCCATTCAAGGTGCCACTTGTCTGTCATATATTCCATACTTGGCTCCCAACCAAGGCGGCTGTCACGCTCCACATACTGAATTGTATCTTCGACATTCTGCCTTTCAAGGGTGAGAAGTGCTTCCATTTCATCAAGAATTTCCGAAACCTTTTTTTCGTCGGTTTCTCCGTCAAACTTAACGATAAGGGTGTGCCACTTCTTAGCATTAATTCCTGTAAGAATGTAGTTCGACATAAAGTGTCCCATATTTGTAAGACGCTGAAGCTCCTCATTGGGGTTGTCTGCTTCTTCAAGATATTCAATACCTTTATCAATATACTCCTTCGCTTGGGTAAGGCTTTCAATTTCACCCCATATACGCTTTGAAATTACCGTTGAACGTGCCTGAATATCTGCACAGTATTCAGGAACAACTATAGCGTTTCCGAAATGGGCATAAGGTGCCGAGGGAAGCTTGATAATTCTTTCAAAATTAAAGGGATAGCTTGGACCTACTCTGAAAGCACCGTACTGGTCTTCCCCTGTTGGGGTTATGTAGCGGATAGCCTGACTCCACTGCTGAAGTGCCGAGTCCACACAGTTAAGGTTTTCCTCCCCGAAAAACTTTGTAAGCACCATACGGAGAGTTTCCTGCATGGAATCCGTTGAAAGCTCAAAACACATTTTTGAAAGCATTGATATAAATGACGGATATATTCCAAAATGGTGACTTTCCATAAGACCGCAAAGTCCGTAATTTTCGTAGGCGTAGAAAAGATTTTTATACATACGCATCCACTGATACGGGAAAGGCTCATAAGGAAGTGTTCCAAAATCCCACGTCATACCCGCGGTATTCGCCATTACATAAAGGCGGATTCCTCTCTTTGCCGCTGCCTCCATTTCCTCCACAACAGACTCTGCAGGTTCTTCACTTACAAGGGAGTAGTCGGCAACGCCAATGACATTTCCCTTAAGCTTGTATTTACCTGATTTTGTAAAGGTTGTCTGAAGTGTAATATCCTTGGGGAGCGCGTTTATAAGGGCAATTCTTTCTTCCCTGGGGCTTGCATTAAAGTTATATGTCCAGAAAATAATATCTGCGTCGGGATTATTCTTACGGCAACAGTCACGGATAATCCTGACAAGTGTTGCATAAGCGATGTCCGGCGAATAGAAGGAGCTTTCCTTAATAGCAGGTATGCCGTCGGATGCATGCTTTTTAGGTTCTGTTGAGGGGAAACATACGGATTCACCTACAAGCACTACCCCACGGAATCCGGGGCAGTTTTCAAAAAGCTTTTCGTATGTACCCTCATAAAAGCCTTGTGCGCCTTCCTCTTCGGGATGGACTTCGCTCTTAAGATAGCTGTATGCGTACACATCTATACCGTAACGCTTTGCACGATAGATAAGTGCATTGAAATCAAGATAACCGAAAGTTGTAATATTTACACCTTTGACAAAAACAAGGATTGCATCCCTTCCTTCGTGAGCAATACGTGCAAGATGTTCGTCAGGGTAGTCGTCACATCCATAGCCCGAATGTACCATCTGTGGTGCAAAGCGTGGTTTACGGCTTGTACTGCCCTTTTTTATAAAAGGGGCACGCCTCAGTTCCATCATAAATTCAAGATAGTAAAGGGCCTGTGCCATACCGCGGCAGTCGTTGGCGTAAATTTTTATTCCGCTATCCTCAGTGTCGATTCTGTAGCCACGATAACCCTTGTATTCACCAAGGTCAATTCCTGCATCTTCTGCTATAAAAAGCTCAATTTTATTTTTAGCATTGGAAGTTCCCTTTTTGACCATTGCGGAAAGGCTCATTGATTTCAAGAGGAAGTCACAAAAATCCTGTGCTGCAACAACAGCTACCTCCTCTGCATCTTTGGGAACGCAGATTACGGTCATATCTTTTATTTCATACTCGTCCGCACTTACAGTAAGGGAAAAATCCCTTACATCCTTTTTATGTACTTCAAGCATTCTTTTACGGAATTCGTAATTAACTTCTTTTTTAAGCATTTTTATCACCCTTAATCACGTACAACTGTGTATTTAGCGTTACCAAGTTCGAGATTTTTTCTGTAACCGGCAATTTCCCTGCCGATTACATAGTCCACAAGTCGCATTTTCCATTCAAGATGCCACTTGCTTGTAAGATAATCCATATTCGGCTCCCACCCAAGGCGAGAGTCAAGCTCCACATACTGAATTGTTTCCTCTGCATTTTTTCTTTCAAAGGTAAGAAGTTCAACCATTTCGTCAAGAATTTTGCTGACCTTATCTTCATCAGCTTCGTGGTCAAACTGAACCTTAAGTGTATGCCACTTCTTGGCATTTATACCGGTGATAATGTATTTTTCAATAAATTTACCCATATTAATAAGGCGTTCAAGCTCCTCGTTCGGGTTTTTTATAGTTTCAAGAATTTTTGTACCATCCTTCATATAAAGGAGAGCCTTTTCAAGAGTTTCGATTTCCTTCCATACTCTTTTTGAAATAATAGTTGCCCTTCCGTAAAGGTCCTGACAGTATTCAGGCACTACAAAGGCACTGCCTGCATTTGCATAAGGCATACCGGGAAGACGGATAAGCCTTTCAAAGCAGAAGGGGTAGCTTGGCCCGCATCTGAATGAGCCGTACTGGTCTTCCCCGGTAGGTGTAATGTGACGGACAGCATCGCTCCATTTATCAAGAGCCTTTTCCACTGTATCTGCATTTTCCCCGCCGAAAAAAGCAGAAAGCACCATAGAAAGAGTTTCCTCCATAGTATCTGTTGATTTTTCAAAGCACATCTTGGAAAGCTTTGATATAAACGACGGATATATTCCGTAGTGATGGCTTTCCATAATGCCGGAAAGTCCCCATTTTTCCTGAGCTTCAATCATTTTTTTGTATCTACGCATCCACTGCTGTGCCATAGGCTCGTAAGGAATTGTACCAAAATCCCACGTCTGTCCTGCAGTGTTAACCATTGAATATAGGCGAATACCTCTTTTTGCTGCCGCCTCTGCCTCAGTTGCAAAGTAATAACCGGGACCCTCAACGGCAAGGGAATAGTCACTTACACACTGAACAATTCCGTTCTGCACGTATTTTTCAAACATTTCAAAGGTTGCCTGAAGTGAAATATCTGTAGGCAATGCATTTATCAGACGAAGCCTGTCCTCTACAGGCTGTTCGCCAAAGTTATATGTCCAGAAAATAATATCTGCATCGGGATTGTGCTTACGGCAACAGTCACGGATTGTTTCAACAAGGTCAACATAGTCAAGTGCCGGGTATGAGTAGGAGCTGTCCTTTATTGCAGGAATACCGTCTCTGCCCCTTTCTGCTGCTACATTCGGGTCTTTTGAGGGAAAATGTATTGATTCACCAACAAGAACAACGCCCCGAAGTCCCGGACAACATTCAAAAAGCGAGCCGTAAAGACCATCGTAAAATTCATATCCGCCGGGATCCTTGGGATGAACTTTACTTTTCATATCGCTATACGCATACACGTCGATACCATACTTTTTTGCATTATATATAAGGGCATTAAAATCAAGAAATCCGTAGCTTGTCTTATTTATACCCTCTGTATAAACGAGGATTGCATCCCTACCCTCGTGAGCTATCTGATTAAGGTGGATTGACGGAAATTCATCAAGAGCGTAGCCTGAATGTACCATTTGAGGAGTAAAACGGGGTTTACGGCTTGTACTGCCTTTCTTTATAAAGGGGGCACGCCTCAGTTCCATCATAAATTCAAGATAGTAAAGGGCCTGTGCCATACCGCGGCAGTCGTTGGCATAAATTTTTATACCGCTATCATCCGTGTCAATACGGTAACCTCTGTACCCTTTGTATTCCCCAAGGTCAACGCCTGCATTTTCAGCAATAAAAAGCTCAATCTTATTCTTTATATCAACAGTGCCTTTTTTTACTGCCGCACAAACATCCATTGATTTTAAGAGAAAGTCACAAAAATCCTGCGAAGCAACAACCGCTACCTCTTCAGCATTTTCGGGAACGGTTATAACAGTGCCGTCCTTGATTTCAAATTCGTTACCATCAGGCGAAAGAGAAAAATCTCTTACATCCTTTTTGTGAATTTCAAGCATTCTTTTACGGAATTCATAGTTTACTTCTTTTTTAAGCATCAAATCAACCCCTTACTGACTTCAATAATATAACAAATTTTACGGATTTTCAATGAACAATATTGGCTTTCAGAAAAAATAATTGTATTATATTGACATTTTTCTTTTTTTAAAAAAGTCTTTACTTTTCTATTGTATCATACTATAATTATATCAATTCAAAAGCATATATCAATATGTTTTCAGACATTTTTTATATGTTTTCAGACATTTTACGAGGTGGAAAAGATGCTTTTCAAAGAATATAAAGTTAAGGATATTTTTAAGATAACAAAGCTCTATACACTGTTTGAGGATTACTTTCCCGGCGGATATGAATTCAGCGGAGAAGCTCATGATTTCTGGGAATGTGTGTATGTCAAAGAAGGCACTGCCATCATTTGTGTAAACGACAAGATTTACAATCTTGAAAAGGGCGATATTATTTTTCAGAAGCCTCTTGATTTCCATAAATACAAAATAGACAAGTTTTCCTTTGCAGAGCTTTTTATATTTTCTTTTTCCCTGGAAGGAAAAAACACCCATTTTTTAGAGAACAAGGTGTTCCAGCTTAATACTCGACAGAAAAATATTATTTCCGATTTTCTGTCTTTCCTTTATGAAAAATGCGGAGACGCAGGTGTGACTGCTGTTCACATTCCTGGGGAATTCGGTATAAAAACACTTCACACCATACTAAGCAGTGAAAAAAGTGATATTCTTTCTGCCATTATAATCAACTATATATACGCACTGCTTCTTTCAGTATGTGATGATGCAGCCGTTCTTGGGGAGGCAAAGCTTGCACACACGGACATATACAAAAAGGCCGTACACTATATGCATCTGCACATAGGCGAAAAAATTTCCATTGAGGATATTGCCAAATACTGTGCAATCAGTACAACTTCGCTGAAAAACACATTTATGTCCTTTGCAGGGGTGGGGGTTCACAGTTATTTCCTGAGGATGAAAATCAGTCGTGCAATAAATATGCTTTCAGAAGGCGTAAGTGTAAGCGATATTGCTCAAAAGCTCGGGTTTTCAAGCCAGGCATATTTTTCAGCTGCATTTAAAAGGGAAACAGGAAGTTCTCCTACCTGCTATCTTAAAAACAGACAATAAACTACCTTATAACACATTTTCTATAAGTTAATAATTTATTATTTTAATATCATTCATTATTTTTTTTAAAATTGTCTTGATTTTTTATCCTATATATATTATAATACCTAATGTTGTGTAATTATCTGAGTTTTTCAGCAAAGCAGCTTGCATCAATTGTATTCGAACAATTTTGGGTTCCGCAAGCGGCGGCGTGGCCGAGGATGCCGCGGCAGCCTGCTTAGTCAATTTAATAAAACGTCAATTAATTTCGGGGTGTAGCGCAAAAAGGTAGCACGCCTGCTTTGGGTGAGGTCGCGAGCGCGTCCGGTGGACGATGAAGCGAGCGTAACGAAGCGTAGCGGTCAAAATTGTGCGAGCTTTGTGAGTAGACAATTTTGGGTTCCGCAAGCGGCGGCGTAGCCGAGGATGCCGCGGTAGCCTGCTTAGTCAATTTAATAAAACGTCAACAAATTTCGGGGTGTAGCGCAGCTGGTAGCGCGCCTGCTTTGGGAGCAGGATGCCGCAGGTTCAAGTCCTGTCACTCCGACCAAATTAAAGAAACCGTATGAACGGGCATAGAGCCCTGTATCATACGGTTTTATCGTTTATATTATTCTTTAATTATCGCTTAGGAAGAAACACACTTTCTTCCTATTATATGTTTTGACCACAGTTTATCCCACATTTGGAATCTTAGTTTCAAATGTGGAATGTTTTTCTTTGATTACTGCGTATCAAATTTTAATACTCTTCGTTCTTCCACAGTTGCTCAACATATACTTTTTTACCAAAAAGCTTTTCCATATATTTTACAATCGGTACATCGTAGAAATCAAGATTGTTGGAAAACTCAATATTTCCATTTTCCTTATCTATTGCTCTGGGACAGCCTATTCCAACGGAGACAATATCATCAAAGGTAAGTCCGCTTTCCTTTACCGCATCGAAAGCACACTCTGCCATATCGTTGCATATTTCTTCATACGGTCTGGGCGTATTTGTTTTCCGTGTACTTCTTCCGTAGATTACTCCGTATTTATCAACAACGGCGGCAGCAATATTTGTGCCGCCAAGGTCTATACCTACATAATAGTTTGGCTGATTGGTTGTAAGGAGAATTGTTGCTTTTCCTGAAAGGGTATATTTACCCATATTTGCAGGAATGAACACAGTTTCGCCTGCCTTTATTTTTTTAGCATAACTTTCTGTAACAATCTCTGCATCTCCATCTACCACTATAAGTGCGTGATAGCTCTTTTCGTCTGCAACAAAAGTTTTAGTGCCTGAGAACTTTATTTCTTTTACTGCAAAATATTCACAGCTACCGAGAAGTCTTGTACCGTCGGAGTAAATTGGGATTTTTCTCGGCTCGCTCTTTTTGCAGTTCGATGCCTTTACTCCTTTTTCGATATGAAGCTCTCTCGGTTTTCCGTCTTTTCCTATTCTGCCGTAATCATAAAGGCGGTATGTAACATTACTGTTCTGCTGAATTTCTGCAATCACATTTCCTCTTCCTATTGCGTGAACAGTACCTGCCTCCACAAAGAAAACATCACCTTTTTTTGAGGGGACAGTGTTCAAAAGCTCTTCCACAGTATTGTTCTTAATTGCTTTTTTAAGCTCTTCTTTTGTAGTATCTTGTCTCATTCCGCAGGTCATTTTTGCTCCCTTGTCAGCCTGAACGACATACCACATTTCTGTTTTTCCGTTCTGATTCTCCCATTCTTTTGCTTTTTCATCATTAGGATGTACCTGTACACTGAGATTATCTTGAGCATCTATAAGTTTTATAAGAATGGGAAGTTCATCCGCTTTACACAAAGTTCCAAGACAGCCCTTGTTTTCTTTTATGTAAGAATCAAGGGTTTTACCATCGTAATCTCCGCCGGAAATTATGCTTAAGCCATCAGGATGACAACTGAGTTCCCAGCTTTCAGCAAGTGGAGAGAGGTCGGTTTCTTTTCCATATATGGAGCGGAGCTTCTCTCCTCCCCATATGTAATCTTTATATGCAGGTTTTAATTTAACAGGTTTCATTCTTCTATCCCTTATTTCTCATTTTAAATTTCTGCTATTATCCTATCTCCTTTATATTTATCCATCATGTTTTTCACACACTCTTTCGCCGTATCAATTTCAACAGCACTGATTTCTTCATCAAAATCAGAATAATTATTTTTTGTGATATCATTTCCGGATATTACAGAATACCAAAGCAGACCTAACGCATATCTTCCTATCCCAAATGATGCGTGAAATGTATCTCGATGGATTTTTTCTATACCTGATTCTGTAAGCTTTTCAAAAAGCGTTGCGGAGGGGATGATAAAATCAACGTCTATTTCCTTTGCCGCCATGTTATATGATTTAATTATATCCGCATACATTTCAGAACGGTTTTTATACCCAAGTTCTTCATTCAGGCGTTTGGAATTCTGCTCATATGCCCACGTGTAATGCAGGGCAATTTTTGCTTTTGGCACCATACGACGTATATAAGATATAATTTCATTAAGATAGGGCTGATAAGTTTCGTAATCAGGTGATGCCCAACTAACCTGCTGAATCGTAATTATATCCCAATCACGACTTAGCAGTGCCTCCTTAATCGACACCTTGAACCCCGTACTTTCTCCGTTCATTTCAAGGAAATAAGCACATGCTTCTCCCATCATGTTTCTATAGTGAGTTGAAAGACTGCATCCCCCTATCACAAGATTAAATGTATTTAAAGCGTATCCATCTGCTTTTGCAATGTTATGTAAATATCTGTGTGCATCCTGAGAGAAGCTATTTCCTATTGATAAAATATTCATATTTTATCTTCCTTTCTATGCTTGTTTATTGATAAATTCAGCAACTAATTTTCCGAACACACTGTTCCCGTCACAATCGATTTCTTTTACATAAGCGGTATGCTTACCATGCATAATTTTAAGTTCTACCTTATTTTCATCATACCTGAAATGCTTGAGAGTTGATACCAAAAGAGAAAGCTGCTCGATTCTGTTTTCCATATCATTATCTGACACAATTATCAGCATGGGCACATAATCCTGTGCAAGTCCAACATAGTACAACGGGGCAGCATCATCAACAATAATACGCCGTCCATCAATACCACGTTCCTTTAAAACATTAAAATGTGTTGTCGGTTGTCCCGCATCGTGAATAAATCCGCCTATCTTTTCTGTATCAATCTTGTACATATCCAGATACTTTTTATCAAACTGAAGAAGCATTGAGATATAAGCACCTGCCGAGCTTCCGCCTATATATATCTTCTCACAGTTTCCGTATTCGGAGATATTCTTGCTTGCCCAATCTACAACTGCGGCAGCATCCTTTATAAAATCGGGATACTGAGCCTGCGGATACAGTCTGTAATTAGCGGAAACAACAGCTATATTTCTGTCTGTTAAAAACTTTGCAAAAATTTCTGCGCCTGATTTATCTCCGTGATCGAGACCTCCTCCGTGAAAATATACCAAAAGAGAAAACTCTTTTTCTTCGGGCAAATAAATGTCCAAGGTGCATTCATCAAATGATGAATAACTTATATTTTTAAATATCCTCATAATTTTATCCTTTCTTAATGAACTCCAACTACATCATCAAAAACAAAATCCTCACGCACATCGGGCATATAACTTTCCACTGTTACATTTTCAAGCATAAGCCCTTCAATGTGCCTGAAATATATCCCCTTGGCAGGAAGAGTCTTTCCATACACATATATTTCAGGATATGAAGGTGCCGTGTCGGGAACTTCCTTTTCATACTCTATCACTCCACCCCAAACCTTAAAATGAACATTGCGAAGTGTAATGTTTTTAAGTGGCTTTCCTTTCAATCCGCAAGCATTGCTCGAAAGCTGCCAAGGAGTATTTCTGCCCTCTGTTATAATTTTACCGTCTTTATGCCTGTCAGATGGCTCAAATACCCAGGGGTACTGAACAAACTCATCTGACTTATAATCAAAATAGTTTGCAGGAATACACATATACGGTTCGTACGGGCCCTCTGCCGTTATGTTTTCAAGGATGATGTTTCTGATTTCTCCCACATCTCTACCCTCAGGTCCTCTCATACGGGTTCCAAGGTGTATAAACAAAAGTCCGTTAGTATTTTTCATACGTATATTTTTAAGTGAAAGTCCGTCTATTATCGCACCGTCAACGCTTTCGATTGCAATTCCCGTAATTCTGGTTTCATAAATCTCTATATTGTCAATATCGATATCGTAAAATCCGCCGTTTGTTTCTGTGCCGAATTTTATTGCACTGCAACGGCTTTTTACCTTGCAATCCCACACCTTAATATTTTTACATATATCAAGTCGGTTAAGGGTATACGACGATTTGAAAACAATTCCGTCATCGCCTGACTCCACATCACAGTTATATATCTTTACATTTTTGCAGTTATCGGGTGAAATTCCGTCAATATACACACGCATTTTTACATCGTGTATATCCACATCATTGCACCCTGCAAAATAGATTGCAAGGTCTGTGACATTGTTTAAATCTACATCTGTGATAAGGACATTGTCACATTCTTTAAGGGAAATACATTTTGGCCCTCTGTGGCGTATGCTCTCTCCCCTTATGCCGTCCTCGTCCCAAACACTGCGCATATCAATTTTTGCCTTTCCCGTAATAGAAATATTGTCACAGTTTTTACCTACAAACATTGCAAGGTCAAAATATGTATGGGACTGGTCTTGATATATGGGGTAATTTACCTCCTCCTGCTGTGCGTAAGCGTAAAAATCAAGACAGCCTAATATATCAGTTCCGTCATCAAATTTAATATGAACATTACTTTTTAAAAATACTGTTGCAAGGACATATATCCCCTTTGGAAAAAACACTGTTCCTCCACCATTTTCACTGCACGTATCTATTGCCTTTTGCACGGCTGGGGAATCAAGTGTTATGCTGTCTGCCTTTGCACCGTAATCTAAAACATTAAAAATTTTTCCCATAAACTTTTCCTCTCTGCAATCTCTCATTTACACACAATTTATAGTAGCAGTGTTTCCGAGATGATAATGTTTTCTTTCACGCACAGAATCATCACGGATCCAACTATTATAATCACATCCACCTTCACCTATACACCACTGATATTTTTGACCCGGCAGGGTTCCCAAGAAACGTTTTTCGGATATTGACCAAAAACAAATTTCCGGGTCTATCACTTTGTAAAGACCTATTTCACCTCCGATAAGACCGTGATGTGTAATCTGTAAGATGTCACTTTTTAAATAATCTCCGTAAATATATGCTAATTGTCGGCAAGAATATTGCATACAGTCACCCAAAAACATTACCGTCTTACCATTATTAAAATTAACTCGCAATGCACTGCTTGTATCATTGGCGCTTGTATAGGCATATGGATAAAGCAAATCTGCCGTCAGTAAAATTTCTATTTCCGCACCGGAAAAATAATATCTTTGCCCTGTGTGAAGTGTATACACGGTAGATCCCGGGGAATAAAGTTTTATATTATTTTCAAGATTTTCAATATCTCTTTTTATCTTACTTGAATCTATGTACACATACTGCATTTTGTCGCCATCGGTAAATTGGTATGCAAAAGCAGATATTTCTACTTTATCCGAATAATCTTTTATAAATTCCGTTGCAAGACTTATGTGGTCATAATCAGGGTGTGTGAACATCCACATTGCAATCAATGGTTTTTTCTTTCCTTCAGTATTTTTCTGCAGATATTCGTATAATAATATAGCATCATCGTCATCCTTTTTATCTCCGTCTATTAAAACAAAGCTTCCGTCTGAGAGTTGTATAACATAGATGTAACCTTTACTTAACTTGCACTGAGCAACATTTGGGGTAACTTTTGCTGCCTTTTTATTTATAATTTTTTCTGTAGGTGGCAATGGAAGATTTTCTGCCACAGTGATGTGCACACTCCGGCACGCTGCTGCCCAGAAAACAAAAATTTGAGTAGTGTTTTTTACATATGTATAAAACAGATTCTTATTGTAGCTTTTATCTGTTCCGGCAGGATATTCTTTGGCATCATACCGTGTATAACCGTTCTCTTCCAAAACTGCTGTATACTCAATGCATTCTTCAATGGTTGTATTATGTATACAGCACAGCTTATGATGATTTACAATTTGTGTTTCAGGCAAGCACAGACCGGCTACTGTTTTATATTGCGGAATATACATTCAATTTCTCTCCTTTTAGCCTGACGGTATCTGAAAATAAAATCACGGTTTACTGTAATATATTTTCAGCACCAATATTTTCGGGATATTCTTATTTTATATTTATCTTCCCTACTTTGTAAAAGCTTCCGTTACTCATTGCATTCGTACACAAATATATTTGTGAAATAAACTCATTGCAGATACCTATTTCTATATCATATTTTCTGGCCGAAATATTTTCAGGAATCTCTAACAAGATTTTTTCCGTATGTTTTCCTGGCAGCCATTTTCTGATGTCTACCTGCGTATCAAACTCAAAAGAGTCCTTTTCATTGAAAAGTCTGATTTTGAAAGGTATGTGCCTGTATATAGGTGCCACACCGCAGTTTTCGATGCCTAATTCAAATTCCAGAGTGTCACATGCACAAGCACTTTCAGGATATTTAAAATAGTCTGTAGTAAAATGATAACCCATTTTGCTTATCCAGTAATCAACTTTATCTTTCCATTCATACGGTATTGGAAGTGATTTTCCATTGAACGAGCTTATATGCCACTCAAGTGTTTTTTCTATTATTTCATCAATATCCCAGCCCTGTCTTTTCCATTCACCAAGCCACCAGTAGGCTTCAAAAGAAACAGGTGCTATTTTCCAGTTTTCTGAGACCTTGGCAATACAGGGAGGATAGATTTCATAAATGTGTTTAGGACTTCCCAATCCGTCTCCTCTCCAGCCGACAGAGGCCTTTTTATTTGCATAGTTAATAAGCTCGTCACGCCCTACCTGCGTCATAAGCTGTGTCTTTTGGAAAACCGCTAAATATGTATCTACAATCTCATTCAAAGCTTCCTGACTGTACAGGTGAAGATTATGACCTTCTCCCCATGCTCCCGGCAGAGAAATGTCTATGGCATCAAAAGCGGGTTCTTTGTCAAAATGCTCTCCGAGCTTTCTGATTGCCTTGCAAAACAGCTCTAAAAACAGTGGATCTGTGGGAGAGTCCTTCACCCTTTCGCCGTCAGGCCGTTCGGGGCAAGGAATAAGCCTTTTAAGCCACTGGGGAACATCGTCTCTTGCACGTGTACTGTGTGCCATCAGACGAAAAACCAGAGTTTGCTTGTGCGCCTTTGCCTCGTCTATAATGTTCTCGATAAACTTGTAGTTATAAACGCCCTGCTCTGGCTCAAATTCTTTCCACAAAATACGGATATAAGCAACCGATGACTCAGGATAAAAGCCTTGCTCTCTTCCGTTCTCCTCTACATCATCAGGCACGGGGTAGCATTCAAACGATTCTGTTTCCGTGAAATTGTTTTCCGGACGTACTATTGAATCCGAATACAGCTTTTCACCATTAAAATGCTGAAAGCTGGTGAAGCCTATGTAGGGATTTTGCCCTTCCTCAGGTTCATACTGAAACTTACTTATACAGGTTGCTTTCCTTAACATCGTCATCGCTTCCTTTTGTCTTTATTTACGCATAAATATTTCTGTAGTTTTCATCGCAAAGCTTTCTCAGAGCTTCAAGGAAATAGAAATCTCCGTAAATAATTCCTACATTCACATTACTGTTAGCCGGTTTATGTCCTGTTCCTCCGGTGAGTATCATTTCTCCGTCTGATTTGTAGTTTTCATACATATGTATAAGAATTGATTTTGCCGCATCTATGTATTTTTCTCCGTTGGAAAGATACTTTGCCATTGTTATCATTCCGCTTGAGGCGCAGGCACCTGCAGTTGTATCGGGGACAAAGCCTTCTTCTTTTTCTATAGGTGCACAGAAGTCCCATGTAGGCGTTTTGCCGCCGCATTTTTCTATAAAGTTATCGGCACATTTTTTAGCCGCATTAAGATACTTTTCGTCGCCTGTGTTTTCATACATACGTGTATATCCGTAAATCGCCCAGGACTGCCCGCGAGACCACTGACTGTCAGGGCTGTAGCCCTGACCGCCTAAGTATTGCACTAACTCACCCGTATCAGAGTTGAATTCGCACAAGTGGTGGCTTGTTCCGTCAGGGCGGATTAAGGTTGTAAGCATCTTATCCGCATGAGCTATTGCAATATGCTTAAACCTCATATCTCCTGTTTCCTTTGCCGCCCAGAAAAGCAGTCTGAGATTCATCATATTATCTATAATACTTTTACAGATTTCGCTTCCGTTCCACGATGCCATTGCTCCCCATTTAAGGTTAAATCTGCCTGCAAGCGTAGCTGCTGCGTGCTTTGCACGGGTTTTGGAACGCCCGTTTCCTGTAATCGTATAATTTGCAACTGCACTGTCACCCCACATAAAGCCTACATCGTGCTGTAAGCCTTCAAAGGTGTCAAGTGCTCTGTCGAGCTTATTTTCACATTCTTCGGCAATGTTACGGAAAATTTCCTCATCCGTAATATCGTACATCTGCCACATAATGCCGGGCCAATAACCGTTTGTCCACCAGGTAATGTCCTTCTCCTCCATATTGTCCCACTTTCCGTTTTTTCCAACATGGGGAAATGTACTTCCTACTATAGGCGCAACCTTTCTGAGCTTTTCAATAACTTCCGCGTAAATCTTTTCTACCTGCATTTTATTCCTCCTGCATTTAGTCCTTTAAAATTCTCTCGATAACTGTTACAGCTTGGGCTCTGGTGGCATTGCCCTTCGGCGCAAATTTATTTTCGCCCATACCATTCATAATGCCGGCATTCACAGCTTGCGAAACGTATAGATTTGCCCATGAGCTGATTTCTTTACTGTCGGCAAATGTTAACTCATTCTCTTCTCCTGCTGTATCTTTTCCCAATTTATTCATAACACCTATAAGAATCTTGCACATTTCCTCACGGGTTACATAATCGTTGGGGCGAAATCTTGAATTCTCGGATATAATTCCTTCTTTTAGTGCCTGTGCAACAACCTGTGCGTACCAGTCATTGCCGCTGACATCAGAAAATGCTCCGTCATATTCACAATCCTCTGCCCCAAGAGTTCTCATTGCTATAGCCACAAGTTCCGCTCTGGTAATATTGTTATCGGGATTGAAGTTTCCTTTTTCATCACCAAGAACAATTCCCTTTTGCGCAATTACTTTGATTGACTCTTCTGCCCAATGGTCTTGTGTGTCATTAAAATTCACATCTGTATTGTCGGTAGAATCATTGTTATCAGGAACTGTTTCCTCTTCTTTATCCACGGGGACTTTTTCTGTGGTGGAGCCACCACCGCCACCGCCGCCACCAATGGATCCGGTTGCGCCGTCCTCCTTGGGAACATATGTGGAATCATCTGAGTCTTGCGTCTTATCTTCTTCCTGTTCTTCTTCTGCAGGAAGTGTGTATGCAGGCGCATTTCCTACATAAACGTAGCTGCCGCTTTTTCCAAATGTCACTTCCTCTTTGTTAAAAGTTACGGATGAAATAGTTTTATTTCCTACATATATTGTAAGTCCGTTAAGGTCTTGCAAGCTTTCTTTCGTGCTTTCAATATCCATACGGGTGTTGTCAATACTTATGCCCACATCCTCAACTTCATTTGGGGAAACGAGAAGCTTTCTTCCGGATGCAGTATTTTCAATGTAGCTTCCCTTGCGGAGAATAAGCGTTGACAAATCCTCATTGATATATTCACTTAGGGACATAATACCGTCTGTCTTGAAGTCGCCGTAGGCTGCGGGTTCTTTCTTCGTTTCATCCATAAGAATATAATAATTGGTTACTGTTTCCCTGCTGTTGGAATCCTTTATTACTGCACGCATAGCTCTTGCATCGGGCGCAGAAATTGACGTTTGCAGAACCTCTGTCTGAATGTCAACGTTTTCCCCTACCTGTGTGGGATAAAGAAGTGTCTGGAAGGAGGTATCTCCCACCGTATTCTTGTTATAGCTGACATATTTTGTTCCTGTTACATCAGAAACATTAGAAGTGGCTGAATAATATCCGTCGCATATTTCAGGGGCGAGTTCCCCGTTATCCGCAACTGCCACCACAGTTAAATTCGCTTTACCTTTGAATTGCGTTTGCGTCTGGCCGTACTCATTCACGGTAATATTTGCAGTAGGCTGAAAATGCCAGTTCTGACGGTAGTTATGTTCTTTTTCGTCTGCGCTTTCCACATGGTCGGTAACTATATAGTAGCCCGGTTTTATAAAGCAGATATATCGCGTCATAAACTGATTTTCGTACCCTGCTGAATCTGCATAAATAAAGTCATACACATTATTAAATTCACGGTCTTCAGGATGCAGGGAACCGCCCGTTTTTGCGGCATTCCTTCCGTCAACAACGATAGAGTTGTGCGCCTCCCTCATTGTCTGCCAGTTTGAGATTTCATCATTGGTACTGTATGTATACCTGAGCATATCTGCCAGGACATAGTTTCCGTAAGCAAGCATTACAATACTAAGGTCATCTGAATGTGTATGCTTGTTATTGGAATTTGACTGAAAGTGCAGCGCTACTGCATTCTCACTCCAGTCCGAACGCAGAACTGCTCTGTTTACTATATCTGAAGCACATGATGTAAAGTCCTCGGGAAGACTTCCCATCTTTCCGTTACTGCCGATATATTTAAGAAGCTCTGATACATCATTGGGCCAGAGATTCATCATATGCCGAGCCACAAAATCCTGTTTTGCGTTATATGAACCGCCGTCACCAACTGCCCATGTTGCACGGAGCGGATTAAGCATCCTCATAACATATTCCCCTGTCTGCAAAATCATCTCCTTGATATCATCGCCCAAAATAGATGTTACATCATAATTGTAGTAAGCCTGATAATCTCTCAGCGGCTCGATATAGTTCCTGATGTTTGTCCACACGTAGTTTAGAGGAATATCGGAGGCAGAGCCGTCGGGATTGGTAGAAGCCGCGATACATTGTTCGAATCTGGTCTTTGCAACTGCTTTCCAACCTCCGTTGTATGCAAGGCCGTCAGTGTCCGTTCTCCAGACTTCACCTAAAGGGGCGTCTGCCGCTTTAAACTCATCAAAAACGACGGCTACTTCCAAAAGAGCCTGCGTCTGCAGAGCGCCTACGTTACCGGTCTTTACATTTACGTGCCATATTTTATCACGCACATCTTTAAATCTCTCTGAACCGACTATTGCCTCTGCGTGTTCATAACAGTTCTTTAAGAACGTTACAAATATTTCGGGAGTCATATGTTCGCTATATCTTAGTGTATCCATTACCTGTATAAGATCTTGTACACGAATAAGATTCAAGGTGGGCTGTTCAGTGCTGGCATATTCACAATTTAATTCACGGATTTTGTGCATTGATTCGCGAAGTATATGCCATGCAAAGACTTCGTCCCCTGTTGCATAATAGTATTGTGTAAACTGTCTCAATTCGTGGGCAAAACTCATTATTGACGCCCTATAATTTTGTACATTGGGATAATATTCAGATATAGCTTCATTTGTATAGCCCTTTTGCCCGTCATAGCATAGGCATACCCAGCTTGATGTTTTAAAATAGTTATCCCATGTAAGCGATTCCTCTTCCCATGTTTGCACAGTATTGTCATTTAAGACAAATACAATTTTGCTGTTCTTTTCAATTTCAGAGTCTTCGGGGTTATCGCTTTTTTCCATATGTCCGTAAATGTGAAGCACCGCAGAGGTAACCTCATCATTATCGTTAATAGATGAAAAATCGAATTTCAATACACTTCTTCTTGTGTACTCGTCAACAGCGGAAACTGTACCTATTGAGCTGACACTTTCCTCTGCAAGAAGCTTGCTTTCTGCAGAATAGTTGATTCCACTGTTATTGCCGGCAGATGCATAAGTATCCGCTTGAGGATAAAATTTTCTCGCAACGCCGTTAACCGTAGCCTCTATGTAAGGGGCGTTATCCGCTTCTTTAGAGTCAAATATCGCAGTATATCCATCCTTTTTAAGTGAATAAAGATGAATTGTTACTCTCTTATCCGGGGAAGCGACAATCGGTTTTACCGCATCTAATACGGTTGCAGATATCCATCCGGGATTTTTACTGACAAGAAGCTTACTCATAGCCTCTTGACCGAATGCTGGCCTTGTATTCCAGTTTTCAAATCGCATTTCCGCAGAAAGCTTATTTTTGTTGGTCACATTTGCCGATATACTTGTATTAAAACCGTCAAATTTTTCCCGGTAATATTCAAGCGTCAATTCCTTACATAGAGTGTAGTCACCATCTGCATTTTTTGCCGCTTCTTCAATTTCAGCAAGTGCCGGTTTGTTTTCATAATCCAAAAGAGGTTCTAGAGTCCACACACCTGCTGAATTATTCCAAACGCCGTAAAGCTCTTCATCCGTTGTTGTCTGAGGATCTGAAAAGTCATACTCGCTGTACTGTGCGATAGACTGGCTGTAGTATTCGTCTCTGGTCATATTGTTCTCATACACTTCTAATCCCATAGGGTCTATTTCTTCATAGGCTGCGTATGATGGAATATTATAGCCAAAAGCAAAAACTAAAAGTAATAGAGTTGCTATAATTTTTTTCATTTTTTACACCGTCCTTTTTAGTGTAAACTTTTACTGTCTCATTATGAGAATTGCGGAAGTTGTTGTGGAATTTTTCATAAACACATATACTTTATCACTTCCGGGAATAATGTCCTCCATCGAAGCAGGATAAACTTCTCCGTCAAGATCATAAAGATACATTGGCGGCTTATTTCTCTGAGGGATTTGCTGTGTTACTAAGTTCCCGTTTACATCAATAATGAAGTGCATTACAAGTCTGGTGTTGATATTATCAACCTCATCAAACAAAATTTCGCTGAGAGTGCCGCAAACTTCCGACGCACCCGCTCCAAGAGAGCTTGACTGATTGAACTGTGTAGATAAATCTAATATTGAGCGGATTCTTCTCACATTGGTAATTTCCCCTTCATAGTTTTCCTCGTATACAAAGAGGTCGCCTTTTTTTAGAGAAGGAACTACCGCCATTGCAGCTTCGGATAGCGGCATTTTCTTTTCCGCACCTGCAAGAAGAAACTCAATTTCTGTAACTTCACCATCATCGGTAATCAGTGTTCTTGCAGATTTCACAATTGCTACCTTTGATGAATCTACTGTTACACCGGGCACGTTATCGCTTCTCATTTCACGGTTTATGACAATAAGTCCGCACTTCTTTGTATTAGGATTAAAGTTAAATCCTCTTACATAATATCCAAGCGTATTACCCTCAATATTGATTACGTTTTTAACCATATAATCATCATCTGTGGGGTCGTAATTGGTTGGAATACATAAAATCTGAGAGCTTGCGTCAATCGCAAAGCCTTCCATACTGCTTCCGGCGCCGCCGAAGCACTTATCATACACATCATATCTGAATGTTGTGTATTGGCTTCCTGCTTTATATTCAACTTCTTGGAGCAGGCTGAGCTCTCCGCTTGAATTAAGCTCAAACTCATACAGTCCGTCACTGGCATCTATGCGCGACTTAACATCACCGCTTGAAATTCTGTTTCCGTTAAATTTAACCTTATCTGCCATATTATAAACTACTACTTCTTCATTTTGGCAGATAAGCATCGGAATTTCATTAACATCGTCCTCGTCACTGTCATCTATTTCCACCCCGAAATCGACCTGCTTTGATATGAGGAGCTTAATCTTACTACTTCCGAAGCCTTTGCTCTCAGCTGCTATAACATATGCATATTTCTTTGCATTTTCCTCAGGTGAAAGCTCATAGAAAATAATATCATCCTTAAAATTAAGATAGTAATCGTATGCTGCGCCTATGTTATACGATTCGCTGTAAAGCACTTTATAGCATTTTTCATCAAATTCAAAGCCGTCATCTGAAACAGAGGTAAGAGCACCGCTTTTTTTGGCATCTTCACGCACTACGATGCGAAGCATTTTCCCTGTTCTGTCCGCAGCAACAGATATAACACTGCCACTTGAAAGGGTGTTTACATCTACATATTTTCCGTTTACGTCAACAACTGAGAAAAGCAGCTCATCCGATTCCTTATCAAGATTCAGATAGCGTGTTCCGTTTACACTGAAGCCTTCCTTTATTGTGATAACATCATTGTACACACCGCTTACAACAGCGTTTTCGTAAGAATAAACCAAAACAACATCTATGTACGAATCAGCATCATTATTTATAAGGATGTATTCTCCGCTGTCAAAATTAAATAATTCTTCTGACGCCACTGCAATTGTATCAAAATTCTTTATAAGGGCTACGTTTGTATCAAGAGTATCCTTTTGGGTCTTGTTATCCCCTGTATATATAATTGATGCTTTATGTGTATAGCCTGCAAAGTCGGAGGCATCAATGCGTTTTACCTCATTTTTCTCTGTAGGAATTATACTTTGCAGTTCATAAATACCACCCGGAAGTTCTTTTGCATAGAACTGTACCTCCATACCCAAAAGCTCTGCTGCATTAGTGTCCCCAACTCGGTATATGGTGCCGTTTATTACAACCTCGTCACACTCAAGGGAAGCATACGGCACATCCACAAAAGCCATTGCCGTCTGCATAACAATTCCTTTGCCGTAATAACAGCCTTCCCCGTCATCACCGCTGAAAACTATTTCGCTAAAAGTTGTGTCCGAAATATAATACTCGCTATCAGTTCCCGTAATGAACGAGGACTCCATAAGCTTAACATCCAACGAATTATGCAGCATCAGTGCAAAATCTCTGCGGGTAAATTCTCCGTTTAAATGAATGCTGTCAAGAAGCTTCGTCTTTATACCCCAGTTAATTACTGATTGGGGGTAGCTTTCTGTACCGATTACGTGATTATATCCCAGTAATCTTAAAAATACCGTCGCCGCCTCGGTTGCATTAACGTAATCCATGGGGCGGAAATATCCGCTTGGGTCACCGCTCATAATTCCCATAAGAAGCATTGCATAAATGTCCTGAGAATAAGGTGTAGTCTGATTTACGTCAGCCATCTCATACGTAAGTCCGTCAGAGCTTTGTTTTATAAGTGTTGCAATCACATGGGAGAACTCTGCCCTTGTAATCTGCTTGTTCCAGTCGATTGCCCCATCCTGCTCTTTTTCAAAAAGTCCGAGTGATTCTGTCTGAAAAAGGGCTTCTTTTTCATCTGAAGATGCTCCTGCAGGCAAATATGCAAATACGAGTGAAATTGTAAGCAAGGATACTATAAAATTTCTAAGTGTTTTTTTCATTATCACTCAACCTCCATATTCTGTATTCTGCAAATTACAACCATTGCCTCATCACGCTTAAGATTGTTTTTAGGCTTAAATGAGCCGTCGGTATAACCGTTAATTATATTTTTTGATGAAAGTGCCTTGATATAATCCTTTGCCCATTCGCTTATCGTATCTGCGTCATTAAATTCCGTATACTGCGTATTTTCATCAAATATGATTTCAAGTGCGCAGCAGATTATTTTAACCATCTCCTCACGGGTGATATAGGCATTGGGTGATGCATTATTGTTATAACCCTCAATCCATCCGTTTTCAAAGGCAGTCTGCAAAACATTTGCAAACCAATCACCCGACGTTACATCATTAAACACAGGCGCATTTTCTGAAAGAGGTGTTTCAAGCACTCGTGCAAGCATAGTAAGAAATTCTGCCCTTGTAACTGTGCCTGCGAGATTGAGGCTGCTGCCATTACCCTGTACAATACCCTTATTTACAAGCACCCTGATTTCTTTCTCTGCCCAATGACCGCTAAGCTCATCCGGTGCATTTGATACAGGTGCATTTGACGATACGGTTCCGGTGGGCGCATAGTTGCCGCCTCCACCGCCACCTCCGCCGCCACCGCCGCCATCTGACGGTGGATCATAGGAAACGACCTGCTTGCCTTTAGCTATAATGCTTTGTGTTTTCGGTTTTGCATCTTTTCTATTGTAAACTGCATTCACAGTAATAACTACAGATGTATCTACAGAGTCATTATTTACTGTCATAGTAACGCTGTCACTGCTTTCGGTAAATGAAACAATTGATTTGTCGGCACTGTATGACAGCACTGCACCGTATGCACCCGTTTTCGGGAAGGTATAGGTTCCGTTTACATAGCTTGTCGCCATACTAACACCTGCAAGGTCACTCGTCGCCTTCTGCACATCGGAAAGTTTGCTGTGTACGGAAATTTCTTTAAACCCGGTTATTCCCGTGGTCTTCTTTATATCTATCTTTATTTCTTTTCCCATAACAGAATCTAAAAGGCAGTTTGTAAATTCGTTAACCTTTCCGCCTTCATACACAAGAGCATTATCTACATAAATATCAAATTCATCAATATTGCCCTCATCAGTATCTTCTATCATTGCTACCTGTGAAACAGGTGTATTTGAGGGGAACGTTATCTTTATGTTGTACCCGTTTTTATAGTTAGTGACAAAAGATGTATCTATATCGGAGTCTGAAAGGTTTGTTAGAATATTACCCTGATATGCTACGGTATTTGTAGAAACAACACCGTCAGAAATAATGTTTTCCATATTAACGGTTACATAAAGCGTCTTACTCCAGTTAACCACTCCGCTTTCATTCACCGAAGCGGTTAATGTAACATAGCATGGTTCATAACCCAATGACACGTTTCCCGTGTCAGGATTAATAATATTTGGGTTACTGCTTGTCCATTCTACATCAAGTCCTATAATTTCTTCGATAAAAGAAATTGGAGATGTTACCTGATACATATTTTCATTACTTATATGTGAAAAATTAAGCTGATTTAAAAATGATTCCAGGCACTCCTTGTGAATTTTGAACTTTATATCAGAAAGTTCTATTTCCGTATCAATAGATTTTACGCCCTTTGAAACATCATTTTTATAAACACCGTCTGCTATAATACCTCTGAAAGGCTCTGAACCGGTCTTTGTATAAAGCTCAAACTTATCCTCATACAGAACAACTCTGACCCTCATATCGTCATTACGCTTCACGGTTTTTGTTCTATCTTTGTAATTAACAGTAATTTCATTTTCGGCAAAATCAACGCTGAGCAATTCATCGTCGCTGTTTAAAACTACTGTTCCCTCTTCCTCATCGTCTACAGAAAATTCAATCATCATATTATCCTGATTGAACAAAAACCCATCGGGTCTGTCTAAATCATAGTTTCCGGAAGAAACTGCATCTTTCTCTGCAGCTGTGTAATAAGAGGACTCATCAAATGCGGCCTTTGCTACCACATCAAATTCATTAAGATAAATAACACCGCCTGTTTTTGTATCGAGAACACTTACGCCGATTTTCCCCTCTGTATCCTCTTCTGTGTGAGTTACTTCTTTTGTAGTAGGGTCAATCATAGGAGCTTTTGAAAAGTCCCATGCAAGGCTGTAAAAGTCTACTGTCTCTACAATAGCATCAAGCTCGTCTGCCGTAAGAAGTGTAAGCGCCTCCGATACAAGAATATCTGTATCGTTATTAATCAAAAGATTCGCAAAATTCTTTTCTGTGCGGTAAAGGTCATACTCTGATTCTTCAGTAATGTAAATTTCACATATTTTTGCACTTTCCGAAGTGTGAACCGATTCTATATCGAGCTTTATATACCTTGCAACGGCATATGTTTCCAAATCAATTTCCGTGAGAAAATCCGATGATTGAGAAAGCGTTCCCGTCTTCACATGATGCCAATCCACGCCGTTATTTGAAACCGATATGCTGTACTCGTTAACAGAAGCGCCGAAGTTCATCCACTTAAACGAGTCAAAGCCCGTAATTCTTCCCATATCAACTACAAGGCTTCCGCTTTCTGCTATTTCTGCATAAGTTTCGGTATTCGAGTCCGTAACATAGTAGGCTTCCGTTTCATCAAGCATCGGTTGCTGTTGCTCATTAAGAAATACTATTTCCGATATTTTTATAGCAGCGGATTGAGTTGTCTCCGTTACCCGCTTTATCACAATCTGAACATTTTTTGCGTGAACTGTCGGGAAGCTGACACTCTTTTCCACAAGGGTTGCGGTGTTTATGCCGTGTGTCGGATGCTTGATGTATGCATCCTGAATGGCATAATCCCAATTTTTTCCGTCAACAGAAAAACGGACATCTATCACTTCAAGTCTGTTACGAGATTCCCAGATAGAAATAGTGTTCAGGGGAATAATTTCATCAAAATCGAACTGCAATGTGTATGGAAGGGGATATGTCGTCTGGAACGTCTCCGTACCATAGTTATATGTCAGCCATGAATTCATGTTGTCGTTTGAAAAGCCTTCCGTTTTACTATTTTCATCATAAAGCGTTGATACATTTCCGCCTGCAGTATTTGTAATCTCGTTTCCATCTTCTCCAAAACAAAAGACGGAGGATGAAATAATATGACTGCCGAGATTTATTGTATCGTCCGAATAGCTGTATATACTTTCAGGCAATTCGGGCAACTGAGAAAGGTCTTCGTTTACAGTGATGTTATACGTGTTTTCCTTATAGGTAACACCATTTCGTTTAAAAGAAGCGGTAAGTGTTACATTTTGCTTTACATAAGATTTTGTAATTACGCCCGTATCGGGATTGAGAACATCACTGTCACTGCTCACCCACTCAATAGTATAAGAACCGAAGGTTGCGGGGAGCGGATTTTTGATGCTCTCCAATGCATCAAGACTATCATCGGTAATAAATGAGGCATCCGTTTTCATAAAAAGCTCTGTCAGCTCTTCAAATTCAGCATTTTCGGTATAGTACATTTCTATTTCCGCAATTTCAAGTATGTCTGTTCCCTCTGCAAGGGTAAGCTGCGCCTTAACCGCACTCAAAAGCTCAGGAGTGTCAAATTTGCATACTCCGTCTATCGCTTGATGCGGAATTTCAAAATATTTTTCCCCATCTGCACTGCCATAAAGCGTAACGCTTGTAAAATCATTGGAATCAATCTTTATACTTTCCCCGGCAACAAGCTTTGAAAAGAAAAAACATACTGTTGCTTCGGTCAATTCCGTTACATCAAACTTGCATACACTTGCCGCATCATTGTCAAACATATCGGCAGCTGTGCCCTCGGTAACCGTGAGCTTGCTTGCATTTTGGTCAAGAATCTCGGGTTCCTTGGAGGGCGGCAAAAATTCCATTTCCGTAATTGAGAGTACATAACTTCCACTTCTCTGCACAGACACAACCTCAAAATCTATCTTATCCGCTTTTACGGTTTGACCGAGATTTATCTCTTTTAAGTAGAGATAGTTATCTGCGCCACTGGAAGCCGTTTCAGTAAATTCCCCCTCAAAAGGAGTAGTGCATGCTATGCCATCATCATACCATGTAATTTTATACTCACCGACTATTCTTCTTGCTTCCGTAAATTTAATGGTATCAAAGGTAACATCCTTACCAAAATCGATAGTAACAGTGGGAGTTGCACCTGCGGTTGCAACCCAACGATTGGCATTTTGCACGTTAGCTGCAGCAATACCCTCCGCAAGCTCTGTTTCAGTAACATTGCCATCTGCATCGACTGCCTTGGTTCCTATCATGCCTACGCCGTCAAGTATTGCGCTCGCTTCACCAAATGATGTATGAGTATCTGTGGCGGTGACTGTTGCACCTGTCGTATCAACCTTATTCTCATTTTCTGTAATGACAATACCTGCGATGACATTTTCCGTTTCCTGCGATGCAAATGCAGGAGCAATGGAAAGAAGCATTGCTGTACAAATCAGTGATGAAAGTATTTTTTTCATAAAATCCCCTCCTGAGACTTGACTTCTTCTACTGTTTTATCATCTGCCCAAATTTTTGCAATTACATTACCTATAGCCTCCGCTATAGATGCAAATCCGAAATCATTGGGGTGGCAGTTATCCACTGTTCCGTCATTTTGACAGAGCTTCATTAACTTTGCTCCGTCAAGGAAATACACATTCCTATCTCCTGCCGTAACAGCGTTTGTGAAAGTTTTTTCAATAATATCGTGACGTTTTTTAAATTCATCCGTCAAAACCCACTTGGGTGCTGTCATTATGATAATCGGAAGTGTGGGATATTTTCCCCTTATAGCTTTAAACATCTTTTCATGGGTGGTTTCAAGATGCTCGGGACTTGTACAATTGAAATCATAGTCATATACGAAAACAGACATATCAAGCATCTTGATGTATTCGTACATACCTTCCTCCGCCTTTGCATTTCCGGAGAATCCAAGGTTTATATAATCACAGTTAAACCTGCGTGAAATAAACGCCTGATAGCACATCCCCGGTCGTGATGCAGAGCAACCCTGAGTTATTGATGACCCATAGAAAACGATTGGTTTTTTATTAATATACGGCATCGGTGCTTCCAACATTGCATTTTCATCAATGCCGATATAAAGTTCATTCACATTGCTGTACAATGGAAAGTTAATGGTTATATCACGCATTTTTGCATTATCCAGCATTGCAAGGGATTCATATCCGTCTGTCATACCTACGGGTGGTCTCAGTGTCCGTGTGTATATTTCTCCGTCACCGTCATTTATGTACACATCAAACCCGGCTGAGCCAGTAAGTGACATATTATTATGCGAAAGAACCTCGTTCATTTTAGCATTTATTCCCACGTATGGACTATCTGTGCGGAAACGAACTCTCCCTCCCGCTGTATTTAAATGCAGGTAGGCAATTCCCCTACTGATAGGTTCCGCTACGTTTTTAGGCATACGGCGGAAAGCACCATCCTCGAAAAACACTCCGTATATTCTGAATGGTTCTGCCTGTGCATTATAAAATTTAATGCCCGGCTACATCCTTAGTTTAATAAATGCAGGGCAAAAACTGTCCTGCATTTATTAAGCTTATATTAATTTTTATCAGTTTTGATTGGGAATACCTACTGCCGGACAGTAAGGCGCAAGTGTTAAGCCATCCCATACAAAATAGCGAACAGTATTCTGTTCTATACTTTCAGCATCATCATTAACTTTTAAAGCGGTATTAACAATAGTGCTTGTATTTGCAGGAACAGAAGTATCATTCAGAGCCACAGCTTCTAAAACGCCTCCAGCAGAATACTGTGCTGCAATGATTTTATATGCTTTCGTCGAGCCGGTCTCATTTTTGAGCATAACATTAGCATTTATTCTTCCGCTAATACCGGAGAGTGAATTTATATTCTCACCAAAAGCTCTGATAGGATAAATTGTTGCTTCGCCTGCTTCTGATGAATCGTAGTTGCAGAGTGTAATCTCGTTAATATTAATTGTTCTCATGGAAGAGGCGTTTGGGATATCCGCATATTTTGCAATACTATTTACAACAAGGCGAACATAGCGTGCCGTAACCGGCTCAAAGCTTACACTGCGAATAAATTCGTGCGTAGAATTAACATATGCCTGTGCAGGAATTGTTCCTGCACTCACCCATTCTCCGGAAGCGTCTTTATACTGAACATCAATTGCTCCTAAAACGCATCGTCTCTCGGCAAGCTCTGCATAGTTAAATGTCTTTTCCGCGCCAAGGTCAAACGTAATTGTCAAATCATCAAGTAGGTTTTCGTTGGTAGATGCATTATGTGCACGAATCTGCAAAATTCCATCAGATATTGATTCATCAGAATCGTAAACACCATCAAAGAGGACAGTTGCATCACCCTTAATTATATCTAATGTGCCTGTTGTTGTAACGGTGGGTGCTGTTACTCCATCATAAAATTCCATTTCGAGAATATGAACTGTATCTTCCTTATGGAAACTTGTCGCTTTAAACGTAATCGTATCAATATTGTAAGACTGTTCCAAAGCTATAGTTCTCAAATACATCGCAGTTTCTGACACATTGTTCAAACTGCCTATGTGATTTCCAACCTCAATTCCGTCCTTGTACAAGTGAATCTCATATCCGTTTATTCTCGTTTTGTATTCGGTGAATTTTATAGTATTAACTGTGATGTCTTTTGCGAAGCTTGCCATTATTGTAAAATCTGTAATACCTTTATCGAAGATCAGTCGCTCCGAATTAGCAGGAGGTGTATCTGTTGACTTATCTGTTGTTATCATATTCTCACCGTCAAAGATTTTATATACGCCACCAGAGGTTGAATTCTGTGCACCTTCCGTTGTTGCGATAACAGGATTTGACCAGAATTCCATTTCTGTAATTGAGAGCACATATGCGCCATCTCTCAACAAAGATACGATCTGGAATTCTACCTTATCTGCATTTACAATCTGACCAAGTTCTATCTCTTTTAAATAAACATAGTTGTCTTGACCGCTTGCTGCGGTCTGAGTAAATTCGCCTACAAAGGGAGTAGAACAAGCTACGCCATCATTATACCATGTAATTTTATACTTACCGACTATTCTTCTCGCCTCTGTAAATTTAATAGAACTAAAAGTAACATCTTTGCCAAAATCAATTGTTATTGTGGGCGTGGTACCCTTTTCCGCACCCCAACGGTCTGCATTATTTGGAACAGCAGTACCTGCAGCAACTCCCTCTGCAATAAGAGTTGATGTAGCAACACCATCAGTACCAACTATATAAGTTCCGATCATACCTTTGCCGTCAAGTATTGCACTTGCGTCTCCAAATGGTGAAGTTCCGCCATTAATGGCTGTAACCATAGCGCCCTCAGTATCAACTTTTGTAGTTGTTCCCAAATCTACTTTAGAAGAGGAAACTGCATAGCAACCCTGTGCTAAGTTTTCGGGATATGTAACATCTGCTGCAAATGCAGTTGTCATAGACACAATCATCAATGTTGCTAATATAATTGAAATTAATTTTTTCATATTCATATTAACCTACTTTCTTTTAATTATTTCTCCGCATATTTCTTAATGATTTTAAGATAATCCTTAAGACCTGCGTTATCAAGGGATTTTACATATGCGTTCCATTCCTTGTCACTATCAATATTTCTTATACCTGTAACAAACTCTGCAAAGGCATTATCAACAAGATTATTTATAGTGGTCTTGTAATCTGCATAAAGCGCCGCATCCTCACTCGACATAAGAAGCGAGGGAAGGCTTACATCTTTACCATATTCAAGATGCTGCTTGTAAGCTACATAGCGATTACTTGATACAACTCTTGTATATTCATCGTTAAGAGCAGTTTTTAAATCCATTTCAAGGGGCTTGTAGTATACACCAAAGTTGGTCCATCCTTTATTCTGTATAGCACCTACGCCTGCAGAGCCGCTTTCAACAGGGTCCTGTGCCCAAAGTGCCTGCTCACCGTCTATACCCTTTTCGCCATCGTTTGCTTTTCTAAAGCCCTGCTTATTATGAGCTTTTATTCTGTTTTCTTCGTTGTAGAACCAATCAATCCACTTAACTGCGATTTCAGGATTTTCACAAGCATTTGTCACCACAAATGCAACTGAATCACCGTAGTCAGTATTCGCCTCTACGCTCTGAACAAATCCATCGGGACCTTTAAGCGGGGGAACCGATACAAAGTCCCAGATTCTTTTACTGTCAGAGCCGTTAATTGTGAAGTAACCTGCCCAAAGTCCGGCGCCGGCACCTAAGATAGGTGTATCATTCTCACCTATAGAGGTCAATGCAGTCCTGTCAGCTACAAAAGAATCCCTGTAAAAAAGTCCTTCTTCATAAAGCTTTCTGAGATAACGAAGACCTGCTCTGTATTCATCTGTATCAGCACTGAAAAATACTTTTCCATCTACCATTGAAAGTCTGTCTGTACCATCAGATACAAAGGAGTTCATTATGTATGACTCGATACCTGCATTTCCTGCTATACCACGTGCCAGCATAGGGATTTCATCCTTCTTGCCGTTACCATTGGGATCTTCGTCACGAAATCTCTTAAGAAGTTCATAAAATTCGTCTGTTGTTGTGGGGATTTCTGCGTCAAGCTTTTCCATCCAGGGCTGATACACCCACATACAGTAGGGATATATTGCATAGGGTGACTCCTCAACTTTCGGAAGGCCATAAATACCACCGTTAATGGTTATATCCTCCAGAATGTCAGGGCGGGATTCAAACATTTCCTTGATGTAATGTCCGTGTTCATCAATATAGTCCTTAATGTTTAAGAGAATACCCTGTTCTTCCCCATAGATAAGCTGCTGTCCCTTGGTGAAACCAAAACCGAGAATGATATCCGGGTATTCCCCGCTTGCAAGCTTGAGATTAAGTGCCTGTTTTGCGTCCCCGCTTGCGATTTCCCAGTTAAGCTTAACATTGGTTTCTTTCTCATACCATTTGGTGAATTCGTTTGTCTGGAAATTTTCAATGAAGGTTGACTTTGGAACAAATATATCCAATTCAACGACTTCTTCGGTAATAGGCATCTCGTTTGGTTTTGAAACTGCAATGCCACTGCTTGTCTTCTTTGCATTTTCGCCGCATCCTGCAAGCATTGTTACCGCAAGACAGATAATCAGCATAGATGCAAAAATCTTTTTTCTTTTCATTTTCCTGCCTCCTTTTATTTTTTATCCCTTTACTCCGCCTACCATAATACCCTTGACAAAATATTTTTGAACAAGCGGATAAATTATTATCATAGGAATACTCGCAACTACAACAACTGCATATTTTAAAAGCTCACTCAAAAGACGTGCGTTGGTATCCGACGCCACATCTCCGGCAATTTCCTGAGTCTGGCTGAGAAGCAATATATCACGAAGCACAACCTGAATAGGATAAAGCTCCTGCTTCTGCAGATAGATATATGCCTGCATAAACACATTCCAGTGTGATACTGCATAGTAAAGTGCCACTACAGCAATAGAGGGTTTAGATAAAGGAATTGCTATCTGCCACAAATATCTGTAATCATCGCACCCATCAATTTTTGCCGCCTCTAACATTTCTCCGGAAATATTCGTTTGAAAATATGTACGGATTATTACCATATTCCAGACATTAAGTGCTGTTGGAATAATCATTGCAAGTCTGGAATTAAAAAGTCCTAAATCCTTTACCAAGAGATATGTCGGTATTAATCCGCCGGAAAACCACATCGTGAATGCAAAAACAAACGATAGAATGTTTTTCGGAGCAAAATCATTTCTTGAAAGCGGATAAGCTGCCAATATAGTTAATGCCAGATTTACCAGCGTACCTACTACCGTATAAAACACAGAGTTTCCAAGACCTGCCCATATGGTTTTATTCTGAAATACAGCTCTGTATCCATCAAGTGTGAAATCTACGGGCAGAAGCTTAACCTTTCCTGCCATAAGTGCTTCGGCACTGCTCAGTGAAGAACTTACAACAACTACCAGCGGATAAAGTGTTGCCGTGAATACACATATCATCATAAGAGCATTCAGGATATCAAACGATTTATCCGAAAAATTGGTTTTTATAGACTTTTTTTTCAATTTATATTCATCCCTTTCCCACTCATCATAAATTTACCACAATCCGGTTTCAGTAAGCTTTTTGGACACTGTGTTCGTAACATATACAAGCAACAGTGTAACTACTGCAGCCATAAGTCCGATTGCGGATGAATAGGAATATGCCGGGAATATTCCACCAATACCTATTTTATATTCATACGTAGAAAGCACCTCACTCATTTTCAGGTTTGTTGCGTTCTGCATAAGAAATGTCTTGTCAAATCCAACAGTAAGAATTCTTCCCATATTCATAATGAAGGTAATTGCAACGGTTGGGAGAATACTCATCAAATCAATATGCCATACTCTCTGCCATTTATTCGCACCGTCAATCATTGCAGCCTCATGCAGTGCAGGGTCTACACCCGCAAGTGCCGAAACATACAAAATTGAATTCCAGCCAAGTCCCTGCCATACACCTGACCACACATACAGTGAGCGGAAATATTTAGGATTACCCAGAACATCAACCTCTTTCCCTGCTATAAGTTCAAGAAAAGAATCCAAAACCCCGACACGGTTATCGAAAAGCATATTAAGCATACTCACTATAATAACTGTCGAGATAAAGTGCGGAAGATAGCTCACCATCTGTACAGATTTTTTCACGTGCTTACTTCTTACATAATTAAGACCGATTGCAAACACAATCTGCAACGGAAACATCGCAATGAGAGAATAAAGACTGATTGCAATAGTGTTAACTACATACTGAAGGCTCTGCGAATTAGTCAAAAATCGTGCAAAGTGCTTAAACCCTACCCACTGGCTGCCGGTAATACCCTTGGTAATAACATAATCTTTAAATGCAATCTGTGCACCGTACATAGGATAATATTTGAAAATCAATATGTAAGCAAGCGGAAGAGCAATCATTGTGTATAACTGCCAGTTTTGTAAAAATTCTTTTTTATATCCGACTTTTTTTAGCGTCCTTTTCTTCTCCTTAGCACTTCGCATATTTCTGTTCCCCCTTCGGCATGCAAGCATACTTAAATTTTAAACCACAAGTGTTTAACATTCAATAGGTATATATTGGAATTTCGCCCTTTATACACTACCACATAAATGATACCATATTGACTTTGATTTTAAAACGTGATATTCTATAAAAAATAGGGTAATTTTCTATAATGTTTTTTGAAGGGGTGTTTTATGTATAATTACGCCTATATTAACTCGTTTATATTCAATAAGGTTGTGTATAGCAACTATCATCACGGCAACCTTTCTACAGGAATTAAACATAACTACATTATGCATTTAAAAAAAGGAAATGCTCAAATCGTATCTGAGAACTGCATATTAGAACTCTCAGAAGGAGAAATTGCCCTTATTCCACGTGGCACGAAGTATAATACGTATCTTCACGGAAATCCTGAAATTGAGTTCTATTCCTATGCATATCTCAATTATCCCGGCAACATAACAAAAAAGTTCCAACCGCAAAAAATTCCGACTACAAAGAAAATAAGCGAATTAAGTGAAAAGCTTATTAATTCCGCAGATTTAGGCTGTCGTACAATAGGATTGTTTTTTCTGTTATTGGATGAACTTTTAAAAAACGTGAAGACCTCCCATTCCGACAGAAATCAGCTTGTGCTTGAAAATGCTATGAATTATATGATTCTAAACCCTAGCTGTAAAATATCAGATGTGGCAAAACACTGTAATATAAGTGAGCCGGGATTATATCTTCTTTTTAAAAATTCAGGAGATACAACACCCGCCAAATTTAAAATGCAGGTTAAACTGGAACGAGCACTTAATTATATTCTAACCACCGATTTACCAATAGAAGAAATAAGCTACATCTGTGATTTTTCCTCCCCTTCATATTTTAGGAAAAACTTTTATAAAGCATATCAAAAAACGCCGCGTGAGATGCGAAAAAGCGATATAGCAAACAAAATTCTATAAAAGAACAGTCACTCGATTCACAACGATTGAGTGACTGTTCTTTTATAGAATTTTACCCCTTTATTTATAATAACTGTTATTTTACCATTTCTTCATCTATGATATAATTTTGCTAAAGTATAATTTAGTTTGGAGATGAAATGATGGGTAAAATTGCAGTTGTCGGAGGGACAAAAAAATTCCACCGGTTTTTGTCTGTAGCAAAGGCAAATTTTGAACTTGTTTGTTCTGCAGAAGCAGCGGTAAAAAATTCTGAGTATGATGCTCTTATATTACTGCCTGACTATGAAAAAAATGAAGAAACTGTTTTACAGCTTCCGATGGATACTTTAGAAAGTCTTGCCGCACGCAAACGAAAAGGTTTTCGCTTATATTCGGAGAATTATGAATCCTACAATACTTACAACAAATCTGTCTTTGCCTGTGAAACCTTCGGAAAAATATGCCATATCAATAATGAAGCAATCTGTGCTTTTAACGGAATGCAGAATATTCTGGGAGACGGCAGAATTCTTCAGGCGGCTGGTGCAGCATATTTACCGGTGATTGCCAAATTTACCGATCCGTACGTTCTCGAACAGGGCATGCTTTTGAAGAAAGGACATTTTATCGGCACTTCGCAAATTGCTCCCACGCCGGTTACAGACGACATACCTGTTTTGATACAAACGGGAAGTTTCTATGTTTCGTTGCTTTCAATAAGCAATTTGGATTATGTGAATTTTCGTCCTAACCTTCGCTGGAAAAAAATTTTTGTACACATTTTCTCATATATTCTGGACATTTGCTCCGAAAGGGTTGCTGAGGCATTTGACCTTTGTTACCCTCCGCTTAAAACTTCTATGCCTCTTAATGCCAAGATTGACAAGGCAGATTTCAAAGAAGTTTGCACCACTGCTTTATCAAAGGCTGTTAATTGGCATATTGACAGCGGAATTGTGTTGGGTGACGGAAAAGACGGATGTGTAGAAATGATAATGTCAAGTAACGGTCAGAAGTTATACACAAACAAAAGAACCGATGCGGGATTTTACACAGGTTGGCTCCTCTATGCTGCCGGCAAATATTTTAACAATACACAATGGACCCAAAAGGGCAAAAATGTATTTGACTTTTTTGCCGAACACACACAGCTTGAAGGCGGAACTTTGGATGGTCTTTTTACCTGGTATTACAACACAGATGCAGGACCGCACGATATATACAGTATTGACTGTGGCAGAAATGGTATAGCAATGTGTAACATGTATAAGCTGACCGGAGATAACATGTTGTTGGAGAGAATAAGACGGCTTGCTGAGGGGTTTTCCGATTGGCTCAATGACGATTTATTCTCTGCAATTTGTATTCATCATACCGATGAACCCAGTAACATTCCACATATACACAATGGGAAAGAATGTGCTCCCGGTGCCTATGGCGAAATGGTCTCCTTCATGGTTATGGCATCAAAGCTTCTTAACGACAGGAAATATCTTAATATTGCCATTAAAACAGCAGATACATTGGTCAGCAGATATCCAAAATATGACTATCACGGTCACACAACCAGTGCACAAAACGCAAGACTTCTGCTGATTCTCCTTTGTGTGCATCACACAGGAGAACGGGATTATTCTCAGCTTATAAATATACTGATAGACTATCTTGCGGCAATTCAGCTTCCGTGCGGAGGTATTTACTGTGAAGATAATATAACCTTTGAGAGAAATATTAATGTAAACTGTGAAAGCGGTATTGTTGCTCCCTGGGAAAACGACAAAATTTCCGACCAATTGTATGTAGTAAATAATGCACTTGCCGCTCTGTCAATCCTAAAAAAAATACCGGATCAGACCTTTATAAACAAGGAAAAGGGGCTGGCAGTGTTTGAAAAACTGATTGAATATGTAACTAAAATACAAATCACATCGGAGGACAAACGCTTTGACGGTGGTTGGATGCGTGCTTACAGTATGACGCACCAAGAATATTACGGACTCGACCTTGACAGATTTTGGGGCTCTTACTGCATTATGGCAGGATGGATTATGGGAATTATTCCTTTGGCAATTCTTACTGAGCTCACCGGTGATTGTCCATATGTGATTAAAAATCAGGAGGAGAAATCAAAATGACAATATCTGATAAAAAAGGCTACTCTCTTTCGGGAATGATAACAGAACAGGCAAATCCCAAAACAGCGGATTTAGATTTAATGAGCATAGGCGAAATACTTCATTGTATGAACGAAGAAGACAAAACCTGTGCATATGCCGTTGAGAAAGTGCTTCCTCTCGTTGAAAAAATAGTAGAAAATGTTGTTGACCGATTCGGACGCGGTGGTCGTATTCTCTATATGGGAGCGGGAACAAGCGGTCGTATTGCCATAATGGATGCGGCTGAATTTCCTCCTACCTTCGGTGTTGAGGTTGAACGAATTCAAGCTCGTATGGCAGGCGGAAAAGCATCTATGATAAAGGCACAGGAACAGCACGAGGACAGTATTAATGAAGGTGCCGAAACAGTTCTTGAATGGGAACCTACAGAGCTTGACTGTGTTATCGGACTTGCTACAAGCGGAAAAACACCATATGTTATTTCAGGTCTTGATGCAGCAAGAAAAGCAGGTGCTTTTACTGCATTTATCTGTGCTAACCCTGCAAGCAATGAAATTGCAGATGTAGTTGTTTCATGTATTACAGGGCCTGAGGCATTGACCGGTTCCACTCGTCTTAAGGCAGGAACTGCACAAAAAATGATTCTTAATATGATTAGTACCGCTACTATGGTAACACTTGGAAGAACATATAAAAACCGTATGAGCCATATTGCCGCAGGTAATATCAAGCTTTATTCCAGAGCTGTTGAAACGCTGGTTATGTGCTGTGATATAGAAGAAAACGAAGCTAAAAACTTACTTGAAACAACCGATAAAAGGCTCCCTGTTGCTCTCGTCATGGGCGTTGCAAAATGCCCCCTTGAAAAAGCAGAGGAATGCCTTATAAAATCAGGCGGAAAAGTCAGAGCTGCAATTGAGCTTTGCAGGGAGTAAAGATTATGGCAAGCTACATATTAACGGTTGATACCGGGGGTTCAAAAACCCTGATCAGTCTTTTTAACCAAAACGGTGATTTCATAAATGACATCCGCTGTGCAGGAATCGGAGTAAGTTATGACTCCAAATCTGATTTTAGTCCTATTTCCAACGCCTTAAATGAGTTAATGGACAAAAAAGATTTCCACCACGTAAAAAAAGCGGTAATTAACTTGGGCGGAACCAATACAGAAGAAGTCAGAAGGATATTCTCATCATATTTCCCATCAGCAAGAATAGAGGTTTTCAGAGAATCCTCGGGAGTTATAATGTCCGCATTGTGTGAGGCTGAAGGTGCCGATGCCATTTTAATGGCGGGTACAGGCTCAATCGCTCTTTCCAAAGGAAAAAAGGGAAGCATCATAACAGACGGTTGGTGCCCCAACATAGGAGATGATGGGAGTGGTTACTGGATTGGGCTGGAAGCCATTTCTCGCTCATTAAAGTCCCTCGAAAAAGAAGAAAAACTCTCCCCTCTTGCAAAACTTATTACAGGTAGGGAAGTTCCTTTTTCTCCTGTAGAAAACACAGAAGAACAAATGCTTTTAAGAGATAACGTCCGTACACGTTTTATGCCGCTTGACAGAGCATCTGTTGCAAAACTGACAAAGCACGCCGCTATCTTTGCCAGAGAAGGAGACCTAATGGCGACAGAAATTTTCAACGATGCAGGAATAGCTCTTGCAACGACTGTGCTGAGAGGAATTAAGCTTGCCGGTTGCGGCGATAACGCTAAAATATTTGTATCAGGCGGGCTTACAAACTGCATTGATTTATGGGGTTGTTCTTTTAATCTAACATTAAAAAGCGAAAGCAAAAACTATTCATGGTACACAGGTGATTCGGATTTAACGAAAGGTGCACTGTACTATGCGATAAATAAATTATAGGAGTGATTTGAATGTTAAATTTACCAAAAGGTCTTTTTGTTTCCTGTCAGGCAAGAGAAGGAAATCCATTTAAAAAACCGGAATTATTGGCTGTCATGGCTGAAGCCGCTGTTTTAGGCGGTGCAGTTGGTATAAGAGCCGACGGTGTAGATGATATTTCGGCAATCCGTTCAAAAGTAAATGTTCCAATCATAGGTATTAACAAAAAATACGATTCCACAGGCAGAATTATTATTACACCGGATTTTGAAAGTGCAGAGGAAATTGCAAAGGTAGGTGCTGATATTATAGCATTGGATGCAACATTCCAGGAAAGCGATATACGTGCAGATGTAGAAGAAACAATCTATAACATAAAAACAAAACTCGGACTTCCCGTTATGGCAGATATCAGCACACTGGAAGAAGCTGAGCGTGCAGTTTCCTATGGTGCAGATATTGTGGCAACCACATTAAACGGCTATCTTCCCGGGAAACCTTATCCCCATGAGGAGCAATATATTCCTAATCTTGCTCTTTTGGAGAGTGTTATAAATTCGCCCAAAATTACATGTCCTGTAATCGGTGAAGGAAGATTCTGGAATCCTCTTGATGTGAAAAAGGCTTTTGATATGGGAGTACACGCCATTGTTATAGGAAAGGCTATTACAAACCCTATGGCTGCAACAGAATATTTTGTGAAGCATATATAATGTTTTTCCACTTTCTGTCTGACCAACAATTGAGTAAGAAGAAAAAGATTATAAAGATACATACACAAACGTATAAAAAATTAACAATTAATACGATGCCGTTACCTACCCAAGGGTTTGTAACGGCATCACTCATTTTGCATAAATATTTTCCCAAAACTGTAGTTATCGCTATTCCAACTGAATCCAATATCAGATAAAACAAAACTTTTTTACTCACGACATTTCCCGTCCTCTTTACAGTTCAAACATACCATATAAATAGCGTTTTAAAAATATGTTATTCTACTAAAAATAAGGTGATTTTCTCTAAAAATTTAATGTAGTAAAATCAATATTTGTGAAAGTGCTATAAAATTTTTCTAAGTTCTGCACATAACCTTTCAGAAATCATATAAGCACCGAGGTCATTTGGATGTATTCCATCTGCTGTACAATCAAATCTTATGTTTTCAGGATAAAGTGTCTGTCCGTCAATGAAATAAACATTCTTGTCCCCGTTTGAAAGGGCATATTCATAGGTTTTTTCAACTATCTTCATTCTGCTACGCATAGACTCGCCTTTATAAATACTGTTAGGGCTGCTGACAAAAAGAATCGGGCTTTCTTTATCTGTTTCCCTAAACTTTCTATAAAAAGGCAAATGCCGCTCTTTAAGGTCACTGAGGCTTTGCTCATTATGATCGTATCCGCATACAAATACGGATTTTTCAAGTGATGCAAGGTATTTTGCCATAGTTTCTTCCCCCCTGCATACGCCCGAAAAGCCAAGGTTTATATAATCAGAATTTAACATTCGAGAAAGCATGGCTGTGAAGGTATTTCCCGGTCTTGATACACAAAATCCGTGAGTTATGGAAGAACCGTAAAACACGATGGGACTTTGATTTTTGTAAGTTTTTCCTTCACTGATTTCAGCATTTTTATCAAGAGCAAGAAAAAGCTCTTCTATCATCGCATTATACGGGAAATATACGATAATATCTTTTTCCCCAATACTTCCTAAATCCACTATCTGTTCATAGGAAAGTGAGGTGCTGTCCTCCGAAACTATGGAACAGGAATACTCACCGTCAATATACACATCAAAGCCCTTAGTGGAAATTGCCGACTGTGCAGGGAACTGAAGTGCTTTTGAAAACTTCACCCTGATTCCAAGCTTCCTTGAATCGGTTTTAAAGCGAAGTCTTACCCCTGCACACCGCTTTGCCCTGTCTAAAACTCCTTCCGAGATAGTTTTGGAAATATTTTCAGGCATTCTTGAAAAAACATTCTCTGCTCCACTACAATTTCCGTATAGTCTGAAAGGCTTTTGTGTTATGTCATATAATTTTACTGTATTATCAAAATTCGTATTCTCCACAGATAGGTTCTTATCAAATTTATCTTTCATATACAACACACCTTTTCCATTATTTCATAGGATTACGATTAGCCGACGGCTATTCTGGAAAGTTTCCGCACCAGAAGCTTTCATCAAATTAAATAATAACATATTGAAAATCAAATTTAAATATGTTATTATTTAATTAACAGGGTAAAATTCTTTATTTTCTAAGGAGGCATCATATGAATAATCATACTTTTTCAAATGCATTTGGCTTCAGAGAATACACATTTTCAAATTCAAATCATGTAAATTTTTCACAAGGTACCCGTTATAATTATGTGAATTATTTGGTTAAGGGACACGCAGAAATAGTTGGAGAAACATTTTCATTCACCCTGAACGAGGGAGATATGGTATACATTCCGCGTGGATTAAAATACCATTCCCATTGGTATGATAGTTCAAAAGTTATATATAAATCATTTTCATTCTTGAGTTATCCCAGTACAAACACAAAAATGTATCAGCAGCAGAAGATTTCTCCCAACGAAAAAATCAAGGAATATGTGAATCAGCTTCCCAGCGATAACGATATCACGTGTTTTTCTGTTGGCACATTTCTTTTGATGCTTGACGAGCTATTCAAGCTTATGAGCTTTTCAGGTTGCGACAAAAAAATGGATGTGCTTGAAAAAGCAATGCATTATATGAGGATAAATCCTCAGCACACTATCCCGGCAGTTGCCAAGGCCTGCAACATAAGCGTCTCCGCACTATACTTACTTTTTTCCACATATATGGATTGCACGCCTTCGGAATTCAAGCTGAACACAAAGCTTGAACAAGCGCTGCATTATCTTATCACAACAGATATCCCGATTGAAGAGATCAGTGACCGTTGTGGGTTCAGTTCTTCTTCCTATTTTAGAAAAAACTTCACAAAAAAATACAATCGTTCACCCAGAGAGGCACGCAAAAATCCATATCAATGGGAAAACACAAAATTTATATAAAAATCGAAGGGGCTAAATTAAATCAGTCCCTCCGATTTTTATATTATTACAGTTTTTCTATAAACTCACGCATAAAAAACGGCAAATCTTCAGGTCTGCGTGACGTTACAAGATTGTCGCATACAACTACACGTTCATCAATATAATTTGCTCCTGCATTTTTCAGGTCATCCCGAATTCCGGGATAACAGGTAGCTGTTTTTCCTTTTAAAACATTTGCAGAAATTAAAATCTGCTGTCCGTGGCAAATTGCCGCAATAGGCTTTTTTGCTTCTTCAAATTCACGGACAATTTTAACTACAGCTTCAATCAGGCGAAGCTTTTCAGGAGCTTTGCCGCCCGGTAGCAATAATCCAATATAATCATTTGTATCTACATTCTCAAAAGTCAGTGCTGCGTCAATTTTAAAATGATATTTACCTGACACTTCACCCTTTTCCACTGATGTAACATCGACACCATATCCCTCTTCAATGAGCCTGTAGTAAGGATACAAAACCTCGGAATCGTCATAGTCCTTGCCTGTAATCATAAGGATTTTTTTCATAATATTATCCCTCACATATTTTATAGTAATTTTCTTTTCCGTTAACCGCACATTCATAAAGACCGTAAAGGGCACAGCTTTCAGGATTGTCAATGATGCTATTTTTTATTGAGCATTCGCTTTCAAAGCCGTCTTTCATTAAATCCCAAGATCGTGAAATCTGCCCTCCTATTACTATTTCCGAAAATGCATCTGTTAAACGTGCGGTTTCTATACACATTCCAAGATGTTTTCCGTAATCAAAAAAAAGATTCAGAAGAGCTTGTTCACCGCCTCTTGCCTTCGCCGCAAGAGTTTTAACATCATCACCGATAAACTCATATTTTTCGCCTTGTTGAAGAATTGCACGGGTAGATACATAATCCTCCACTTTACCCTCAAGAAAGCTCCTATTCCACAACGGATGCAATGGTGTTTGCTTTATATTCAGAAGCGCCTTCCCTTTTTCAACAAATGTATATCCAAGACCTGTACCCAGCATAACCGCTGCAAAGTTCTTTTCCGTAAGGTAAGGCATTTTCCTCAGAGCTCCTACCGCAAACGCCATAGAATCATGAATAAAAAGAGTTTCTGCAAATGGCAGCACTTCTTTTAACAATTTCTTCAAGCTGATATTGTACATTGAAAGAAGCTTATGCGTCATTAGTCCCATGCCTGTTTCAAAATCAAAAGGACCGGGTGCTGAAACTGCAATAAAATCGGGCATATGCTCCTTTGCAAAGGAGCATATGCTTTTTGGTATATCTTCATTTCCTATAGAATCTTTGACAGAAAACTGTCCAAATTCAACATTATTATTTTGAAACACCCCATATTTTACCGCTGTTCCGCCTATATCTAAAGCTAATATTTTCATGACTTCAAGAGAGTTTTATGGATGGTTACCGTACCGACACCCTTATTTACGATTCTGTATTTTCCAAAGGCTGCCGGAACAACTATGATATCAAGAGAATTCATATCATAGAAAAGCTTAGGATTATCAATAGACTCTACCCTTACCTTTTCACCATCAACAAGTGCAAGAACATGGAAAAGGCCATTTGTTTCATCAGAAATTTCATTATCAAAAACAAGGTTACGAAGTGAGAAGTACAGGAGGTCGTGTTCACCGACAACGATTTCCTTAAATCCTTCTCCTTCTCTTACAACTCCACCGTGATTAACAAGATTTGCCTCTATCCACTTCTTATCACGCTCGCCTCGGATAACTTCTTTACCCATTTTAAGATGAATGGGACGAGGAACGCCTGTCTGGGGGTCAAGTCGCTGATAGTCATACAGTTTGTATGTGTAAGAGCCTACAGTAAGAGAACCGATTTCAAGAATTACCTGATTTCTTCCCGAAGCATGAATTGTTCCTGCAGGAATCATAACCTGTGTTCCGGGAACAGATTCAACTGCATTTACGTATTTTTCGTAATCAATAATTTCGTGAGTTTTTTCAGCACGCTCTGCCTCTTCAAAGAACTTCTCGCAGCTATCATTTTCATTAAATCCAAGATATGTTTTTGCACCCTGTCCTGCAATAACTACATAATAGCTTTCGTCCTGACGTCCAAATTCTCCATGGTTATTTACCACATATTCCTCATGAGGGTGACACTGAATAGACATATTTCCCGATGAATGGTATGTATCGTCATAATTGAATCTGATTGGGAAATATCCGCCAAATTCGGTAAATGCCTTATGGCCGAGAAGCTCCTCTCCCATTGCCTGAACAAAGGTGAAAAATGGTGCTTCAAATTCAAGACCGTCAAGCTGCGCCACAATAGAAACTTCGAGGGGAATCATATCAAAAACCCATGCACAGTTACGCATTTCTTTAGGAAGATTTCTGAGGCGATGAACATAATATCCACCCCAAACGCCTTCAAGATATACAGGTCTGCAACGGAAAGGACGACTGCACAGTTCTCTGAAAAGGTCGAGCACCGCATCAAACGGAAGCATACTCATTTTCACCGGATCATCTGCCGTAATATAAAAATCTATTTTACGGCTTCTCATCATTTTCCAACGCTGCTCCATAGCTGTTTCAAAGTCAACATAGTAGTTTCTTCTCATCATAAGAGAATAGGGAAGTTCTTCGGTAAGACCGATATTTCTGTTCTTGCCGTTTTTGCAGTTAAGAACTGCTGTTCTGGGGGTAACATCCATCCAGATTCTTACATCATACGCATCCTGCAGTTCTTCTGAAAGAGCTCCTTTACCATATACAATAAGTCCGGTTGCATTTTCAATTTTTTTCTTGAGATCTTCCACCTTGTCCGCATCCTGAAGTCCTTTGTAGCCTTCTGTATAACGTCTTCCGTAAAGAAGAACAGGGTCATAATCTCTGTCCTCAGGAAGATAGGGTTTAATTTTTGCCGTAATTACTTCGGAGGGAAGCATCACACTGTCTGCATCAATAAATTCAATTCCCTTTGTTGCAAGCTGCTGACGAAGCACATTGATAAGTGCTTCGTATTCGCTACCGGGATATGCGTCAATACCTACAGTTTTTACTCCGTTTTCAAACAATGCGGATATTCTTTTGCCTACATTCAAAATTCCGTGAACAAGATTTTCCTTAACTGACTGAGGAATATTAATTTTATTTACTGCATTGGGGTCAGCATAGGGATAGGGATGAAACATAAAACTCATAAAAATCAACCTTTCTTTTCTCTATTCTTAGTTGTTTTAAAAATAATAATATTCTGTGTTTTCTGGAGAGGTATCTTCATTTTCGATAATTAGTAACTTGCTGTCCTCTTCTAAAACAATGTTATGCCAAACATTCTTTTTTACATTGTATAATTTGTTTATTTTTAATTCTATTTTATTAAATTCTTTCCCTATAATCAGAGAAGCACTTCCGTTTAATAAAACAAATACCTCATCAGTGCACAAATGTTTTTCAAGATATTGAAAATTCTCTTTTTTGAACTTTTCAGCATAGTTCAAAAAGGCAACTCTCCAGCTTTGAAAGCTCATTGTCTTGTTGTATCCTTCGCCATTATATTCAAATATTTCAACATCTGTATTTGTATTTTCATTCATTTCCCATCTTCACCAAACCTTTTTCTTTTAAAAGTTTAGCATAGCGGTATAACTCATGTGGTTTTAACAAGAATAATTTTCCTGTTTCCCCGCCGGTACGTCTTACATACTGCATTGCTTCATAAATATATGGAACACCACCGGATTTGGCCCAGCCTGTCCGCATACGTTCATCTTCTATTTCTCCAAGATATGTCGGAGCAAGAGCAAAAAACGGAGTATCAAACGCAAGCGTAATCCATCCGGGGCGCTGCATCTTTGTATAAGCTTGTTCCCACTCTTTTAAAACATTCAGCGGATTTCCTGCACCCGGAAACCACTGTCTGATTTGCTGATTAATTACCATTAAGGAGTCCGTTTCATAAATAACAGAAGCAGGGTCTCCACCATTTTTATATGTAATATAATATTCAAATCCCGCCTTATCAACCACCTCGTACTGTGGTTTCCCATTATCCGCTTTGTAAAACGGAGTTGAATCCTGGAAAGGATAATATCCCTTTGGAACTAATCTTTCACCAATATGTGCTGCGATATCGCGTTTAGCCTTATTTAACAGTTCCAGATAAAAATCCGGTGCAATAAATCCTTCTGCCTCAGATGCTACTGCTACACCTACACTTGACAGCATCGGCTCAAGCTGTGGAAAAACGCCTCCCTGTTCAAGAGGCACATATAACTGCTCCAATATTTCAGGCTGATAGTCATACCATGTGGACGGAAAAGCCAAACCTGCACGCATTCCGTCAAGCGACATCATATCGAGAAATCTTGGTAAAACAGGTAAATGTCCTAAATCAGCTGCATAAAAAATAAAACAAACAGGTATAGCGCCTTCATCAATCTTTTTATTCAAATACTCATCGCTATACTCACTTTCCCACGGAGAAGGAGCGTCTTTCATCCAATCTATGGGCAATTTATTTTCCGTCTGTATGCTAAAACCTATTCTGGGATTGTGACCTACTAAATCCATAATCACATTGTTTTGAGCAAAAACCGTAACAACATCATCTACACCTTTTATTGTCTTTAGTCCATGATGATAAACCACTTGATTTCCCATAACAGTGTTGTTCTTCAATTTCTTTGCATATTCACATACTATAGGAATAAAATCTTCCCAATCATAGTCCTCATAAACAGTTATCGCTTTTTTTCGACAATATGCTGCCTGCCAACGCAAAGCACAAGAAGCATCAGCAAAACCAACTCCCTTTGCAAAAGAAAGATTTCTCTCCAAAATACGCATCGTTATGTCGCAATACCGATCCCCGTCATTTATTGAATCAATACAGTTTATTTCAAATCCTTCATTTTCAACATGACAATACAACTCATCAATTTTATTTATTCCTATTTGTTTAAGCTTTTCAGCACTATTTTTAAAGGTAGTTTCATCAATTCCAAGCTTACCTGAATTTTGAATATCAGGATAGCAGTATGGAGCAATCCATTTCTTCCCATCTGTTGGTTTTTTAGGAATAACCATTGCATGCTGCGGAAGCTTTACTCCAAAATACTTAAAAACGTCTTCATAGAACTCTAAAACCTCGTCATTTCTTTTGCAGGAAACAATATCTCCACCAAAAGCCATAACTTCTCTTTTAAATTGAGTGCTCTTAAAAGATGAAATACTACAAAAAACTATTTTTTTATAAAAATTTGCAAGATAATAGAAAGATTCTGCATGATTATGTCCTACAAACGGCAAAACCTTTCCTGACCAGCTTTCCGGTCTTGTACAAATATAGGTTTCAAAATCCACTCCTACTTTTTCTGCAAGTGCAGAAAGTGTAGGAACTACAGAAGCTGATGCATCACATCCTTCATCACTAACATAAAATAACAAAGTATCTTTTTTCATACCGCTCACTTAACTTAACCCCCAATTTCTCACGGATTATAACTATACATTTTAAGATAATTATAGCATTCTTAAAAGCATAAAAAAGACACAATGATATATAAAAAAAGGTAGTTTTCTACAATCTTTTATATTTTATCAACATCATTTTTCTTATCAACTCTGCAAGCTTTATCTCACACTCTTCTCTGGTTTTGGCATACACATTTTTTGATATGCGTTTACCGTCTGCACCTTTTGGAGAATATCTTCCCTCATATAGGTGCTCATTTATCTTGCTGATACAGCCTGTCCCTCTTTTGCGTATTTTACCCTTTGTCGGCTCAAATTTGGCTTGTGGAGGTTTTTCCTGTTCTTTAGGTGTTGTTTCTTGTGCAGTGTCTGTATTCTTGCCAAAGTGCCTGTCTATTTTGTTCGCTGCCTGTTGTTTCATAGCATCAGTACTATGCAGATATATGTCAAGGGCAGTTTTACTTGACACATGTCCCATTATTTCAGACAGTGTTTTTACATCCATTCCGTTTTCTATTGCCGTTGTCGCAAAGGTGTGCCTAAGGTCGTGAAAACGCACTTTTTTACATTCTGCTCTCTCCAACACAAGCTGCATTTTGGAATATATTGTATTTGGGTCTCTTGGTATATCTTCCTTTACAGGTGATGGGAATACCCATCTTGAATTAAATGTTTCTTTGTATTCTTTTAGCATATTTACAAGGCTTGGCGGCAGGATTATTGTACGCTCAGATTCAGTGGTTTTTAAATCCGCTATTCTGAGCTTTCCTTTCGCACGGTAAACCTGTCTTGTGATATGTAATTCTCCTGTTTTGAAATTGATGTCCTTCCATTGCAGTGCCATTACCTCTCCCCTTCTTAGTCCTGTGCATAAGGTCATTAAGAAGATTTCATAGTATCCGTCATATTTTGCTTGTATAAGAAACCTTTGCATTTCTTTACGACTTAGAACCTGCATCTCTTTTGTTTTCTTTGGTGGAAGCTTACACCCCTCGGCAGGGTTTATATGTATCATTCCATCTTCTACTGCTTTTTGCAGTGCAGCTCTGCAGGTTGTATGGCATCCTCTTACCATTCTGTCAGACAGTCCTTCGCCAAGCTTTTGTGTATGCTTTAATCTTCCGCTTGTTTTAAGCCTTGTATAGAATTTTTGCAGGTCGTTCTGTGTTAATTTATTAAGCGATATTTTCCCTATTTCAGGGATTATGTGTTTATATATCCTCAGCTCATAATCCTCCTGTGTTTTTAGTTTAATAGTTAATTTGCAGTAGTTCTGATACCAGAAGTCTACCCATTCTCCAAAGGACATTTCAGCTTTTGCCCTGTCTTGTGTTATAACACCGCATTGCTTTTTAAGCTTTTCCAGCTTTTCAAGGGACTTCGTTTTAGTTTTGGCGGTAACATTTTTTGTTATAGGATAGCCTTTATCATCATAGCCCACCACTATTCTTCCTTCCCATCTCCCGTCTTTTCTCAGTCTCAGGCTCCCCTCTCCGTTCTTTCGTCTTCCCATGGCCTAAGCTCCTTTCCGAATATATCTTCTATAAAGCTTCCCACTATTTTTGAGGCTCGCTTTTTCATATCATTTGTTACATGTGTATAGGTGTCCAGTGTAAAGCTTGGTCTTGTATGACCGAGTATTTCTGACAGTGTTTTTACATCGACTCCGCTTACAAGTGCATGTGTTGCGAAGGTATGTCTCAGGTCGTGAAATCTGATGCTTGGCAACCCTGCTTTCTTTAAGATTATTTTCATTCTATAGTAGGCTGATGACGGTTTTACAGGCTTTGTCGGGTCATATATATCAGGGAATATCCATTCTGATATTCTCGCTCGCTTCTTTAGAATATCGGCTGTGCTTTGCGGCAGGATAATTTTCCGTTTTCCTTTACCCGTTTTTGGCTCGCCCTCATATATCTTTCCGCCCTTTTGCATATGTATTGTTCGGTTTATATGCAAAGTGCTATTTTTATCATCAAAGTCTGTCCATTTAAGTCCGCATATTTCTCCCCGTCTTAGTCCTGTGGTAAGTTCTGTATAGAAGAAGTCACCCCATATTTTATTATCCTCAATAGCTTTCATTAAGGTATCAATTTCGGCATCATTTAGTATTCTGAGTGATGGCTGTTTTTTCTTTGGAAGCTTTGTGCCGTCTGTTGGATTTTTCTGTATAAGATGATTTTTAACTGCTGCCTCCATTGCACTGTGCAGTGTAGTATGTATTTTGATTACTGTTGAGTCTGCAAGCTCATATCCATAATCAGAATGGCATTTTATTCTGCCATTCTTTTTTAGTTTGTTATACATTTTCTGTATATTATTTGTTGTTATGAATGCAAGCTTTGCATCGCCTAAGTTTGGTTTTATATAGTTTTTTATATTTCTACGGTATCCGTCCAATGTGGTCTGGCGTATTGTTCCGGGAAGGAAATCATTTAGCCAGTTATCAAGCCATTCTCCAAGTGTCATACTGCTTTCTTCTGTCAGCTCTGCATTTTTATATTCATCTATTTTCTGATGCAGTTTTTGCAGTAATTCTTTCTGTGTTTTAGCATAGACATATCTGAATATGGGGTTACCATTTTCTTTATGTCCAACTACAATTCTGCCTTCCCACTGCCCTTTCTTTTTCTGCCGTACCATTCCGTCACCCGATGGTCTGCGTTTTGCCATAGTATCATCCCCTCTCTGTCAGCAACACACAATACTCTAAAGCTTTGCACAAGTCAAGTATATTTTTAAATAAAACCACAAAGAAAAAAGGCTAAGCATTTTTTGCTTAACCTCTGCCTGTTTAAACTATTAAATTATACTGTTTATGCCGTAATAGGTACATATATGCTTTTCATCCAAAACAATATCGCTATGATAATGTCCGAAGAACCATTTCTTATATGAAACTGTATTTTTAACTTCTTCTAAAAATTCTGTCAGCTCATCTGCAGAATAATGGTTTGATAGCATTTGCTGTATAGATGTCGGTGCACAGTGGGTTATAATGTAATCCACTTTATTGTTATGCAGCTCAAGATTTTTTCTTGCAACATTATATTCTTTTTCACTGGGAATTTCTGCTCTCCACCAGCTTTTACCTTCTTTACGGTATTCTTTATCGCGGGAGCTTGCACCGCCAAAGGTGAAAATTTTGTTGCCATCTATATCATAAATCATTCCACGCATAAGATGATATATACCTTCATCAACCTTGTGAATTTTACCGCCGCAAAATTCTTCTTCCGGCAGATTATTTAGCATATCAAAATTCTCATGATTACCGTCAACAAATAATGTTGTAAAGCTTTTCTCCTTGAGCCAGTTTATCCAATATTTTTCTTCATTACTGCCATCCCATACTCCGCCAAAATCACCGCATATAATTACATAATCTTTCTTTGTCAGGTTCTTTTGCTCAGGGAATTTTTTTGCAGAAAGTTTCTTTATATCAATTGGAATATGTGTGTCCCCTGTTATGTATATCATATTAAAACCTCTTTTGACAACAGCTTTCTAATACATACATTCAAATTTATTTCTCATCATTAATCTCTTCTGCTACGCCCTCAATTAAATCTGTTACAACCTTATTCAGTTCAAGTGCATTTTTAGAAGTTATAACCGGCTCTCCAGTTCGTTGTTCAATAGCTTTTCTTGTATCGCCTGCAATAGAGCCTCCTTCTTTAGCAATCTGCATATTTTCATACAATCCTTGTGGACGCTCTCTTTTAGAAATTTCAGTAGTGGTTGCTTCTGCGAGCATATTTAAAACTAATTCCAAATCACTCATATTATCTCGCAGATTTTCCTTAGTAAGACCTTTTAAATTTTTATACTTTCTCGTTGTCATACCTGACCATGCTTTTGTGATTTCATCAGTAAGAATTGCATATTCCCTACCCTTTTCAACGCCCCGCTTGCTCCATTCATCAGTAAGTGCATTGCGAACACGAATTGAAAGAATTCTTTGGTGTATCCACTCGTCACTGTAGCCTTTCTTTTGATATGTTTCAAGTGCTCTTTCAATAGCCTGCTCGGGATCAATAGTTTCTTCAATTCTTTCTCTTCCAACCTGAGCGAGCCATAACTTAAACGGTTCTGCTTTAGGCGAAGGGATTGACTGGATGATTCGCAGTAATTGTTCAGTATCAGCTACATCAGTTTTATAATATTTACCGTCTTTTGGTGATTTCATTTTCAGTTGCTGACAATTTGTCAGCAACTGCTCTGCACCTTCTGATTTTAGACGTTCTTTAAGCTTTGCCCAGTAATTACTTGCACCTCGTTGAGAGGGCTGTTCTGTCAGTATGCCCACAACATCAACTACAGAAAAATACCATTCTTCAGTTTCTTCATTCCAAGATGTTCTAATTTTTTTATCTTCAAAAATTTGTATTTCTTTATTTTCCATAATCAGACCTCCAACAAATTCTTGACCATATTTTATCATATCCCATAACAAATATCAATCCAAAAGCCAATCATTTTCTTCCTTATCATCCTTTATTAACGGATATTGTATTGCTTCATTGATATGTTTTGCCTCTTTAATACACGCATTATGTATTTCTTTGTTTTTATAGTCCGCACCATCAAAAGCACCAATGACTCCCTTTACACATCTGTTCATTCCAATTTTTAGCACCAAAACAGCACCAATACCCCTCACACAGCACCGCTCCCGAACGGCTCTGCCGGTCGGTGTTTAACCGCACTGGAGTCGCTTTACGACACCAGTGCTTTTTCCTGCTTGGCTACTCTGCAGTCTGCTTTTCATCAGAAAGTGCCTCTTTTTAACTTTGATTTTAACTATCTTGCATAATCTCTCGTTTTCAGAAATCGATTTTTAGGTGCAAATACTGCGGTTCAACCCCTGTTTCTCGCACTTTAAATATAGGGGGTGGTGTAACTACCTTACCGCAGAATTAAATTTCAAATACTACGGTTCAACCCGCATAGAAAGCGTTAAACAACTTATGCGGACGCATCTTCATTTTTTGCCTTCAAATATTCTTCAAATTTCTTTTCTGCTTCAGCCTTTTTAATTGCCAGGGTATTTCTTTCAAATTGTTTCTCCAAATTATAATTTAATGCTGTCTGAATAGGACGGATAGTGTATTTTAAATTCCCATTTAATTTTTTACCATCCCGTCTTATTATTTGTGTGTATTCAATATCAATCAACTGTTTTTCATATAGGCTTTCCACATATTTTTTTACAGTGTTTTTAGAGATATTAAGTGCAGTGGATATTGTTTTATAGCTTGGCCAACATTTGAAAGTTTTTCTGTCTTCACACTTCAATAAAAAAGCGTAAAGCGCAATTTCACCTGCACGCAAACCAAGATTAAAAATTTCATTTGGCACAGGGAAATAATTTTTAATTGCATCTCGTTTTGGGTATGGACTATATTTCATATTCGCTCCTTTCATCCGCCGGATTTTTTATCAATCCATTCACGGAATTTGTCTTTGGGGACTATCATTCTGTTTCCGATTTTTATACTTGGAAAATCTTTTTCATGCATCAATTCATATGCAGAGCTTATAGATATTCCAAGTACATTTTTTACCGTTTCCGCATTCAACATTAATGGAAGTTCTTCGTAAGATTTGTAAACGGATTCCTTCATTTTTAATCACTCCTTTTTAGATAGATGTTGCATTAGTTTCGTTTATTATCTATTTTTATTTTAACATTTCACTTGCATTTTGGCAATAGATGTTCTATAATTAAAATATATTCTCTATTTCAAAATATGTATTATCTACTTTTAGAAAAATTTGGAGGGTGTTATGTTTTCATTCAGAGCATACTTTTTTAATCACGATGTGTATATAAATGAGAAATATAAATACGCTGCCGGTGAGATACTGACAGCGTATTTGAACACAGATTTTTATAATGATATTGTCTGTTGGGATTTGGCAAGGGAGCTACATAGGCTCAAAGACAAATTAACTTTCAATGATTACATGGATGATGAGCTTCATGCAAAATACAATTCTAATGTGTATAAGGCGATGTCAATTTTTGAGCAAATACATAACAAACTAAAAAAAGTTCCGCCGTATAATAAAATCATTAATCCAAGTTATATGAAATTGGATGACCTGATAAATGAATATAGTTTCTTTTTTAAAGACGGTTTGGATGACTACGAAGAAATTACTTGGGAAACTTCAACTCAATATGGCACGGGTGAAATAAATGATGAAGGCTTTGGAGTATTACGTTTACATACTTTTTGCCCGGATGATTTGGAACATATAAGAAACTATGATAAGAAAATGTCTGACCTATTGTACGAATACCATACAGCTTTAGATGAATTTTTTAATCATTACATTTTATTGCTTGAGTCATATAAAACTGTATTTGAAATTTTTAAGCCGTTTATCGATGAATTTCTACATCACAAAGAAACGTATCTTTCTGCATCAGAATTGGCAAAAGCATTTGATGATTTTAATAAATCTCACGGAGTGAATTTTCAAAAAATTCAGTGCCGTATGAATTCATTTAAATATAAATCTTTAGTTGATTCATCGGGCAATTCCATTCTGTGCGAGGAAATCAATTTTGAGGATTTACAGTCATTTTTATACTTTGATTTCTTTAACGGAATACGCAATAACTATATTCCAAACAAATGCAAAAACTGCGGAAAATATTTTTTAATTCAAGGCGGAAAATATTTCAGTTATTGCGACAGAAAATTAAAGGATGAACCAACCAAAACCTGCCGTGATGTCGGCTCCAGAAGAAGATACGGAGATAAGTGTAAAAATGATCCTATCTGGCAAACTTATAACAGAGCATATAAGGCTCATTACGCAAGATATATGAAAAAGAAAATGACCATCTCCGAGTTTGGAGAATGGTCAAGGTTTGCATCTGAAATCAGGGACAAAGCTATCGCCGGCGAAGTTCCATTTGACAACTATTACACCCAAATTCGGAAATAGCTTATTTCTTTGTTTACAGCGGCTCAGTTTTTGATATAGGAACTACTTAGAAACTACACATATCCATTAATACAAGTAGCATATGTCATATGCATTTTTCATAAACTGCAAATAATTATTGTTTGTACACTTTTCTCCCTGCAGATAGTTTACTATATAATCATCAGAAACAGCAGTGGTATTCTCATCTATTATTTCAAAATCTCCCGCACCATTTTGATTAGTCTGATAATAACATATCCATCCGTTTTCATCTAATCCTATATGTACATCCTTATCTTCTTCACGACCCCAATCATTTATTTTACGAACATTTTCGGTATAGGAAATAAATGTTATCATACATTTACCCTCATCTATATTCGTATACTTAGCTTTTTCCTTAAATTTTTCACGTCCCTTTTCTCTGCACATTATTACGATTTCTTTTAAATCAAACATGTATATTCCACCTTTCTATTTTATGAAAAATCAATATATTTATCCAATATTATTCAGTTGCTGCACTTTCGATGTCGTCAATACATAAAGTGTATTCATCCCACTCTGCTGTACCATATCTATACATTTTATATAAATGTGATAAATCAGACCATTTTTCTTCTTTAAGTAAATATAGTAGTGTTGCTATTTTATTGTGCGTAAATTTGTTTAACTCTTTCATATCCTCTTGCGAAAGTTGTCCTTTTGCATGCATTTTTTCAATAGGTCCACTTCTAAAGGCATACTGTGTAATTGCTTTAGAAATATTGTTAATATCTTCTGTTTTAATATTTTCTTTATATGAATTTATCGCTTTGTCTAGAGCCACGCCTATTGCGCTGATACCCATTTTTTGACGTTTTGACCTTACCATAGATTTAGTAACATCGTAAAGCTCCGCAATCATACTATCGGAATAATGCTGCGTTGCAAATAAGTTATACAATTCATCATATGTGATCTCTTCCCAACTTTTACTTGACATATCTTTTCCCTCCTTACGTACGTTTATATAGTCTGTTTAATAAACAACTTCTCATCTGTTACTTTTTTTAATACAGTAACTGCATCTTCATATTTCAGAGGTTTAAACAAGAGTGCTGATGTAATATTCTCATAATCTTGTTTGTAAACATCCTTTTCTAGAATCTCTTTAAGCAACAAATTCATATTTATATCATCTTGGGCAGATAGGCAGGTTTTATGTTCTTTTCTTTCAGCACAAACAGTTTTTGCAAGATTGGCCAATTCATCATTGATTACAACAACATCAAGCAATTTATACAAATCATAGATATGGCGCGAATGACCTTTTATAGTACCGCTTAAATAATAATCCCCCAATGCAAACAGCTTATCAATAAAAGTACGCTCTGCAGACTGAACATTTATTTCGAATGGTTCCAAATTATATTCTTCTATAATATCTTCGTGTTCATTATCGAAAAGATATTTATATACAAAACTGTCTGCTATCATCGTTTTCGTTGGATATGACCTGAAAAACACCGCTGTTTCTACAATTAAGTGTTGTTTCAAAAAGTTAGCAGTAAAATGGGTAGGATAATCAATGATATATTTGTTGAAATCTCTGCGACTTCTTATGCTTTCAGGTTCTGACAATACAAAACCGAAATTATTTATTGTAGATACTATATGCTCCTTTAGTTTCTTGCGTTTGCTTTCTCCCGGCTTTGTATCTCCAGCTATATTAAGGTCTATATCCTCAGAAAATCTGTCTATTATTTTATAGCATTTAGATAATGATGTACCGCCTTTAAATATTATATCAGGTTGTTTTTTTACAAGCTCTTTCAAAAATGCGGTTACAAAATAGTCTTTTTCAATAATTGATACAGGTAATTTAAGTGAGTCTGCTGTGTTAAAAATAATTTCCTCAAACAACTCTTTATCTTCATGTAAAAACATTGCTTATCCCCGTTTCATATATAGATTTATAAATTTTATCAGGAAACAACGGAAGATAAGCATCAACCGTCTCCTTAGTAATATTATTATTTAAAATATATTGGGAAAGACATTCTTTTGTTTCATCACCATCAAGTTCTGAATACATTTCAATGTCTTTTAATAAATCAAGAAATTGAAGCACCTTAACATTATCTTTCGTAATTTTGGTTCTTGATTTTCTCAATACAAAGCTGCGTCCATCAAAGTTTAAGCGTTTTATTGGATTTCCCATTTCATTAGTAACAATTTCTTGAACAACAGGCATCTGGGTTGTTACTCCAATTTGATTAGCGAAAACATATCCGCTATAATATCCCAAGGTTTGATTATTGCGAGATACATATTTTCTTTCTACTATTACCTCGGGAGGAATAGATACTTCTCCCCCTATCCGTGACTTTTTCGGAATATAGTAAATACCATTTTCAAATCTTTTGAGTTTACCGCTATCTGTTAATACTTTAAATTGTTGACGCCGATTAACCTCTGACATTCCAATATCAACATCGGATGCAAGAATAGGTTCTCCGGGTTGATAGTTACTTAAAATATAATTCCACAACATATAAATTTCACCTCCAATAACAAAATACAAATTTCTTATTTCTATTTCGTTATTAGTATATCATATAAGCCATATTTTAGTCAATATATTTTATTGCTTTTGAAATTTTATTTCCTTTTATTCAAAGCTGCCGAATGGCTTGTAGACAGATTTGTTTATGAATATGTTGATTGACATACTGTTCACGACCACAGTTTATCCCACAGACAGATTTGGAACACGTGGAAACAGTGGAGAAAAGATGGTTAAATGAAAAAACTGCCCAAGCGGAAAGTGCTAAATAAAGCCAAAGAGTGTTATAGATGAGCGCCGCCTATCCGTTTGGGAGCAGGATGCCGCAGGTTCAAGTCCTGTCACTCCGACCACGTCGGGGCAAGTTTTACTTGCTCCGATTTTTTATTTATAAAAAAATCAATCGCCCGTGCCACTGCCCCTCCTCTTTCACAAAAAGTCACGCTCGGCTCACCTGCTCGGTTGTAAACGCCCTCACAGCGGCTCGCTGTCGCTACCAATTTTTTGTGAGTTTTATTCTAACACGTTATGAATACCCATTTATTTTTTTAGCACGTTATGAACTCCCATATATTATAGGTTCACTTTAAATTATTGATTGAACATATAAAATACAGAAATTATTTTTTTTGCTGAGCTATATCTCTGGGATTACAATTGAAATACTCCTTGAATATACGGTTAAAATTACGTATGCTTCCAAATCCTGATTCCATAGCAACCTCGCTTATTGAATATTTCTTTTGCTCAAGCAACAGCTTTGCATGATATGCCCTAAGAGAATTAAGTATACCTAAAAATCCCGGCTTACCTCCGTTATTAAGAACATGGCTCAAATGAGTAGGTGTCACTCCCGTATAAAGTGCTGCTTTGTTAAGCGTTATAGCCTCTGTATAATGAGCCGATATGTACATAACTGCCTTTCTGTATGTTTCATATTCAAAGGTTTGTGTTTCTTTTATAACACAGTTGTTGAGTAAAGATGAAATTGTATAGTATATAAGAGCCTTCTTTTTTAAATCATCACTAAAATTGTCTTTTACTATTTCGCCTATTATCACCTTGTGTGCTTCACTTGTTTTGACATAAGGCGGTTCAAAAACTTTACCAATAAGCATTTGTCTGTATTCGTGGAAGTACTCGATAGGACATGCGATAACAAAAACCTGACATTTATTATCCCCCTTATAGGAATGAACTTCGTAAGGCATAATTACGGCAACAAACCCTTCTGTAACGTTTATTGTTCTGGTTTCCACGGTTATTTCCAGCTCTCCGTTAGTAACAAATACAAACTCAATATGGCTATGACAGTGAGGTGCATAGAACGGGCTTTTTAATTGCTCACAAAAATAATAATTGGAAAAACCTTCTTCAACCTCTATCATATAACTCATAGCATCACCCGCAATCGCAATTATTGTCTAATATTATATATATTTTTTCTTGTTTTGTCAATTTGCAAAAGATATAATATATTTATAGAATATTATTTTTTGCAGAAAGGAATTGATATTTATGAAACAAGTTTACACTCCAAATGACTATTTGCATCTTAAAACTGACAGCAAAATGATACAGGCTGCCGTTGACGACGCCGCTAAAGTAGGTGCAACCGTTGAAATTCCACGTTATAATGAAAGAACAAAATCCTATATCTGGGAATTAGACGAAAGCATCATCCTTTACACAGGAAGCAATGTTGTACTGGATAACTGTCATATTCGCCTTGGAGATTTCAAGTACATAAACTTTTTCAGGAACTCTGCCTCATTAACATGGCAGACCGAGATAAACAGAAAAGACCGTGAGTTCGATATTTCCATAACGGGACGCGGAAATGCTATCCTTGACGGCGGTACACCGCTTGACATTTGCGAAGCAGACTTCAATATCTTTGATGAAAACGGTAACTTTGTGAAAGTTGTACATCCCCACGGGCTTCCCTCCATGTGGGAAAATATAGGGCTTAGGTTTATCAACGTTGAGAGGCTCAGAGTGGAAGGAATAAGATTTATTAATACTCGTTATTGGGCTATGGCTTTTTGGTACTGCTCTCACGGTGTGGTAAGGGATATAAGCATAAAAGCAGAAAACAACGTCCCCTGTCAGGACTGTGTGAATATGAGGCTCGGCACGCATAATTTCCTTGTAGAAAACATTAGCGGATTTATCGGGGACGATACCATCGCTATGACCGGTCTTGACTGTCAGCGTTTCGGTAAGTCCGATATGAATGAGGATATTCACCATATTATTGTCCGCAATGTCCGCAGTTATCAGACAGGTGAATGTGATATTGTAAGAATTCTTCCCAGAGGCGGAACGAAGATTTATAACATTTTACTTGATGGAATTATGGATGTTTCAGAACCCGGCAACGGAGAAAGGCCGCTTGCAGCAATCCGTATCGGCGATATTTGTGATTATCCGATTCGCTTAAACAAGCTTGGCGAGGTAAGAAATCTTACGATTCGCAACGTATCTACCAGAGCAAGATTCGGTGCATACATTGCAAACAGCCTTGCAGATTCAATATTCGACAATATTCAGTTGTATGAAGGAAACGGTGTCGGAATGTACTTTAACGGTTGCGAAATTAAGAACGTAACCGTAAGAGACCTTTGCTACGACAGTCTGACCGTTGCTCCCGAAACAGACCTTGGATATGAAGAAATTTTCCACAGAGTTAAGATAGACGAGCTTAATGCGGTACACTTCAATAATTGCACCGCAGAGAACCTGACTTTTGACGGAATACGTACTGGTCAAAAACTGACTCACGTTTTTGGCGGCAACGGTCATATAGATATATCTGCAAACAGAGTAGTTATAACAGACAGTAACACAAAACTTACTGACTGCGCTAACATTAAATCTGAATAGATTACGATTTTTTTACAAAAAGCTTTATAGAAAGGGATTTATAATTATGAAACAGATTTTTTCTCCAAACGACTATTCACATCTTGAAAGCGACAGTAAAATGATACAGGCTGCCGTTGACGATGCTGCTAAAGTAGGTGCAACCGTTGAAATTCCACGTTATAATGAAAGAACGAAGTCTTATATCTGGGAATTAGACGAAAGCATCATCCTTTATACAGGAAGCAATATTGTGTTGGATAATTGTCATATACGCCTTGGAGATTTCAAGTACATAAACTTTTTCAGAAATTCTGCCTCATTAACATGGAGAACAGAAGTAAACAGAAAAGACCGCGAATTTGATATCTCTCTGACAGGTCGCGGAAACGCCATCCTTGATGGCGGTACACCACTCGACATTTGCGAAGCAGACTTTAATATATTTGACGAAAACGGAAACTTTGTAAAAGTCGTGCATCCCCACGGACTTCCCTCTATGTGGGAAAACATAGGTCTCAGATTTGTTAATGTTGAAAGAATCCGTGTAGAAGGTCTGAGATTTATCAATACACGCTATTGGACTATGGCTTTTTGGTACTGCTCTCATGGTGTGGTAAGAGATATAAGCATTAAAGCAGACAATAATGTTCCTAATCAGGACGGAGTCAACATAAGGCTTGGTTCTCACAATTTCCTTATAGAAAACATAGACGGATATACCGGTGATGATACCATTGCCCTGACCGGTCTTGACTGTCAGCGATTCGGTAAATCTGATATGAACGAAGATATTCATCACGTTATTGTCCGCAATGTCCGCAGCTATCAGACAGGTGAATGTGATATTGTAAGAATTCTTCCCAGAGGCGGAACGCAGATTTATAACGTTTTACTTGACGGAATTATGGATGTTTCAGAGCCGGGCAACGGAATCAGACCGCTTGCAGCAATCCGTATCGGTGATATTTGCGACTACCCGATTCGCCTGAATAAGCTTGGCGAGGTAAGAAATCTTACGATTCGAAATGTTTCTGTCAGAGCAAGATTCGGTGCATACATTGCAAACAGCCTTGCAGATTCAATATTTGACAATATTCAGCTATACGAAGGAAGCAGCATAGGAATGTACTTTAACGGTTGTGAAATTAAGAATGTAACCGTTAAAGACCTGTGCTATGACAGTTTTTGTTCTGCACCCGAAACAGATATTGGATATGAAGAAATTTTCCACAGAGTTAAGATAGACGAGCTTAATGCTGTACACTTCAATAATTGCACCGCAGAGAACCTGACTTTTGAAGGCTTACGCACAGGAAAAAATCTGTCATATGTTTTTGGCGGCAACAGTCCGGTAGATGTGACTGCAAGCAGAGTAGTTATAACAGACAGCAACACAAAGCTTACTGACTGCAGCAATGTCAAAGTTAAATAAACATTTAATATGGTATGTAAAAAAGTTTAGGATGCATTTTTTCCTATTTCCAACAAATGGGGTGTAGCAAATATTTTGCTACACCCCATTTATTATACTTTTTAGTTGTTATCCTTCCCGCCTTTTTGCGGTCCGGACTTTTTAAATTCCCTGTGATTACTTAAGGTTGTTCTTAAGTGTTTCAAGCTGCTTCTTGATTTCTTCGGGAAGTCTGTCACCAAACTGAGCGAAATACTTCTCCTGATCCTGAACGTCTTCCATCCATACAGCCTTATCAACACTGAGAAGCTCGTTAAGCTGCTCTTCTGAAATTTCAAGATTTGTTGTATCGATGTCACCGATTTCGGGAAGGTAACCGATTTCACTGTCTCTTGCATCTACCTTGCCGTCACAACGGTCAACAATCCAGTTAAGAACACGCATATTGTCACCGAATCCGGGCCACATGAAGTTACCCTCATCGTCTTTTCTGAACCAGTTAACGTGGAAAATCTTGGGAGCCTTTTCGGGATCCATCTTTGCACCCATTTCAATCCAGTGTGCAAAATAATCAGCCATGTTGTAACCAACGAAGGGCTTCATAGCCATGGGGTCACGACGAACAACACCAACTGCACCTGTTGCAGCAGCAGTTGTTTCAGATGCCATTGTAGCACCTACGAATACACCGTGATTCCAGTCACGTGCCTGATATACGAGAGGAGCAGTCTTTGCACGACGTCCGCCGAATACAATAGCACTGATCGGCACACCCTGAGGATTCTCAAACTCTTTTGAGATACAAGGGCAATTTACTGCAGGAGCAGTAAATCTTGAGTTGGGGTTAGCAAGATTTCCTTCAAAAGTCTTACCGTTAACCTGCTTACCGGTCCACTCTGTACAGTTTTCAGGAGGATTCTTGTCAAGACCTTCCCACCAAACTGTCATATCGTCATTGTTAATAGCAACGTTTGTGAAGATAGTATTCTTCTTTGTAGCTGCAAGAGCATTGAAGTTTGTCTTTTCGCTTGTTCCGGGAGCAACACCGAAGAAACCTGCTTCAGGGTTGATAGCATAAAGTCTGCCGTCTTCGCCAATTCTGAGCCATGCAATATCGTCACCGATTGTCCATACCTTATAACCCTTTTCCTTAAGATATTCCGGAGGAATAAGCATAGCAAGATTTGTCTTTCCGCAAGCTGAGGGGAATGCAGCACAGATATACTTAACTTCACCCTGAGGATTTTCAAGTCCGAGGATAAGCATATGCTCAGCCATCCAGCCTTCCTTCATACCCTGGTATGAAGCAATACGGAGAGCAAAGCACTTCTTACCAAGAAGTACGTTACCGCCATAAGCTGAGTTAACTGACATAATTGTATTATCCTGAGGGAAGTGAACGATATATCTTTCATCAGGATTTACATCCTTCTTAGCGTGGAGACACTTAACAAAGTCGCCATCAGCACCGAGAGCATCGATAACATCCTTACCTACTCTTGTCATAATATCCATATTAAGAACAACGTAGATGCTGTCTGTAAGCTCAATACCAATTTTTGAGAAAGGTGAGCCAACAGGACCCATTGAGTAAGGAATAACATACATTGTTCTTCCTTCCATAGAACCGTCATAAAGCTTGTTAAGCTTTGCATACATTTCTGCAGGAGCCATCCAGTTATTGATAGGGCCTGCTTCTTCCTCTGTTTCTGTACAGATGAAAGTTCTGTCCTCAACTCTTGCTACGTCGTTTACTGCTGTTCTGTGGTAGTAGCATCCGGGAAGCTTTTCCTGATTAAGCTTAATCATTTCACCTGTAGCTACTGCTTCAGCACGAAGAGCCTCAAGCTGCTCATCACTACCGTCAATCCATACTACGTTAGCAGGACGGCAAAGAGCTTTCATTTCTTCGAGCCATGTTAATACCTTCTTGTTCTCTGTCATATTTATCTACTCCTTTCGAAAATCCAATTTTTCCTGTTTACCATTATATACGAAACTTTTTTGTTTGTCTACCATTTTTTTAATTATTTACAAAAATATCACATAATATACAAAACTCGTCCGGCGAAAGTGCTTCCCCTCTGACATTTTTATCAAAGCCTGCCGCTTCAATAGCCTTTATAATTTCTTCCTTACTGCCGAAAGCCCCGCTGCCTGAAAGAGCATTGACTAAAGTCTTTCTTCTTTGTGAAAATGCTGCTTTAACAAGTTTAAAGAAAAGCTTTTCGTCTTTTGGAGAAACCGATGGCTTATCAAGAATTTCCATACAAACCACTGCACTGTCTACCTTAGGTGCAGGAATAAACGAGCCTGCCGGAACATGTTTTATGATTTCCGGCTTTGAATAATACTGGGTTGCTATACTGATTGCACCATACTCTTTCCCACCGGGTTTTGCACAAAGGCGCTCGGCAACTTCCTTCTGAATCATAACAACAATCTTTTTTAAACCAAGACCACCTTCAAGAAGGTTCATTATAATGGGGGTTGTTATATAATAAGGAAGATTTGCCGCAACACTTACATTCATCCCATTAAATTCTGTCTTTATAAGCTCTCCGATATTCACCTTCAGACAGTCTTCCCATACAAATGAGATATTATCATATCCCGCAAGAGTTTCTGAAAGCACCGGCTGAAGCCGCCTGTCAAGCTCAATCGAAACTACTTTTTTTGCGTTATTTGCAAGCACTGCCGTAAGAACACCAAATCCGGGACCTATTTCAATTACACCTTCGGCATTTTCTGTAGCAGTCTGTGCCATAGTCATAGGAACATCCGGGTCTGTTATAAAATTCTGTCCCATACTTTTTGCAAACTGAAATCCGAACTTTGAGCAAAGATATTTAATTATTTTAGGGTCTGTAAGATCATACATCTTTAGTCCTCCATTTTGTAAAAAGCGGCGGCAAACTGCCTTGCCGCCGCTATAAAAGTTCACTGAAGCTATTTATATAATAATCACATAGCTTTTGCATTTCTTTTCTATATGTTATGCCTCTTTCATCAAAGACACCGCACACCAGCATACCTGCTTTTTTTGCACTTTTTGCCGCAGACAGAACATCTTCAAAAACGATACATCTTCCGGGAGTGACATTGGCTTTTTCCGCTGCAAGCAAAAATACTCTTGTGCTGTTTTTCCCCTCACCTGCTTCGCAAGTATTTGTGAATGCATCAAACAGGTTATATATACCATTATTTTTAAGGCAAGGTGCATAAAAATATTCCGGGGAGCTTGTACACAGGATTATTTTTTTATTTCGTGCTTTCAGCATTTCAATAAACTCACGGGCATCTTGCTTAAGAAAAATGTTATGGGCATATTCGTATTCCGCCATCTGCGTCCATTCAGCCTTAAGTTCATCAGGGGTGTCAGAAAGATTAAATCTCTCTTTTGTGTAATGTGCAATCTCTGTAAAGCTCATTGCTGCAATAGCATGAACATAATCATCCGGAACTTTTATTCCCCTTTTATTTTCCAAAAATTCACTATCAATCTTTTCCCACACATCAAGGGAATCCACAATAGTGCCATCCATATCAAATATAGCGGCATCAAACAAATCTTTATCTATCATATTTCTCACTTTGAATACTTTTCAAGAAGCGAATGACGTACTCTCCACAGCTTTGGAGAAAGGTCAACGTAATACGCATGGGGATTTTCGAAACGCTTCACTTCATCCCATATTGTGTCAACCTGCTCCTTGCAATACTGACGGATTTCCTTTATATCGGGAAGGTTTGCCACACACTCGCCTTTGTCAAAAAGCTTCACAAGAAGCTTTTTAGCAGTGAAATTCTCAACTGATTTGCGTTTCCACGTGTGAATGGGGTCAAAAATTTCATAAGGCTCATCGCTGTTAATTTCCTCGTTATGAAGAGTCATAACATCTGCAATAGCCTTTCCGCTTTCATTGTCGAAAAGTCTGTAAACCTGCTTGAAATCAGGAATTGTAATTTTGGCAGGATTTTCACTGATTTTGATTTTGGGAACAATTTCCCCGTCTTCCTCAACGCCCACAAGCTTGTACACTCCACCGAATACGGGCGAGCTTTTCGCAGTAATAAGTCTTTCACCTACACCGAAGGAATCAATTTTTGCCCCTTGTGCAAGTGTATCGGAAATAATATATTCGTCAAGGGAGTTTGACACAACTATACCGCAGTCGGTAAAGCCTTCCTTATCAAGCTCTTTACGGATTTTTGTGGAAAGATAAGTTATATCACCGCTGTCAATTCTTACGCCTTTAAGACGCTTACCCATAGGCAAAAGTACGTCTTTTGCTACCTTGATAGCGTTGGGAAGACCACTTTTAAGGACATTATATGTGTCAATAAGAAGCGTACAGCTGTCGGGATAAGCCGTTGCATACGCTTTAAAAGCCTCATACTCTGTCGGGAACATCTGCACCCAGCTATGTGCCATTGTACCAAGAGCAGGAATTTCATACATTTCGTCGCTTATAGTACACGCCGTACCTACACAACCTGCAATATATGCAGCCCTTGCACCCAAAATTGCACTGTTTGCACCGTGAGCACGTCTTGAACCGAATTCCATAACAGCTCTTCCCTGTGCGGCTCTCACAATTCTGTTTGCCTTTGTTGCGATAAGCGTCTGATGGTTTACAATAAGAAGAAGCATTGTTTCAACCATTTGAGCCTGAATAGCCGGACCTCTTACAATCACAAGAGGCTCACCGGGGAATACCGGCGTACCTTCAGGCATTGCCCACACGTCACACTTGAATTTAAAATTTTTAAGGTATTCAAGAAACTCTTCACAAAACAGGCTTTTGCTCCTGAGATATTCAATATCATCATTGTCAAAACGAAGGTTTTTTAGATAATCAACAACCTGCTCAGTTCCTGCCATAATGGCAAACCCACCATTATCGGGAACAGTTCTGAAGTACAAATCGAAATAACAAATTTTCTCGTGAGTTCCGTTTACAAAATAGCCATTCGCCATAGTAAACTCATAGAAATCTGCAAGCATAGTGAAATTTTGTTCTTTAAACATTTTTGTCATCTCCTGAATAAATAGGCACTTTTATCATACATATCAAGTTATTTTCCTCTTACAAAAAATGAACTCTTAACCGTTTTCAATAGCATCTTCAAGCCAGAATTCAGCAATATCAATAGCTTCATAAAGGCTTTCACGGTTTACACTGCGTAAAACTTTATTTTTTCCATTGCCGTTGGTACAAAGGTCAACAGAAATACTGTCTGCAATTTCAATCTCACCGACTTTTTTCTTTGATTTTATCTTAAAAATGATAATGTATTTTTCGCTGAGCTCTCCGTAATAAATAACATCGCCCCTGCGAACCATGGGTTTTCCTTTATAGGTAAATATGCTTTTTTCTTCTGCCATATAAAACGCTCCTCTTATATATATTGTTTTGCAAATCGCATAATATCTATAGTATTATACCACACTACCTTTAATTAGTAAAGTATTTTTTATCAGCGGCATTTTTTTTAAGAAAAACTATTGATAAACTTTATTTTTTATGTTATACTATACAGGCTGTACTGGCCGGGGAGGTAGCGGTGCCCTGTATCCGCAATCCGCTATAGCGGAGGTGATGTCCCCGAATGAGGCGTTTTTTCTTGTATGGCAGGAGCTTATAAGTGGTGTTGACAGCCGGGTCTCGCGCAATACAGGCCCGTGAACCTTGTCAGGCGGGGAACCGAGCAGCAATAAGCGGTTACCTGTATGTGCCGCGAGGGTGCCTGGCTCGAGCTAACTGTATGATTTCCGTGTATGGGAATACGTCGATTTCGGGGTGTACGGCATAAAAATTTCTTTATCAAAGAAATTTCAGTGCGAAATGCTAAATGCGGAATTAATGTCGAACTTCACATTCCGAACTTAATCAACATATCAAATCTGAGGCTGTCTTATTGTTTTAAGACAGCTATTCTTAAAAGGAGGTTTACGCATGGAGTATCAGGCTCTTTACAGAAAGTGGCGTCCGAAAACATTTGACGATGTTGTAGGTCAACAGCACGTTACTCAAACAATAAAAAACGAAATAAAAAACAATGCCTGCGGTCATGCATTTCTTTTCTGTGGAAGTCGCGGAACGGGAAAAACCTCCACAGCAAGAATTCTAAGCAAAGCAGTTAACTGCGAAAACCCTCAGGACGGAAATCCATGTAATGCCTGCCCCACCTGCATAGGCATAGAAAATGGCAGCATTATGGATATAATAGAAATTGACGCTGCAAGTAACCGCGGTGTTGACAACATAAGAACGCTTCGTGAAGAGGCAAACTACACTGCTGCGGTAACAACTTACAGAGTGTACATTATTGACGAGGTGCATGCTCTCAGCAACGATGCTTTCAACGCTCTTCTGAAGCTTTTAGAAGAACCGCCGGCACACGTAAAATTTGTACTTGCTACAACAGAAGCAAACAAAGTCCTTGAAACTATTTCTTCGCGCTGCCAACGTTTCGATTTTAAAAGAATTACCCCCGAAGACATTTACAACAGACTTGATTATATATGTAACGCTGAAGGTATTCTGGCAGAGGAAAAGGCTCTTCGTATGATTGCCGTTCACGCTGACGGGGCACTTCGTGATGCTCTCAGTTGCCTTGAACCGTGTATTGCGGCAGGCAAAGAAGTCGATACGGAATTTGTAATAGATTTTCTTGGAAGAGCAGAAAACGAATCGGTGCTTGAGCTTTGCCGTGCTATAGGCGAATGTGACAGTAAAAGTGTAATTTCCTGTATTGACGATGTATGTTCCCGAGGAAAAAATCTTACACCATTTATGGATGTGCTTATAAGTGCACTTCGCGATATGCTTATTATAGCAGTTTCCGGAAAAAGCAGAAGCGACTTTGACGAAACAGAATACGCTCTTCTTCAGAAGTACGCTTCTTTGTATTCCACTGAAAAACTGCTTTTTGCGATAAAATCTTTATCAGAGGCAAGTCAGACGGCACGCTTTATGACAAACCCACGTGTTATTTATGAAGCAGCACTTATAAAATTGTGTATAAAAAACAGTGACGGTTCGTACGAAAGCCTTATGGCAAGAATCGGGGAGCTTGAAAGAAGAATCGAATCAGGATTAGTCACTGTAAAACAATCTGAAACCAAACCTGCACTTACTGAAGAAAAAAGTGTTTCTACAGAAGAAATTCCTGAAAAAATTAACCTTAACGACATTCCTGCAAGCGAATTTCTGGAAAAAATAAAAGCATCCTGGCCTGAGGTTATGAATGATTTATCAGGAAGTATTTTACTTTTTACCGCCCTTGAGAATGTAACATTGTGCGAAGAAAACGGTCGTCTTGCTCTTGTCTTTCCTGACGAAGGCGGCAGAGAAATGCAAGATATGGTTAAGGACGGTATCGGACTAATTAATTCTTCTGTAAAATCTCATACTGGACTTGATTCCAATTGTGTCACCCGTGTTGAAAGTGACTTCAATCCCTATGGAAGAAAAACCATAGAAAATGATCCACTGGAAGAAATAATAAATCTTCCTATAACAAATATAGAATGATGAGATAAGAAAGGATGTTTTAAAATGGCAAAAGGCGGATTTCCCCGTAATATGGGTGGAATGGGCGGAATGGGCAATATGAATAACATGATTAAGCAGGCACAGAAGATGCAGGCTGAAATGCTTAAAGCCCAGGAAGCTCTTGAAGAACAGATTATCGAAGCTTCTGTAGGAGGCGGTGCCGTAAACGTAAAAATTAACGGTAAAAAGGAATTAATAGAACTTAAGCTTTCTCCCGATGCAGTAGATCCTGACGATGTGGAGATGCTTGAAGATATGATTCTCACTGCAGTTAACGAAGCACTAAGAAAGGCTGATGAAGCCGCTGCAGGAAGCCTTAAAAATATTACCGGTGGGATGAGTATTCCCGGACTGTTTTAACAGCTTTCTTGTAGGAGTTGAATTAGATGTATCCCGTTTCATTGGAAGAGCTTATTACTGAATTTGAAAAGCTTCCGGGCATTGGGCATAAAAGTGCGGTAAGGCTTGCTTTTCATGTGATGAATATGCCGGAAAACAAAGTTGAAAAATTTATCGGTGCAATAAAAAAAGCAAAAACCAACGTTCATCTTTGCTCAAAATGCCAAAATCTTACGGATAAACCCGAATGTGATATATGTGCATCTCCCAAACGCGATAAAAGCACAATATGCGTTATGGAAAGTCCAAAAGACGTTACTGCACTTGAAAAAACAAAGGAATATAACGGTCTTTACCATGTTCTGCATGGGGCTATTTCCCCTATGGACGGTATAGGCCCTGAAGACATTAAAATCAAAGAACTTATAGCACGGCTTACTCCCGAAGTGACAGAGGTTATTATGGCAACAAATCCCACTGTTGAAGGCGAAGCTACTGCTATGTACATAGCACGTCTTCTTAAACCGATGGGAATCACTGTCACAAGAATTGCCCACGGTATCCCCGTTGGCGGAGATATTGAGTACGCAGACGAAGTAACTCTCACAAGAGCTATGGAAGGCAGAAGAGAGATATGATATTTGCTATAATATTTATTACATGAGGTTGTAGTAAAATGAATATTTATATAAATGAATATTTATATAACATTTGAAAGGCGGATAATTAATGAAATTAAAGTGGCCGTTAAAGTCTGAATATGAAGAAACTTTTGAGGAAGAGCTTGAAAATGAAATTGTTGAGGGAATCACTGCTTCCGAAGATGAAGCTGCTAACGTAGAAGAAGTTGAGGCGGAAGAAAAAATGCCTCTTACTTCTGAAGAAAAAATTGAGCTCGTAAAAGCTTATGCTCACAAACTTATCCCTGTTGCTATAGTTTTAGGGATACTTGTTTTTATTATGATTATAAATTCCGTTCGCTCTGCCATTACAGAGGCAACGCTTGCAGGACATCGTAAAGATATAGCTGTAGGTGTTGTTGCTGCAGGTGATGGAATTTCTATTGCAGTCACTAATGACAACACTGTTGTTGCAACCGGCGATAACACCTTTAATCAGACAACTGTTACAAAAAAGTGGAAAGATATAGTTATGGTTGCATCCGGTGATAACCACAATGCAGGATTAAAAACCAAAGGTATTATTATGGCAGCAGGCGACAGTGCCCGCGGTCAGTGCGATGCTTTAGGTCATCGTGATATTATTCAGATTGCCGCAGGAAGCAATCACACAGTAGCCCTTAAATCAGACGGAACTGTAGTTGCCTTCGGTGATAATAACTGTAAACAGTGTGATGTTGCAAAATGGGAAAATATTATCCAGATTGCTGCGGGTGATTACCACACCGTAGGACTTAAGGAAGACGGCACCGTAGTCTCCACCGGAGATACTTTCAGTGGTCAGTGCGATACAAAAAGCTGGAAAAACATTGTTATGCTGAGTGCCGGTGGAACGCATACTGTAGGACTGAAAAAAGGTGGAAGCGTTATTGCCACCGGTGGTGATATTTACGGAGAATGTGACGTCAACACGTGGAAAAATATTATTGCCGTTTTTTCCGGAAGAAACCATACTGTAGGAATCAAAAAAGACGGAACAATTGTTGCGACCGGAAACAACGAAAGCGGTCAGTGCAATGTAACTGATTGGACTGATATCGTTTCTGTTGCCTGCGGTGCTGACCATACAATCGGAATAAAAAAGGACGGAACTGCTGTTTCTGTCGGAAATAACGAAAGCGGTCAGTGCGATGTTTCAAAATGGGAGAACTTAAAAACAGAAAACTAAAAAACCAAACGGAGGTGTAAAAAACTCGTTTTTTACACCTCCTCTTTTTTGGGGATAGAAAAAAATGCTTCAGAATAAACCTTTTTTTCTGCCCGGGTTTACATCAATGGGCCGAAAAGTCTCAGTATCGCACTGAAAAGCTTTCTTACAGGATTACGTTTATTACATTCTTCAAGTGTTATTTCACGACATTTCGAAAGTGTCTGGGCAAAGTCGTTTTCCACATTTTCAACAATATGGCTTCCAAGGAACCATGTTGCACATTCAAAATGAAGATACAGACTTCTGTAATCAAGGTTAATGCTTCCTATAACGGCAACTTCATCGTCAGATACAAATGTTTTTCCATGAATAAACCCGGGGGAATATTCATAGATTTTAACGCCCGATTCTGTAAGTTCTTTATAGAAGCTGAAAGCAACAGAACGAGCATACCAATGGTCAATTGACTTAGGGCATATGATTTTTACATCTATCCCTGATAGTGCAGCATTAGTAAGGGCAACAACCATTTCATTATCAAGGATAAGATATGGGGTAGTTATATGAATATATTTTTTCGCCTTATTTATAATGTCAAGATATATAAACTCCCCTGTCTGATACTCATCCTGTGGTTTATCAGAGTAAGGCATGACATAACCATCATGCACATCGTTTTCAGTTTTAAAGTTGCTTTCAAAGTCTTTTATATTTTCTTTTGTTTTAGTCTGATGCCACCAAAGTTGAAGAAACATTTTTGTGAAGCTGAAAGCAGCTTCGCCCTTTATCATAACAGCCGTATCTTTCCAGTGTCCCCCGGGGTAATCTATATTTATATACTCATCTGAAAGATTTATTCCCCCGGTATATGCCGTTTTTCCGTCAATTACAAGGATTTTTCTGTGATCACGATTATTCTGCACTGCTGATAAAAACGGTGTAAAAGGACTAAACACACAACATTTGATTCCATAGGAATGAAGCTTTTTTTTGTAGTTCACAGGAAGAGTGGTCATAGATCCCATTCCATCATACATAACACGGACATCTACTCCTGCTGCCGCTTTCTTTTTTAAAACTTCAAGAATTGAATTCCACATTTTCCCGGGTTTTATTATAAAATATTCAAGAAAAATATATTTTTCAGCCTTTTCAAGTTCTTTAAGAAGCGAACGGAATTTATCCTCTCCAAGCGGGTAATATTCAGCATAGGTGTTTTTATAAACGCATCCCCCTGAAACATTGTTTACAAATCTTACAGTAGATTCTCTTTCAGGGTATAATGAGGATACGCCAATGAGGTCTTCTTCCTTTTGGGGATAAGATAAGGAAACTTCACTTTCAATCTCGAAAAGGCGGTTAAAAAAATATTTTGTGTGAGTTTGTCCGGATACAAAAAGATACAAAAGTCCGCCAAACATCGGGAAAATTAGAATTGGTACAATCCATGCAAGCTTATAAGTGGGGTTTGATTTTTTATTTATTATAATAACTACCACAACAAGACTAAGAAGTTGAAGGAATATATCAAAATACACAAGATACTCATTAATTCTTAAAATTGATGATATTATCATGAAAATCTGCAAGAGCATCAATAAAATTCCTATTGTAATTCTACCAAACAGCAATTTGAAAATTTTACGCATATTTACCGTCCTTTTTATAAACAAAACAACCAATACACGGCATCTCAGTCGACTTTAGTATTGGTTGTTTTATATGATTAATATGTTATATTTACAGTTCTTGAACTATTATCCCATTCGACAATTGCATTTACAGCCTCTGAAATAACTCTTGCAGAAACAAGATTTGTACCTCGCACATTTATAGGCGGAGCAACTGTGGGGGAAGTTATGCCATTAACGACGATTGTACCGTCAGGACTTACAATTACAGTATGACTATCATTGACGCAACTTACGTTGCCGGTTGCAGAGTCCCACGTTACGGTAAATCCCATCATTTCCATAAGATCACGTAAAGGAAGAAAAGTTCTTTCGTAATAGATTATCGGTGAAGCTTTATCAAAGTATACTTTCTTGCCGTTAAATGAAACGTATACCTCTGTGCTGAAGGGTATGCCCATATATTTAGCATAACTTTCACCGTAAGAAGAAAGTGTTCCGTACAATGTCATAAGCGGACAGTTTGAAAAAACATGTTCGTCTATCCACTCTACGTTTTGCGGAATATTAATTTGAATAAGAGATGAACATCCACTGAAAGCCATAGTATCAATATACACTATACTTTTTGGAAGATACACACTAAGAAGAGTTGTGTTTCCCATAAATGCACCTGCCCCAATCGCTGTTATCCCTGACGGAACTTCAACGTGCCTTTCAGAACCGTTATATGCAACAAGGATTCCGTTTACACTTACAAAAGATTCGGGCTGGTTACTCATCCATATAGTATCGTCAAATGCACCTATTCCAATTTGTGAAACAGTTGGAGGAATAGCTATATTTATAAGATTGTAGCAGTGAACAAAAGCGTTGTCACCTATGGTTTCAAGACTGTTTGGAAGAGTTATTCTTTTTACTGTTGTATTATAAGCAAATGCGTTTGCGGCAATATGTTTTATTCCATCAGGAACAATGACATCTTCGGCTGTACCGTTGTATTTTAAAAGAGTTGAGTCAAGAATTGCAAATTCAGCCGGATTATTGGAAAGCCATAAAGTGTTTGCGAAAGCATCTGTTTCTACGCTTCTGACAGTGCCGGCAAACATTACATTTGAAAGATTGTGACAGTCCTTGAAGGCACCGGTTCCGATATAAGAAACAGTCGCGCCTATTTCAACGCTTGTAAGCGAAGGACAAGATGCAAAGGCATCAGATGAGATTACGCTTATTCCATCAGGAACAGACAGTGTACGTAACGTGGCTGAGCCTTTAAAAGCCTCAGGACCGATAGAAACAACTCTATAGCCGCCCAGCTCCGTAGGAATGATAAGGTCTATTGGATCCCCTGCAAAACCTGTTATTGTTCCCGAAGAGGTGTCAAGAAAGAAAAGAACGTCCCCTGCTTTATAAACGGGAATACGGGGTGCGGCATACGCACACGTATGTAACAAAAAAACAAGGATCAGCAGTATAGAAACAATACGAAATTTCTTCATTTTTATCACCACATTTCTGTTTGTTAGTGCGATTATACAACAAATTAATGATTTTGTCAAATTTGATAGACTTTGAATAGTATGTAATGGAAAGGAGAGATTTTATGCCAGTGATATATCTTAGTCCGTCAACACAGGAAAAAAACCTGTACGTTACAGGCGGAAGCGAGGAATATTATATGAATCTTATTGCTGACGCTATGCTTCCGTATCTTAGATCAAACGGCATACAGTATACCCGTAACAGCCCGGATATGACAGCTGCCGGTGCAATCCGCCAATCAAACAGCGGAAAATATGATTTACACCTTGCGCTTCACTCAAATGCAGCCCCGGAAGGTATGTACGGGGAATACAGAGGCGTTGATGTATACTATTCGCCTAAAAGTGTAAGAGGAAGGCGTGCAGCAAACATTTTTGTAAAAAACTTAAAAAGTATTTATCCCATCCCGTCTGATGTCCGTGCAGTAACAACAACTACAATCGGCGAAGTGACACAGACCCGTGCACCTGCGGTATTTCTGGAATTGGGATATCATGATAATGAAGATGATGCCAGATGGGTGGAAAATAATATTGGTACCATTGCAAGAAATCTTGTGTTGTCCCTTACAGAATATTTCGGAATTCCATTTATAGAACCGATTCCCATACGAAGAGGCAGAGTTGATGTTAATTTTGGAACGCTTAATCTGCGTGAAAAACCTGACCGTACCTCCAGAGTGATAGCATCTATGCCGGACGGAGCCCCTGTAACTGTATCAGGGCAGTGGCAAGGATGGTATGTTGTTAATTACAGAGGTCTTGTGGGATATGCTTCGTCTCAATTTATTAAATTTGAATGAATGTACTTGATTCTGCGGAGATAAAAGTATATAATGGAGTTATTATATACTAAGGAGTTTTTATTATGACGTTTGTTTTGCTTGTTTTCTTCGGGGGACTTTTATGGGTGAGTTTTGTCAGCGGGCATATTCCTAAAACGGGTCGCGACGGTAAAGCCAAGGGTGAAATTATTACGGCAACCATTACGAATACCAATAAATATGCCGACGCTCCTGCAACCCTTAAGGCTGAAAAAGACGGACGGAAATTTAAAGTAAAAATAAAAGCAACAGAAGCTCATCTGTGGCTAAAAGGTGACAGCATAGATATTGTTCTGTCAGAGGATAAAAAAAGTTACAGAGTTCTTTTTAACGATTATTTTAAAGAGAATGAACCCAGAATCAGGGAGAAAGCCCTTGAAAGGCTTTCAAAGGCACAGAATTACCGCATAGCATCTGCCTTTATAAAGTATAAAAAAGAGTATTTTGAAAGCTTCCGTAATTCAAGCCTTGATTCCCAAAGTATTTTTGCACTGATTTCTTACATCAGGATGATAGATATTTATACAGTAGTAACTGCAATTATGGCAGTAGCTACACTTGTGTGGAAGAAAATGTCGAACCCTGAATGGTCAATGCTGCTTTTACCAATTGCACTTATACTTTTTATGGCATGGACACTTTACAGTGCAACAATAACATGTAACCGTATTATGAAAAAAGTAGTGGATGTTAACAACAAATCGGTGTGAGGCAAAATTCTTCACCGCCCTGTATACCACGTGCAAGATTGTATATATCTGTAGCACGACATTCCAGCCTGAATATGGGATTTTCTTTTAATAAAGCACCCCTTGCTATAACAGGAAGTGAGGCGGTGCTTTTCATTTTGTTTAAAATCCGGCTTCCCGTTTTGTTAAATCCAAGTATGCGTATGTAACATGGAACAGGCAAAGCAGTAAAACGGTTTCCGATTATAAGATTGCACAGAATCCTTCTTGCCCGGCTTTGTGTATAATTCTTACAGGAAACCGACTTAACTATTTCTTCAAAGGTGTTATATCGGGATGAAGCCATAATACGAGACGCAATCTCCCCGTTACAGTCAGGAACACATAAAAGTTCTTCCCTTGAAGCACTTTTCACCCGTGCTGAAATCATTAAGTCAAAATCCGTCATAAAAAGCGGTTTTTCTTCAGTGGAAATCGCATATGCTGCAGTGTTTTCCCCTTCTTTTATAAGCCTGCGTACTGCTGATGCAGAAATAATCGTATTCTCAGCACCGGTATCATTATAGCCACTTCCTATACGTTTAACTGTACGCGGAAGGACGGATGAAGATACTTTTTCAAGCTGCCTTATATATTCTGTCGCAAGAATGTTATTCGGAGTACTCAGAATATGGGCGTCATCGGAAATTTCTTTCAGTGCGTTTATTTTTGCCAACGGGTAAGATTCTCCTCTACGCAGAAATTTATCAAGTGCATTTTTAAAATCAGGACTTTCGTTATTGAGATAATGTGCTATTCGTTTAAGTGCATCTATATCGCCACATTCGCTTCCAAACCATAATTCATTGACGATTCCCGTACCTATAAGTGTGGAGATGCTACCTGTGGCAAATCCTTCAGCAGAGCTGAGGGCGTAAACACAGGGAAGCTCAATAACAAGGTCAATTCCGTTTTGAAGAGCAAACTTTGTTCTTTCTGTTTTACTGAATATTGCACACTCGCCCCTTTGAACAAAATTGCCACTCATTATGGCAACAACACCTTCACATTCCGTGCGGATTTTTTCTATAAGATACCTGTGTCCCGTGTGAAATGGATTGAATTCTGCTATAACTGCACCAATTTTCATAAAATCCCCCGCTTTTTCAGAAAAAGTTATTGAAAATTCCATATTTTTATTATATACTATATATTTAGAAAAATAAAGGTTTTGGAGGAATAAAAATGAGTAAATTTTTGGACACCATAAAAGAAAGAGCGAGAGCTGATAAAAAAACTATCGTTCTTCCCGAATCAATGGACCGCCGCACAATGGAAGCGGCAGCTACAATCCTTAAGGAAGATATCGCTAACATTGTTATTATCGGTACTCCTCAGGAAATTGAAGAAAATTCAAAGGGACTTGACATTTCAGGTGCTACAATCATCGACCCATTTAATTACGAAAAGACAGAAGAGTATCTTAATCTCTTTGTTGAACTTCGCAAGTCAAAGGGTGTAACCTACGAGCAGGCAAAAGAAACTGTTCTCGGTGACTATATGTATTATGCTTGCCTTATGGTTAAAGCCGGGGATGCTGACGGTGTTGTATCAGGTGCTTGCCACTCAACTGCAAATACACTTCGCCCCTCTCTTCAGATTATAAAGACAAAACCCGGTGTAAAGCTTGTATCAGCTTTCTTCCTTATGGTTGTTCCTGACTGCGAATACGGAGCTAACGGCACATTTGTATTTGCTGACAGCGGCCTTGTTCAGAACCCCAATGCTGAAGAGCTTGCAGCTATTGCAGCATCTTCTGCAGAAAGCTTTGAGCTTCTTGTTCAGGAACCTGCTTACGTTGCAATGCTTTCACACTCTACAAAGGGCAGTGCAGCTCACGCAGATGTGGACAAGGTAGTTGAAGCTACAAGAATCTGCAAGGAAACATTCCCCGGAATTAACGTTGATGGCGAGCTTCAGCTTGATGCAGCTATCGTTCCTTCAGTTGGCGAATCAAAGGCTCCCGGTTCACCTGTTGCAGGTAAGGCTAACGTACTTGTATATCCTGACCTTGACGCAGGTAACATCGGTTATAAGCTTGTACAGCGTCTTGCAAAGGCAGAAGCTTACGGTCCCGTTACACAGGGTATTGCAATGCCTATTAATGACCTTTCACGCGGATGCAGTGCAGACGATATCGTTGGTGTTGTTGCGATTACAGCAGTTCAGGCACAGGCTAATAAATAAATCGAATAAAAAATTCCATCATAATAATTGAAAGGAAGTATATAAAATGAAAATTCTTGTTATTAATGCAGGTAGCTCATCTCTTAAGTATCAGCTTATTGATATGGACACAAAGGAAGTTATGGCGAAAGGTCTTTGCGAAAGAATTACTCTTGAGGGAAGTAAGCTTAACCATACTCCCAAGGGTGGTGACAAGGTTGTAATCGAAAGCCCGATGCCCACACACGCAGAAGCAATCAAGCTTGTTATTGATGCTCTTGTTGATAAAAATCACGGTGTTATCGCCGATATGAGTGAAATTGGTGCAGTTGGTCACCGTGTTGTACATGGCGGAGAAAGCTTCAGCGGAAGCGTTGTTATTGACGATGCGGTTAAGGGTGCTCTTAACGACTGTATTGAGCTTGCTCCTCTTCACAACCCCGCAAATATCATCGGTATCGAGGCTTGCGAAAAGGTAATGCCCGGTGTTGTTCAGGTTGGTGTATTTGATACAGCTTTCCATCAGACAATGCCTGAGGAAGCGTACCTTTACGGTATTCCTTATGAATACTATGAAAAGTACAAAATCCGTCGCTACGGCTTCCACGGTACAAGCCACAAGTATGTATCACAGAAAGCTGCAGAGCTTCTTGGCAAAAATATTGAAGATGTTAAAATCATTACTTGCCACCTTGGTAACGGCTCATCAGTTGCAGCAGTAAAGAACGGCAAGGTAATTGATACAACAATGGGTCTTACTCCCCTTGCAGGTATCCTTATGGGTACAAGAAGCGGTGACATCGACCCAGCTATCGTAACATTCCTTATGGAAAAGGAAAACCTTTCCATTGACGAAATCAACGCAGTTCTTAATAAGAAGAGCGGTGTGTTCGGTGTAAGCGGTGTTTCAAGTGACTTCCGTGACCTTTCAGCGGCTGCTGCAGAAGGCAACAAGAGAGCAGAAGCTGCTCTTAAAATGTTCTGCTACGGCATCAAGAAGTACATCGGTAGCTACGCAGCTGCTATGGGTGGCGTAGATGCAATAGTATTTACTGCAGGTGTTGGTGAAAACGACTGCCAGACAAGATGGGATATCACAGCCGGTCTTGAATTCCTTGGAATTAAAGTTGACGCTGAAAAGAACAAGCTTCGCGGTCAGGCTATTGACGTATCAGCTGAGGGCGCAAGCGTAAGAACACTTGTTATTCCTACTGATGAAGAAATGATGATTGCTATCGAAACTGAAAGATTGGCAAAATAATTGTTGACAAGTCACAAAAACGATAGTATAATATATAAGCGCCTGTGAAAATGGCGGAAAAGGATAGGTGGTTGGTGTGAAGTTAAACATAGCATCTGTTCTTAAAAATGACGGTGCGTCAAAGACCTTTTCCGGGGAGGTTAGTCTCGGCAAGGTGGATTATATGGGAAGCACGCTTGATTTCAAGGAATCACTTTCGATTGATGGAAAGGTGCTTAACATAGGTGGCACGCTTGAAATATCTGCAAACATAACAGGCAGGTTTACTACGGAATGTAGCCGTTGCGGTGTGGAAGTGACAGAGGAATTTTCGGCAGACCTGTTTGAAAGTATGGAAAATGATTTTTCAGATATTGATGAGGAATGTATCAGCGTTCAGGGTAATGTAATTGATATTTCCGGAAGTATCAATGCGTGTATATTCGGCAATATTCCGATGCAGACGTTCTGCAAGGAAGATTGTAAAGGTTTGTGCCCAGTGTGCGGTGTAAACCTTAATGATAATGAGTGCAATTGCGATACGACGGTCTATGACCCGAGATTCGCCATCTTTAGAAATTTGAGTAAAGAGGTGTAGAAAATGGCAGTTCCAAAGAGAAGAACTTCTAAGGCAAGAAGAGATAAAAGAAGAGCTAATTGGAAACTTGAAGTACCCGGCATGGTAAAGTGCTCAAACTGCGGTGAGCTTATTAAGGCTCATATCGTATGCAAGCATTGCGGTTACTACAAGGGCGTTCAGGTTGTTAAAAAAGCAGCTAATTAACGACAAGAAACTATTTGCCGCCCCGAAAATTCGGGGCGGCAAATTAGTCTCAAAAAGTAACAGGATAGATTGACTGCCTTCTACGTATCGGTAGTTTCGTCACAAAATCAGTAATTTTATCACAAAAAATTAAATAGAATTAACAAATGCCCCCATAGTTAAATGGATATAACGAGTCCCTCCTAAGGACTAGTTGCGTGTTCGATTCACACTGGGGGTGCCACAAATACCGTATTATCATCAGCTTTGTATGATTTTGCGGTATTTTTTATTTTTCTTCAAGTATTTCTCTGAATGTTTCCGCATCAGTTTCTTCTGTTTTAACATCAAGGCTGTAATCAAGCATTGTTGCAATATCTTCTCTTACCGCTGCAGCTGCCACAGGAACTGAAATATCTTTTAAAAGACCAAGCTCCATTCCAACCATTATATAGCCGTAGGGATATCCACCCTTTTTCTCTGCTTCCTGTCCGTAACCTAAAAGCGATACAAGCATTTTCACAAATTCCTGCACAGTTATGTTATTCTGCGGAGAAAATGTAGTCTGACTTGTTCCGTCTGTAATTCCTGCATTTTTCGCATAAGTTATTTCTGCATCTGCCCAGTGACCTTTCATATCGGAAAACCCTGTAAATTCATTAGAAATTTTTCTGTCCAGTCTTTTATGAACTCTTACAAGAAGTGCCACCGCCTCTGCTCTTGTGATTTTGTCATTAAGGCGCATATTTCCGTCAGGATCACCTTGCATAATTCCAAGTTTTTTAAGACTTTCAGCAGGTTTTTCTCTTTCAGTGAACTTTTCCTCAAATTCCGTATCTTCGGTTAGAGAAGTATATTCCAAAATGTCACAGTCTGTGTATTCAAAAATAACTTTTGAAATTTCATTGTTTACAAACCTCACCTTAAGAGTATAACTGTTACTGTCTTTCATAGGATATGACAAAAGTTTTTCGTTTTTATATCTGTTTTGATTCAAAAAGTATAGTGGAATATTATTTGACAATTTTTCACCGTCTCCGCTTAAAGATGCCTGTTGCTGTACGTAAAATGACGCAGTTCCTTTGTTGCCTTTTAAAGTGAGGATATACGTTGAATTATACTTATTTTCCTTGTATCTTTCTAAAATTCCAGTTATTGGACTTCCGCTTGAAGAAACCTCTTCGGAAAGGTCGTTTTTTGTATTTTCAGGCATTATACAGCTGAATTTCACAACATCGGTTTTTGTGAATCCGTTGATATTTCCCACAATTTCCGCCGTATTTTCATCGTAGTATCTGTTGTCAAAGGTTTTGAATCCGCTTTCAGAAGCTTTTAAAAGATAAGCTCTTACTGCGTCTGCATTTTTCAATTCAAAAATCACATCATCGTAGTTTTGCGTTCTTATTCTTACGGAATTTTCAGATAAATCAATATAGGTATGATGCCACTTCCATTTACCGTTTTCTTTGTATTTCAGCTTTATTGTACAAGCATTTTCACCTGCAAATGAATCCGTCTTTTTTCCTGCCTGTACTGACAATTCTTCAAACAGGTTTTCAACGAATTTTTCAAGCTCTTTTGCGTTACTGCCTTTCTCGTATCTATGCACGGAAGAACGCATCTCATCCTCTGACGACAAGTCTATCTTGACATTGGAATCTTTCTCCATAACCGGAATATTTTCAAGTATGTCATTTTTAATATTTTCAAGATTTATTCCGCCTACAATAACAACCTCATCACCATCTTCATTTTGTGTTATTACGGTTTTATTTTCTTCGGCTCGTTTCTCTTTCAGATATTCTGCATATAATACCGCTTCTTTTTCACAAATTGAAATAAAATCATCTACGGAATACGCAGTGTCTTTAATAAGTCTGCATTCCTCTGCATCGGTTACGTTAAAAACAGAATCTTCGAAAAATTCATAGGGAATAATGTAATCTTCATTTTCCGTTCTGACAAAAAATGAAAGCATATGCAATCTTTCAAAGACAGCCATTACGGTAACTTCTGTTACATCTGAAATACCGTTATTTTCAAGATGCTTTTTATAAGAATCATCAAAGGGTGACTCCACATTCTTAAATGGCGGTAAATCTGTAACAGATGAAACATATTCTCCGTTTTTAAAATGTGCATAATGAACAGAATCTGAATCAAGCACCGGAATTGCCACATAGTATCTGACAGGTAAATTCCCTTTTGACAATTCCATATAACTGTTTTCCTCTATAATGTAGATATTCTCTGTGTCTGCATTTTCACCAAGTCCTGATTTTTCCAACGCTGTAAGTATCATATCACTGTACTCCACCTTGAAATCTGTTGCAAAAACTGATGTGGTAAATAACATCATAAATACAACTAAAACCGAAATAATTTTTTTCATACAAATGTCCTCCTTTGTTTTATGTCAATTACAGTATACTCAATCTTTGAGTAAAAGTCAATACTCAATTTTTGAGTATGTTATTCTCTTTACAGATAATAATGATATAGAGGAAGATAATTATGAATTACAGGGAAAGATTAAAAAGTTTACGGGAAGATAACGACTACACGCAGACAGAAATCGGAAAGCTTATCAACAAATCCCAACAAGGATATAACCATATTGAAACAGGGAGAGCAGAACTCAAAATAGAGGATTTAGCCGTTTTGTGCCAATTCTATAAGGTTTCTGCTGACTATATTATCGGTTTAACGGATGATGTGAAATAGAAAAAAAGTCTCGGTTGGGGGACAGTCCCAAAAGGGTTACTTTTTTAATCGGGCAAATGTAGGCCTTCGCCTCCTACAATAATATTTTAGCAAATGCCAATGAAAGCGCACATCCAAAGGCATAGGAAAAATTGTTCAGAACACACAAATGGAACCGAAGGGAACCCGAAGCTGTATATAGATACAGCGAGAGGTGACATTTGTGCGCAGCAAAACGAATCAATCCGGAATTTGCAATGCAAATTCCTACAACAAACAGTTATACGCACGTTGTTTTAATGCTCAATAAAAACAACCTTCTTCAACTTTTTTCGTTTTGCGGTCTGGGCAATTTTAACATGCCGGCTTATATTTCAAATACCTTCTGCGGATAATTAGTCAGATTCTCGCAGCCATCCTTTGTAACACGGATTACGTCTTCCATACGAAGACCTTTCTTATACTTTCCGTTACCAAGGAAGATATCGCAGCAGAATGTCATATTCTCTTTAAGAATCCATTCTGAATTACTTTCAACCCAGGGTGCTTCACCCTCCATAAGACCGTTACCATGGCAAGGCCCGTAAAGAAGCCAGTCACCGTAGCCTGCTTCTGTGATATTCTTTTCATAAAGACGTGCAAGCTCCCCTGCACAAAGTCCGTCACGGATATTATTAAATACTGTGTTCTGCCCTATGTAGCCTGCAGCGATAAGCTGCTTTTCTTCTTCTGATGCTTTACCAAAGATTACAGGTCTGCCGATTGATGAAGCATATCCCTCATAACGTGCACCAATCTGCAGAAATGTGAAATCACCGGGCTTGATTTCTTTCTGTCTTGCACGGCTGATTGCCTGGTCACTGCCCTCACCGGTAAGCACCCAGAGCGGATAGCTTTCTCTTTCAGCACCAAGCTCGTGCATTTTACCGAGAGCAACACCAACAACCTGTGTTTCTGTCATTCCGGGATGGATATTTTCAAGAACATAATCAAAAGTCTTTCTTGTGATTTCAGCAGCCTTACGCATACACTTAAGCTCGTTTTCTGTCTTAATCATACGAAGGTCGTTAAGAAGATAGTCCCCTCTTACGATGTTTTCTTCTTCGAAGACTTCTTTAAGTGCAGAATATACACCTATTGTCATAAGGGGATAGCCTGCAACGTAGATTTTTTCCGGAATATCTTTTCCAAGCATTTCCTCAAAAAGTCCTCTGAATGTATCGAGGGGCTTTCCGGGATATTCAGGCTCTGAAGACTCACGGAACGCCTTGAGAAGCCTTACCTCGGAAATTCTTGTACGGTCGCTTGCATACGTAAAGCTTTCGGGACCGATAAGAAGCTTCGCCTCCCCTTCCTGTGCAACAAGGACACCTGCCGTTTCAAAGCTGGGCCAGTAGTCAGAAAGGTATCTTACATACTGAGGCTCTGCCTCGTTACCGTAAGCAAGGAACAGTTCAATTCCGTCCTGCTTCATTTTCTCCTGTACTTTCTTTATTCTTAATTTGAATTCTTCATTGGGTATCATTATTCTTTCCATTAGTTATTCCTCCTTACCGCACAAAAAGTCGGCTGCATTATTAATTAACATAGCATCTATATCTTCCTGACTTATTCCCTCTTCAAGCATTACGGGAACAAGATTGCGGAGAAGATGGTCATATCCCCATCCGCCGTATGACCTGAGAAGTGTCTTAAGACAAACGTCACAGCTTAAAAGAATCTGGTCACGCCAGCCTTCTTCAATAAGTCTTTTAAGAAGACGAATTCTTTCAACATCACTGATGAAAAGACCATAACCGCTGTTACGTGCGTCTTTGTCAACGTAGTATTCTTTACCAAAATTATCAAATTCAACATACACGCCTTTTTCTAAAAGACCATGAATGTAATCAATCTTACCCTCAACATCAATGTGAGAAATACAGATTTTCTCAGGAGCAACACCCTCTGAAAGAAGGATATCCGCTGCCTCTGTACCGTTTTCAGTCCAGGGATTGATATGTACGTTAATTGCAACACCTGTTTTCTTCTGTGCGATACCTGCTGCACGGAGGACACGGCGTTCGTTATCGTTAAACACTTCGCTGATACCGATTTCACCGATTATGCCTGCTTTTATATCTGTTCCGTCAAGGCCAACCTCGACCTCTTTTACGATGGTGTCAGCAATTTCTTCAAGGGACATTTTCTCAAGCTCCGCAGGATGCGTGGAATACACATAGTAACCTGCACCTGCGATTATGTTAACGCCTGTATTTTCAGAAATTTTCTTAAGTGCCTTCGGGTCACGTCCGATGCCCTTTGTTGTAGCATCAACAATTGTCTGACCGCCTGCCTTCTTGAAGTAGCTGAGTTCTGTCTGCTGAGTTTCAAAATCCATCATTGTAAGGTTGTCCTTAAGTGCATAGGGGTCACGGTTAAGAACACCAAGGTTTTCGATAGCAACCTTTACACCTTCTGAATTGTCGAAATCCTTGATTTCTCTGGGTGTGTAAAATGCCGAAATGTCAATAAATACGTGCTCGTGGGGACTTGTCACTCCCAGTTCTTCTCTTGAGAGAGGTCCCGTTACGCTCTGTACTTTCATAAAATCATCCTCCTTTGCTTTTATTTTAACATATATACTTGTATTAATAAATGGGGAATCACAACATTAAATTAGTAAATTTAATCTTCTTTATTGACAAAAAGATTTCTGCCACATTATAATGAAGTCAGGTGATTTTTATGCATAAACCAAAAATTTATGAAAATAACGTTCCCGTTTTTACCCGTGAAGATTTTTTCCGTGACGACGAAAGCGTTTATATTCAGCTTTCTGACGAATTTAAAGAATATGTGGGAATTGTGCACAAGCACGAATTTATTGAGATTGTATACATTATTTCAGGCAGGGCAACCCACATTATCGACGGAAAAAGCTATCAGGTAAAAAAAGGTGATATTTCCGTCATCAACAGAAAAGAGGAGCACTGTTTTTTCGCAGACGAAGAATACGAGGAAAAGTTCATTGCATACGACCTGATGTTTACCCCCGATTTTCTTAATAATGACATTCTGTCGGGGGAGGATTTTTCTATTCTTTCAAACTCTTTCCTCTTCTACTCCCTTTTCCCCGATGAAAACGGTTATATACGTCGACTTAACCTGATTGAAAACTGTAACTTCGAATTTGGAAGTGTATTTGATAAAATATATTATGAGTACAAAAACAAGCAGACAGGCTATCTTAACCTTATCCGTGTTTACACAGCGGAGCTTATTATTAAGCTTTTCCGCAAGATTGAAAGCTGTCAGCAAAACATTCTTTCATCTTCGCAGAAGGATATTGTAAACAGCGTTATAGGCTATATAAAGACCAACTATAACATCAGTATCCGAATGGAGGATATTTCTTCAAAGCTGTTTTTTAACAAAAACTACATCGGCAAGCTTTTTAAGCAGGAAACAGGAATGCCTGTGTCTGATTTCATCCGTGAAATCCGCATAAACGAGGCGTGCCGTCAGCTTAAGGAAACAGACAACATAATTACCGATATTGCCCCCTCCTGCGGATATAATGATATGAAGTCTTTTTATGCGGCTTTTAAGAAAAGTACAGGTTTAACTCCTAATGAATATCGCAAAAAGCACTTTTAACAGTGCTTTTTTTCTTGACATTTTTGCTAATACGGTGTAAAATTGAGAATGATTCTCAATTTATGAGGTGTCTTCATGAAAAGTGATTATAAAACAAAACAGAAAACGGCACTCCTTGATTTATTTATGGACAATGGTTCACGTCACATAACTGCGGCGGAGATTGTAGAAAAGCTTTCGGAAAGCGGGACGAAAATCGGTACCGCAACAGTTTACCGTCACCTTGATAAACTGGTTTCCGACGGTTTTATAAAAAAATATATAACAGATGGTGGTGCCTGTTATCAGTACAGTGGTGACTGCCACGGAAATCATTTCCACCTGAAGTGCACGGTATGCGGCACTCTTTTCCATGTAGATTGTGATTTTCTGGACAGTCTTGCTCCACATATTCTAAAGCATCACAGATTCAAGGTGGACAACACACGTACGGTAATGTACGGAACCTGTGAAAAGTGTAGTCAGTGAGGAAAGCTTATGGATAATATACTTACAGTTCAAAATCTTGCCGTATCATACGGAAACAAAACAGTTATTGAAAATATAAATTTCACCGTCAGCGAAGGTGATTTTATTGTTATTTTCGGTGAAAACGGAAGCGGTAAAAGCTCGCTTTTAAAAACGCTGCTTGGATTAATGCAACCGTCAGAAGGGCACATTACATTCAGTTCTTCCTGCCCGCGTTCTGAAATAGGGTATCTGCCTCAGCTAACACCTGAACAGAATAATTTTCCTGCTTCTGCCTGGGAGGTAGTAATTTCAGGGTGCCTTAATAAAATGAAGCTCAGACCTTTTTATGGTAAAAAAGAAAAATCAATTGCAAGGAAAAACATGGAGCTTCTTGATGTTTTCAACCTTAAGGGGGAATGTTTCAGAAATCTTTCGGGAGGACAGAAACAGCGTGTTCTCCTTGCCCGTGCACTGTGTTCTGCAGGAAAGCTGCTGCTTCTTGACGAGCCTGTAGCGGGACTTGACCCCCACGCAACAAAAGAATTCTATGACGCAGTTGAAAAAATAAATAAAAAAGGCGTATGTATAATTATGGTATCTCACGATACGGAAGCCTCACTGTCTCTTGCAAAACATGTTCTTGACATAGGAAATCACAGTTCATTTTTTGGGACACGTCAAGAGTATATGAATAGGTACACCTTATGAAAGGATATTTTTTATGGATGTAATAACTACACTATTTTCATATTCATTTATAGCTCGTGCTCTTGTTGTAGGCTTACTTGTAAGCCTCTGTTCTTCTGTACTGGGTGTCAGCCTTGTGCTTAAGCGCTACAGTATGATAGGTGACGGATTAAGTCATGTTTCTTTTGGGGCACTTGCTTTGGCGGCTGCACTTAACTGTGCACCTCTTTTAGTTTCCGTCCCGATTGTCATTGCTTCAGCATTTTTTATTCTGAGGCTGACAGAAAAAAGCTCTATAGGCGGTGACAGTGCAATCGCTGTATTTTCGTCGGCTGCACTTGCTATAGGAATCATAATAACAAGTATGTCCACCGGTATAAATGCCGATATATGCAACTACATGTTCGGAAGCATTCTGGCAATGGATAAAACTGACGTATGGATAAGCATTGTTTTATCAATTATCGTTATAGCTATGTATATTCTTTTTTACAATCGTATTTTTGCAATTACATTTGATGAAACCTTTAGCCGTGCAACAGGCGTAAAAGTGAATTTATATAACATGGCAGTTGCTGTCCTTACCGCAGTGACAATCGTCCTCGGAATGAGGATAATGGGAGCACTGCTTATTTCAAGCCTGATAATTTTCCCTGCTCTGAGTTCAATGCGAGTATGCCGCTACTTTAAAAGCGTCATTATATGCAGTTCGATAATAAGCGTAATATGCTTTTTCCTTGGCGTAGTAATTTCATACCTGTTTGAAACCCCCGTTGGAGCGAGCGTTGTCATCATAAATCTCTTTGTTTTTTTGATTTTTTCACTTTTCGGCAAAATATTACACAAACAATTATGAATATACCGTTATTTTTTTAACTTTTCCTCTTGTATTAAAGAAAAATTTGGTATATAATATTGCAGTATGATTGAGAGGAATGAATTTAGGATGAGGGCTTTTTTTAACTACTACAAGTGGCATCTTATATTCTTTTTGCTTATACTTGTATGTATTATTTTTATTTCAGTCAGAGTAACTACAAAAGAAGAGCCGGATGTTATTTTGGCATACGTGGGGGACTCTTTTGTTAATAACGACGATTTCAACAACAACAAATCAATCATTGAGTTAATGCTTAATGACGCTAATAAGGATGGCAAGCGTATTCCCCAGATGAGTTCTTATATGGTAGACAGCCACAAAGATATGGTTGATGTTTTTGAGCAGGTTATAGAAACTGAATCATATCACGTATACATTGCACCCAAGGCAGTTTTTGAAGAAATCGAAGATAAATCCGTTTTCGCCAAATTCAGTCACGAAACCGGAAATCTTGGTGTTTTAAAAAAATCAAACGGGGATGTTTATGCCGTATCCGTTGAAGATAATACCCTGCTTGTAAACTTAGGCATCCGTGATACGAAGGGGCTCTATATTGCAGCGGCAGACTTCCCGGATGAAGAGCTTTCAAACGAAGAAAAGAACGGAATTAATATAACAAAAGAAATAATTGAAAAAAGAAAAGATTATTAATAGAAAGGATGATTTAAATGGATCCAGCAAATGCAGGTGCAGCAGGTGGCGGCGGTTTATTCACAATTATTTATCTGGTGGCAATGGTAGCAATATTCTATTTCTTGCTTATCCGTCCTCAGAAAAAGCGTCAGCGCCAGATGCAGAACATGATCGACTCAATTCAAAAGGGTGATGAAATTGTAACAATCGGTGGTATCATTGGTAAAGTTTTTGATATCAGGTCAGATTGCTTCATCATCACAACAAGTGCCGATCAGACAAAGATGAAGTTTGAAAAATCTGCTATCTCTAAGGTTCTTACAATCCATGATGAAGACTAAAGAGTAATAAAAAAATCCACCTCGGAATATTATTTTCTGAGGTGATTTTTTTATGAATTTTTCTTTCAGACAATTTACTTTTAAAAGACACATATTTTCTTTTATTCTGTCTTTTCTGATAACGATTGTCATAGCCGGAATACTTGGACTTATTTTTTCTGCTTTCAGTCCTCCTCTATGGCTTATAAATGTTTTCAACGCAGGAATTTTCTATTTTTCTGTCGCCCTTGCCGGATTCTTCTGTACTTTGGGTTCAGAAAAAAACGGATTTATTACAGGTGCGCTATGTTCCGATATTTACGGCCTTATTCTGATACTTACAGGGATGATGTTTTTTAAAACTGCGTTTGAGTTTTCCATTTTTCTGAAAGTAATGGGTATTACAACAATTCTTGGTGCAATTACAGGAGTAATAGGAATTAATTTCAAAAAACAGTAAGGGCGTGCCCTTACTGTTTTTTGAAATAATCTTGTGTAATTTCTTTAACCTTTTTCCCTAAAAGAATTATTGCCATTAAGTTAGGCAATGCCATCAAAGCATTCATTAGCTCAGAAACATTCCACACAGCATCAAGCCTGCTTACTGCACCAACAAAAACAAAAGCTACGTATATTATCCGATAAGCCTCTACTGCTTTTTTTGATTTTTCCCATAAATACGCAACACAAACTTCTCCGTAATATGCCCATCCTAGAATTGAAGAAAGAGCAAACAGAACCGTTGCAACACTTACTCCGATTCTGCCAAATTTGCCTATGGCTCCGGAAAATGCATAGGCACTTAACACAGCACCGTTATACTCCCCGCTTTCCCATAAACCGCTTGTAATAATAACAAGTGCCGTCAGCGTACATATAACAACTGTAGTGAAAAACACTTCGAATATCCCCCATAAGCCTTGTTTTGCAGGATGGGGAGTATCTGCAGCCGCATGAGCTATCGGTGCACTTCCAAGACCTGCTTCGTTTGAAAAAATCCCTCTTGCAAATCCATAGCGAATAGCTTTCCACGCAGCAGTTCCTAAAGCTGCGTCAAACGTAAAGGCATTTTTTAAAATAAGCAGAAAAGCCTCCGCTATATACTCCCTGTTAATTGCAAGAACCGCCACGCTGCATCCTATGTAAAAAACAGCCATAAAGGGCACCAGCTTTTCATTTACCGAAGCAATAGCACTTATTCCACCCAATATAACCATTGTTGCAACAATACAAAGCACTGTCCCCGTTATCCATGGAGATATACCGGCTTCCTTTCTCATAATTTCAGAAATAGCGTTTGACTGTACTGTGTTTCCTATTCCAAAGCTCCCACATATTGCAAAAATGCAAAAAAGCACTGAAAGCCACTTTTTTCCGGTTCCTTTTTCTATATAAAACATAGGACCGCCAATATAATTACCATCTTTGTCTTTTTCTCGAAAATGCACTGAAAGAAGAATTTCAGAATACTTTGTCGCCATTCCTAACAATGCACTTATCCACATCCAGAAGACAGTACCCGGTCCCCCCAACGTTACCGCTGTTGCAATTCCTGCAATGCTTCCCGTTCCTATAGTTCCTGCAAGAGCAGTAGACACAGCCTGAAAAGGTGTTACTCCCCCGCTTTTTTTGTTTTTTTCCTTACCAAAAAAAACACTGCAAATGGTGTTTTTAAGCATATCTCTGAATCTTGTGATTTGTATAAAACCCGTTCTGAAGGAAAGATATATCCCCACAAACACAATTAAAGCTACTATCCATTTTCCCCATAAAAGCTCATTTGCCTTCATAATATAATCCATAACATCAACTTTCCTTTTTGAATAATTATCATTATATTATAGCTTAGAGAAAATGCTTTTATTACTCAAACAAAATTCTATATTTCTTTTTAAGTCTCTTTAAATCCTTCTCCCAATACTTCTTTTGCGTCTGACACTATGATAAAAGCACCTTCATCGATTTCTTTTACTTTATTCATAAGTCGCGGCAATTGTTTGGGACTTACCGCACAAAGAAGCATCATACTGTCACTTCCTGTATACAAACCTTTACTGTACACACCCGTGACACCTCTTTCAAAGGTTTCCATAATCATTTTTGAAATTTCTTCGTTTTTTTGTGACATAATATAAACCGACTTTGCCGCATCACCCATTGTCATAATGGAATCCGTTACCTTGGAAGCAATAAACATTGCTATAGCACTGTAAAAGGTAATCATATAACTTTTAAAAACTATACCGGCAATTATAATTATTGCAGTGTCAATAAAGAGTATAAGAGTTGCAATGGGAATATGCGGAAAAAACTTTTTAAGTATAAGACCTGCAAAGTCACTTCCACCGGTAGAAGCCTCGACCTTGACAACAAAGCCCACGCCCACACCGACAAGTGCTCCTCCTATTACGGTAGATATGAAAATATCTTCCCCGAAAACAGGCAAATATTTTGTAATTTCAAGAAATGCTGAAAGAAAAACTATACCGGCAATTGTTCTGAACACCGAATTTTTCCCTACATATCTGTAACCCAGAATAAAAAGCACTGCATTGAAGAAAATATTCGTCAAAGACATAGGAATACTGAATTTATATAAAAGGATTGTTCCTATTGAACTTACACCGCCTGATGAAATTTTGCAAGGAACTAAAAACATATTAAGTCCTGCCGCAAGTAAAAATGAACCTATCGCAATAAAAAGATAGTCCTTTATTATTTTTTTCGGCTTCAATATATCACCCCTTTAAATCCTTGTACAGATAAAGCGAACCGCAGATAAGTATAGTATCTCCTTTTTTTCTGGCAATATTATATGCTGACTGTATATCGCTGCAGGAGGTTGTATTAAAACCGAAGCTTATAAATTTTTCTTTAAGATTTTCCGCTGTTTCCGCACGGGGATTATCTTTTACCTGTACAGTAAAAACTGTTGTTTTTTCAGTAAATCCGTGTTTTTTAAGAAGTTTAAGGGAGCTTTCAATGTCCTTGTCAGCCATAGCACCATAAATTAAGGAAAGTTTTTCACCCGGAAAATATCTTTCTACCGCATCAATCAGTGCCATCGTTCCGTTAAGATTATGTGCACCGTCAAAAACAGTAATGGGACTGTCTGCAATTTTTTCAAATCTGCCAATATTTCTTGCACGTTTAAGACCTGTACGAATATAGATTTCATCCACATCAAGGTACTTTGCAACAGAAACAGCTAAAGCTGCGTTTTCCGTCTGGTGAAGCCCTGCAAGATGAATTTCAAGTTCTTTCATCCCATACACGTCAAATATTTCGCACAAACCTTCGTGATAGCTGTTTTCAGGCCTTTGTGCAATTTCAAAGCTGCAGTTTTTTTCATCAGCAACAGATTTTAACACATCAATAACGCTGTCCTTTTGCGATGTTGTTATAACTGCACTGTTTTCCTTTATGATGCCTGCCTTTTCAAAAGCTATTTTTTCTATTGTGTCGCCAAGGTATTCCGTGTGGTCAACATCAATCTTTGTAATAACACTCACTATCGGTGCTTTTATAATATTGGTAGCATCGAGACGTCCGCCAAGTCCTGTCTCAAGAATAACTATATCACATTTATTTTTCCTGAAATATATAAATGCCGCTGCAGTCCATATTTCAAACTGTGTAGGCATAGCACCGTTTTCAATTTCAACATCTTTTGCCGCTTTTTCTACTATCGCAAGAATTTCATCAAGCTCTGCCGATGAAATATCAACCCCGTCAATACTTATACGTTCTGTAACATTTATCATATTAGGTGAAATAAATTTACCTGTTTTAAGTCCGCTGTCTGTAAGAATACACGAGAGGAACGCACAGGTAGAGCCTTTTCCGTTTGTGCCCGCAACGTGAATGAAGCGCAAGTCATCCTGAGGGTTTCCGCACTTTTCACAAAGTGCACCTATTGACAAAAGTCCGAGACGGCTTTTCGCCTGAAAGCTGTTAGCATATGCTTTAAAATCACTCATTACACATTTTCCTTTGCAATATATTCTTTAATTCTGAAAACAAAACGCTTCAGTGCACACATGGCAGCCATCTGGATAATAAAAGATATAACTGCCGGAACAAGCCTTACGGCACACGCTGCCTCAAAGCTTGAAAAATAACCTACATTTGTAAGTATAGCTGACATAACCGTCATTGCAATTACAAACTGAAGGAGAGCACACACACCTGCGCGAAGATAATAAAAACTATTATCCTTTACCTCAAAAAAGCATAAACCATAAACAACACCGCACACAAATTCCACCGCTGTGATCTGCGGAAGCGGCGGTCCAACGGGCATAAGCACAGAATTCATAATATCTGCTGCAGCACCTACAAGTCCACCGGCTACGGGGCCGAATATTGTTCCTGTTATAAACACGGCAACAAATTTTGTTGGAATTTTTATCTGATTGCCTATTCTGAATGTTGCATAAACCCCCAGAATTACCGTAACAGCGGTAAATATGGCAAGCAGACACAGTTTCTTTGTTGAAATTTTTTTCATAACTAAAACGACCTTTCTGCAGGTCGCTGCAGAAAGGTCATATATATACCTGTAGTGCAGCAACGGAATGCGAAACCGCTACCGCAAATGATAAACAAGTGCGAAATGTGAAATTCGAAATGCAAAATGATTTGATATTCGCCTGTGGCAAATATCTTTTTTATTTCGTTTTCACAGCCTCACCTATCACTTTTCGTGGTAAAGGCAACTTCCCGTCCTCTACCCACTTAACGCAGTGGTTTCTACTTTGCTGAATTTTATTATTTTATAAACAAATAAAAAGGTAATTATAATGGATTTTTGTTATAACAAAAATCTTCCTTCATTTCGAACTTCGAACTCCGAATTTCGAATTTGATTATTTGTTCTCTCCCAATTTTTCAAGATGCCAGATTTTATCATTGTACTCATCAATAGTTCTGTCGCTTGAGAAAAATCCGCTTTTTGCAACATTTATAATTGCCTTCTTTACCCAATTTTTCTCGTCACGGTATTCCTTCTGAGCCTTATCGTGAATTTCACAGTAAGCTTCAAAATCGCGTACAACCATATATACATCAGCTCTGCCGTGATCACCAAAAATAAGTGTCTGATAAAGGTCATTGTACTTTTTGGGTTCTGCCGGGCAGACAGTACCATCAATCAGCATATCTATAACACGTCTCACCTGAGAATTTGTAGTATATATATTCTGACTTGAATTCTCGTTAAACTGAAGCTCGCGGTTAACTTCAGGCGTTTTCATACCGAATATGAAAATGTTGTCATCACCGACACATTCACGCATTTCTACATTTGCACCGTCGAGCGTACCTATTGTAAGAGCACCGTTTGCCATAAATTTCATATTACCTGTACCGCTTGCTTCCTTGCCTGCGGTTGAAATCTGTTCACTTATATCTGCGGCAGGAATGATTTTCTGAGCAAGGCTTACGCCATAGTTTTCAAGGAAAACTACTTTTATTTTTTTACTTACAACAGGGTCATTATTCACAAGCTCTGAAACATCACAGATAAGCTTTATAATAAGCTTCGCCCTTGCATATCCCGGTGAAGCCTTTGCACCAAAAATAAATGTGTGGGGATATATATCAAATGAAGGGTCTGTTTTTATTTTATTGTAAAGATAAAGTATATGAAGCACATTAAGGAGCTGGCGTTTATATTCATGAAGTCGCTTTACCTGCACGTCAAAAATGCTTGTCGGGTCAACATCAATATTGTTATGCTCTTTAATATATGCGGCAAGCTCTTTCTTCTTTTCAAGCTTAACGTCCTTGAATTTTTTACAGAATTCTTCATCCTCCACAAAAGGAAGAAGTTTTTCAAGCTCATCTGCATTTTTTACCCAGTTTTCACCTATTTTTGAAGAGATAAGCTCGCTTAACTGCGGGTTTGCAAGACGAAGCCATCTTCTGTAGGTTATTCCGTTAGTAATTGAAACAAACTTATCCGGTGCAAGGTTGTTATAATCACAGAATACATCATTTTTAAGTATTTCTGTATGAAGTCCTGATACACCGTTTACCTTGTGACAGGTTGCAAGACACATATTTGCCATATTAATATAGTTGTGGGCAATTATTGACATATAATTAATCTTACCCCAGTCATCACCGTATTTTGAATGAAGCTTTGCCACAAGACGGTTATTCATTTCTTCAACTATCATATGAATTCTTGGAAGAAGCCTCTGGAACATATCCATAGGCCATTTTTCAAGTGCTTCTGCAAGAATTGTATGATTTGTGTAAGCGAACACGCGGCAACAAATATCCCATGCCTCGTCCCAGCCCATTCCTTCTTCGTCCATAAGAACACGCATAAGCTCAGGAATTGCAATTGCAGGATGTGTATCGTTAATATGAATTGCAATATATTCGGGTAATTTGTCAATATCCATTCCTTTGTGATGACGCTTAAATCTTGAAATTATCCACTGAATGGTACAGGATACAAAGAAATACTGCTGACGAAGTCTGAGTGCCTTACCTTCCTGATGATTATCTTCGGGATAAAGAACTTTACTGAGCACTTCTGCCAGTGCCTTTTCTTCCACTGCACGAAGGTAATCACCACCGGAAAAGCTAACCATATCAAGGTCCTTTTCAGCTCTTGCAGACCAAAGACGAAGAGTATTCACAACTTCTGCATTATAGCCTACAACGGGAACATCATAAGGAATACCTATTACGTTGGTTGTATCTTCATAATATACCTTCATCCCTGAAGGTGTCATATCTGTATAAACCTTACCGCCAAAACGTACAGTAACCTGCTCCTCAGGACGCGGAATTTCCCACACACTTCCGTCACCCAGCCAGTTATCAGGGGTTTCAACCTGTTCCCCGTTTACGATAAGCTGTTTAAACAAACCATATTCGTAGCGGATGGAGCAACCAAAAGACGGAAGCTCAAGTGTTGCAAGTGAATCCAGAAAACACGCCGCAAGTCTGCCAAGACCTCCGTTTCCAAGACCTGCATCATTTTCCTGTGCGGCTATTTCGTCAAGGGAGCACCCCATAGACTGAAGCACTACTTCATAATCCTGTGTAAGACCTGTATTGAGAAGATTGTTTCCAAGAGCCCTTCCCATAAGGAATTCAAAAGAAAGATAGAAAAGCTCTTTTCTTTGTGCTGTACGCTGACTACGTCTGTACTCAGTCCATCTTTCCATAATTTTATCGCGTACTGTAAGTGCCGCCGCTTTATAGATATGTGCCTTTGTGGCATCCTCCATAGTTCTGCCGTAGTGGCGGTTAAGCTTACCGATAATTTCATCTTTTATATTCTGTTGATTTTTTGTAAGTGTTTTTGCCAATATATACAACTCCTTAAATTTTAGCAATCGGGAATAAAAAAGTTCAGAATGCAGTCAAGCACCTTTTGAAATGCAAAATTCTAAATGCAAACTTTACATTTCAAACTTGCTGCGACTCAATTTGTCTACTCCGAAGCATATTTCATTGCACCATATTATACTATAAGTTTATTATAAACGTCAATGTATAATTTTGCTGAATTTTCCCATGAAAAATCCGTTTTCATAGCTCTTCTGACTATAGCGTTCCAGTTTTTTCTGTTATTATACCAGGTATGCTTTGCGTAGTTTATGACTCCGAGCATTTCATGTGCATTATAGTTAGTGAAGCTAAAGCCCGTTCCGGTGTTTTCAAATTCGTTATAAGGCTCCACACTGTCACGCAGTCCACCTGTTTCCCTTACAATCGGGAGGGTTCCGTAGCGCATTGAAATCATCTGACTAAGACCGCAGGGTTCAAACAATGACGGCATAAGAAAGGCGTCACAGGAAGCGTAGACTTTATGGCTAACACTGTTGTCAAACATAATAAGCGATGCCACTGTACCCTTATACTTCCATTCATAGTGACGAAGCATATTTTCAAATTGTTCTTCTCCTGTACCGAGAATCACAAGCTGAATGTCTCCATCTTTTACAATGTCCTCCATTACACATTCAACAAGGTCAAGCCCTTTTTGCCCCGTAAGCCTTGTGACCATACCAACAAGGAATTTGTCGGGATTTTCCTCCAATCCGAACTCACGCTGAAGGGAAAGCTTGTTAATTTTCTTTTTTGACACGAAATTACGCGAATTATAATTTTCCGTAATAAATCCATCTGTCATACTGTTCCAGTCGGTATAATCAATGCCGTTTATAATTCCTGTTACAGAATTGCTTCTGGCAGACAACAGGCCATTAAGATTTTCACCAAAATAGTCTGACATAATTTCCATTGAATAGGTTTTACTTACGGTAGTGATAAAGTCGGCATATACAAGTCCGCCTTTAAGGAAATTCGCATTCCCATAAAATTCAAGCTTATCTCTTGTGAAATAGGTTTCATTCAGCTCGCACACATCCATAACAGTCTTTATATCATATATTCCCTGGAATTTAAGGTTGTGGATTGTCATAACTGTTTTTATGCGGTTGTATCTTTCATCATAGCCGTAATGAGCACGAAGAAGCACCGGAATCATGCCCGTCTGCCAGTCATTGCAGTGAATAATATCCGGAAAAAAGTCTACAACCTGCAAAAGAGCAAGCACGGCTTTATCAAAAAATGCAAACTTTTCAATGTCCACAGAAATATCGCCGTATATTTTTTCTGTGTCAAAATAAAATTCATTATCCACAAAATAATATATTACACCATCTTTTTCAAGCTGAAAAACACCACAATACTGACTTCTCCAGCCCATTTTAATATAGATGTTTGAAATATACTGCATTTCATTTTTATACTTTTCTGAAATGGCACTGTATTTGGGAAGAATAACCCTTACCTCACATCCCTGACGGGTAAGCTCTGCCGGAAGTGCACCTACAACATCTGCAAGACCGCCCGTTTTTATAAACGGTGCACATTCACTTGTTGCAAATAAAATTTTCATATATAAATCCTTTCTTAGCCTATTTCATACTGTTCCGCTGCAATTTTATAAAAGCGTCCTTTTAGGTAAAATAACAGGATGTTCAGGATGTCCGATTAATCTCTTTCCTGCCCTGAGTGTACATTCCTTGTCGATAATAACATTTTCAATTTCACAGTTTTCCTCAACAACACTGTTTTGCATAACGATACAGTTTTTAACCACTGCACCCTTTGCAATGTGTACTCCACGGGATATGACACTGTTTGAAACTTCACCTTCAATTACGCATCCATCAGCTACAAGTGAGTCCTCCACAACTGCCGCCTTACCGTATTGTGTTGGCACCTGATCTTTAACCTTCGTATAAATTCTGTTTTCAGCATGGAAAAGCTCTTTCCTTACATTGTCATCAAGCATCTTCATGCTGTTTTTATAATAGCTGTCTACAGAATCAATTTTTCCTACAAAGCCCTTATATTCATAGCCGTATATCTTTAGGCTATCAACCTTTTCAATCAGAATATCGCGGATAAAGTCATGATTTCCTCTTGCATAAGCTTCATCAATCATTTCAATAAGCTTAAGCCTGTCTATGATGTACATATCCATACTTTCATAAGTTGTTCTGGGGAAATTAGGCTCTACCTCAATACCTGTAATTCTGCCATCTTCAGAAACCTCGTAAACAGCACCTCTTGAAAGCTGAGCATCAGCTTTTTTCTTATCATGGTAAATTACAGTAATATCTGCATCTTTTTCCACATGCATGCTAAGAGCTTCATCAAAAGTCATATTACATACGATTCTTCCGGATGCAAGCAGCACGTACTGCTGACGACTTCTACGTAAAAATGTAAGTATTCCGTAAAGCTGGTCAATATTACCTGCACGTACACCGCCACGACCTCTTACATAAGGCGGAAGCATAAAAAGACCGTAAATTTTCCGGTTCAAATCCCAGGGAGCACCACTTCCCAAATGATCCATAAGAGAGGAATAGTTAATGTTTGTCGCAACTCCCACATTAATAATTCCGGAATTTACCATGTTTGAAAGTATAAAGTCAATAAGTCTGTATCTTCCGCCAAAGGGAATAGCTGCAACAGCACGCATTTCAGTAAGCTCGTTAAGGCTGAGTGCTGTATTATCCGCCATAACAATACCCATCATATCACGCATTTACATTGCCTCCTTTACAGTATCTTCCACGACCATTGAATTGATGCCGATTTTCTCATTTTCCTTTATTTCTATACCGCCACCTACAAGGGAAATACCGCCTGTACAGTATTTGCTTTCATACTGACTGCTGTCAGTGTTTTTATCACCAATTACACTGCCTTTTCCTATAATTGCTTCTTCACCTATAACAGCTTTTTTAACGACTGCATTTTCCTTTATGACTGCACCCGGGAATATAATTGAATCTTCAACTACTGCACCCTTTTCAACCTTTACACCCTCAAAAAGAATACTGTGCTTGATCGTTCCGTAAACATTACAGCCTTCAGTTACGCAGCAGTTATTTATAACCGCACCCTTTGCAATAAAGTGAGGTGGCTTAACCGGATTTCTTGAATATATTTTCCATTCGGAATCTCTCAAATCAAATGCAGGAGGATCTTCAAGAATATCCATATTTGCCTCCCAAAGACTCTGTACTGTACCTACATCCTTCCAGTAGCCGTCAAATGCATAGGCACACATATTTTCTCCTTTTGAAAGCATTGTAGGAATAATATTTTTTCCGAAGTCGTTATCACTTTCGGGATTCTTCTCATCGTTCTGAAGATACTTTTTAAGAACCTCCCATGTAAATACATATACACCCATTGATGCAAGATTACTTTTTGGTTCCGCTGGTTTTTCTGCAAATTCAACAATTTTCCCGTTACTGTCTGCGGTCATAATACCAAAACGGCTGGCTTCCTCCCAAGGGACTTCGATAACTGCAATAGTTGCATCAGCATTTTTTTCCTTGTGGTATTTTATCATTTTAGCGTAATCCATTTTATATATATGGTCGCCTGAAAGAATAACAACATACTTAGGGTCAAATTTATCTACAAATTCGATGTTCTGATAAATAGCGTTAGCCGTCCCCTTGTACCATTCCCCTTTTTCTGCACTCTGATATGGGGGAAGAACGTATACACCGCCCGAATTACGGTTAAGGTCCCACGGACCACCGCTTCCTATATAGGTGTTCAGTTCAAGAGGCTGATACTGGGTAAGTACACCTACGGTATAAATCCCTGAATGTATGCAGTTACTTAAGGTAAAATCTATAATTCTATATTTTCCGCCGAAAGGAACTGCCGGTTTCGCTACGGACTTAGTAAGTACACCAAGCCTACTTCCCTGTCCACCTGCAAGTATCATTGCAAGGCTCTCTGCTTTTTTCATTTTTGTTTCCTCCCTTTTTATATGTCACTTAATATTTTTAGTACGCCTCAGATATACCGCACTCATTGGCTCTATATCAAGAGTAATTGAATACGGCATATTTAAAAACGGTGTTTTTTTCGCATTAACAGGCAGTTTTTCCGTGCCCTTTCCGCCAAAGGCTGCTCCGTCACTTGAAAACACGGCCTTATAAGTTCCGCTTCTTGGAACTCCTACCACATAATCTTTATACTCGACAGGTGTAAAATTACAGATTACGATTACTTCATCGTTCTTTTTTGTGCCGCGTCTTACAAAGCTTATTATACTTCTGTCACTGTCATCTGCATTAATCCATTCAAAGCCGTCCCAGTTTTCATCATTTTCCCATAATGGTTTATTTGCCAGATAAAATCTGTTAAGCTCTCTGACAAAATGCTGAAACTGTCTGTGTTTTTCAAATTCCAGAAGCTTCCACTCAAGAGCCTCGTAATAACGCCACTCAATAAACTGTGCAAATTCACCGCCCATAAAAAGGAGCTTTTTACCGGGGTGAGCCATTTTGTACATAAAGAAAGTTTTAAGTGAATCAAATTTCTGTCCGTAAAGTCCGGACATTTTCTGTATAAGTGAGCATTTTCCGTGAACCACCTCATCATGTGACAACGGTAGTATATAGTTTTCTGAAAATGCATACATCATAGAAAAAGTCAGAAGATTATGGTTGTTTTTTCTGAAATACGGGTCCATACTCATAAACTTCAGCATATCGTTCATCCAACCCATATTCCATTTATAATTGAACCCAAGGCCATTTTCTGAAACGGGTTTTGTCACACCTTCCCATGCAGTGGACTCCTCTGCAATCATGAGAATATTAGGGTGTTTTTCAAAAACTTTAACATTAAGGTTTTTCAAAAATTCTATGGCTTCAAGATTTTCTTTTCCGCCGTATTTATTTGTAACAAATTCCTCACGCCCGTAATCAAGATACAGCATACTTGAAACAGCATCCACACGTAGACCGTCAATATGAAAAATATCAAGCCAATAAAATGCACTTGACATCAGAAACGATACGACCTCGCCCCTGCCATAGTCAAAAACATAGGTTCCCCATTCCTTATGCTCACCTTTTCGTGGGTCCTGATATTCATAAAGACTGGTTCCGTCAAAGCGTGCAAGTCCGTGAGCATCCTTCGGAAAATGTGCAGGCACCCAGTCCACAATTACACTTATGCCATGCTCGTGACATTTATTCACAAAGTACATAAAGTCCTTGGGCGTGCCATACCTGCTCGTAGATGCAAAATAACCCGTAACCTGATATCCCCAGCTTCCGTCAAAAGGATGCTCTGACACAGGCATAAGCTCAAGATGAGTATAACCCATATCCGCAAGATACGGACAAAGCTCATCTGCAGTTTCCCTATAGGTATAGTAGCTTCCGTCTTCGTGGGTTTTCCAGCTTCCAAGATGCATCTCATAAATAAGCATAGGTTTTTTATAAGGCGGAGTTTTTTTTCTTTTATCCATCCACCTCTTATCATTCCATGAAAAGCCCGATGTATCATATATTACCGATGCAGTTTCCGGTGGAAGCTGTGCATAGCGTGCATAGGGGTCTGCCTTGTACACCGACGTACCATCCTTGCACTGTATAAAATATTTGTAGCACTGTCCTTCTTTAACATCTTTTATAAAGCAGTGCCACACACCCGTACTTTCCTGAGGATTCATCGGATTTAAGTTTGTGTCCCACCCGTTGAAATCACCAACTACGCTCACTTTTACGGCATTTGGTGCCCATACTGAAAAGCTGTAGCCTTTTTCTCCACAGAAATCCGCCGGGATTGCACCCATAAATTCATAGCTTCTGTAGCTTTTTCCTTTCAAAAATTTATTCAGTTGAGAGATTTTCACAAAAGGATTAATTCCTTTTTTTTCGTTCATACTCTATCCTCCGAACTCCATTTTCTCTCTGAGATGGTTTGATAAAAGTGCCAATGACGACGCCATATTTTCATTCTGTACCAGTATATCACCGGGGGCCTTAAGATATGTTGGAGCAAAATTCCATATAGCCTTTATTCCATTTTCCACAAGCATATCACAAGCCTGCTGTGCAGCCTTTTCAGGAACGGTAATAATACCGATTTTAACGTTGTAGTTCCTACACACTTTTCCAAGCTCTGAAAGAGGAAATACTTTTCTGTTATCAGCAAGGTCGCAGTTAATATCAAATGCGGCAATAATTTCTATGCCATAGTTTTCAAATCCTCGATAGCTCATAAGTGCCATACCAAGATTTCCGGCACCAATAAGCACAGCAACTTTACTGCTTTCATAACCAAGATAATCTGAAATACCACCGATAAGGTCACAAATAAGAAACCCTCTTTTCGGAATTCCGACACTTTTACAAACGGCACCCAAATCCTTTCTTACCTGAACTTCATTAAGTCCCAGAGCCTTCGCTACTGCGGCTGACGAAATATACTCATTTTCTCCGTTATTTATTGATTTCAGATAAGACATATAAACAGGCAGTCTTTTAAGTGCCTGCCTTGACATATTTTTATAAGTTTTCATATTATTCACCAAAATCAAAAACGGGAGAAACCGCAGTTCCCCCCGTAGTTCATTACGCTTTACCTACTGAACCAAAAAGTTCCATTTTTTCCTTAACGGTAGCTTTGATTGCTTCAGCACCGGGAGCAAGGATTTTTCTTGGGTCAAAGCCTTTTCCTACAAGGTCTTTACCCTCCTCAATATACTTTCTTGTTGCCGCTGCAAAAGAAAGCTGACATTCTGTGTTAACATTAATTTTTGCAACACCAAGGGAAATTGCCTTCTGTATCATATCTGCAGGAATACCTGTACCACCGTGAAGAACAAGTGGGATATTTCCTGTAGCCGCTTTAATCTTTTCAAGAGCGTCAAAATCGAGACCCTTCCAGTTTTCAGGATATTTACCGTGAATGTTCCCGATACCTGCTGCAAGCATTGTTACACCCAAAGCTGCAATTGCCTTACATTCTTCAGGATCAGCAATATCACCGCTTCCGATAACTCCGTCTTCTTCACCACCGATAGCACCTACTTCTGCTTCAAGGCTTAATCCCTTTTCGTTACAGATGTTTACAAGCTCGGTTGTCTTTGCAATATTTTCGTCAATAGGATAATGTGAGCCATCAAACATTACGGATGAAAATCCCGCATCAATACACTTAAGTGCTGCATCATAGCTACCGTGGTCAAGATGGATTGCAACAGGAACTGTGATATTAAGTCCCTCAATCATACCCTTAACCATACCTACAACTGTTTTATAGCCTGCCATATACTTACCTGCACCCTCGCTCACACCGAGAATAACAGGAGACTGAAGCTCCTGTGCTGTCTGAAGGATGGACTTAGTCCACTCCAGATTGTTTATGTTAAACTGACCAACGGCATAATGACCGTCACGTGCTTTTTCAAGCATTTCTTTTGCTGATACCAACATTATTACTCCACTGCCCTTTCATTTCTTTAATTTACGTAATATATTATCGCATAAAACTGAAAATAAATCAATATGTATTCAGTAAAAGAGGTGAATTTTTTTGAAAAAAACTCATGTAATATCGCTTAATCTTAAATTTATGCGGATTCCGCTTTTGTTATGTGCAATTTCTGCCGTTATAGCTTCCGGGGTAACCATATCTTCAGAAGTCCCGCCTATAAAGCTTGGAAAAGCCGTTTCTTCCGGTTTGATTCTCACAAACAATGCATTAAGGGATGAAAACGGACACGCAGGCGTATTTTCGCTCCTTAAAATATCATCTGCATTGCCGACAGACGAAAGCACAGAAAATACGCAAGTAAAACAAAAAAAGAATTCAGGTGATTCCCTCCAAAAAAAGCTGCCGCTTCCTACACCTACTGACCCCGGAGATGTCGGCCTAACAAATTCCACAGGCTATACCCTGAATATAGCCGACTATCTCATCGGTGCTCCCTCGTTTATAGATAAAAACGCAAGTGTGCTGATAGTTCACACACATACAACAGAAAGCTACACTCAATCTGAAAATTACACATACACTCCTACCGACACCGACAGAACAACAGATAAAAATTTCAACACTGTACGCATAGGAAAAGAAATTTGTGATGTTCTGACCCAAAATGGCATAAAAGTCATTCACGACACAACTATAAATGACTACCCAAGCTACAACGGAAGCTACAGCAGAAGCGGTACAAATATTTCAAATGCTATAAAAAATGATCCGTCTATAAAAATCGTACTTGACGTTCATCGGGATGCCATAGAGGGTGCAAACGGCGAAAAAATCAAATATACAGCTCCCATAGACGGAAAAAATGCTGCCTGCGTAATGTTTGTTGCAGGCAGCAATCTCAGTGGTTCTGAACATAGCGAATGGGAAACAAACATGCAGTTTGCAGCTACTGCCCAGCAGCATATTCAGTCTCTGTATCCCGGACTTATGAGACCGATTAATTTTCGCAGTCAGCGTTTCAATCAACATCTTACCCCGGGTTCAATAATTGTAGAAGTGGGTACTAACGGCAATACATTGGACGAAGCAATTCTGGGGGCAAGATATTTTGCAAATGCACTTTCAGATTATATTATAAAAAATAGCTGATTATTGTTTTAGCTTATCTGAGAAAAAGTTTTAAAAGATTTCCATATGCATCTCTGTCATAAGGCTGATAACGTATAGGAAAATCGAAAAATGTTTTTTTATCCACAATACTTTTTGTGTGACTGAAAGCCTGAAATCCGGTTTTTCCGTGATACGCACCCATGCCACTTTCACCTACCCCTCCAAAGCCCATAGAGCTGGTTGCAAGGTGTATTATAACGTCATTTATACAACCTCCGCCAAAAGACAGTCTGCGTGTAATGTCCTTAATGTTCTTTCTGTTTTCAGAAAAAATATACAGTGCAAGAGGCTTTTGTCCGCTTTGAAGAAGCCTGAAAACATCACTCAGACTGTTATACGTCAGTACAGGAAGAACAGGTCCGAAAATTTCTTCTCCCATAACAGCATCGTCAAAAGATACATTATCCATAACAGTAGGCTCGATTTTAAGAGTTTCAGCATCCTTCCTGCCTCCAAATACTACTTTTTGCATATCTATAAGGCCTGATATTCTTTCAAAATGCTTTTCATTTACAATTTTCCCGTAGTCCTGGTTTTTAAGCGGATTTTCACCGTATTGTTTTTTAATCTGTTTTATAATTTCACGCACAAGCTCATCCTTAACAGATTTTTCGCAAAGAATATAATCCGGAGCAACGCAGGTCTGTCCGCAGTTAAGAAATTTCCCGAACACAATTCTTTTTGCAGCAAGCTTTATTTTTGCAGTAGAATCAACTATACAGGGGCTTTTCCCACCAAGCTCCAGCACTGCAGGAGTAAGGTGTTCTGCACACTTGCGTAAAACCTCTTTTCCCACACCCTGACTTCCGGTAAAAAACACCATATCAAACTTTTTATCAAGAAGCTCTGCGTTTTCACGTCTCCCTCCTTCTATGACGGCTACATATTCAGATGGAAAACATTCCCCAATTATTTTTGAAATGATTTTGCTTGTTTCAGGGGAATATGCACTTGGCTTCACAACAGCGGTATTCCCTGCCGCAATAGCATTGCAAAGAGGGTCTACAGCAAGTAAAAACGGGTAATTCCATGGACTCATTATGAGAACATTTCCATAAGGCGTTGGCTGTTTATAGCTGACAGATGCAAACTGTGCAACAGGTGTATACACGATTTTTCTTTTAGCAAAGCTTTTTATATGACGTATCATATAACTTATTTCCGAAAGGCACAAACCTACCTCGCACATAAATCCTTCAAAATCACTTTTTCCAAGGTCTTTTTTTAGCGCGTCATTGATTGCATTCTCATTTTCCTTTATCGTGTTATAAAGCTTTTTCAGCATATCAATACGAAACTTTATCGAAAATGTAATTCCAAGATTATAAAATTCTTTTTGTTTCTCAAGTAATTTATCTATATTCATATTATAATCCTTCCTTACTCATTTTTTAAGATTTCTGCCAATAATCTCAAGTGCGTTATAGAAACTGTCTCTTTCTTCTTCGCTTAAGCCATCGCCGCCCTTCTGAACGGCTATCTTTATCCTTTTCCGGAGAATCTGCGTAGTCTCTCGGCCTTCTTCTGTAAGTGTAATTTTATTCCAGCTTGACATTATTTTCGATAGAACCAATGTAAAGTTTTCAAATCGTTCTATCATAAAAGTTCCCTCCATAAAAACAGACTTTTCCTGATTCATCAGGCACAAAATAGGGGATGTAAAAAAGTCCAGACCGCAAAAAGGCAATAATAATACGAAATATAGACAGTTTCTAAATCATAGAATTATCTTATTTTGTTGAAAAATCTCATTTTATTCGATTTTTCTTCGTTTTTGTGCCTTTTTGCTAGC
>JAZPYX010000090.1:0-21675 GCA_045544395.1 Clostridia bacterium
CTTTCGTATCAATTAGTCCATAATACACGGCGTCCTCCCGTGCATCAAAATCGGTATTTTCATACGCAGCAGGAACGAACTGATTTCCTATTATAGGACCTATCATATATGACTTTTTATGCAATGTTTCTGTTCCATTAATTCTTATTTCAACAATAATTTTTTCTTGATTTGTATTAAAATTAAATATAAACGGTGTTTTCCATTTTTGTCCCAAATACAATTTTGCAACACCATTGTCAACTTCTACTGAGCAGTTTTCTTTATCATATGAAAAGTCATTTTCTCTAAATGTTGAAAAATCATTTTCATATACAACTTCATTGTCACTCACTAAAGGAGATTCACTTGCCAATGCAACTAAATTCCCTGACAAAACCATCGATATAATCAATATTAACAATATGCATTTTTTTAATATTTTCATTTTTTTCATCTCCTTTATGAGTCTTAAAATCAGTTGTACAACGGCTGAAACAGCCGTTGTACAACTGATTTTAACATAGGAATTGCGTTAACGGGTGAAGCGACACACTTCTTTTTAATATACTATCGGTATAAGATTAGACAAACTTTCCAATAGAAATACGGAATATGTGTTTGTACCGTCTATAGCTAAAGCTTTTGATGTTGTAAACACGCCTGCCTCACCTGCCGGCACTGTTATTTCCTCAACCTTAACATCATCCAGTTTCTTTTCTTCATTTGTATATGAAGCAACGATGCATGTAAATTTATAGTCATTGTTTGTTGTATTCAAAACTCTTACAGCACCGTAAATTTTACCGTTTGCTTCAGATATAGTTGCATTTGTGATAGTTGCCTCACTATTCAAAGTGAAAGCAAACTCTGTTTCAGCCATCGCAGCTGTGCCATCAAGCTTTGTAAGTGTAAGCTTTAATGTGTTTTCTCCTGCTGCAACATCTGTTATTTCATCGAAATATGCCTTATATGTACACCACTGTCCCGATACGGGCTTCAATACAAGTGCCTTTCCACCTACAGTTGCAATTGATGTGCTTGTGTTTATAGGAATTGTTGTTTTGAAGGTTACTCCGCTTGCGTCGCTTCCTGTAATTTCAGCAGTCATGGCCTTTGCTTCGGGATATGCAACGATGTATTTAAGATGAACTTCATTTCCGTTAAAATTAATTCCTATCTTATCAGAAGTTGTAGGAGCCTGCGTATTCGGTGCATTTACAGTATATTTTTCAGTCAGGACACCGCCCTGATTCAAGTATACTGTATATGTCTGTGCCGTACCATCATACACACCGTAAAAGGTTCCTTTATTGTTCTTTATAGGTCCTGTATTACCACTATAATAATATCCTCCGGGAAAAGCCTGAAAATAGCTATGCATTTCTAATTCATTCAGCTCATATTCGATATAATACTTATTTGAAGCATTAAATGAAGATGTGCTTAAAATAAGCTCACCAGAGCCTTCTCGGATAAATTTTGTATATCCGTCTTCTCTGCTTATTTTGAGAGTTGCTCTTCCTGCTGTATTATATACAGTTTCATATGCATTTTCAGCAGCTGCGTTTTCTATAAAGAAAGGTTCGCTTGAATCATCTACTGGAAGTGTAAATTCAAATGTTGTCTCGGGCATTGCAAGAGTGCCGTCAAGCTTTTTAAGTGTAAGTGCAATTTCATTCTCTGCAATAGTATCTGCAAATTCAGCCTTGTATGTACACCACTCACCTGATACTGTGCTGATTGTAAGAGCAGTATTCCCTACCTTTGCAACAGAGCTTCTTGTATTGATAGGCATTGTTGTTTTAAAGATAACACCGCTATTGTTACTTTCTACAATTTTAACTGACATATCCTCTGCCATTGGATAAGCAACAATATAATTAAACTTCACCCCTACGTTGAAATTTATTCCTATCATATCAGAGGTTTTAGGAGGTGTAGCATTAGTCGAAGTCACTTCGTAAAGTACAGCATCATCTTTATATACCTTATAGCTTGAGCCGTCATATACACCATAAAATTTTCCTGTTTGTTTCACTGCAGTGCCATAGTATCCACCCGGGAAAACCTGAAAATATTTACTGGCTGTAAGCCCACTTACCTCATACTCAATGTAGTACTTGTTTGAAGAAGTTACGGAAGGTGTGGAAAGAATGAACTCTCCTGTTCCGGAATTATTAAATGTTGTAGAACCACCTTCTCTTGTTACAGTAAGTGTTGCTGACCCTGACTTATATGCTGTGTCGTAGGTATTCTCTGTATTTCCATCTTCCACAAAGAACGGAGTGGGTGCAACATATTCGGGCATTGCATATGCTGATGTTGTGAATGAAGGTGCATTTGCAGTAAGTGCTGTTCCTTCAAGTCCGTTAAGCGTCGTTGCAGTAAGGTTATATGTTGTACCATAGTCAAATGATTCTGCAAAGTTTACAATATACTTATTATCTGATAATGATACAGTCTGCACACTGCTTGATGTAATAGTGTTTCCGCCTGCTTTTTGAGCTGTAAATACCGCTGTAGAAGAATCAAGCGGTGCATCTGTAGTAATTTCCAAAGACTGTGCATTTATCTTATCAACAGTAATTGTTACTCCACCGTTAAGGGTATATGCTACTATAGATTCAATGTCTGCATACGCGCCTGAGGCTCCATTCATAGCTACAATAGGCATACCATTAGGATAGTCCGCAGAATCGAATGAACCTGAAGCTACATTTAAATAGGTTCCGTCGTTTTTATAATATTTTGTAGATACATTAATCTTTGTATCTGATGTTGTCTTTTCGCATACAACAAAGTAATTGCCATTGCCGTTTTTTCTCACAACATCCTGACAAACGACGGCTGCGCCTAAATCAAATTCTTTAGTGCTTATAGTATTTTTAAGTTCAAACTTAACTATGTACTTATTTTCTTTACTTTTGTCACCTGAACGAATAATCTTCCATGCTGTATTATTAGTAAATTTTGCACTTCCGTCTTGATTATCAGATAATGTCCATTGATTCGCAGCATCAGCCACCCAATTTGAAAAATCATCATCATTAAAATCATCTCGGAAAATTTCTGTCACACCTGTAGTTGTTGAAGCCATAGCACCAAATGCAAATAATGACGATATCATTATTGCAGCTATGAGCAAAGATAAAACCTTATTAAATCTTTTCATAAATTTAATCTCCTATCTTTTTATTATCTTGTCAGATATCTTTCATACGCCTGCTGATAAACCTTTACAAGCTTATCAACGCCACGTTGTTTCATATTATCAAGATAAGAATCAAATGTTGATTCCAAATCTTCAACGCCTGTTATAACCTTTAACATATATGCGTCTGCATAGGTTTTTAAATCGTTATCTATACCCTGAATCTCGGCTGTTTCTTCATCGGTAAGTGTTACTCTTGGAAGGGAACAGTCAACCGTCTGAGGATTATACCAGATACCTAAGGCTTCCTGTTGCTGAGGAAGTGACTGATACTGCTCATAATAACGCATATCTCTGATTGTAGGCTGTGAGCCGTTGGGGCAGCAGTAATACTGAATCATATCACTCATACTCTTACCGTCGGGGTTTTTGGAAACAAGCTCCGTATACTTGGGATATCCGTCAACCATACTGTAGCTTTCGCCCTCTATACCGAAGTTAAAGAGCATTCTTCCCTTTTCGCTGTAACCGAAATCAAGAAGCTTGTATGCAAGTTCAGGATTCTTACACTGTGTTGTGATAGATGCACTGCCAAAAGAATTATACTGAGATGCATGTTCGTAAACAGTTTTCTTATCATCTTTGTTAAGAAGTGGCTTGGCAACAGCGGAAAGCTCCCAACCGTCGCCCTCCTGATTGAAGATGGTCTGCCATGCACCAAGGCTTCCGCCAAGTGTGCCTGCAGTTACACCAGATGTACCTTTAACCATATAGCTCTTTACCATCTGTCCATCAACACTTGCAAGGTTTTTGTCGATAAGTCCTTCGTTATACCACTTTTTCATTGTTGAAAGAAAACCCTTAATATCTCCGTCAACAAGCTTATAGCAAACCTCACCATCTACAACACCGAAACCACGGCTTACACCAAAGGCTTCACCAAACATTGATATAAGGTTTTCAAAATCCATTATCATTGGACTTTCAATACCGCCCTCATTCTTGAATTTTGTCAGCATATTGTACCAGTCATCAATCGTTACGGGCTTTTCAAGCTTCACCTTATCAAGAACATCCTTTCTCAGGAAAGGCCCGTAGAAATAAAGCATACTCTTGTCATCATTGATTGCAGGGAAACAGTAATATTCACCGCTGTCAATCTTTACTTCCTTATCGATTTCAGGATGCTCCTTTAAGTAAGCATACAAGTTAGAAGCCTTCTTTTCCAAATCCAGTGTGATAATAGTACCGTCACTGATTGCCTTTTGCACACCGCCGGGATACATGTCGGCAATGGGATAGGAAATAATATCGGGAAGATCCCTTGAACTGAGCATCAGATTAAACTGCTCCACCGCCTGCCCCCTTACAGGGTGGCGGAAGTCAATCTTAATCCCTAGCTCCTCCTGTATTGCCTTGTATACGGGAAGCTCGCCCATTGTTTCAACACCGGCTGTTGCCTGATTGTTGAATTCCACCCAGTAGGACAATGTATTTTCGTCGCTACTTGTCTTTTCCGTTCTGCTGCAGCCTGCTGCAAAAACAACCGACAAACAAAGCAGAACGCACAACATTTTTTTCATTCTTTCTAACACTCCTTTTTATTTTTATAAATTTACTTCTGTAATTAATTTTAAAGTAGAATATTCTCCGTTTCAACCAACATTTTTAAACATTAATATTCAAAAACATACTTTTTAGAAATTTTCCAATATGAAAGCATCATATGCAGTGGAATATATGCTAAAGAGATAAAGTTTTGAATAAGCATCTCCATATTCTTCATATGACCTTATTTCTTTTTCACCCGATGGTGTATACTTTTCACCCTTTGGACCGTCTTTGTCATATTTTCCTACTGAGGAGGGAAGTCGGTATGCTTCACAAAGTGACCTTATTTCAGCACGCAGGAGATCTTCATCATTTGGATCCTCCCCTCTCGCTGTAAGACTGTTAATCGCCATAGACTCAAGATTTGCAGGATCATGTTTTGTAAGAAGAACTACTCCATCTTTGAGCATATATACATTTCCATACATTGAACGTTCAATGTAGTCAGTTTTTGCATTATCCCAAAGTTCTCCCTCAATATGATTTTCAAGCTTTCCTGTAGCAGCGTTAAAGTATCTCTTGTAATTATCTATCCTGTCTTCGCTGTTTACTGACACACGCACAATATCTCCGGGGGTAAGCTCGTTTGCAATTTCCTCGTCAACAACAAACTTTTCCTCCTGCGTTCCTGCCGTAACATAGGTTATTTTTGGGAAAATAGCATCCTCAAGTTCACAATATGCATATGTTTTTTTCGTAACAATTGAAAGTCGCTGATATGTCGAGAATGAGCCGGGGGCTCTTCCCGATGCACTCTGATTATAAATTACATAATCGGCAACAAGACTTTCCTTGCCTGTCCTGTATACAGAAAAGTTATTATAAGATTCACCGGAGTTAAAGCAGCTGGTGCCGTTTCTTACTGCAATACCCTCAACCGCAGGCATTTCATCAGCTGCGTGGGGCGGTACATAAATAACTTTAAAGTTGTTAGACACTATAGATTTTCCTGCAAAGCCATTACCTGGTCTGAAAAGAACATAATCCTCTTCAGCAGCACCTGCTGTATAATCGTGATACAGAGCAGTGTCAGGGTCTTCAGATGCACTTGTAAGAAGGGTATCTATTTCAGTCAGCTTTCCCTCCTCATTGTAATACAACAAACAGAATTTTTCCGTTGTACTATTCATCAGGCTTTCTATACGGTCTGCTGCAGCATCTGCCTTAAGCTTATCTCCATCAATTTTCAATGAGCCGTCTATTGTGACTGCAATTACCTTATTATCACGGGGAGAACGCTCGCTTACAAAACCAATCTGAAAGCTTTTTCCCAGACGGCTTCTTTCAAAGCCGGTAAGATATGCAGGCTCAGCCTTACGCTTGTCGCCTTCAAATTTACCGCATATATTTCCGAAAATATCTGTAAAGTATGTTCCTGTGTCTCCAAGCTTTATTTCTTTGAAATAGGTTTCATAGTTTTCGTCGACCTTATATTCATTGCCGTTTTCATCATAAACATACTCGTCTGATATTGCATCAATTTTAAGAGGAATTGCTCCATCTGACTTATAGAACTTCATCAGCTTTTTATCATCGCTTATAAGTGTACTCAGACACGACCATTCCGTGATATAACTCCAATCGATAATATTACCGTTCTCGTCATAAAATTCCATGTCTACTCCTGACAGGGAAATATAAGGCTCACTGCTGTTTTTTACGTACAGCTTCTGATTGTTATAGTCAAGCATATCAACAATCAGCGCCTTATAATCATTTATAATTACTACATCGTATGTATCATCGCCATTATTGCTGATAAGCCTTATACTGCCGTTTTTTATAGAATAATAATTTTCATTAAAGGTTGTGATAAGCTTTCCGTTATACACTGTCTTTACAGACGAGGAAAGGTTTACACTTCTTCTGCCTCCGGAATCCCGAAGATATGTAAGCTTTCCGTCTGTGTAATCAGGCTCACCCTCGTCATCAATTTCTATAACATTATTTTTTGATTTGCTTACCTCGCAATAAAGTAGTTCTTCTGTGTCGTAATTGTAATATCCCTTTACATAAAGTCCAAGGAAATCTGACTTATTTGAAAAATTACACTTAAATGTACTGTTTGCAATTATTGCAGTGTTTTCACTGAATCCTCCATTCGATGACAGTGACGTATATGAATCTGCATTAAACACTCCTTCTATAACATCTATGCTGTGATGACGGTATAGTAATGTTTCTCCCGTGCTGTCAGCACTATAGCCATCATTTGTAAACTCTGTTTCTTCAAAGGTGGGTGCTTCAAGGGCATTTCTTACAAGCACGGCAAGATTACCCTTTGTCATATGAGTTTCTTTTATAACACCGTCCAAAATATCGAGTCTTCCTGCAAGAAGCATATATCCACCCGGATAGCCGCCTGCCATTTCGGCAGGCAGCTTGTATCCAAGCATTGAAACAAGTACTTTTATAGCTTCATTATACGAAATATAATCATCGGGTCTGAAATTTTGCGCTCCGTCGCCTGATATAAATCCTGCTTCATACAAAGCTTCAATTTCACCAAAATACTCTGTTGTTTCAGTTACATCTGTAAAATATCCTTTAAATGTATTATTGGAATTTATATCTAAAATTTTTGATGCTATAGCGCAAAATTCTTTTCGTGTAGCACTTACCTCTACAGGATAATTACCGAATTTATCATATTCTATAAAGCCTAATGTATACAGAAAATCCACAGCCGAGGTTTGCTTTTCACTATTATTTCCCATACTCATTGCCCAAAGCGGTATGGAAAACAGCATGCAAACTGAAAGTAAAACACACAGTATTCTTTTCATTTTGTTTTCTCCTTTCAATTACTGTTTTAATACTACGCCCATTTCCGTTATGCTGTTCCAGCCGGAACCTTTTGCTCCGTAGCCGTAGTATCTTACATAACGTGCTTTTGCGTTTTCCAGTTTAAATTCTTCAAGCTGGTCTGTTGTACCCGATGAGGTGAAATGAGCAACTTTTGTATAATTTACACCATCATCCGAAATCTCAATATCAAAGTCTGTAGTTCTTGTGTTTCCTATATAGAATGCAATCTTAACAGCATCTATTTCCCTTGTTTCTCCCAAATCATACCACAGATACTGCTCTCCCGAAGCAGACCATCTTGTTCCAAGCTCGTGGTCAAACGTATTTTCACCGATATTTCCATCGTGGCTTGATACACCAAAATTATAAACAGTTGTACCGCATGAATCTATGTAAGGTGTTGTATTTACAGTATAGGTAATATTTTTGCTCTTATCAGCTGAAGTAATTGTAAACTGACTCATACCATATGGGCCTTCACATGTATTTATATCAATAGTTGCAGAGGCTACATTCGCAACAGCCTGAATATCTACAGATGTACCAAATACAGCTAATGAATAATCCGTTTTACCCTTTTCTATCGGTACGAAAATACCATTTACCATTAATGAATAGATAGATGCATCAGAGAAGTCAACATTTGTAGTCATATTAAGTGTCTTTTTGGAAACGTCAAATGCACAGTCAATATTAAACGCCTGCAAAATAAACCTTATCGGAACGTATATCTCTCCGTTTTCAACAAATGAACAGGTATCCATTTTGATTTCTTTGTTTCCACTGCGTATTACATCAGAATTTGCACAAGCTTCAGCTTTTTTATTATTTAAGCTGAATACATAACTGTCATCCTTCTTTTCTGCCGAAATTCCAAAATAATGCTCAAGCTGACTGCTGCTTGCAAAAAATCTGTCATTTTTTGAAACAAATGCCTCGTCTGTTGCCTTTTTCAGCCTACCATCTACTTTTACAAGTACATCATCGCCCGCACTGTCTGTACTTACCTTTTCGTTCACAGTGTCAAGTGTTATAATCTGATTATCCAAATAAAATTCAACAACACCGTTATTCGTTTTCTTTGCAGTTACGTCAACGGGAGTTTTATCAGGGTCAGACCAGCTCAGCGCTACAGGCTGCAGGATTTTATTTTCTTCACTTATAATTCTTACAACTGTTGCATTATACTTTGAGGTTTGCGAAGGTGATTTTGTAACTGTTGTTGCTTCCGCCAGCGCACCTTCTGTTTCTAAGGGTTTTATTACGAAATTGTAATTAGTATTATAAAAATTATATGCCCCATCCCTTGTAGCCTTATAGTTCTGCTGTTCGGGGAAATATCTTATTTCTACGGGGATTTTTTCTTCCCTTTCCTCTGTTTCAATTTCATCTGTAACGAGGAGAATATCAGGCTTCAGATACAGAAAATGGCGTCTGAACTTCACAAGTCCTGTGGTTTCTCTGTCGTAAGCATTTGTCCCGTCAGCAATTGAATATACGTAATTTTCGTTTTCTTCAATCTTTGTTATCTGTGGGTTTACATGCATTACTTTTAAGTCATCGAACATACCGTTAACTACATGTAAATCCTGTATTTGTCCCATATTATTAACTAAGATTGTGTTATGGCTATCTGTTTTATAACCGCCATATGATGTTTCTCCAAGCAGATTTTCACCTCTTGTAACTATCTGCATGGAATTCACATCGTTATGCACATGGTCTGTTCCAATGTCATGCACCAAATTATAATTAAGAACACTCTTACCAAGCACAGGACCGCATCTGTATGCGATTGCCGTTTCATTCTCAATCCAGTTTGAGCGCATGAAAAGCAGTCCCAGATCATGGAAATATGATGTTGTAGGAACGTTTAATTCCTGAGGCGATTTTGCTTCTACACCATCTGCATAAAATACAAAAAATGCAAAGGTATAGAAGTTCTTATTTTCTTCGGGAACACGTTCTCTGATATAGTCAGCATACCATTTTGTAAGAGGGTCATTGTTCCTGCCTGCAAGCCACATCAGGTTTCCCACCTGAACAGGTTCAAGATATGGTGCATAATCCGAAAATTTGAAATTTGAAAGCGGAACTGCTTTTGTTTCCACGTACATTGCTTCAAGGTATCTTGATGCATTTTTTATATAATCAAGATTTGAATAATCGAGTCCTAAGAATTTTTCTGCGGTTTCAATATAATATTCCAGAAAACGCAATCCGTATCCCCAGTACATCAAGCCTTCATGAGATGCACCGTCATCCCCAAGATACATTAAAACATTATCATAGAGATTCTTTGCAATTCTTGACCAGCTCTTTGCCTCGGGAATATCTTCGTAAAATGCGGCAGATGCCTGCATAAGTGCAGATGCACAGTTCCATAAGTGATTCTGCAAATATTTGATTCTCCACCAGCCAAGCTTTGACATAACACCTGCCCGTTCCTTAACAGTGTTCAGAATCAGATATTTTTCATCGGGAGTAAGATCATCATAAAACCAGTCGTAATAAACGCTTGAAAGAACAAGCATGTGTGTACAGGCAAGGTCGTTATTGAGGAACTCTTCACGTCCCCAATGAGGATATTTCATCGATGTATCTATACATTTTCTTAAAGCTTCTCTGTATTTTGCCTCGCCTGTTACCTTTGCAACTACGCAAAGCTGAAGCAGCCAGTCCGCCTCGTCACGCATCCAGTTTTCTTCTGTATCGGGGTCAACCCAATACTCTGTAGGTCCGTTATTTACATAGCGGTCAGCTATCATAAGCATTGAATTCCACTCAGATTTAAACCTTTCATCCTGCGTCATTTTCTTAATTCTGTCAAAATCCTTTTCTTCAAGAAATACTCTTGGATGAATTCCCTTGTATAAATCAAAGTTATCATTGATTACATCTTCCTCGGATGCCGCTGCTTCTGACAGCATAATGTCATCCCAGAAGCATTCCTTTCCCTTTGTAACAGTTGAATTAAAGCCTATAACAATCATTGAAGGATGCTTGCGTGTTTCACCCTTTGGCCATATTGTTCCTGTATATTCAGGTATGTCATTTATAAAAAGGTCTATTAAATTTTCTTCAAGGTTGACACGTACCCTTACATAGTTCCATTTATCCATTTCAAGGGTTCCACCTACAGTTCTGTTGCAGCTGACATTCATACCACTTAATTCAAATGGATAAAATGTTCCGATATTAGAGCTGTATGGAAGCATTGAAATACTGCAGTTCTGACCGTTTGATTTCACCTTGAATGACATATCAAAGCAGGCTAAACCGTTGTTATTAACATCAGTTCTCAGTGATTTTGTAAATGTTGTTGTCACTGATGCTGATTCATCGTTGTAAACCTTTAAAACCTGATTGTTTACAGTTTCGCTTTCTTTCACAACCTCATATGTACCTGCTATACCATTCCAGATTTTATTTGGATTGTTTAACGTTGCAACCTCCTGGTTTACATTTTCAAGAGAATGTATTTTTTTCCCCGGTTCTACATCTTCAAAATCGCTTAAAAATACGTAGTTTCCTTCGTTCTCAGCTGCAAAAGTAATTGCAGAGGGAATTAATGCACAAAGCATTATAAATGCAGTTATTATTGAAACTAATTTTTTCATAAAGCCCTCCTCCTTCATTTAATCGATAAAGCACGATAAATCATTACCGCTGCTTCTGCTCTGCTCAGGTTTTGCTTTGGTGCAAAGGAATTATTTCCTATTCCGTTAATAACCTTTGCCTTTGTAAGAGCAGCAACTGCCTCTAAAGCATAATCTGATATTTGTGTTTTATCACTGAATTCAACAGTATTACTTTCCAGAGAAATTCCCTGATTTTTCAGTGCACGGTAAATAATTGTCGCAAACATTTCTCTTGATACAAAATTTTGCGGTGCGAAGCTTTTATTTTCAATGCCATTCATAATTCCGCTTGAAAATACTGCGGCTATATATGATGACGCCCAATCATTACTTTCAACATCAGTAAATCCTGTTACATCGTTTTCTGCTTTTAATTCATATGCAGTCGCTATAATTTTTGCAATTTCTCTGCGTGTAATATTGTTTTCAGGATTATATTTATTATTTCCTGTGCCTGAAATAATGTTCTTTTCTGCAAGGCTATTTATAGCCTCTTTTGCCCAGTCGTAACCGCTTAAATCATCAAAATATTCCTTTTTATTATCGGAAGGACTAATCGGTGTTTCTTCCGATTTTACAACAGGGAGTCCTGTCAGCGCACCGCTTGTTTTTTTACCGCCGCCTCCTCCGCCGCCGGAAGATCCGTTTCCGTAATCATAATCTTCCTCTTCTGAAGGTGTGGGCGTGTTTGCAACACCGACAAGTCGGGAAAATTCGCCCGGTAAATCATTACCGCTATATCCGACAAGTCCGTTTTCCACAATTTCTTTTTTGTCGGTGTCAAATCCGTTGTAAAGGGTGAGGTCTGCATCGACAAGATCTATCAGGCTTCCTATTCCGTCAAGGATTCCACGCACCTGCATATAGTTTGAAGAATATTCGATTCCTTTTTTCGCAACAGAATCTACAAAAAGATTTTTCGTTTCTTCGATATTATACGGCTGAACTGCGTCGAATGCTCCTACAGCATTTGTCCTCATGATTTCTGAGAATGTTTCATTAAACAGCTTATATGCATTTGTATCAAAGCCATATTTCTCATTGAAATCAGTAATAAACTGTTCTGCATTGTTATTCTTTTCTATTATCAGCATTTCAGCTTCTTTTAAGGCGTCAAGAATTGCTTTTGAATCAGCAAAGCCTTCCTTCTCAATTCTCAGTCCAACCATACAACGGAAGAGCTGCTGAAGCTCTGCCTCACTATAAGCAAGATTATATCTGTAAACTGTACACAAGTCTGTGAGTGCTGCAATCTGCTCATTGGTGTATGGAGTATTCGTTACGTCCTGTACTGTTGCTGTATTAATAATTGATGCACAGTTATCGATATATGTTTTGGAATAGTGCAGATAATCATACGAGCAAGATAAGTTTTCCGTATCAGCAGTATAGCCCCAGTAAACCTTATAGGTTTCAGGTTCTGTCGATTCAGGGAATTTTACAGTGAAATCCGCTTTTGAGTTCTCTGTATTGTCAGCTTTCAGATAAACAATTTTATTCTCATCATCAAGAATTTTTATATAAACTGCGCTGTCGGATTTTCCTTCATTCAGAGTCAAAGTGAATTTTGCCGTTCCCTTTTCAGGGTCAGGGTCGGAAACTGTTAAGGAAACAGTCGTTCCGTCTTCAGGCAAAATGTTATCTGAATATACTATTTCTCCGTTCTTGTCATAAACCTTTTTGGCAGTTTTAAAATTCATAGTATCAAGACTATCCACAATATACATTTCAAACACAGCATCATCTTCAACAGTTTCCACAGAAAATTCTTTTTTCAGAGAATCCTCTCCCGTTGCTGTTGCTGTTGTGATATCAAAGGGGAAGATTTCCGCCTTGCCGTCAGAATGATACACAACACCTACTAAAACAGCACTTTCAGGTGTTTTTTCATTATTAATGTCAGCAACCATTACATTTGTTCCGGCACGTAATGCACCACCTTCAAGTGATAACTCTATATCCATAGGTATTTTAAATTTCGCATTGTTTATTGATTCAATCTGCGTTCCTTCAAAGCTGTTAAGTGTAAGCACAATTTCATTCTCCGTAATAGTATCGGCAAATCCCGTTTCAAATTCAGCCTTGTATGTACACAGCTCTCCTGATACTGTGCTGATTGTAAGTTCTGTTTCTCCAACCTTTGCAACAGAGCTGCTTGTAACGATAGGCACTGTTGTTTTAAAGGTTACACCACTTGCGTCGCTTTCTGTAATCTTAACTGACATATACTCCGACATAGGATAAGCAACAATATAATTAAACTTCACCCCTACGTTGAAATTTATTCCTATCATATCAGAGGTTTTAGGTGGTGTAGCATTAGTCGAAGTCACTTCGTAAAGAACGGCACCATCTTCTTTATATACTTTATAGCTTGAGCCGTTATATACACCATAATATTTTCCTGTCTGTCTCACTGCAGGGGCATAGTAGTATCCACCCGGGAAAACCTGAAAATATTTACCGTTTGGAAGCGAACTTACCTCATACTCAATATAATATTTGTTTGAAGAAGTTACGGAAGGTGTGGAAAGAATGAACTCTCCTGATCCGGTGTTAGTAAAGGTTGTAGCACCACCTTCTCTTGTTAGAGTAAGTGTTGCTGTTCCTGACCGATATGCTTCCTCATAGGTGTTATCTGCATTTCCATCTTCCACAAAGAACGGAGTGGGTGCAACATATTCGGGCATTGCATATGCTGCTGTTGTAAATGAAGGTGCATTAGAAAAAACAAATAATGACGAGAGCATTATTACAGTCATTATTAAGGATAAAAGCTTGTTAAATTTTTTCACTGTTTTATTCCTCCTTGATTATAAGTTTTCAATTATGGTCATTTTTTCAAATGATTCCCATAAAAAATTTTTTATTTCAAAATTCTCATTAACATCGGTTACGGGTATATTCAATGTATATTCATTTAATCCCGAAGATAAATTCAACGTATTTACAACTGATTTTTTCAATATACCTGATTCATAAATACCGGAAATAAGGTCTATCATTTGGGACTTCTCTGAATTATTATATATATTGCAGCAAATCGAATAACCGTCCTCTGTCTGTGTAACGTTAAAAGCCTTTACATCTAACAAATTTTGAAATTTCAAACTGATATTACTTTCTACGCTGCGGTCATATATATCCCTGAGTTTCGATACATCTATCAAATAAGTTCTGTCTTTTTCAAGAGGCTCATTAAAATAGATTTCAAATTCATGCATGCTTTTCGGCACAATTTTTTTAATATTTGCTCCATCAATGGTTATATTCTGGATTTTACTCTGCATAAGAGGAATATCCGATTTAACACTAACCTTTACAGGTGTATTTTCACTCAGGCTAAGCATCGCCTTATCTCTCAGACTGTAAATACTGATATAATCAAACTGACAGCCACTTGAAAGCAAAAAGACTGAAATTTTAAAATTTATTGCATCACTTTTTGAAAAAGCTATGCTACATTCATTCTGCAGGACACCATCAGCGAACAGTTTTGCATTTTTATTTTCAAAATCAATGAGCACGCTATATAGTGTCCACTCAGGCATATTAGAGATAGCAAAAAGTTCATAAGACAAATTCTTTGTCTGTACAACGAATGTATTTCTCGACTTTTCAAATTTGTGGTTTAGACTAAACTCCACAACAATTTTATCAGCATCATATTGTACAAATTCAGCAGTGTTTACTGACGGATAAGTCATTCCGGCGTAAAACATTTCAAGGATTCCATCCTTTGTGTTTTTTATTAGTGTGCTGTTACTTGCTCTAATATCACAAATTGTATTTTGCTGAGAAAAATCTTCAAAGAAAAATACCTCCTTTGCTGAAGCTGTTATCTGTATAACAGATGCTGCAATTACAAAAGCAATAATTCTTTTTATCATATCATCATTCCTTTATTGCACCAACCATAATGCCTTTTTCAAAATATCTTTGAATAAAAGGATATACAACCAATATCGGAAGCGTAGCTACAATAATAGTCGCATATTGTATTGTTTCTGCCAAATCAAGATTATCCAACTGCACAAGCTCGTCTGCGGCTGTATTATACATTACAATTTCACGCAATATCAGCTGCAACGGGAAAAGCGAACGTTTATCAATGAATATCATTGCATCAAACCATGCATTCCAGTAATTAACTGCATAATAAAGAGATAATACAGCTATTGTTGCACCACAAAGCGGAAGCAGTATTTTAAACAGTATTGTCAAATGTCCTGCACCGTCTATCTGTGCGGATTCAGATAATGCTTCCGGTAATGAGGCGAAAGCCGTTCTCATAATAATAAGATTGTATGTATCTATCAACACAGGAAAAATCAATGCAAACAGGCTATTATTAAGACCGAGTCCACGAACAAGAAAGTATCTTGGAATAAGTCCGCCTGAAAAATACATTGTAAAAACTATTGCTACTGCAATAGGAGCTTTCCACATAACATTCTTACGGGAAAGGAAATATCCACCCATTGAAGTTACAAGGATACTTAATCCGGTACCAAGCGCTACAACAAATAAGGTATTTCTGTAGCCTGTCCATATGCTTTGATTTTTGAAAACCTCTTTATACGCATCAAGATTAAATCCGTCAAACCATAGCATAGCACCATTTGCTTTAATTACTGCTGTCGCATTACTCATAGATGCAACAAATACATACCATATCGGATAGAGTGTTATCACAACTATCGCAAGCATAAACAAAATTAATATTGTCTGGAAAATTTTCTCACTAAAAGACATTTTTCGCATTACACTCACCTCACATAATTCCTACTTCGCTGACTTTCTTTGATATAGAATTAACAATCACAACTAAAATAAAGTTTACAGCAGAATTAAACAGTCCTACCGCCGTTGAATAGCTGTAATTGAATTCCTGGAGTCCTCGTCTGTACACATAGCTTGATATAACGTCAGCTGTTTCATATGTAAGAGGATTATAAAGAAGAATGATTTTCTCATAACCTACAGACAACATTCCGCCAAATTTCAAAATTAGCATAATCACAATCGTTGGCAAAATGCTCGGCAGCGTTATATGCCAAATCTTTTTGAACCTACCGCAGCCGTCAATATCAGCCGCTTCATAAAGCTGCTGATCCACTCCCGAGAGTGCCGCAACATAGATTATAGAATCCCAGCCTAAATTCTGCCATATTCCCGAAAAAACATAAATCGGAATAAACCATGATGGCTGATCAAGTAAATTCGCATTACTTCCTGTCATTTCTGCAACAAAATTTCCTATCAAGCCACTGCTGTTGAAAAAGGTTTTTATCATTCCGCATATAACCACGAGCGATATAAAGTGCGGAAGATATGAAACTGTTTTTACAACCTTAGCAAACCTTTCGCTTCTGAGTTCATTAATAAACAATGCTAAAATAATTGGCAAAGGAAACGAAAAAATTACCATTGATAAGCTTATTGTAACAGTATTTTTTAAAAGTTGTAAAAAGTCCGGACTTGCAAAGAATTTTTCAAAGTGATAAAATCCTACCCATTCACTTCCTGCATATCCCGCAAAGGGATTAAAATTCATAAATGCAATTATTGCCCCGTACATAGGACCAAAACAGAAAATAAGATAAAACAAAACAATCGGCAAAGCAATAAGATACAGTGTTTTATTTCTCTTAAAATCTTTTTTCACTCTTTCTGAAAATTTTTCTTTTTTCAGACACCTGATTTCCTTTACTGACAAAGTTCTCTCCTCCTGACTGAATAGTTAATTATAAAGTTTTTTTCTTTATACAATTTTCTTATATTCAGAGACATATTTTCCGCCTTTATATGAAATTACATATTTGTTACTTTTTGCAATATCAAAGAATCTTACAATCGCTCCATTGCCACTGCATCCATAAACATAAACAGAGTCATCCTTTCCGCAACTTATACCCTGAATATAGCCTGTAATTCCAAGTGCATCAAAGCCTTCACGTGCACAAGGTGTATTTACTACTTCATCAATCAGAGTATCTATAACGCTAATTGAATCATCGTTATCATTTGATGCGATAACATATCTTTCATCGCAGGTCATCGTAAGTCCACAAGTGCCGATTCCGGTTTCAATCGTTTTTATAATCTTTTTATTAGGAATATCTATTACTGCAACATGAGACTGCTTTTCCTCCGAGTGACACGCACAATAGGCTTTTTTCTTATCCGCTGTAATAACTAAGTCATCACTTCTGAATAATCTTTCATCTGTGTCTATAAAAATATCAAACGAGAAATCATTTTCCACATCAAACAAATACAGCTTTGACTGCTGCCATCCGCAACATAAATAATGCCTATTGTTATTTATAAAATTTCCCTTTCCGCCTATTTCACATCTGAATTCACCATTGGGGATAACCTGTGTACGGCTGTGAATATGAATTTTTTCCATATCGGTAATATCTTTAATTATAATAACTCCTCCGCATAAATCGTGCAGTAGCAGTGTGTTTCCGTCAGGCAAGGTATTTGTCGCATATAATTTTCCTGTATCGAGTACCTTTTCGACTTCAAGTGTTTCCTGACTTATGCAGTAAAGTCCTTCAAAGCAAGCTATGTAAAGATAACTATTGTCAAGAGAAGTTGCGTGGCAGTCAGGATTTGTTCCTACAGGAATTTCTTTAATAAAATCAAGAGTTTCAATGTCGTACACGCATACCGATGTTTCGCCATGCGTAAACTCATATCTTTCCTTTGCCGCTGTAGTTCTGTTTGGTCTTAATGGTTCGTAATGCATTTTTATTCCTCCAAATTTCAAGTTGATTTCAATATAATTTTAATATTATTCTTACATGCACGTCAACAAACAATATTTAACTTTAACATGCAATACTAAACTATCTTCATTTCACCAGGCTGTAAAGCATATACATTTTCTTTTCCATTTACAGTTAAACTAACCGATGCAGGGTATGTTGCAGTATTTAAAAGAAAAATTTTATTATTTGCATAAACAGCATAACGCACTTCATCGTTTCCTATGACTTTAATATCACTTTTAGAATTCAATGCATTAAGATGGATTTTTACAAATCTCTTATACATAGGATAAATTGCATGACAACCCGGATATTCAACTGTTGTAAAAAGATATGTATACCCTTTCCCGCACTTATTTTCAACTATACTTGCTTTTTTCGTGTTTCTGCACATGAAATCATCATTGAGCTGTGCTACAATACTTCCACTTACTATCTCAGTTTCAGCATAGCGTGCATAGCCGAAATTATAATTGGGGTCAACAGGGTTTTTTAAAAAATCCTTTGGTCCGGGATATAAAATTTCACCATCAAGTGCCCCTCGTGCAAATTCACTTCCATGTTTAGACGTGTAAATCTCGCTCAATTTACAGCCAAAAAGATCACTGATATCGCCGTTATTTATTGGCATGTATTCACCAGTTCTTGTTGTATTGGTATTAAGATGTGCGGCAGTCATAATAAGGCGTCCGCCTTTCTTTACATATTCTTTAAGATTGCTATATATTTCTTCAGTCATAGAGTTCCAACCAACAAAAATCAGATAATCATATTTTGAAAAAATATCACTTCTTACTTCCGCAGGAATTACATCATACAGACCATATGGAATATGTGTGCTGTAGTCTTTATCTCCATAATTTGCCTGTTCATGCCACCTAAAAGGTTGCTCAATATCTCTAGGAAGTCTCCAACTTGCTTCTGCATCGCTCATTCCAAAATCGGGGTTATCAATTTGCCCCCATAGCGTGCTCCCTCTATGCAAACCATAATATCCGTCAAGATTTCCGTAAACAAACGCTACTTTTATTTTCGGACCACCTTCAGGACGTGGGAATTCTTTAATGATTTCATTAAATTTCACAAGATTGTCACGAATTTCACTACATAACTCACTATCATATTCATGCTTTTCGCCGTATGATTCTATACATTCATCTCCGCTTTCAAGACAGAAAATACTTGAACCTGCCATATAAGCATATTTATATGCGTTAAGCATACGTTTTCTCTTTAGCATGTCTTCATGATGATGTCCAGCATACCACTCCATTGCAAAGTATGTTCCCCATAGAGGCTGATTGTATGCTGTGGCACTGCCTCGTAATACCGAAATTAAAAATTCAGGATTTCCATACATTGTTTCAAGCATAGGAACCGTTACCCCTGCTTGCATATCATATTTAGTGAAAGCCGTAGGTTGAACGGTATAAATATTTTCAATCCCTACTTCTTTATCAGCTTCTATCATTTTTTGCAAATAATAGATATAACATTTTTTTGCATCACGAATATCGGTTAAATTTTTAGGAGGACCATCAACATCGCCTGTTTTTGCAAACCCTTCCGATTCACGATACCCTTCTGTTTTTATAGTATAAAACTCTGCCATTTCTGCAAAGCAATCGCCAAGGAAATACTCTCCGGCAATATCTTTAATTCTATCAACCATCTCTTTCGTAAAACGTGAAACGGGTTTTATGTAAGTATCTTTCAAAGAATACTGAAAAGTAAAATAGATGCCATAGTCTTTGCAACATTTTGCAATGTTATATAGTGCAAGCTCATCGGATTTGTTTTCTTTTGGATTAAAAGGGACACAAAAATCACAGACACGCACTGTTAAATAATTAAGCCCAAGGTCAACACAGCGTTCTTTGATCTCCCTGGTTATATTTTCAGTATCCAGGCTATGTTCCCCTATATGAATCCCTGAAAGAATTAATTTTTTGTTCATCAATACATTCCTCCAATTAACTTTAAATAAATTATAAATTATAAAATTTTCAGAATCAACCGACAAAAATCAACTTTAAAATGCAATTTTAAACTAAATAAAAAATAATTTATGGTAGCCTACCTGTATCAACTTTATTAAGAAGATAATATGTAAGATTAGTTAGACGAATATAACATCTTATCTGACGCTCACTCTTCTTCAACCTCCGGCACTTAGTTCCGGAGGTTGAGTCGTTTCTTTTACCTTGATGCTCTAAGACCTCATATTTAAGTCTGTACGCGTAAGCACGTTCACTCGGCAGGATATGTTCTCTATGGAGATTGCTGTTTACAACTAGAACTGCAGCTTTTTTACATCAATCATGACGGCATCTACTGCAAGCTCTAAGTCCCGCAGCTTGAGCATTTTCTTTTGTTGTTTCAATTTTACTTTTCAGATAAGAACAAGTTCCCCTGTGATAACATTCTCCAGTATTTGTGATATATACTACTTCGATGCTCTCTGTTGTTAGATTATTTTCTGGAGTCGTTTCCTCTGAGACCACATAAGTGTTTTCAGACGGAGCATTTTCTTTTATTGTCGATGCTTTTTTATCTACTGTTATGTTATCTTTTTGGTCTGCAGTAACCATTATAGTTCCTGCTTCATCAGTACGATAAACCTTTACATTATTTTCATCCAACAAAGAAAGAACTTCATAATCAGGATGACCGTACATATTGTCTTGACCGCAAGAAATTACTGCTATTTGCGGTGATGTTTCATTTATAAAAGCCTCAGAAGACGAACTGTTTGAACCGTGATGACCGACCTTCAGAACATCCACATCAATTTCTGAATCTAATATTTCTGATTCGACGATTTTTTCTGCATCCCCTGTAAACAAGAAGGATGTTTCACCGTATATGATTCTTACAACAACAGAGTAGTTGTTAAGGTCTGAATACTCATCACTAATAGGAGAAAGTATGTCAATATCTATTGGTCCGCTATCTAAAATATTTACCCCGGCTTCGGCTACATTCAAATCAACATTCTCTTTATCAATAACATTCAAGAGATTTTCAAAGGTATACGATGTATGAACAGCGTTTGGCATATACATTTCGTCCACTTCAAAATTTTGCAAAACAGTTGCCATTCCTCCGATATGGTCATCATGAGGATGCGTTGCTACAACGTAGTCAATATCTCCATATTGTAAGTCCTTTATATATTCTACAATATCGTCACCGTTTTCCGGATTACCTGCATCAATGAGCATCGTCTGACCGTTGCCAAGCTCAATAAAGGAGCAATCCCCCTGCCCTACATCTATAAAATGCACACGCATCAAACCATAAGTAGAATATATATTCTCAGCAACTTCTATTTCAAGTTCCTCTCTGACCGTCTTTTCTTCAGTTACGAATTTTTCATTGCTCTGTATTCTCTCTGATGTATTTTCCGTAAAGCTGCATCCTTGCAACAATATTATTAACATTAAAATCAAAGAAATTATATGTTTTTTTGCTCTGCTCAACTAATACTCCCCCCTTAAAGTTACCTTTCTCTTCATTGTCAAGGTTTTCATCCGCTACACCTTCGATTATAACGGACATTCTCCGTTGCGTCAATAACATTTACGGATAAAGTCCTGTATTTCCACCCTCTACATAGGATATAATACTTAAAGAGGTGATTTTATGGATGAAAAGGATTTTGCGTTAAGATTATCCGTGTTAAGAACGAAAGCCGGAG
>JAZPYX010000091.1:0-81350 GCA_045544395.1 Clostridia bacterium
TAAGTTCTGCAGGAGTAATCCATCTATATTCGCCATCCCAATATTCTTCGATATTTGTCTTTGGCGTAGCACCACCCACGACCTTGCCTATTTCGGAAATAGTTTTCCAGTCATTCTGTGCGTGAGACAAATCAAAATCCCCAAACAGTTCGACAAATCGTGCTTTGACAAGCTCGTCCAGTTTTGCTAGTTGTTTTTTTCGTTTGTCAATTAAATTTGTGATTTTGTCTAATTCATCTGCAATTTTCTGTTGAATCTCTTCGTTAGGAATTGGAACTTCTACCTTCCTTACCATATCACTGTTAAGGTTGTTTACCACACCACCTACAGCCATACTTTTGAACTTTTGATATGTTGATGGTGCACTTAAGTAATAATATAAAAATCGTTTATCGAAAAAATTTTCTGAATCTCTTAAAAGCAACCATCCGTCATGTATACATCCATCTATTTTTAAAATATATGGTCTTCCAAAGCTCATTGAATTTGATAAAAGAAAATCCCCCGGTTTCACATATCGAGATTTTTTCATCCCTTCCGGCTTAATTTTCTGAGCAGTTTCTGTAATAAACATTGAATCATTGGTATCCCCAATTTTTATCCAATTTATCCCATTTCCATCATCTGTTATATATTTATCTATCGGTCGAGGAGACCCACCCCTTTCAACAATACACACATCGCCAATCTTTGCTTTTCTCCATGTATCCATCACAGCATTTCCTCCAATTCTGCCAAACCTTTGGTTATTTCCATTTCAATTTCATGGAGGTCTGTCATAATTTCAGCGGTTGAGGGGTATTCTACGGGGATATACTCTGTCTCTTTATATTTATTGATAGAGAGGTCGTAATCGTTTGCAACGATGTCATCTTTATCCACCATAAAGGACTGTGCGGTGCGTGGGTTTTCGTATTCGTTATATTCCACCTCATCCGTCGGCATTGCCGACACCTTCCCCTCAAGGGGAAGGCTATGAAAACGTGCAATAATGTCGGGGATATTGTTTTCGGGGATAGGTGTTCTCTTATCGTCAAGGGAGTAGCCGTCCGCTTTCATATCGTAAAACCACACCTTATCCGTTCCGCCGTGGCCTGTTTTTGTAAATACAAGCACTGCCGTAGATACACCGGCATAGGGTTTGAACACGCCTGACGGCATAGAAACAACTGCCTCAAGGCGGTTATTCTCTATAATTTCCTTACGGATTGCCTTATGTGCAGTTGATGAGCCGAAGAGGACACCGTCGGGAACGATACAGGCACATCTGCCACCTACTTTAAGCATACGAAGAAACAGTGCAAGGAATAAAAGCTCCGTCTTTTTTGTTTTGCACAACTTCAAAAGGTCAGCCGACACAATATCTGCGTCAAGGCTACCCTTAAAAGGCGGATTTGCAAGGATAAGGCTATACTTCTCCCTGTCTTCGTTCTGGTCGGAAAGGCTGTCACGGTATTCAATAAAGGGACTGTCAATACCGTGTGTCATCATATTCATAGCACCGATACGGAGCATCGTTCTATCCATATCGTAGCCGTAGAACATAGAGTTCATATAGTGGTCTTTTTTCTGTCTGTCGTAGAAGATTTCCTTTTCACAGTTTTCTTTCAGATATTCCCCTGCAGCTACCAAAAAGCCACTTGTACCGCAGGCAGGGTCACAGATAACATCGTCAGGCTTCGGACTCATCATAGCAACCATCATTTTAATAATATGGCGGGGCGTTCTGAACTGACCGTTCAAGCCTGACTGTGCTATTTTATTAAGCAGATACTCATACACATCGCCACGGATGTCGGCATCGCCTGAAGATTTCATCAGGTCATAAATCAAATCAAGGCTTGTCACAACCTTGTCAAGGACAAGGGGGGTAGGCAATTTAAAAATAGCATCGTCCATATATTTTGAATATGCACTGTTTTTATCTGCGTGCAGATTCTTTATAAAAGGGAAAACAAGCTCCGACACGGTGGAATACATTTTCTGTGCAGGAAAATCACGGAACACAGACCATTTAAGCTGTTTTCCGTCAACAGTCCTCTCACCTATTATAACGCTATCTTCAAAAATCGTCTTATGCTCAAGTCCGAGCATAGCCGCCTCTTTCGCACGCAGGTTGTCCACATCATCAAGGTCGTGTATAAACATAAGATATGTAATCTGCTCAATAACGTCAAGAGGATTTACAAGTCCTCCTGATGCAAATATATCCCATAAACCGTCAATTTTATTCTTAAGTTCGCCTGTTATCATAGTTTTCCCTCCGTTTTTACAATAAACCTATGTTATTATATCACATATCAGTGCAAAAATCAACAAATCTTACCATAAACAAAGTCATCAATCAAAATTTTGATTGATGACTTGATTTATAACTTTATTTAATCCATTTTTCTCGTCCGTTATCATTTCTTCCTGATATGCCGTTTTTATATCAATTAAAAAACGACGACATCTATATAGTATTGACAATCACAACGCTGTATAATATGTACGTTAATTCAATAGATGCAATTATTTCTTGACATATATTTTGTTTTTATTCTTTCCAGCTTTTCTGATATTGCAGAAAAAGCAATAAAAAGGAAAAACGCGGTTGATATAGCGTGTATAATATCGAAGGGAAGCCCCGTCAACATTGATATTTTAAAAAGCTGCCACGATGGTTCATGATACATCATCATAACGTTTCCGAAATTCACTACAGGAGCGTAAAAAATCATCACCGATATCATCCCGTAAATTGCCATTGAAATGCGTGTTTTTCTGACAACTCCCCATCTTGTCAGAACACCTGCCATAAATCCTACAATTGCAAATCCAAACATCTGCCACGGAGTCCAGGGACCCTGTGATAAAAAGAAATTAGATGCAAAAAGCGAAAGTGCCCCCACCATAAAACCTGCCTCTGCTCCAAGACACGCACCCGTAACAACAATCAGTGCCGACATCGGTTTAAACTGTGGGAACGCAAAAAGGGCAATTCTTCCTGCCGCGGTCAGTGCCGCAAGTGAGCTTATCAGCACGATTTCCCTTGCAGATGGTTTGCGTTTTTCAAAAGAAAGAAAAAACGGTACGGATAATTCAAGAATTATCAAAAGACTTATAAAATAATATTTTCTGTCATTAAGCATATATTTTCCGGCAAAAATCGTTGCCGGTACAATAATAGCAAGCACTAAAAGGCTCAGCAGCGTTAGCTTTGAAAATTTCTTTTTTTCGCACCTACTGACATTTTTTTGTTCGGTTTTCTTTTTTTCTTCAGGAAATTTTACTGCTTGATTTTTATCTTTATCATCATGCTTTTTTTCAGGTTTCTTCCCTGAAACTGCATAAATAATATCATCTGCAAGAACGGCATTTTCTATTATTCCTCTGCTCATTCTGTTTGCTGCAGTGGTATAAAAACTTTTACCCGAGAAGAATTTACGGGGGGTGTTTTCACTTACAATCGCCCCATCAAAAAACATTGCACATCTGTCAGCGTACTCCGCACAGAATTCCACATCGTGTGATACAATAATAACCGTAACATTGCTTTTTTTAAGCTCAATCAGAATTTGTGCAAGCTTTTTCTTAAAATGTGCATCTATCCCTTTTGTAGGCTCATCAAGAAGCAAAACATCAGGTTTTGTAAGAAGAATTTTAGCAAGAGCGACCCGCTGTGCCTCGCCGCCTGACAAATCATATGGATGCCGTCCCGTAAGCTTTTCAAGCTTACAAAATGAAATTATTTTTTCTACTGCTGCATCCCTTTCCTGCTTTGAAATTTTCACATCAGAAAAAGCTTCGTGCAAATCATCAAGGACGGTTTTTTCTACAAATAAAGCTTCAGGATTTTGCGGAAGCATTGCTATTTTAAGCTTTTCATCTGTTATAGTAATTCTTCCGCGGTACGGTATATTAATTCCGCTTATAATTGAAAGTGTCGTGGTTTTTCCGCTGCCGTTGCCGCCTAAAATCGCGTATATTTCCCCTTTTTTTATTTCTGCGTTAAGTGCTTTTATAACATCCGATGACTCTTTACTGTATCTGAAATATACATCTTTTAAAATTATTAAAGCATCTTCTTTTTCAGTATGTTCATTATTATAATTTATTTTGTTAAGGTTCTTTTCTTTTGTATACTCCGACAGCCATTCTCTGCCCTCTTTCACTGTCACGGGTGATGATTGATGATTTTCTGTATTTATAAAAACACGAGTTGCCGTCGGAAGTGCGTCTACCATAGGAGAATCTGCAGATTTCAATTTTTCTGCCACATTGTACGGACTTCCGACAAACACAATTTTTCCTTCTTCCAATACCATAACCCTGTCGGAAAGGGCAAAGGCTTCTTCAAGACGGTGCTCCGAAATAATAACTGTCGTTCCGATTTCACGGTTAATTTTAGAAAGGACAGATAAAAACTCCTGTGCAGCAATAGGGTCAAGCTGACTGGTAGGCTCGTCAAGAATAAGTACAGAAGGCTCTGTCACCATAACAGCAGCAAGATTAAGAAGCTGCTTTTGTCCACCAGACAAATCACTGATTTTTTTGTAAAACCATTCTTCTATACCAAAAAACGACGCCATTTCTGCTACACGTGCACGAATTTCACAATTTCTCATTCCAAGGCTTTCTGCACAAAATGCCATTTCGTGCCACACCGTATCCGTCACAATCTGATTATCGGGGTTTTGCATCACAAATCCGATGTTTTTTGCATCTGAAAATTTATCAGTGTCTTCTATTTTTTCTCCGTTAAAAAAGATTTCTCCTTCCTTTTCCCCAACAGGAGAAAGTGAAGGTTTCAGAAGTCTGAGAAAAGAGGTTTTTCCGCATCCGGATGTTCCGCATACGGTTAAAAATTCGCCTTTTTTAATATTTATACTGACATCAGAAAGAGCATAACTTTCTGATTCCGGATACCTGAATTTCAGATTTTCTATTTTAAAGCTTTCCATCTTCCCACCTCCTTCAATTCAATAATTACAGGTGTTATAAGTAATAACAGATAAGAAAAATAAAACAGCACTGAAAATACAGATGTGTTTATTTTGATTATGGGAAAATAACTGTAACTTACATTGCCTGTACATATACCATAAAATACAATGACTGCATTAATAATTATCCATATAAGAGCTATTGCATCACGCTTTTCAAACCGGAATATATAAAATGTCGTTCTTCCCGGAAGTCCGTATCCGCGGCTTTTCATACTGTCTGATACCTGGATTGAATTTTCAAGGGACCATGTGACAAGAATTGACAAAACCTTTATCCATCGTCTGCATCTTACTATAATATTTCCCTTTGAAGGGTCTTTCCCCATAGCTTTTTGTGCTTTTACAATCTCCTTTGCCTGATGTCCCATTCTCGGAATAAACCTCAGAATCATAGAAATCACCAATGACAGTGCCGGAATAGCTTTACCAAAAACATACATAAACTTATCGCTTGTAATTATGTTATTATACAGGAAAAAGAAGAAAAACACAGAAAGAAGCATTACCGCTGCCCCTATACCGTAACACACGGATTCTGCCGTAAAAGGATTTCCGCTTGGTAAATATGCAATAACCGTTGCACCTTTATGGTTAAACAAGGGATTTATAATCCCGGTAATTATTGCAAGAGGAAATACGGTTATGAAAATCCTTAAAGTTTTTTTTGTTCCCGCTTCCAAACAACAACACACGATTGCACAAACAAACGATATGCATAGAAACACCGGGTGCATCATAAACATAGAAAATCCTATTGCAAATATAAAATATGTAAAACTAACTATCGGGTTATAATATTTAAATTCGTGCATCCCGGCACCTCCCTTTCTATTTTGTTTTACCAACATCTCTTCCCATATCGCAAGTATACACCACTTCTATAACGTCACCGCTTTTAACCTTATACTGGGAACATCCGCACCCTGGAAACTGACCATTAACACTGTAAAGCCATCCGGAAAGCGAACCACAGTCAAATTCGTATATATTGTTTATCCCTTCAATATACACACTATCGTACATTGGCGTATCGACATATTCAAAATGAATATTACTATTTTTCATTTCACGGAGCAACACATCAAAAACACTTTCATTTTCATAAAACACAATATTATCCTGACTGAAAATTATTCCGTCAGCGGGAACAAGATGCTTTTTTGTTTCGTCCAATTTATCAAAGTTCTGATTAATTGTATCACATCTGACAAATAATGTACACACAAACTTTTTATCATCTGCTTCAACAGTTTCTGATGCAGTCTCAACTGTTTCATTTTTTAAGGAAAGTGACATGGGTTTCTTTACATCATTCCCGTCAATAACAGTTTTTCCTTCCGGCTGCTCAGCTAAAAGTTCTGTATCTTCTTCTGTTTTTGTTGTTTCTTCCGCTTTTGTTGTTTCTTCCGCTTTTTTCGGTTCTTCACTATTTGTCGCTTTATTCTGTACAAGTTCTTTTTCTTGTGATACTTTACCCTCATTCGTCGGCTCTACTGGTTTTTTCTCGCTTTCCGTTTTTGTATCCGAATTTTCTTTCGGCAGTGACAAAGCATTTTTATTTTCTTTCAGCCTTTCTTTTTCGCTTTTTTTTACGCTTTTCATTTGTGTATCGGGTTTTGTTATTGTTACTTCTGCATCGGTTCCATTTCCGGTGTTTTTAATTTCCGAAATATCAGGTTCTGAAAAATACGAAGCAGACAGAATAAAAACAACTGCTAATATAGCTACAATTGTACCTCTGTGTCTTTTAAACCAATCCATAAATTAATCCTCTGTACTTATATTCTCGCAAAACCGCATGAGTATTGTTGCAAATTGTCCACGTGTAGTGGCTTTTTCAGGTGAAAGTAATGTATCGCTTGTTCCGTTTACAAGAGCTTTTCCATTTGCCCACATAAGAGCATCAACTGCCCATTGGCTGATTTTATCAAAATCTTCAAATGAAGAGATATCCTTCTTATCAGAAGTATCATATCCTTTCCATTTTACATAACGGTAAACAATAGCAGCCATTTGTTCACGGGATACTTCTTTATCAGGAGCAAATTCCGTTTCGCTGATGCCGTTTACTATTCCGTTTGATGCTGCCCAGGCAACTGCATCAGAGTACCATTTTTGCGAAGAAACATCTTCAAAATTGTGACTGTCTGCAGTTTTTTTCACATCAGTCATTCTGTAAAGCACTGTTACAAGCATGGCTCTTGACATTTTGTTTTCAGGTTCAAAGCCGTTTTCAGTACCTTGCATAAGATTATTTTCGTAAACATACTTCACGGAATCGTAGTACCAGTCATCTTTTGTTATATCTGAAAATGTGTCTTCCGTAAATGTTTTAATGACAGTTTCTTCTATCTCATCCTCAATAATTTCTTTCTTGCCTTCTTCTTTTTCTTCAGGCTTTTCTTCAGTTTCTTCCTTGCTTTCTTCTTTATCTGTTTTTACTTCCACTCTACCGAATCCGCCACCGCCTGATGATGAGGGGTGTGTAATCTTTTTAGTGACATTTATCTTGCAAGCCGCGGGAACTATTGCACCGTTTTCACTGTACGCCTTCACAAGATAGCTTCCGGGTTCTATGCCGTTAAGTTCTATTTTTACCTGACCGTTTTCGTCCGTGGTCAATTCACTATCATAAGAAATAGCATTATCAAGGAATACAACTCTTGCTCCCTGATATGGATTTGAAACGGAATTCCAGTTTTCATCATATCCCATAGCACTAAGAGTCAGAATAACTGAAGACCCGCTTTTAGCCTCTATCTCATTCTTTTCAAAATAAGAATAGCTGTCACTCCAATGCTCCGTATCGTAATAGTTAAAAGCAGTGAGATAGTCTCCCTCTGAAACTGCATCGTTAAGACTCCAGCAGCTCGCATTATTAAGCCAGTAGCCTGCTACTGCAGATTCTCCGGAAGTTCCTTTTCCCCAAAGAGTTTCAAGAGACAGTCCGTATGTTCCTGTAAAAGTGCTGTAACCGGATTCTGCACCGCCGTCATAATATGTTTCGTGTGCAGCATAAAGCGCCTCGTCCACTGTAAGTGATCCGTTTTCATCAATATCATTAACTGTTACAGGTGCCAGTGCCACATAGTCACCGTTTTTATCTATAACAATATTTCCTTCGGATGCAATCGTTACATATACATTTACAGACTCTGCAGGATTAACCTCCGGCTCAGTCGGTTTATCTGTATCTTCTCCGTCATCTTCTGTATTGTCATTATCACCCTTGGATGTAAAATCCCAATACAAAATATCTTCCTGACTTTTTATATATGAGTCATAAGCCTGCATTACCTGAAATGTTGCTATTGAGCTTACTCTGTCTTCGTACATATATCCATTTCCTTCAGGATTACGAAAACTTTCAATTGCAGTAATAATATTCTTTTCACCATCACAAAATCCATTTTCCGGATTTGTCACATCTGTTTTCAAGGAAGCCAGTGCTAACAATACCTGTGCAGTAGAATTTACATTATCAGAATAAATGTAATTGTCACCTGTTACTTCTTTAAGGAAAACGAGAGCTTTGTCTGTTGCTTCTTTCACATTTTCTTTATCCTGATAAGAAGCCAGTGCCTGGAGACATATTGCGGTCATATCAATATCAGGAGTTATGTTATCACTTAATCCGAAAGCACCGTCTTCTGTCTGAAAACTTAAAATCCCGTCAATGATTTCTTCTCTGTTCCACACAGACCCTTCGGGTATTTCAATATCTGCGGCATCAAGGGCAATAAGTGCATAGGCAAATTCATTAGACCCGTCAGACAATCTGCTGTTGTTATATATAAGCTCTGCTACATTTACACCGTCTATATCCGTTATATCTTTGCCCATTGCCATTAAAGCCAAAGCCGTACGTTCTGCATCGGTAGGTTTAACTTCTAAATCCCACGTTTTTACTTTTTCTGCTACAGAAGCATAGTACTCATCAAGTATTTCTGTATCAATAGTTTTTTCTGCACGAAGCATTGCAACTATATACCATTCGTATCCGTAAGTAACACCGTCACTGTTATGTGCGACTGTCAACTGTTCCAGAATATAGTTTTCTGCACTTTCTATACCTGAATTTACAATTTCATTAATATCTGTGCCTACTGCGATTTCATCTTCAACTTCATCTGCTAAAACTGCTGCAGGAACTATGCCAAAAAGCATAATACCAGCTACCAATAAACTTAATATTTTTCTCATTTTATTTGTTTCCTTTCGATTTTTATTTTGTTTGTTTCTGTGAATTTCACCTCCATGCCGCAGGAAACAAAAAAGCTGCGGCTCAGGTCACCGCCAGATAAGGAGGTATTGTCCTAAAATCATCTTTTTCGCGAATTTCTGCGTTGAAAACAGCCCATATCCGTCAGGATTATGATGCTGTTTTCGCCTGGAACTTCATCAAAAAATTTTGATTTAGGATGCTTTGCAGTTTTGAAAGTCTGATTTTTCGAATTAGGCAAGCAACAAAAATTTCGTAATACTGATGTATTTCGGAATTTTTTTGCGAAGCATAAACGGGAAATCAGGTTTCAAAACCACTACCTCCCTATCAGGCGGTGGCCTACTCCACAGCTGATTTTCTGTGTTGATTTTTTATTTGCACGCAAATAAAACCGCTTTCTTACTGAAAATTGCAGAGAAAGCGACACCCCAATGCAGGTCTTCTGACTCACAGCTATAATGATATATTTCTGCCTTCCCAATTCCTCAGTGACTGACTTTCGTCAACGAAATATATCTGCTGTATACAGCGGCAGTTCCGTTCGGGATTCCCACCCGATTCTCTTTTCACCCTATATACCTTTTATTGCGGTATATAGGACACATTGTGTGAATTTATTCAATTCTTCGATATTTTAACACAAAAACTCTTTTTTGTCAATTTATCTCAGTAAGAATCATAGGTATTTTCCGATTTCTAAATCATAAATAACTTTTGCTATAGCATGTTCTTCGTTGCTTACAGTTATAGAATCCGCTGTCTCCAAAGCCTCAGCACACGCATTTGAAACTGCAATACCGATTTTTGCAGCATTAAACATCGAAATATCGTTGTTATAATCACCGATTGCGATTGTTTTATTAATATCAATATCAAGGCACTCACAAAGCTTTTTTATTGCTGTTCCCTTACATATACCTTTCGGTAAAATCTCGTATAATGTCCTTTCCGAACGGATAAAATCAAATTTATCTGCAAGCGGATGCTTATAAAGAGCTTCTTTTATTTCCAGAATTTCTTCATTATTTTCGCTTCCGAAGATAATTTTCGCTATTTTTTCTTTAACATCGTTATAGTGACAGACGTTATTTTTCAGTCCCGTTACTTTTCTGAAATTTTTCATGGTAATATTTTCTTTACTGAAGTAAGTTTTTTCAAAAGTACACACTTGAATCCCTACGTCGGGAAATTCATTGTCTATAAATTCGACCAGCTTCATAACTCCCTCAGGCATAGTACTTGTCCAAAGATACTTTTTATTTATGTAATCGTAGAGACCTCCACCGTTAACACAACCAAACGGTACGTTTGGTTCAATCATATTTAAAATATCCTTTACATAATACGGCATTCTTCCGGTAACAAAAGTGAATAGTCCACCATTTTGTTCAAAATATTCTATTGCTTCTATATTTTCTTTGGATACCGTTTTATCATTTTTAAGCAGAGTTCCGTCAAGATCAGTGCATATAAGTATACCTTCAAACTTCCCCATAATTTCCTCATCTTTCTTTTAAAATCAGTAAAAACATTTTATTCTCAATGAGTTTATTATAACACACTAATGTGATATTTCAATATAATTTCCAAATTTTCTACTTGTAAACTTTTTTCATCGTAGTGGACAAATTCTCTTTTTTGTAGTATAATAGAATAAAGTAGTGTGTTAGCCGAAATATTGCCGTTTAAGGTGTCTTCAGTATTGGTTGTTTTGGCTACAATCACAAGTAAGGAGTAAAATTAATGAAAAAGCATATTTTTTCATTTATTTTAATAATGCTTTGTCTTTTTTCTGTTTCCGCATACGCCGAAAGTGAATTTTTTAATTACCATTTTAATTCACAAAAGGAAGAAGCTTCATGGCCCGGTTGTTTCTTTGACAGGTCTCTTTCTTTTGGTGAAGGTTATTGTGCATTTGTAACGAATCCTTTTGGTGAAGTAAAAAATGAAACAGTTACCCATGTTATTGACTATACGGACAAAATACATCTTGAAGCAGGAAAAACATATACATTAAGCGGATATGTTATGAATCCGCTTAATAACCATAACCAAACTATCCGTACAAATGCAAAGCTCGAAAACGGTGCAAACACTATTATTGTTTCCGTGGCAGGTGCAGATTCTGAATGGTCTGAGTTTTCAACAACATTTTATGCCGGAAAAACAGGCGAATTCAATTTGTCCTTGCATTTTTTACAAGGTAACATTGACTTTGGTTTCTTTATTGACGAAATATCATTATTCCAAACAGCCCACACTCTTTCATCTATAAAAATAGAGGGACCGTCTGAAATACTTATCCCGGTTAATCTGACTTCTACCAATGCATATCAGCCTGTTCTGATTGCCTCTGACGGAACCGAAATCAGTATTCTGTCTTCAGAAAGTGTAGTTTCTACATGTTCTCGTGCAAAAGGCGTTTCATACAATTCTTCAGACTTTACATTATCAATAAGTCCTGATGCTGTAACAAACACGAAACTCACTCTGGATTTTTCTCTGAATAATTTTCCTTCCCTTTCACTTTATTCACACGAAGTTTTTCTTACAGATAATTTAATCAGCGACTCTTCTCTTTCAGAAAAAGAGCTTCTTTGGGAAAGCACAAGTAAGATTTCCCGACATACTGAGAATGAAAATTCTTACATTTCATTCTCCACCAACGATTACGGTGATTTCGGATTTTTTTCGACACTTACCTATGATACTCCTCAAATGCTTATAGAAGGTGAGCTGTATGTTTTGCGTGCCCGCGTAAAATCGGATACAGCACCATCCGCTGCCGTATTTGCAAAAAACACTGCTCAGAATATTAATAATACCGTTTATTTCAATGTCAATAATATTTCCTCGGATGAATGGACTGAAGTTTTTGCCGCTTTTGTCCCTGAAAAAAGTGGTATTTACACTATAGCACTAAATTTGTGTTCTGCTTACGATTGCACAATTTTTGCTGATGATATACGCCTTTGTGCAGAATCTTCAAAGCCGGAATATATGACGCTCCATGCTCCCGGAAATATTGTTATCCCCGATATAAAGACAGACTATCCTTTCTCTGTCCTTCTTCGCGACCAATTAGGAAACATCATAGAAACAAATGAAATCACTGTTTCTATGACAGCAGACAACAAATCAATTTCTTTTGACAGTAACACGGGAAAAATCACAGTATATCCTGATACAATTCAGGGAATTTACACCATAAATGCATTCTATACACCTGACCCTTCAATTTCTGCAAGCCTACCAGTAACCGTAGGTTTTGATTATATCGGTGACGGAGAATTTGAAAATAAATCCGTTGGAGAATGGTGGGTCGCAACATCGCCTTTTGAATGTAATCTTTATATACGCAATGACGGATATTCAAAAAGAGCACTTGCAAGTTGTGACGGTGAATATATGATGCTTCTTAACAACTCCTACGTTAATTTAATTGAAGGGACTCCTTATGTATTTAATGGAAATTTTTCTAGTGCCGTAGACTGTACAGTTACCGTTTTTATCGAAGCACTTGACGCAACCCTCCACCCACTGGTGCAGCTGACAGTTCCGGGAGGGACAACCCTGCAGGAAAAACTTATTCCCGAACTTTTTCTTGCTGAAACGAATGTTGTAGGACGCCCTTTTTTATACATTCAGTCTAACGACGGCAAACCGTTTTCCATATATGCAGATAATCTTTCCTTAAAGAAGACCTCTGTTGTGGCTGACAATCTTCATATCATTGGCAATACCAATGTTAATGGAAGTGCAGAAGCAATGTTTTCTTTTTATAATAATGTATCACAAAACAATGATACTTCATCGTCCATAGTTACCTGGTATGTTTCTGACAATCCCCATACAAATTTTACTATGCTTGACACCTATGGTAAACACATATATTTTGATACAACATTCCTTAACAAGTATGTTTATTTTGAAGTAATACCCGTTTGCCCTATAACAGGTTTTGCCGGAGAAACAGTCCGCTCTGCAACATTTATGATTACCTATGAAAAAACAGATTCTTCTCTTTCACAGACTTCTTTTAAACCAATTACGCTTTCAAAACCTGACAACATAGATTTTTTTGAAGATATTACAGGACACTGGTGCCATGATTATATTAATATTCTTTCATACAACGGTGTAGTCAACGGAAAATCAAAAAAATATTTTGCCCCTGATGACTATGTTACCCGTGCAGAGGTAGCTAAGCTTATATGCAGTGCCTTTTCAATTAAACCCGTGTCACAATTCTCTCAATTCAAGGATATAAAGCCCTCTGATTGGTTTTACAATCATGTCTGTGCCCTTAATCTTTCGGGAATTGTTAAAGGAACTTCTTCTGATACATTTTCACCGAATCTTACTGTAACTCGTGAAGATGCCGTGGTAATGATAATGCGCGTTTATGAGCATATTAAGGGAAGAAAAGCATATCCTGAAACAGTATTTTCCGATAAGGTAAAAATTTCTTCATACGCACAAAATTATGTAAGCACTGCCGCATCGCTTGGATTTGTAAGCGGAAATACTGATGGTGAATTCAAACCTAAAAGAAATATAACGCGTGCAGAAGCGGTAGCAATACTTTACCGCGTGTTGTGGGCAATGCAATAAAGAAGGTGAACCATATGTTTAAAAAATTGTTGAAGTATATTGTGTTAGTTTTATATTTACTGCTTATTGTGCTGGGAATTTTCTGTGCACGCAATATGACTGTTGATGATTTTATCAATTACACACCTGAAAATATGTATCTTGCAGCATTATTTCTTATGTTTCTTTATGCATTGAAAAGCTTATCTGTTTTTTTTCCGTCTGTAATATTGCAAATAGCCTCCGGGTTTCTTTTTCATCCCGCTATAGCACTTTTATTAAACACCTTAGGCGCACTTATCTCATTTACGATACCGTACTTCATAGGAAAACTTACAGGTGCTCAGGCAGCTGAAAAGAAAATACAAAAAAGCACGAAGCTAATGAATTTGTTCAGAAAGCAGCATGAACACGAATTCTTCCTTACGTTTTTTCTCAGGGTAATAAGCTGTCTTCCGTGTGACCTTGTAAGTATGTATCTTGGTGCACTCAACTTTAATTTTCCTAAATTCCTTTTAGCGAGCTATTTAGGAACTTTACCGGGGATTATTCCTGCAACCTTCATGGGAACAAGTATAACAGACCCTACATCGCCGGAATTCATCACCGCACTTGTAATTACAGTGTCAAGTGCCTTACTTTCATCAGTTATATATTATTTTCACAGTCGAGGCAAGCATAACGACAGTAAAACATCAGTTTAGTCGATACAGAGCTTTAACGCAGGAGCATCACAAAAAAGAAATTAAAAAAACACAGTTCGACTAACCTTGACAAAATTGATAATAAGCTTTATAATTATCTTACTGATTTTATAGGAGGTATTTTTATGAAAAAACTTATTTGCGTAACATTGATGCTTATTCTGTCATTCAGTGCAATCAGCACAAATGCTGCACTAATGTATGCTTTGGACGGACGCAGCGTTGATGTTGCAGAAACACAGATAGATGACTGGCGTAAGGTTGGTTGGTACACACCGGATGATATTTATACGGGAATCATCCAGCCTGCATATCATATTTACAAAAACGCATATGATTATATGGGTATGATAGAAATGGTTGGTGCTTATCTTCCCTTTACCTATGCTACACCTCATGAAAGTTCTATGTATGCAATTCGTACAGAAGCTATGGATTTGTGGCGTGTGGGTTCCGGCAGACCTGTTGGAATTGCAAATCCGACTATTCATAACGGAAATACCATTGTTGCAGATTTTGTTAATATAAGTTATTTACCTATTAAAGATTTAGTATTTTGTTATACCTGCCATGATGCACAGGGCAACAAAATGTATTCTGAATATGCAGGGCTTCAGCACCTCGATGCAAATATTCAGCCTGGCGAAACTCTTGAAATCAGTGGGTATGTAGGGGCACAGGGTGTTAGTATCCTTGAAAACTTGCGTGTAACTAGTGTTGTATTTGCAGACGGAAGTGAATGGATAGGCGATTAATTTAATATCAAATATAAGTATCCCTCATATGAACTGCACCAGTTGGTACAATTCATATGAGGGATACTTATATTTATTTCATTGCACTATTTATTCTGTATTTCATTAAAAGTTCCCATACTTTTGGATGACACATCTTTTCAGCACCTTCTTCACCGGAACGGAGCTTGTTTCTAATAGCAGAGGAACTGATTCCTTCTAATCCCTTTGGTGCAGGAATTATATTAAATCTGTCTCTGCGTTCCCAAGCTTGTGGCTTTTCCTTGAGAATTGCCATCGGATCATCGTCCCCACGGGTAACAACAGTATATGAATACTTATCTGTAAACGGAATAAAACGATATGCATTTATGTAGCCACGCACTCTGTCAGCACCTCCGAGGCAAGTGATATGAGCGTCAGGATATTTTTCCTGCATATAATCCATAGTTTCTGTGGTGTACCAGTTTTCAGGATTGCGACATTCCACATCATCCACATCAAGCCTTGCATCATCCACGCAGATAACACGAAGCATTTCAAGACGCAATTCGTCAGGCAAAGCCTCTTCAGGCATACCTTTTTGCACCATTTTTGCATATACATAATCATAGGGAGAAGGCACAAACACACCCTTATCTGCACCAAGCTGTTCTACAACATATGTAAGCATTTTCTGATGGGCAATGGTAGGTGGATTGAATGAGCCGCCCATTACAACAACTTTTTTCATAATCTTGCTCCTTTAGTCTGAGCCAAATCTCTCACGTGTTTTAATTGATTCGGGCATAATATTCCCTTCCATTTTTAGCTCTTCTCAGTTCATAATTGTATTTATCCGGATTATAATTATCGTCACAGAACGGATCATCATAAGGAGTGTTATACGATGTAGTAACCGGAACAACTCGTGGGATTTTAGAAAGTGCCGTTCTTTTTATATCATCGCTGATTTTATCACAACCTCTAAATGCATCTTCTCCGATTGTTTTCACACTGTCCGGAAGAATCACATATTCAAGATTTTTGCAACCTGAAAATGCATGGTTACCTATTCGTTCTACGGTATTAGGAATTTCTACCATAGATAAGTTCTCGCAGTTGGAAAACATACTATTTGCGATTTCTGTTACTCCATGCTGAATTTTAAAAGATTTTAATGCCGAACATCCGCTCAGACTTCCGTTGCTGCACAAATCCGGTATTATATTCTCCGGTACATCTATTGAATTCAGATTTTTACAGCCAAGAAACACATACCCGCCCATACTTTTTAATTTTTTTGGCAATGCCACATGGGTTAGATTCACACAATGCTCAAAAGCATAGCCTCCAATCCGTACTACACTGTCGGGAATTACTATTGAAGAAAGATTTGTACACTTTCCAAACGCACTAACACCAATACTGATTACGCCCTCGTGAAGTTTCACTGAAGAAAGATTATGGCAGCCACTAAATGCATAATTTCCAATTCCAGTTTCGCCTGCAGATTTAACAGTAACATGGGTAAGATTTTCGCAATTTGAGAAAGCAGACTCTCCTATCTCTTTTATGTTTTTTGGTATCTCTACGGAAGCGAGCTTTGTACACTGACAAAATGCCGCCTTTCCAATTGTTTTTACACTATCGGGAATTACTATTGAAGAAAGATTTGTGCAGTGAGCAAATGCATTCTGACCTATATCGGTAATTTTGTTGTGAAGTACTGAAGATGATAATTTTTCGCATCCAATGAACAGGGAATCAGTTATTTTGTCGACTGATTTCGGAACATTTACATTCATCAGGGATTTGCAGCCGCAAAACACACCGGCACCGATTTTTGTTACACTATCGGGAATAACAACAGATTCCAGATTTTCGCAATAGCGAAACGCCTCGCTTCCTATTTCCTTCACGCCCTCGGCTATAACCACAGACTTTAAATTTTTGCAAACACAAAATGCATATTCTCCTATTTTCATCACACTTTCGGGGACAACAACAGAAACAATATCTTCACGCTTTTCAAATTCTCTCTCCATGATTTCCGTTGTTCCTTTTGGGATGACTAAATCAACCAGTTCTTTTTTTTCTGTTTTTGCAGCAGATTTTTCATTTTGCTCTCGGTAAAACGCCGAAAGCTCTGTCTTTTCACTTTTTAAAGTTGTATATTCTTGCCCATTATCGGCTACCCAATGTTCAATCTGATACCGTTCGGGTCGGATATTCCCTTGAAGATAATCCTGATAATCAGGGTCATAACGAAAATGATCATCGCTGACCGCATAAGGGTCATGTCGGGGTGTTGCATACCCGGATGGTATAGCAGGACGGCTTGTTGCTGTTTTCTCATAATTTTTTGTTATCGTTGATTTGATTTTCTTTTTGGAAACATCTGTATTTTTCTTTCTCTTATTCTTCTTCGCTGGTACTACCGCTTCCTCTGCTTTTTTAGAAATTACTGGAGGTGTTACTTTTTTATTTTCATCTACAATAATTGTTGACAAATCTATTTTATTTGGTTTTCTTGCCTTATCTTTCAAATAGGCCAAAGCTTTCGAAACCAAAACTATCATTATGGGAAAAAAACAAGTACTATAAAGAAGCACCGGGAATTTTGCTTCGGGGAATTTTTTTAATAAAACTATGTCTATCAGGCACACTAACACGCCACTGACAAGTATTTCAGGTATTAGTTCTATTATAGGAAAAAATGTGATTTTTCTTTGCTCTGTTTTCTTTGCTCTTATATTCATGCAAACCAAAGCAACAATCCCTGCAAATAATCCCAGTGGCATCATCACAAAAAAAGTCAGAACCGCAGCAATACGACCTGCCTTAAGATTAAACCCAGCAACAAGCATATCAATCGCAAACAAACCCATTACCATGACAAATAATATCAATATTTCATTCCAGGTCATAATACACCCCTCCGAATTTTTATTTTAGTACCTCTTTAAACGCCTGATAGTTTACATTGTTTTCTCCCGGACTGTATATAGCAAACTCTATTGTTTCAAAAAAGTCCTTAAAACCTTCTACTGATTTACAAAACGCTTCTGCTACAAGCTTTGGTGGATTTGCAAACACACCGCATCCGAAAGCTCCTAAAATAAGTACATCCGTTTTATGCTTTGCAGCGGCTCTGAGAATACATCTCCAACGCTTTACAAACTCTCTGTAAAGCTCATTAATATCAGGCGAATATTCTGTTTCATCGCCAATATTACGGATATCGGGTGCAGCACAGGTGATAACATCTACCTGATACCACTCGTTTTCTGAAAGTTCTGTTTCATCTTGCGAATCATCACGAATCACCGTGACACCGGGAGTATAAATAATATCATCGGTGTTTCGTCTGTTCATTTTTCCGTCCCGTATCATTTTCCAATGACGGTCATAGAATTCCCCAGCTGTATCCTTATCGCTTAATGCAAAATACAGTGTGGACACACGGCATATACTCTCTTCCTGAGCTTGCGAGCCGTTAACAACTCCTCCACCCGGAGATACCGAAGAAGCAAAATTAAGAATACAAACCCGCTTTTCCTCCTTCGCATATTTTCTTGCTGCTTCAACTGTTTTTTGTTTTGAAACAATTATATTGCAAGGCTTCGAAAAGCTGCGAGGCTCAAATTTAATCGATTCACCTTCCCAGTAAATTTTCTGCTCTGCCCGGGAGTTATTCACATCCATTTTTAGTTTTTCACTTTCCTGCCACAGCTTTTGTGTTCCTTCAAAGATTTTTACCCTCAATTGTCTACAGTTCATATCTATCACCAATAATATTTCTCTTGTATTTCGCTTCTTTTTACTTATTATATCACAAACACAGGAAAACTCAAGTTTTGGTATTTATAATTTTCAACCTTTTTATACAGGAGTAACTTAAAGGGGGCAGTTCTGTCATACTGACCGAAGGATTCAGATGCAATTTACTTTATCTGTTTCAATCAAACTTCGGCAGATAATCACCATGTGTCTCTATATACAATTGCGATACAAAGAAAGGAGGTGATACTTATGTTTGAAACAGCGAATGACGTTTTGACGGTGAAAGATATTTACACCCTTTTACCTATTGGTAAAGGCAAGGTTTACAAGCTTATAGAGCAAAATGAAATCAAGTCTGTCAGAGTAGGAAAAAGTTTCTCGGTGATATGTACATTAATGAAAAGTATGACTATGTAATAAGAAAAGATGATGGTTCTTGTTACAATCCTAATAGTGTAAACAGAATTATAAAAAGGATGGTAGCCGCGGTGGATTTACCACCATGCAGAGTGCATGATTTTCGTCATTCCTTCGCAAGCATCTTGTTCGAGAAAGACATATCATTGAAAGATGTATCACAACTGTTAGGACACGGACAAACAAATACCACGGAAAGAATTTATGTGCACAAAAAAAGAGTAGAAAATATAGAATCCATCAATGCAATCGCAAGTGTTATAGGATTCTGAAAATTCCTACGTCAGAAAAATTCGTCAGAAAAGCTATGAAAACAAAAAAGCAAGCCACACTTGTGACTTGCTTTTTGATGGCGGAGAAGTTAAGACTTCTTTTAATATCCTACCAATCAAAATCCACTTTGCAAAATGCACGATTTAGTTTGATTGTAATTCCTCATACGGCAATATGAGGAGGTAGCTTATCTAAAAACATATTTTCATTATATCATTCTTTTACTTATAATGCAATATCGGTTTTGTTAATTACTATATCTAAATTTGGTAATTGTATTTCTTAAATCTTCGTTATTTCTTACCTCAAAAAATTCAGGTTTGATTAATAAATTAATTACTATCTGTTTTGCCAACCAAATAGCCTCACATCGTTCGGTTTCAATATCATTTGATAAAACACCATGTGCTACTTTTGATCTAATAGAATACAATTTCCTAAAAAGCGTTTCAATCTCTTTTCGTGTTTCAAAATCCGTTCCAACAATAAAGGCTGCATATTCTGCAATTTGTGCCGTTATACTTTTAGTAATAAAATTGCTTTGATCTTGCAACAAACACTCTATCGCAAATATACTTTGTAAAAATGATAAGCAAAAATCCATTTCGTTAATTGATCTACCTATCCATTCAACTGATTTCAGTATTCTTTTTTGAATTTCATTTTTACTTTCTGATTGAACAATTTGCCATAGTTTGTCATTTCCGCTTTCTCCTGGGAAAAACCAAGTATCATCAAGTTGAATACCTCTTGGAGGATTTTGTACATTCGCGGATGAAAACTCCACACCTTCATTAGGTTTTATACACATATATCCACCCAACAAATTCGTATTAAAATCAAACATCCCCAAACCGCAATGTTTATCCATATTTCCTGACATAAAACGCAAAACATTATCCAATTGATGTAATTTTTCATCAGCAGTCTCTTTCGCAAAATCAATATCTTTTGCAACAACAGCGATTTCAACATAGCAAATAAAATGCGTGTTGCTCCGATGTTCCAAAAAGAACTTCATATATTGCTCATCAGTATAATTTTTAAGATATTCTTCAATATAATAACTTGATATAAATTTATATCCATAAAAATCTATTATTTTATTATTTTTAAGATATCCACCATACAGAGGTCTTATATAAAAAAACTTTTGTAATTCGATATTAGAAAGCTCTTCTAATATTTTTTCAATAATGTTATTTTCTTTTTTTATCAATAATTGGTGTAGTGTTTTTTCAAAAAACTTATATGATATTCCTTTTTCTAGAATGATGATGTGGGCATATAATTTGGTCATACATTCTTTATATTTAATAGCGTTTTCTTGCGTCATAATATAAATCTCGCCATTTTTATAAGTCACAATTCTTACTGCATCTTTAATTCTTGCATCAATTGTGTCTTTTACTATGATTGATGCAAGAAGTTCTGATAAAGTTTGTTCAATTGCTTTTGAATTCAAAATACTCCTCCCTTTCATTATTCTAATATACAATTATCTATCATATGGTACTTTAAAATACGCCAAATACTTCTTGAATTTATCCTGTGCCGATAAGCAGGTATCAGTTAAATAACCTTTTTCATTATTCCATTCGGACAGGCCTCTGTAATAGAACATTTTAAGACTATCGTCAATGATAAACGGAACAATATTATTTTTCAGGCATTCCTTAAACATTATAAGTCTGCCTACACGACCGTTGCCATCTTGGAACGGATGCAATGTTTCAAATTGATAATGAAAGTCAATAATTTCTTCCAATATATGCTCGTTCTTTCGATTATAAGATTTCAAAAGTTCTTTGATTTTCTGCTCCACAGTTTCAGGACTTGCGGTTTCTTTTCCACCGACTTCATTCGGAAGTTTTTTATAATCGCCAACATTAAACCAATCTTTTCTTGAATCGGAAGTGCCGGACTTTAAAGCAAAATGCAGTTCCTTTATAAACTTTTCTGTGAGCTTATATGTTGCGTTATCAATTATCATATCAATACATTTGAAATGACTTACCGTTTCTATAATATCGTCAACATTTAAAGCATCATTTTCCGCTCCGATAGTATTAGTCTCAAAAATATATCTTGTTTGGTCATGAGTTAAGGTGCTACCTTCAATATGATTTGAATTATAGGTAAGTTCAATCTGTATTTTGTGATAAATTCCGCCTTTGATGGAAGACTTTTTCTCTACTCTTAATCTTTCAAGAAGGTTCTGAGGTTCATCACTTTTTTTGTTTATTCTTTTAGGTTTTTCTGCATTTTCAGGAATGTTCCAAGTCTTACCCGTCAAAAATGCTCCGGGTATTTTATTTTCTGCACAGTATTTTCTAACACCGCGCTCAGACATATTCCATTTTTTCGCCATTTGAGATACAGATAAATAGTTCATAAACTCACTCCTAACATCTGTTTATATTATACTACATTATAGGAACAAAATCAATGGAATTAGAATAATTTATCACACTTTTTGTGCCGATAACAACATGAATGCCATCGCTATGTTTTTCCTCTCCGCAAAGATTTCGTTATTGTTGTTATCTTTTCGGTTGTTCATTAAAGAGAGTGTTTTCAATTTATAATAATGATAAAAGCTAAAAAACATCCCGCCCGTGCGTTTACAGGGCGGGATTACTATGTCCGGAATGTATTACAGCAAATTCTCAAGCTACTGACTAAGCTTTCTCTTATGTTCCATACTAAGATGACCGTAGATATTTATAATATTTTCACATCCAGTTGTTCAGTCCATACTTCAGCTTAGAAAAAACAGATTTTATTTGGATTTAATATATTCTTTTCATCAAATGCTTTTTTAATGTTTTGCATAAGCTCTATCTGAACATCTCCCAGTTGCTTTTTAAGGTAATCTTTCTTTGCATACCCAATTCCGTGCTCTCCTGAAACAAGTCCACCGAGATCTTTTGCTTTTTCATACATTCTGTCGAAGCACTTTTTAAGCACATTTTCCCAATCTTTATCAGAAAGGCTGTCACGGCATATATACACATGCAAATTTCCGTCTCCTGCGTGACCAAAGCTTGGTATACGCACAGTCATTTCTTCAGCAAGATTATGTGTAAATTTAATAAATTCGTCAACTTTATTTACAGGAACTACCACATCACATTCGTCCATTTCAGTTGTTGAAGCCTTAATAGCCTCAAGAAACGCACCTCTTGCTGACCATACAGATTTTTTGCGTTCTTCAGTATCGACTATATATGCATCTACTGCACCTATTTCAAGGCAAAGTTCTGCAACCTTTTTCATATCTTCTTCAACCTGAACATCAGTATTTCCGTCAAATGTAAGAAGAATATATGCATCATTTTTCGTGTCGGGAAATTTCTTTCCAAGATAGTTTTCCGAAAAAAGAATTGTATCTCTCGACATATATTCTATGGCAGTAGGAGTAACCTTCGACCTGATAATCTGCGGAACTGCCTCAATAGCACTTTTCATATTAGTGAAAGGAACTAAAAGACTTATTGAAATCTTTGGAAGAGGCACAAGCTTTAAAATAGCTTCTGTGATAACGCACAAAGTGCCTTCTGATCCTATTACAAGGTCTTTAAGACTATATCCCGAACTGTTCTTTGCAACCTTACCTCCAAGATTTACTATTTCCCCGTTTGGCAAAACAACAGTAAGTGCTCTTACATAATCTCGTGTAACGCCATATTTTACGGCTCTCATTCCACCCGCATTAGTGGATATATTTCCGCCTATCGTTGCAGATTTTTCTCCTGGGTCGGGAGGATAAAGAAAATCATTTTCCTCTGCAAATGCGGCAAGCTCCATAAGAAGCACACCGGGCTGTACTGTAACTGTTAAATTATCGCGGTCAAGCTCTAAAATCTTATTCATAGCTGTGGTTTCAAGAAGTATTCCGCCCTCAACCGAAACTGCCGCACCTACAAGCCCTGTTCCGCTTCCCCTTACAGTTACAGGAATAGTTTTCTCCGACGCAAGCTTCATAACAGAAGATACTTCCTCTGTAGAATGAACACGTACAAGAACATCGGGCATCTTCTCTATTCCGCCAAGCTCATCGTGAGCATAGTCGGGATTTATATCTTTTCCGCACAAAACACTTTCTTTCCCTACAATATCCTGCAGCATCTTTATGTCTTCAACTGATAATTTATTGTACACTATTTTGTGCCTCCTTTATTCTTTCTATAAGCTTAGGTACAATTTCATTTGCATCGCCTACTATTGCGTAATGAGCCACATCAAATATAGGAGCTGATTTATCAGTATTTATTGCAACAATGCATTCTGATGATTTCAGTCCCGCCGCAAATTGCACTGCCCCTGAAATGCCAAGGCAAATTATAAACTTAGGTTTAACTGTTCTTCCCGATAGTCCTATTTGATGCTTGGCATCAAATATATTTGCTTCAACAAGAGGTCTTGTACAGGCTACCACACCACCAAGCAAATCTGCAAGCTCCTTTGCGTATGCCCGCATCGATTCGCTTGATGCGCCTCTTCCTACTGCAACTATAACATCTGACTCTGAAATATCAATATCCTTAGGTTTTTCCTTTGTTGATATTACTTCAATGGCAGAAACAAGCTTTTCTTTATCAATTTCCATTTTCACAATTTCGCCATTTGCATTTTCTGATGGTTCAGGCTCAGAAAATACTTTATAACGAACAGTGCAAAACTGCGGTCTTGTATCTGGAGATATTATCTGCGCCATAATATTTCCGCCAAACGCAGGCCTTATCTGCACAAGGTCTGTGTTTTCTTTCATTTCAAGAACTGTGCAATCCGCAGTTAACCCCGCTCTGCATCTTGCTGCAACTCTCGGTGCAAGCTGCCTTCCAAGATTTGTAGCACCTACAAGGATTGAAGAAGGCTTCACTTTTTCGATAAAATCACAAAACGCAGCCGTATACGGCTCAATTCTGAACTCTTCAAACTCTTTATTATCATAAACAAAAACCTTATCCACTCCATAGTGAAGCAGTTTTTCGGTTTCATTATCTAAATTACTTCCTATAACAAGAGCATAAACCTCGTGCCCCGTAACAAGCGAAAGTTCCTTTGCTTTTCCGCATAGTTCGTATGTAACGCGGTGTATTTTCCCATCTGAACGGTCAACAAAAACTGTGATTCCGTTCCAGAGCGATTTATCCACCGTTTTCTTTACTTCTTCTGCATATTCAACTATGCCGTTACTCTTTTTTACGCAAAGCTTACACATTTTACAAGCAGACGAAATATCTAGCTTATCGCCATCATACGAAATTGCTCCAAAAGGACAAAGGGCTGTTACCTCTTTTGCAATTTCAGGTGTTATTTTTTCCTGATTTATAATAAGTTTACCCATTGGTTTCCCTCCTTATATAAGCTTATGTGCGGAAATTAAAGAGAATAAGCTTTCCGCCTGCTGTTCAGGCGAGCCATTAAACGTGCTTTTTTTCGCATTTTTCTCGGGAGGGAAAATTCTTTCTACCTGTGTTGCCGAGCCTGACAAACCGTAATTATCAGCATTTTTGTCTTCAAAATCATCAAAGCTAAGGAATTTAACCATATCATCCGTAACACCTTGTTTAACTTTGTATGATGGTAGTCTTGGAGTGTTAATATCTCCGTCAACAGAAATAAGACACGGCATTTTCATCGACATTTTTGCAATTTTCTCGTCAAGAGATGCGGTAAAATACACTTTTTTATCTTCAATTCTTTCTACTGAAAGAACATTTGCTGCATTTGGAATCCCAAGAAATTCTGCCACCTCTGCGCCAACCTGTGCAGTATCCCCGTCAGTTGTTTGTTTTCCGCATATTATAAGGTCAAACTCCCCTGCCTTTTTTATTCCCTGCGATATGGTATAGGCAGTTGCAAGAACGTCTGCCCCTGCAAACTTACGGTCAGATAAAACTGTTCCGCCTTGTGCCCCCATACAAATTGCTTCAATTATAATTCCTTTTGCCTGGGGCGGACCCATAGTAAGTGTCTCAACTTTTCCACCATACCTTTCGACAAGAGACAACGCAAGTTCAAGTCCATACAGGTCGTATGGGTTCATTTTACTTTGAATCCCGTCGCGCTTAAGAACACCTGTAACAGTGTCAACTTCAACGTTGCTTGAACCGGGCACCTGCTTAACACAAACTAAAATATTCATATTTCCTGCTCACCTTCTTCAATAAGTTGATTTAAATATAATCATTTACAGAACAACTGTGCTTATACAATCTCATTCATTAACTCTGATATCATATATTATTATTCTTGCATCAGTGTTTTTCATATGCTTTAATTTGAGAGATTTAATAACCTTTTCCGGGAATGGATTTTTCATAGGACATTCAAGCAAGGTATAGTCATTTCCCTGTTCATCCTTGCCGCAAATCGGGCGGGCAGAATATGTGCCTATATATCCCTCATGGCGGAACAATATAGACTCAATTGGCCAACCATAGGTTATAGAATCTTTGCATATATTAAGTCCATACGAGACATCAATCACAGCACTTGTCCCATCATCATAGCATATCTCATACTCTCCAATCTTAACTGCTGGCTTCCACATTACTCTTTCAACACTTTTATCGGTAGCATGAGTGATATATAAAATATCTGTTTTTTTATCTATCACTATTTCTGCTTCAGAAACATCTGTCGATACCGCTATAGCTTTTTCGTAGGGGATATTCCAAAGAAGTAAGTTTGGAATATTTTTGATAGATCCATCAAAATCAATCGATTCAAGTTTAACATTCTTGTCAATCTCAGCTATTGCACATTTTTTATTCCACAAGAGCTCCTTTATAATCTCATTATAATAAAGCCTGTAATCACTGTTATAAGAAGTGCTCCAAAGCATATTTCCTGTGTAGAGCATATCATACATTTTGCCCTCGTATGCATACCTGTCTTCATCACATGCTACCCACATAGAAATCTGACCACCTATTATGCCTTTTTTCCTGATGCGCGAATCGTAGCGAGGAAAATGACTGGAATACAGATTGCCGTAGCCAACCTTGAAATTATGTCTGAGTAAAACGTCTTCAATATCAGACTCGGTATGAAAATACCATGTAAAATCAAGCATAACTACATCTTCGTCAACATAGTTAATTGCCTCCGGACAGGTGTATACTCCACCAAAGCGATATTCCGGATGGAACATATCTGACCATATCATCATAGTAAGATTCTTACTTTTTACATATTCGTTGAGTTTATTAACCTCATCGGCAAAAAGTTTTGCTTTATCGTGCTTGGAACATTTCTCGCATTGACCGAGAAAATATCCCTCATCGTGGCCCATATGCACATACCTTTCAGGCTTTATAGTCTCAATTATCTCATCTGCGATACCAAACACATACTTATAGTAATCCTCATGGAGCGGACACATATTATGTGCATAAAAGCTATTATGATTGTTGTCTGCCATATACAAATTGCCAAAGCTGCCATTATCGGATTTAACGGGAATTTCGGCAAGTTGAGGATATGCAGTTGTTATGTACTGAGCATGGAAAAAGGTCTGTATTTCAGGAATAATCTCAATTCCGAATTGTCTTATCCAATCACATAATTCACTAAGCTCTTCCTTTTCATATATGTCACCGCTGACAAACCCATAGAAAGGCGGACGTGGCCATTTTCCTTCGTTATAATTTTCGATTGCCGTAAGCCACATATCATTGATTTCAGGAAAGTTATCAAAGCGCATTGCCGCACAAATACAGATGATAATATTATTATAGCGCATTGGCACTACTATTTCACGAATAAAATTTTTCAAAAACGGAAGGTCTTTTTTCCCGTTCAGACCAATATGTACACCTCTGAATTCCACCATTGGCTTGTCGGTAAGCTCACAACACCTTATACCGGTATCTGTTGCAAGCTGAACAAAAGCATCAACAGCATACACGAAGCCGCGTTTGCATCCGGCTGAAATCACACATTCGTTTTCTGTAACCTTGATTTCAAATCCCTCGTCATTTCTTGAAGAATGAATCATTTTAACACAAGCAGTATCTGAAATTGAAGCATCAATATCAAATTTTTCTTTTATTCTTTCGCAAAGATATCTTCCCGCAAACTCCGCCTCCGGCACTTCAACACTGACAAATGCGATTTTATCAAAACCAAGTATTCCGGTTTTATACGAAATATTTTCAGGCAGAGGAAAAATCACATCATCTGTATCATTAATAGAGCAGATATCGAGTTTTCTGATACCTACAGGTTCATAAGCACCGTTGAAGCGAAGAATAATGTTATCACAAAAATATCCAATACTGATTGTAATTTCTTCATTTTCTACAACCTTACCCTCTGAATATGTAGCTATTTTCTTGAGTTTGCATCCATTCTTAGTGAGTACATCAATCGATGCAGGGCGTGAATCTACACTCTGCTTTATAAAAATATGATCAACAAACTGATCTCCACCCAAGCTTATATTTATGTCAACAGAGCCTTCAAGAAGCACTTCGCCTTTCCACGACACCTCAACGCCATAAAAAAGATTGCCGTTCTCCTTGTCATAAAATTCCCTGCCGTTGAATCTTTCACACATCCTATCGGGATGATAAGGCTGATTTATTCCTCTTCTTGTATAAGAATATGTGATGTTTCTTTCATCTGAGGTATCACAAAATGAATTAAATTTCATAAACTTTCTCCTTATTAACCAACCTGGTTATATTAACAGGCACAGAACCAAAACGTTTATTCCAGCCAAAACTTAGTAAAGTATATATCATACTTGGGCCATCCCGAAGGATTTTCCCGAGCGTATACACATCCCAGGCTGCTATGCAGTCTGCCTTCCTGTTGAAAGCTCCACAGAGCCTGATAGACAGCCGATGTTTTGGGTTTAAGCATTTGTCCCTCTATGGCATATTTACAATCCACCATAGGCTCTGACCATATATCATTTGGAATGGCAGGAGCAAATTCGTATATTGAAGCAGGTTTATCCTTTTTCCCCACCAGCCACTTTTCCAGTTCTGTGCGGAAATATTGCAGAACACGATCCGTGACCTGCTCAACGCGAACTCCATCCAGCTCTTTAGTAAAAAACTCCAGACCATTGGGGGTAATCTGCGACACACTGCACTGTGGCAAATGGCTAACTTTCCCCTTAACATTCTCGGGAAATGCGATTGCACACGATGCCAAATAGGTCTCCCCATCTGCCTCCATCACTGACATTGGACGGCTAACCGTTCCGACAGTAACAGTATCCGGTAAGTTTGCGTGTATGCTTACCGTAATATTATCTGTTGGAAAGCGCTCGTGATTCTTTTGCACTGCAAGCGCAAGAGAATCCTTCATTTTCTCCTGAGGAGTATCCTTTACCAAATCACCTATATACAGGGCAAATGGCTCAACATAGTAAAAAGCCTTTCCGTCTTTCGTACAAGTCTTTGGGGAATCCTCGGGGGAAATATCATAGCTCGCATTCGCAATGATTCCCCTGTCTAGAAAGTTATCCATACACTCACGCAGCTGTGCATAGAATTCTTCGTTAGCGGTTCCTCCTCGCGTGCCATTTTCCACCAGCGCAAGCTTCCCCGAAGCATCAACGTAAGGATGAGCCGTGGAAATATAGTCATGCCCCGGGCGCGAGTGAATGATTCCCGTTGTTCCGGGCAAATTCAACGCATCAGTTGTTCTTAAAAGCATTTCCACATCCCCTATGGATTTCGCTACATAGAGTTTCCCTTCGTGAATAGTAGCTATTCCTGTTGCATAGCCACCATCAAAGTATTCAATTTTTCTCATCATTTCAATCAAAATCGGAGCCGCCTGTTTATTACCTGAATATCCTGCTATAACACACATATTTTTTATCCTTTCACTATTTTTATTTAAGATGTCTTTAATGATTTTTGATCCACTCTTTATACCAATAAGCCGAATCTTTTGGAATTCTTTTCTGTGTTTCATAATCAACAAACACAATTCCAAAACGTTCGTTATAACCTCTTGCCCATTCATAATTATCAATGAATGACCAAAGGAAATAGCCTGCTACATCCGCCCCATTTTCCGAAGCTTTTTCAAGTTCAAGAAGATAACGATTTAAAAAATCAATACGATTTGGGTCGTGAACCTTTCCATCAAGAGATAAAACATCATGTGCAGACATACCATTTTCTGTTATATATATCGGAAGTTTATATCTTTCATACAAAAATCGGGGACCCCAATTTAAGCACTCAGGTGTAATTGACCATTGACTGCCCGTTTTTGGAGCACCTGTTTTCTTATTTGAGAACTCTGCCTTTCCATCAGGAGAGACATTTACTTCCTTTCCATTATAGATATTCTGTGCATAAAAATCCAATGGTTGGCATATCAGCTCCATATCCTCTTTCGTAATTTCAGGAAGATATTCTTTATACATTTCAAGCCCATCCTCAGGATAATGACCTAAAATAACAGGGTCACTCCACCACGAAACATTCCACATAACACCATCACCCAGTGGAGGACATTTGAAATATTCTTCCCGTGCAGCGCTTATATTTTCAGGACTATCCGTTGAAGGATAGCACACAGAGCATGTGGGAGCATAGCCTACTAAAATAGGCTGTTTTGCATTTTCACGCAGTGCAATAACTGCAGCACCATGAGCTTTTAAAACATTATGGCACATCAGAAAAATATCTTTATATAATGCTTTCAGCCCGGGTGCATGCTCACCGTTAAGATATCCGCTTCCAATAAAGCACTGGGGCTCATTAAAGGTTATAAAATGTTTCACTCTGTCTGAATAAAGCGCACTTATCGTTGCAGCATAATTCCTGAACCATTTAACACTATCGGGATTCATCCATCCACCTCTTTTATGAAGTTCATAAGGGTAGTCCCAATGAAAAAGAGTAATATATGGCTCTATCCCGTTTTTTATAAGTTCATCAATAAGGTCTGAATAAAATTTTACGCCTTTTTCGTTAATTTCACCTGTTCCATTTGGAAATATACGCGACCAACTTATAGAAAAACGATATGCCTTAATGCCTAACTCACGCATAAGCGAAACATCTTCCTTAAACCTGTGATAATGGTCGCAAGCGATATTTCCAGTATGACCGCAAAATGTTTTTCCTGATTGCTGCGAAAAAACATCCCACACACTTAAACCTCTTCCGTCCTCATTCCATGCTCCCTCAATTTGATAGCTTGCCGTTGCAGCTCCCCAAACAAAATCTTTTTTAAACCCCACAGTAAACCCTCTCTTTCTTATCCGTAAATATCACTGTCGTTATATATGTTTTCTATTTTTATATTATTTTGATTTTCGTGTTCCAACAACCAATTGAAAACCTCAGGGTTAGAATATGTATCATTCCACGCATCATGTTCATTTTCGGGATAAATTGTTATTTTTGCATTCCCTCCGTTTTTATTTACTGCATTTATCATTTTTTCAGATTCTTCTACAAAAACAACACTATCTTTTTTCCCGTGGAATGCCCACACGGGTACATTCACAAGGCGGGCAGCATTCCAATACATTCCTCCTCCGCAAATTGGAATAATTGCGGCAAAATATTCAGGCATACTCATTGCAAGCTGCCATGTTGCATATGCTCCCATACTGGCTCCCATAAGGTAAATTCGTCTTTTATCCGTAAATTCTCTCTTTGAAATTTCAACAACCAAACCTTTAAGTTCACAAAACAAATCAAACCATGTGTCCGCACTGCAAAGCGGCGCAACAGTAATAAATTTAAAATCATCGTAATTATTAATATTTCTAAAATATGGGTTATTTAAAAGCACATTAATATCATTTCCTCTTCCACCTGCACCGTGCAACAGAATGATTATGGGATACTTGTTATCTTTTTGAAATCCCTTTGGGTATCTTATCACATACTTTAGTTTTCCTATTTGTGATGTTTCAATTTTAAAGTTTTCCAAAATAATCACCTCATTTCATTATGTAATAGAGGAAATTTTCTTTATATCCTTCTCTGTCAGTTGCAAAACGTGAGCGGCGCATACAATCAAAAGACCAATCTAAATTGCATCTTTCAAATATTTCTGTCAGCTTAAAATGTTTCACTCTTTTTTCAAGTTCATTTACTTGCTTTTTTCTTATATCGTCGTTTTCAATTCTTGAAACACGCATAAACTGAACTGCCAGATGTTCCCTTTTTATTCTTTCGAGAACAACTTCGTTTTCAGCATTTTTCTCAGCAAGCACAAACAGCTTTTCACATTCGTCAATTAAAGAATCATTTATATACTGACTATCAGGATTGTCATAAATTTTCATAGTGTATTTTGAAAATTCCTTTGCAATAAGGTCAATATACTTCTTTATATATACTCCACCTTTTCCATATACACAATCAGTAAATTCTTCTACTAATTTTTCTGGATCTTCTTCTGTATTCCAAAGGAGCTTTGCTATTACATAAGATTTTAAATCATCAAGACTTGCTCCGCCTCCGTAAGAAAAATTGCCTTGCTGTAAAACTCCCCTTATGCCTCTTTTTTTATACAGTCTTATATTCTCTGCCATTGAATACATATTGGGAAATGGAAGAAGATAATTTGCAAAATTCACGCAATAATCCCAAATATAAACTCTATCTGAAATCTTTGTCCATTCATTTATATTATTTATGAAATCAATTGCCTCACCATTATTCTCATTAACCAGCATTTCAAAGGGCTTACTAAAATCACATTCTATATCGCACAAACGAACTATAACATTTTCTTCGGGTTTTACGTATTTTGGGGCTTTCCGTGTATACTGATAAGCAAAAGTATGTATCAGCACATCAGGATACTCTTTTTTGACTTCTCTTGCAATTTTATTCACAAAATGGATAACACTGCCTGCAGGACTTCCCTCGTGTAAATCTATTTTTCTGCAGTTTTCACATGAACAGAACTTGTCCATATTAATAGAATTATCATTTTGTGCAACGGAAAAAACCTTGCACGAAGGGTTTTCTTTTATCCATGTAAAAACCTTTTCTGTTGCTATTTTTAAAACATCAGGATTTGAAAGACATAGTTGTGTGGGCATTCTTTCCCCTTTTACCTCTGCAAAAAATTCAGGGTGGTCTTTAAAATATTCTGTAGGCGGAACCAAATCGTCAAACGAATGATGAAAGTTATAAAATTTCGTATGCCCGCCTCTTTCTAAAGGTATTGATGCTAAGTTCGCATTAAGCTTATTCTTTATCGCAAAATCAGGCTCAAACGCAAATCTGAAATACACTTCTCTGTATTCAAAATCAGGATTTTCAACAATTGACGTTTCCTCTATTTCCAACACATCAAGCTCATTAATTTTTTCTACATCCTTGGTAAAGCATCTGTATCCGAGAAATTTTTCGAGAAAGCTATACACTCCGTAAAGTGTTCCGCGCGGAGTTTTTCCGGCAATTACAATATTATCGTCAATTGTTTTTATAATAAATCCTTCTTCGTCAACTAAGGACATATCAAGTTCTTTATAAATATTGCGTGGCAGTGTTCCTATAAGAATTTCTTTCCCTCTTTTTTCACAACGATCTGAAAAATAAGGAATGAGCACATCTGTACTCTTATAAATATATTTTTGTAATTCAGAAGCCGCAAAATGCTCTGTTTCATGTCCTTTTTTAGATGTAACAATGTAATAATCACTCTTGCCATCTTTTACAATTTCATACTTTCTCATGCTGTTACTCCATTCATCCAAAAAAAGTTTTAAGCATATTTGAAAAAATTTCTATACCTTTTTCTTTAAATCTGCATTTGTACAAATATGCTTTTTCTTTTTCTATTCTATCGGCTTCAACCTTGTCTCTCTTTCCCAAAACAAGCTCCGCAGTAAAAATTACCATATCACAGTTAAGCTTTGCTTCTCTTAAGCATATTTCATCTGCCTTTACCGCATCAAGCTCTTTTCTGATGCCTTTCATATATTCAATAACACGCCTGAAGCCCGGCTTCATTTCCTCCGTTATAACCTCAGGTCTTGTAAAGCAGCAGCTTAATTCGGTAGCATTACAGTTAACGCTGTTTTCAAGGAAATAATAATTACCCATTCTGTAAATAATATCGGCAAGAGAAATATTACCTTCTGCTTTGAATATATTTTTATCGAGATATTCATAGCACCTTGCCATTACCTCGCGTCTTTCCATACACGCTTCTATATCATCATTGCTTCCACTGTTCCACGACATAGCTCCTGCAAGTATGAGCGGCAAATATGTAATAGTCGGTGTATGCATATGTCCCGGGTCACTCCACTCCGTCATAAGAAAACCTTCTGCATTGTAGAAGGCTGCACTTTTAGCCGCAGCAACAATATTAAACATCATATTTACAGATCTTCCGGTATATGTACGCCAGGTTGAGCTTCCCGGGCATACATAAAATCGCAGACCGTGACTACTAAGAGTATTGCAATATCTGTCAAAGTAATGCTCAGTCTCATATCCCCAATCCAAAACTATACAGTCCTTGGGGAGTCTTTTTAATTGCTCGGGATATTTAAATATTATATCATCCCAAAGCATTGGAGTTTTACCATACTTTTTGCTTGCCAGTTTACAGATTTTAATTACATGGTCAGTATATATTTTACCCTGCCCTTCTTTTTCACAAGCTTCTTTTGTTTCTCCCATTCCAAGTTCAAACGGCTCATCCATTCCGATATTTACCATATCAGCCGAAAAAGCATCCAGAAAACCGTCATAAATTTTATCAACAAGCTCCAAAGATTCTTCCATTAGCGGATTAACCGTTCTTGAAGGAGCACCATCATCTCTTGTAATTCCCAAATGCTTTAGTTCATCCTTCGCAATCCAGCTTTCCATATGCCCGAAGCCATTGGTGGTGGGAACAAGCTTTATAAAATGTTTGCGGCAATACTCATCAATTTCTTCTATCTCCTCTTTAGAAAAAGCATCACGGTGCCAATAAGAGGGGAAATTTTTATATTGGTAAACATCACTATGATCCATATAAAGCTGAAGTTGATTATATTTCATATCCGAAATCAAATCAATCAACCACTTAAGATAATCCTTGTGAGGTATTTTTGAAATACTGAACATATATCCTCTGTTTTTTATAGATGGATAGTCCTCTATTTCCACAAAGCATAGTTCCCCCAAAGCATTTTCACGTATAAGTTGCTTAAGTGTAGTATAAGCCCTGTATGCTCCTTCAATGTCGGCATATTTTATAAAAACGCCATCATTGTTTATATTAACAGAATACCACTCATCCACTTTGCCTGAAACTTTTTCAAAAGAAACTAAGCTTCCGTCTTCCGCTTCAGGAAGGTCAATAAATTCACATATTGCATCATTATCGGTCTGCAACTTGAATTTTTGAGCAAGCAACTTGCCTTCACGTTGAATCATTTTTTTCGGCACTGGTAAAATATTCATATTACTTTCATATCCTTTCAAAATTTAGTTAAAAAATATATCTATCATATTTCCGTAATTTTCTATACCTAACTCTCTGTTTCTCGCCCGCCAAAGCTCGCAGTGTTCTTTTTTCATTCTTTCAGCTTCTTCTTTATCACGCTTACCCAAAACCATTTCAGCCGTGAAAATTACCATATCACAGTTATGCTTTGCTTCTCTTAAACAAAGCTCATCTGCCTTAACCATATCAAGTTCTTTTCTTAAGCCCTTCATATATTCTATTATTCTTCTGAAACCGGGCTTCATTTCTTCTGTTATAACCTCGGGCTTTGTAAAGCAACAGCTTAATTCTGTAGCATTACAGTTAACACTGTTTTCTAGGAAGTAATAGTTTCCCATTCTGTAAAGAATATCGGAAAGAGAAGCCTCTCCCTCTGATTTAAATATATATTTATCCAGATACTTAAGGTTATTAGCCACTGCTTCACGCCTTTCCATACATGCCTCAATATCGTCAGTGCTTCCACTGTTCCATGAAAATTCTGCCGCAAGAGTCATTGGAAGATATGTGACTGTTGATGTATGCACATGACCGGGGTCTCCCCACTCCGTCATAAGAAGGCCCTCTGCATCATAAAAGCTTGCGCTTTTCGCTGCAGCAACAACATTAAACATCATATTGTCTGTTCTTCCTGTAAAGCTTCTCCACGTTGCACTTCCGGGGCATACATAGTACCTTATGCCTTTATCCTTAAGGATGCTGCAGTATCTGTCGAAATAATGTTCTGTTTCATAGCCCCATTCCATAACGATACCATCTTTGGGGAGACGGGAAAGCTGCTCAGGATATTTAAAAATAACATCATCCCAGAACATAGGAGTTTTACCATATTTATTCTTTGCCAAATCACATATTTTAAGAAGATGGTCGGTATAAATCTTTCCTTTACCTTCCTTTTCACAAGCTTCTTTTGTTTCTCCCATTCCAAGTTCAAAAGGCTCGTCCATACCTATATTTATCATATCGGCAGAAAAAGCATCTATAAACCCATCATAAATTTTATCAACAAGCTCCAAGGATTCTTTCTTCAAAGGGTTAATAGTTGTCTGAACTCCATTGTCATCTCTTGTGATAGCAAGATGATTAAGTTCCGCCTGTGCCAGCCAACTTTTCATATGCCCAAAGCCGTTTGTTGTAGGCACAAGCTTTATAAATCTTTCTTTGCAATATATATCAAGTTCTTCGATTTCGCTTTTTGAAAGAACATCTGTATTCTTCCAGTATTGCGGAAAATTTTTATATTCGTAAACCATACTCTCCATATAGAGCTGTAGCTGATTATACTTTAAATCTGCCATTGTATCTATCAGCCACTTAAGATATTCCATTTTGGGGATTTTAGGCGCAGATATATCAAACATATATCCTCTGTTTTTTATAGAAGGCCAGTCTTCTATCTCCATATAACTTATTTCGCCCTCAGAAGTTTTTATAATTTGTTTAAGAGTGCTCGAAGCACGGAAGGCTCCTTCTAAATTACTATATTCAATAAGAATACCGCTATCGCTTACGCATAAGCTGTATTCTTCATTTTTCTTATTTTCAACTTTTTTAAAAACTATATTAATATTTCCGTTTTCCGTATTAAATTCTTTAGTAAAATCATATATTCTTTCTTCATCAGCCTTTATAGAAAATGAATCTATAACAAGCTTACCATCATTTATTTTTATTTTTTGTGGGTTTGGTACAATAAACATAACCAATGTCCTTTCTTTACAAAATGAAAATCAGGTCACGACACATTAGCGCCAATGACCTGATTCTAATTCATCAGCCTTTAACAGCACCAAGCATCATACCCTTTGTGAAATATTTCTGCACAAACGGATACATTACAAGAATTGGCAGCACCGCAACAATAACTGTCGCAGATTTAACCGTTTCTGAAGTAAATTCTGTCTGCTCGGGATTTATAATGCCTTGAGTAATAAGTTCTACATTATTTTCCTGAATAATTCTCTGCAAAAGTAACTGAACAACTATTTTTGAATTTGACTGAATATACATAAGCGAGTCATACCATGCATTCCAGTGAAATACTGCAATAAATAATGCAAGTGTCATAATTATAGGCTTTGAAAGAGGCATTATTATCTTAAAGAAGATGCTAAACTCTCCTGCACCATCAATCTTAGCCGATTCGTGAAGACTTCCGGGAATTGACATAAAGAAGCTTCTTGCCACAACAACATTGTATGCACCAATCAGATGTGGCAAAACATAAATCCATATATTATCCAGAAGTCCATAATTTTTATAAGTAATATACGCCGGAATTTTACCGCCCGAAAAAAGCATTGTTATAATAAGGACAGTTGTAAAAAACTTTTTATGGGGCGTTTCGGGTCTTGCCAAAGCATACGCATAGAAGCAAGTAATCAAAAGTGCTCCAACCGTACCAACTACAGTTCTGAAAATCGTGTTGAGGTATGCAATGGGAAGGTCCGGATTTTTAAACACCATCTTGTAAGCAATAAAAGTAACATCTTTCGGATAGAAATGAAATCCTCCCTTTGCCGCCTCCGCAGTAGTTGAAAGCGAGATAGAAAATGTGTAAATCAAGGGGTAAAGCGTTGTAAGTGCCAAAAGGCCAAGAAAAATAATATTAAAAACATTAAATGCTTTTTCACCGTTAGTTCTTTTCATTCTTACCCCCCCTTACATTATACCGAGCGAGCCATCGCTCAATTTATCTGTTATTTTATTCGTAATCAATACAAGTGCCAATCCAATTACTGATTTAAACAAGTCTGCTGCCGTACCGACACCATAATCCATTTGATTCAGTGCACGAAGAGTGAAGGTATCAATAACATCTGCAACCTCGTAAACCATCGGGTTATACATATTATAAATCTGATCGAAGCCAGCATTAAGAACGTGACCAAGATTTAAAATAAATACCGTTATAATCGTTGGTATAATTGTAGGAATGCTTATATGAATTGTTTGCTGCCAGCGGTTAGCTCCGTCAATGTATGCGGCCTCATATAAGGATTCGTCAACGCCTGAAAGTGCAGCAAGATAAACAATCGCACCCCAGCCCACCGACTGCCACACATATGTAGCAATAAGAAGAATTCTAAAGGATGTACCGTTACTGAAGAATTCTACATAATTATCCTTTCCAAGCAGCATAAGAAGCTCGTTTACAGGACCGGTGTTGGAAAATACCATTTTAAATATACCTGCAAGCACAACCCACGAGAAAAAGTGAGGTAAGTATGTGCATGTCTGAACTAATTTTTTATACTTTTGCGCACGCAGCTCGTTTAAAAGAAGCGCAAGTATGATTGGTGCCGGTAAACCGAACAATAGCTTAAACACACTTATGCTGAGTGTATTCATTATTACCTTTCCAAAATCAAGAATTGAAAACAAATCTACAAAATTTGCCATTCCTACCCATTCGCTTCCAAAAATTCCCTTTTGGAATTTATAATCAACAAAGCTGATCAAAATACCTGCCATAGGCACATAATGAAATAAAATCAAAATGATAAGGCCTGGAATTAACATCAAAAGAAGCTGCCAGTGCTTTATATAGCCGGAGAAGATAGACTTTTTCCTCAGTTGATTTTTTGTTGATTGCATAATTTCATCTCCTTTTCTGGCGGGCTGTAAAAATTATTTTTACAGCCCGTCACTCTAATTAATACGATGTAACCTTCTTAATAACCTTATTCATTGTAGAACCCATATTGTCAGCCTCTTCCTGAAGCTTGAGTCCGCCGTTTTTCTCCCAGAGAGCCTTAAACTGTTCTATATACTCTGCTGATGTGATTTCTCCCTGAATAGCTCTTACCATAATATTAATCTGCTGTGTGCGAAGATTTTCAAAATATTTTGCAGCTGAAGGAAGAACATCGGGCTTTGAGAAAATATCTGCATGGCCGTTTGCTACCTTGTCGTTTTCAATATTCCACTTTTCCTGACCCGATGTAGTATGAGCTTCATTCTCTGCTCTTGCGGGAGTTGTGGGAACGAAGAATGTGGGTGCAGCAAAGGTGCTGTCTACACAATATTTGCTTCTCTGTGCCGAATCGTTATAAGGCTCAAGCCAGTTAAAGCCAGCCTTGAATTTCGCTTCCTTATCGATATATTCCCAGTTCACGCCCTCGTCGCCCATCTTAACCTTGTGAAGGAATTCTGAATCGTTTATTGTTCCTTCAAAGATTTCAAGAATCTTTATAAGCTTTGCTTCATCATCTTCAAGGTGAGCACCAAATGAAATGATATGGCAGGGAAGTCCCCAACACTGTGTGCCGCTGTGTCCCTCGGGACCTTTAACAAAGTTAGCGCATGCAATTTCTGCTTTCGGGTTAATTTCAACAGTTGTAAGACCAAGTCCCCATGGCTCGCCCGGTTCCATATAGCCGCCGTGCTGGTTTATATAACCAACGCTGCCGCTTGTAAATCTTTCCTTACCGTTTCCAAACACATTGTCTGATTTGAAGTCGGGATGAATAAGACCTTCGCTGTACCATTTTGCGAGTGTATCGATAGCTTCTGTTACGCCATCAGCAAATCCGCCGTAAACAACCTTTCCGTCCTGCTCCATCCAGTTGAAAGGAATAACGCCGTAAGCACCGAAAACCTCAGAGAACATTGTATGCCAGTTCACAATATCTCCCGACATACCATAAGTATCTTTCTTACCATTGCCATCGGGGTCGTTATGTGTGAACTTGTAAAGTGCGTCATACATTTCATCAATTGTTTCGGGCACCTTATCAATTCCAACATTCTTAAGCCAGTCCAATCTCCACCAGCCAACTCTTCCGCCTTCATTGAAGAACGAAATATTGGGCACACCGTAGTTTTCGCCATCAGCATAAGAATACATAAATGCCTGCGGAGCTTCCTCCTTGAGAATTCCGTAAACTGTGGGAGCGTGCTTTGCTATAAGCTTGTAATCAACCTTAGCTAAAAATCCCTGGTCAACATCTGCAACCACATTTGATGGGTCGAGTTCATAAATAAGGTCGGGGATTTCGCCACTTGCAAGAAGCATTGTCTTCTTGTCGTTATAATTCTGATTTGCATAGAAAATAGGCTTAATTTCTACTCCAAATTTTTCTTCAAGAAGCAATTCAGCGTCTGTTCCCTCTTCTGCCGACTGATTGTTAGGATAACCGAGCCAAGTTATTGTCATTTTTCCATTTTCGCTTACGTTTGTCTCTTTTTTGCCGCAGCTTACAAGCGCAAGCATCAAAGAAAGAGCCATAACTATAGCAACTATTTTTTTCATTTTCATTTTAGTCTGCCACTCCTTTACTATTTTTGCTTTCTTCGTATTTAATAAATTCCGTAAGCATTGTTAAAACAACGCCTGTTCCGTGATCATCATTCAGTGCAGCGCCAAGCTGAGCATAATACTTAGGGTCGTAACTGCACTCAGAGCCCATACAAACCCCGCTGATGTTAAAGTTTTTATCAAGAGCGGTGGTAAATATTCCATTAATAGCCTTAACTATTGCTTCATAAAATTTTTCATCAAGCCAACCGTTGCGGATACCTCTTATCATACCTAAAGCAAACATTGCCGTGCAGGATGTTTCCTTGTAGCTTTCAGGATAATCCAGCACCTGATGCCACATACCATCCTCTTCCTGGTAAGATAAAATTCCTTCAGCAAATTCAGCGAAGAGAGAAACAATTTCACTATATTTCTCGTGCTTTTTATCCATAAGCTGAAGCACTTCTGAAATTGCAAAGAAAATCCAACCGTTTCCTCTTCCCCACGGAACACGGCTCATCTGTTCATCATTCATAAAATATATGTGTGAAAAGATTTTTTTACTATCCATAAACAGATAATTTTTAAAACCGAGAATCTGGCGAGCACACTCATCAAAATACTTTGCTTCTCCCGTAATTGCACCCATTCTTGCAAGGAACGGACAACTCATAAAAAGGTCGTCTGCCCACATTGTTATGGCGCGGTGATATGTGCCGTCGGGGAAGCGCGGAATATTGTTTAGTGCCGCATCGGCAAGATTATATAGAATTTTCTTTGTGTCGTCACTTTTATTTATTTTATAAAGCTCGCACAAATTCATTCCTATTGCACCGATTGCATCAAGATTATCAAGATTTACGCTTCTTTCAAGGAAGGTCGGGCATCCAAACTCCTTATATTCATACTGCATATATTCATAATAATCGGATATTACAGTCATTGAATCTACGAAATAATCATAGTAGCTTTCACCTAAAATTTCAGAAGCTTTAAGAATTCCGTATTCTCCAACCATAAGCGCGTAAAACCATTTTCCGTAGAAATAACTGTCGAGATAAGGTCTTACATAGCTGCCATCGGCAAGGCGCCAGAACTTGTTGCCATAAGGCTTTTTGAACTGCACCTTGGGAACTTCAGGCGTTTCAAAAGGTCCAAGTAAAAGCCAGTTTGTTCCGTTATTTCTTGTTGTTTCAAGAAACGGAATATTAAAGCCTGCCTCGGCGTTATATGAAAAACCCCATTTTTTTCCTTTAATAAAGCGAACAACAACTTCATCGCCCTTTTTAAGGAACGAACTCTCTGCCCATTTTCCGTTTACAAAAAGGTCACCCTCTCCGTGCCAGAAGGTATCGTGTGAGCAATATGTAAGTGCAAAAGCATAATCGCCGTTTTGGTTTTCAAACAATTTAAAGAAATCAATTTCTTCTGTTTTCTTTGTAGGCTCGGGAAATGCCGTTTCTTTTGAATTAAGCTTTGAAACAGCAACCCCTTCTTCGTTATTATACTCTTCCACGGGAATCAAAGCCTTAATATGATACAGATAATCTGTTGCCCACATTCCCGGGTATTGAAGTATCGACGGGACAAAGGTTAAACTGAAGCTTTCTTCTTCCTTTACGCATTTCATACAAAGCTCGTTTCTACCCTCAAGGCATCTTACAACAATCTTGCCCTCGCTGTCTTGCTCAACCTTTTCCCCACGGAAGAATATTTCACTGCATCCCGAAGTAACTACTGCCACATCGTTTTCAAATGGAACACTAAGCTCTGTTGTCACAAAAGCATAATCGCCGTTTTTTGCCTGCGGATAAAAACCGTTTAAATTAACCTCAACCTCTGCACAAATACGGCCCTTGCGGGGCGATTTTTTTATCGCCCCGTGTTTTATAAAGGGTCTTAACTGAACATTTTTTTTCGGTCTTGTAACAAGCATATTTTCGGCAATGCTTTTTAAATTTTCTGCTATTTCGTTCTTAGTTATCATTATTTACTCTCCAAAGTTTGCGCCTTTTTACTGAGCAGTTTTTGTAATATATGTTACTCCTTCTGTAAGGTTAACATAAGGCATAAGTGCACCAGATTCAACCACAAAAAGCTTTGCACTGTTAGCAGTGTTTGAAAGTGCCGCTGATTCAATCGTTACACTTGCCTTACCTTGCTTTCCTACTTCAGTCACACCAGACATCTTTACGTCAATCAGCCTATTATCTGCATCGTAAACTGCCATAAGTACAACCATTTTCTTACTTACATCATTATTATCAACATCCGCTTTACCTTTAAGGATAGCATTTGTGCTGAAATCTTTAGCTGTGAATTCAGCAGTTATTTTAGCATTGCTGCGCTTAACTGTACCGAGCTTCACTGTCTCCCATTCGCTGATGTCACCGTAGCCGAGAGTATCCTTATTATCGCTTCCCCAAACGATTGCAGAATCCATAAAGATATCGATTCTTTCATCGGGAGCATTAAGGTTAAACATCAATCTGAATTCTTTACCCTCGCCAAAGGTATAGATTGTTTCATTGTCATTTTCGTCTTTGGAATACACTTTATATAAGAAGCCGTTTTTAAGTTCAATCGTATCGCTTCCCATAGCAACTCTTTCACGGAAGTTTCCGCCGTAAAGATTTTTATCCACAAGCCAGTTTTCCTTTAAGGATACTTCTTCAATCTTTACGTTATCAATAGAAATAGAACCTGTGCCGGATATATCTGTTTTAGCTATTATCTTAAGACGAGGGAATACCTGGTACGGGTAATCAGTTCCACCATAAATTATAGTTCCCTTAAGTGTCTGCCATTCTGTTGTTACCGCTACATTTTCTATCGGAGACTCATTATAGTTTCCCATTGCAGATGTACTCTCAAATGTTGCCGTAACTGTTCCGCCTGCAGTAACTGCCTCGGTATCGCCCTTAACATCCATGCTTATTTTGTATGCTCTTCCCTTGAACAGGTCAGTATAGAATGCTACAGGGTATGTTCCTGCAGGGCAACCAATTGTAAGGTAACTGTTGTCATCCTCTGTAACGATTGTGGGCTCAAGATTTCCGTGAGCACCATAGTAACCGGTACCTTTTTCAAAATCTCCGCCATATGCAATATCAAGCGGTTCAAGCTTGAAATCGTCCATATAAATTGTCTGGTCACCCCATGAACTAATCGTATTACCGGTTGAATCAAAAAGACTAAATCCAAGGAATGAATAACCTGCATCATCCGAGGCAGCTGTTCTTCCGAGGTTAAATATATGCTCACAGGTAGTCTTTTCTGCCCCTACCTTATCAGAAAAAGCAGTCGTAGCTGTCTTCACAACACCTTTAGTTACTGTGCCACCATCTGAACGCTTCTGACGGGTCTTATCATGATATGGGCCCATTTTGAGTGTATATTCAACACCATCATCTGTCCATACACTGTAGCTTACCTTATAATATCTTCCCGGTGTAAGGTAAAGGTTATTAATTCTTGCTATCTCACTTGCTGATCCTGTTGTTGTAATTTTAAGAATACCGTCTGCCTTCACTACATCGTTTGTTGCGCCTCTGTTATTCCAGTCGGAAATTAGTTCTTCGCTAAAGTCCAGAATAAGACCGTTTTCATATTTACTTCCTGGATAGCCTATTTTAAGTGCCTCATCCTCAACAACTGGCTCTATTACAATATTATCTATAAGATATTCGCAACTATCATATCCGCTGCCGAGCATAAATGATATTTCCGCATAATCACTTGCTTCAACAGTATTACCGCTCACTGCTACTTCATGTGCGGGTGTATACTCAACACTGAAATCAACCCACTCACCTAAAATAGGATTAAGACGGGTTCTATTTCCCTGACCATACTTACCGCTTAAGATTTTTTCTTCAGCAGCATCATCTGCGTAAACCATCTGGTTAAAATAAAGGTTAAGCTTATCGGTATCATTTTGTAATGCAACAGCCTTAAACTGACCTGAAACTCTGTATTTCTGTCCGTGGCGGAGCATTACGGGAATGTTTAAAGCACCGTTTCTGTCCGCTCTCTTTCCTTTAACGCTGAGGACATTACCTTTTTCACTGTCTTTTACAAACTTAAGATCAACCCATGTTGCGTTACCGATATTGCTTGTTGTTGTTGCACTTAAATCGTTATCCTCAAATCCAAGCATTATGAGTGATTCATAAATAGGTGCTGCATCTGAGTATATTCCTGTAACCGTTACAGAGCCTGTTGCAGTAATATGAAGCTCGTGCTGACCCTGACCAAGACGGTAAACGCTGTATGTAGCGCCGCTTGCTAAGCCTTCTTTTTTAAAGTCTGCTTCTGCGCCGCCTACGTTTGCAGTAAATGTTCCTTCCTGCGCTGAATCAGTTTCAACGATAACATAGCTTCCGTAAACATTGAATGTTTTTGTAGCATCTGTAATTGTTACACTTTCAGAAATGTGATTTACAGGGCATATTGCGTGTGAATATGCTGAATACTTATATTCAGGCACAGGAGCCTTCATAGCTGCTTTTTTAAAGTTTGCAGCAATGTAGCTTCCAGCATCCTCTTCACCCTTATTCTGAAGACCGATAAGGTCAACTCCGAAGTTTTCGCAAACTGATTTAAGTGTAGCTGAGCTATCAGAATTATCTGCTACAACGCACACTGCAGGCACATCAGACTGATTTACCTTCAGCATAGATAAGAGTATGTTTTCAAGATACTCGTAAGATGCTGCATCATCACCTACAAGGCTTGCATCGATTACAACATAGTTGTAAAGTGTTTTCTGCGTAAATGCAGTTGCGTGAATCTGCGCTTTCTCCATTGTGGATGCGGAATAATCTGTAAAGGTTACTCCAAGTTCAGCTGCAAGAGAATCATGCCAGTCCTTAGACACTTCTCCTATGTATGCTGCTGTCTGTGCTGCCGATACACCTGTCGGCATGAGTGTCATACCCATCACCATGATGAGTGCAACTAAAAGGGATATGAGTTTTCTAACTCTGTTCATAGTTTTTCCTCCTTAATATAATATAATTTATTTAAAGCCTTAGTGCAGTAAGCCTTGAACACCTGTTGGTTTTAACAGGGGAATTTTCCTGAAAACTGCGTAAAACCCCTTGAAAATACGACAGTATTATCTGCGGTATTTTTCTTGTTTTATGAAAAATTACCACTGTAAAAACTGCTTGCACCTGAAACTTATTATTTTTAGAATAATTTCAATGCGGAGGTCGAAGATGGGCTGGCGCCCTTCAAAACCAACAAGTTGAAAGAATTCAAAAAGAATTTGTTTCAGGCAACAGGGATTCGAGTCTTACTGCACTACGGCTAATTAAATTTCATTCAAGGATATTTACTTCTCCAATTGATATCATCGTAGTATCAACAGGAGTTGTTCCCTCCCATAAGAGAAGCTTTGCTTTAACAGCCTTTTTTGAAGCGTTATCAGCTTCAACATCAAAGCTGTGGGTTCCAAAGGGTGCATCCTCGTTATTATTGTAACCAACGCTGATGCAGGCGCCGTCGCTATCAAGCAGAAGAAGAAGCGCCACAAGCTCGGTATCTCCCTTGAAATCGTTAATAGTTACTTTTGCAGTGACTGTATCCGCATTTATTTCTGAAGTAAATTCAGATTCAATGCTAAGCACCGGAAGAACCTTACCCAGCTCGATTTCTTTATAAGCACCGATTTTTCCTTCTGAATCTATCGGGGTAACGCGTGCTTTAAATTCTGCCCCAACATCATCTTTCGTAAAGGTATAGGTATAGTCAGCAGTAATTGCTTCCTGATCTACACTTGCCCAACCGCCATCACTTGCTTTTTTGAAAAGCTGAAGGTAGCCTGTTGTTTCGTCGTTACCCATAAGGCAGTTGACTGTTACGCTTTGCTGCTCAGCAATGTATCCATCTTTTGTAATTTCTTCAACTTCGGGAGCAGAAAGCCCTTCTTCGATAACCTTAAGATTATCAAGATAATATACAAGGCTTGAGCTTTCTGTCAGTGTTGAAAGAACGCCATCGTCACCAAGACGAAGAGTGATATACGGATTAGAGTAGCTTTCTACATAGCCGCTTCCTCTAAGCCCTGAATTATACTCAACAACTGTTGGGTCAAGCACCCACGATGCAGTTTGCCACGAGGACGCTCCTGCGCGCCAGTTTGGAACAGTGAAGCGCCTCTGAACTGCCCAGCCGTTTGCGGTAGTTGTTCCGTTTGTATAGTTTGCTCCGTCGATACGGAACGACATTGCAGTATTCAAATCAAATGCATCGGCAGGTGTTTTTTTCACTCCGTCGACAGTAACGTTTCCATTTTTATCGGCGGTTGTGTACGCTTTAAGCGGTGTTTCAACCTTAATATCTGCTGATATTGTATATTTTTTTGAAGCGTCTAAGGTTACGGGGAATTTAAGTGAATAACGGTCACTCGTGATGCTTACCTTAACGTACTTTCCGCCGTTTCCGTCTGAAACTATTTCATTCGTTCCTTTGCTCGTATCAGTTGCAGACAGCGAAGAAGCCTTACCGATTGTTTCATCCTCAAAATCCCAAAGAGGATACGGCGATTTCATATTAGCCTCAACAACATAGAAATCATCAAGAAGATATGTAAATGCTTTACCGCCCGTAAGCTCCTTAAGATTTCCGTTTCGTCCAAATCGTAAGCCAATGCGGCATTGTGTTAAATCCGTTATAGGTATCGAGCCGCCTGCTGCCGTTACCCACGCCTTTTCAGGAACGGTATACGTTGTTTTTACCTCTGTCCATTCGCCTGCTTTATATTCCTGAATATAGCGCCTGTCGAGATAGCCTTTATAAGGTGTTCCCTCTTTTTCAAAGCCTACATTATCGATAAAATAAGTCATAAGCTTGTTAACGTCGATGCCTGTGAGCGAAACTCCGTCAACCTTCTGATCACCAATACACACATCAAAAGCCTTATCAAGCTTAACTCTGCAGCTTATTTCGTAGGTTTTGCCCTTTTCAAGCACAATTGGGAAATATGGCGTTTTTGCGCCTGCATCCTGTGTAACCTTCAGCGCCTTTCCCGCTCCGCCGTAGCCGCCATCAACTATTTCGTAGGTAGCTAATGTGCTTTCGGTATCAAGCGAGCCTATGCCATTTTCAAAATCCTCGTAAAAGTACGGGGCACTTTCATCAAGCGCATAGGTGCTTACAGGAAAGCAGACCATAGAAATAATCATTGAAAAAATAGTGGCTATTGCTAAAATTTTTTTTCCTTTTTGCATCTTAATCCTCCTTATCCTTTCTTATTCAGCGGGCATTAACTCAACACTTGATTGAGGTCTTGCCGTAATATGAACTGTTCCTTTACCTTTTAAACGACCTCCTGCCGTATCTTTCCAATATACTGCAGTGGCAAATTCATCATCTGTTCCTGCTTCCCTCATTAGCATTATCACTTCGGTATAACTTCCGTTTTCAACGCAACCTATTATAACCTCGTATTCTGTTCCGTATTTAAAGTCAACCAAGCTCTGAACAGGCCCATTATGACGGTTGCCATCACTCTTCACGCCCGTTTCGTATCGTGTAACTAAGAATGGTTCTCCTTCTCTGAACTGAATAAAATAGTGGCTTTGATTTTCTGCATCATAAGCTGCTTTATGATTAGAGGCTTTTAATTCCAGCCAGACAGGATTGCTTCCGGTTTTATTAACCTTCATATTAAATCTTAAAAGCTCATCACAGTTATATTTCTTATATGCAGATGCGTACCACATCGGAGCGATACGAACACCATCTCCAAAAGCAGTGGCAGGATTGTTACTGTCGCCGTTATACCACATTCCGAAGTTTTCTGCTCTTGCACCTTCAAAATCAACAATGTGATATTCAGCCGCATTTACGGTAGCTGACGATGCAGCTGATGAGGGTCTTTGTTTAATGTGAACAAGCACTGTTTTTGAAATAGTCTTTCCCTCTGCTGTTACATTCACAGTAACATAGGTTTCACCCTCTTTTACTGCCGTAACGCTGCCATTCTCAGCAACTGTGGCAATTGAAGTATCTGCACTCTGGTATGTTGCAGTTGATTCTATTTCGTTTCCGCTTACTGTGTATGCAGTATGTCCAATATCATAGCTGTTGCCTACATACATATACATATCGTCAACATCTGTTTCCACATAAGTAAACACATCATCTGTTACAACGGGAACTGTTTTTACTCTGAGTACGTCTCCTACTTTCTGCACAACTCTTACATTGGCAGTTCCCTGACTAATCGGTGTAACTACACCAGTGCTGCTTACAGAAATAACTTCAGGTTCATCGGTAGAATAGTAAACAGCATAATCTGCTTTTTGTGCCTCAGCATATTTTCTTCCGTAGCTTTTCACGCTGCTTGTGTAATTACCTGCGGCACTTGGAATATTTAAGGTATTTCCTTCCTCTATATAATGTACAGAGTATGTGTCAACTTCAAGCATCGGATATGCATAAGAATATTTCTCAAGATACTCCTGTGTGAGACCTGCATTTTGTATAATGCTTTTTGCTTCATTTGTCCACTGTTCTTTTTCTAAATCAACATAGTAGATATGCTCGCCGAAGGTTGCCGCTTCGCCCTCAGTATTTGTGTAGTCGCCACCCTGATGGTCTTCATTCTGCGATTCACTTGATATGTAGTTGTAATCGACAGGGTTGTTATCCCAACCGCCTGATGAAAACCACATCGGTGCAAGAAGCTGCGACTGACGGTTTCTGTGCCATAATGGCATTCTTCTTGTATCAACCACATTATGGTTAACATTCCAGAAGCTTGAGCTGTTATCAAGATATAATATGGATGTTCTGTTGCGCTGATTTTCAAGATAGTTATTCTGAATTGTGTTGTAACGGTCAATTGTTCCGTCTGTCAATTCTGTAACATATATCGAACCGCCATCGTAAATGTGTCCGTTAAGCACATCGTGAACATAGTTGTTTTCTACATCGATTGCATACTTATATCCTGCTTCTGCAATTTTGTTTCCGCTTGAATCCTTTTTAGCGCCGTTCTTACCATAGCCGACAACTATGCCTGAATATCTTCCGTGAGCAACCTCGTTATGACTTACTTCAACGTAAGAAGCCGCCATCACTTCAAGTCCGTCGGAGGAGCCGTATTCAATGCCGTAATCGTGAATAAAGTTGTTTGAAATAAGAATTCTTTCAGATAAGTACGGGTCGTAAGCAACTCCGCCTGCAGGAATGGTATATCCCTCTGCGCCGTGATTTCCGACATACATTCCGCATCCTGAAATATCATATATATGGTTTCCGTAAATGCGTATATCCGTTACATTATCTGTTGCATTAAGGCCGCTTGCACCAAGCTTGGAGAATGTGCAATCCTCAATTGTTATATTATCAGCAAACCTTACCCAAACTGAAGCTCCGGGAATATGGTCGCGTGTTTTTCTTATTCTTCCGCCCTGTGCATCCGAATACCCCCACTCTCCGCTTGGGAGCATCCACGATGAATACTTGAATGCAACATCAACAAATGCGATATTCTTTATCTGATTATCAGCTTCGCCAACCATAGTAACCAAGCCGTCTGTTACGGGAAGTACAATATCGGCTGTGTTAAGATTTATAAAATCGTATGGCCAGTAATAAAGCCATCCGTCATTATCCAGATACCACTCGCCCGGTTCATCAAGAAATTCATACATATTCTCGAAATGATCGGGCATATTTACCGACAGATGATTTTTATTAATCATACTGTTAAATCCAAGAGGTTGCATTTTCAAAATACATCCGTCTCCCGATATTTCCTTGGAAACTGCCGTAATCCTCGGCTCTGTCCATGTAACAAGGAATACCATTTCAAGCCCCGCTACATCCTCAGCCGATACAAAAATATCGTCTTCCGTGTAGTATGCTTTATCTTCCTTTATTAAATAGGAAGCTTCTTTAAAGCCTGAGTCTGTTCTTGCACGAGTCATTCTCATGCCGTTAACAAACATCTGGCGTGTTTTTATATCTGTGCCAACATAAAGCTTTTTAATGCCTCTGTCGCCCGCATCCTGCCAGTTTCCCTTGAAATGCTTTCCTCCGGAAATAACAGCCTGCTCTTCCCCATAAGAAGAATAGATTAACTGACTGTCACCTAATGGCGAATCTGTGCTGTCGAGAGCTAAAGTGTTTTCCACAAAGATTTCATTTTGCAGCCTTATATTCATATTAAGGTTGTGGTCAATTTTATTTGTATCAATAAAATTCTTGTATTCTCCTGCAATATCTGTTGCTTTTTGAAGTGTTTTAACGGGATTTTCAATAGTTCCGTCATACGTATCGCTTCCGTTTTCTCCGTCAACATAAATTGCAAGTGGAACATAGTATTCATAAATCTTTTTTACGCACGCAAGAGCCTCTGCCTTTGTCATATACTCTCTCGGGCGGATATACCCGTCTGTGTAGCCTTCAATAAATCCCTTTTCAACCGCACTGTACACCGCTTTTTTATAGCAGGAATGAATTGTCTTGTCGTCTTTAAACGTACTCCGGTTCACTGAATTTACAAAGCCTTTCTTTTCTGCATATTTTGCAATAAATACACAAGCCTCCTCTCTTGTAAGAGAAGAGTCGGGTAAAAATTTGTTATCCACAATCAAAATCGGGTCTATATAACCATTTTCGCACGCTGCCTGTATATATGGATAAACTCTGTCAGCTTCTGAAACATCACTGTAGGAAACACTGTAACTGCTGCTTTCGTTAATTTCCTTTGCAAGCAGAAATTCTATAAATTCCCCTCTTGTAATTTTTTCTTCAGGATTGAAATTTCCGTCTTCATCAGAGAGTGCAATTCCTTCATTTTTCAGAAGAACTGCCGTTTCATTTATCCAGTGATTCTCTGTATCTGAAAAACCGCTTAAGTCTATATTCATATCAGGACGAAGCCAATCTTGCTCTGTTGCTGCAGTAACAAGCTGCATCGGTAGAAGATTGACTATAATGGCGAAAATCAGTACAAAACTTACTTTCTTCATTACATCACCCTTTTATTCTTTGTTGCATCGGCGAAATAATTCGCCGATGCAACACTATTTTTATTAATCTGCAGGCTTAAGAACAACGCTTGCATCACGTGCACGTGAATGTACCTGGAAGCAACCCTTTTGTTTAATATTCAGGTTTTCGCGCGCTACTTCACCTGTTTCAAAGTTATACTGCTCGCCGTAGTCTTTCCATCTGCCCACAAGCTGACCATCGACTACTACGATAACATCTGTGTAATCGTCATAAGTAACACAACCAAGAATCATTTCGTATTCCTTACCATTCTGGAAATCGAAGTTAACATACTGCTGACCGTTCCAGCTAGTTCTTGAACGATCCATCTTACTGTAGTCGAGGTCGTAAGCAAAACGTTCAATTGATGGGCCTTTACCCTGAACAAAGCTTATCATATAGTTACTTATACCAACTTCATCATACTGTTTGGTATGGTCTGTTGCTCTGAGGTTAAGGCTCTGCCATTTTGTTGTATGATTCATTGTAACCTTCATTCTGAGAAGCTCATCGCAGTTGTATTTCGTATAGGAAGCAACTCTTCTTGGTGGTATAAGCTTAACTCCGCCCTCAAAGGCAACTGCCTGGTCACCTATAACAGGAGTGAACCATTTATCCCAGTTTTCTGCTTTTGCGCCCTCAAAGTCCACAACGAAATACTCACTTAAATCAAACGTATCGCTCTTAGGTCTGTTCTTAACGTTTACGGGGATAACAAGTTCTTCCTTCACATCCAAACAATCAGTATAAACGTGAAGCTTTGTAGTTCCCTCGCCTTTCGCAGTTACATTGCCGTTTTCATCAACTGTAGCAACGCTTTCATCGTCTATTTTATAAGTTATGCCCATCTTTTCGATTTCATCGCCAAGCTTTGTATATGCTTTAGTACCTATATTGTATGTGTTTCCGACATAGATGTTCATTTCATTCATATCAAGCTCTGCATGGTCGTATTCATCGGCAGAAGAAACCTGGAATGTTTTTATTCTTACAATATCGTCCTTTATATGTATAACCCTCACGTTTGCAATTCCTGTTGCAAGGCTTGTAACTGTTCCGTCAGACTCTACTTTTATCAAGTCAGGTCTGTCTGTTGTAAAGTATATTTTTTCATTCTCAATTGATTTTTCTTCATTCTTTCTGCCGTATCCTCTGATACCTGCCGCCTCGTAAGCATTGAGCGATTCGCCTGCTTTCAGGTAGTGCTTTGTATAGGTATCAACCTCAAGGTACTGAACATCATTTTCCGCGAATTTTGCAAGATAGTCCTGTGTAAGTCCTGCATTTTGTATAATACTTTTTGCATCATCAGGCCACTGTTCTTTTTCCAGATCAATATAGTAGATATGCTCGCCGAAGGTTGCCGCTTCACCATCGGGATTCGTGTAGTCTCCGCCTTTGTGGCTTTCGTTCTGTGATTCAATTGATATGTAGTTATAATCGACAGGGTTGTTATCCCAACCTCCCGATGAAAACCACTTTGGAGGTGTAAGCGCCGTCTGGCGATTTCTGTGCCATAAGAGCATTCTTCTTGTATCTACAACATTATGGTTAACATTCCAGAAGCTTGAGCTGTTATCAAGATACAGCACAGATGAATAGTTGCGCTGATTTTCAAGATAGTTATACTGAATTGTATTGTAACGGTCGAATGTACCATCCGTCATTTCAGTAACGTATATTGCGCCGCCATCGTAAACATGCCCGTTAAGCACATCGTGAACGTAGTTTTTCTGTACATCAATAGCATATTTGTAGCCGGCTGATCTGTTTTTACCATAGCCTACAACAATACCGGAATATCTTCCGTTGTACACTTCATTATTTGTTACGTTTACATAGCTTGCACACATAAGCTCAATACCGTCTGAAGAACCGTACTCAACACCGTAATCGTGTATGTAATTGTTTTGTATTAAAACTCTTTCAGATGGATAATCTTCGTTTGCCGCGCCAAAAACAGTTTTTCCGTCGGCATTATGATTTCCCACATACATTCCGCATCCCGAAATATCGTAGATGTGATTTCCTACAATATTAACATCTGTTACATTGTCTGTTACATTAAGCGCTGTACTTCCAAGCTTTGAGAATACGCAGTCTTTAAACGTAACGTTATCTGTATACTGTACCCACACAGATGAATCAGGAATATGGTCTGCACCCTCGCGGAATCTTCCGCCCTGAGCATCTGAAAATCCGTTTTCTCCGCTCGGACGAAGCCATGTGTTATATCCGAATCCAACGTTTATAAACGAAATATTCTTTGCTTTGTTTTCTTTTGTTCCATAAACAGTTATAAGCTTTTCTGTTACGGGAAGTACAATATCTGCCGTCTGCAAGTCCATAAAATCATAAGGAATACAGTAAAGCCATCCTTCTTTATCCAGGTACCATTCTCCCGGCTCATCAAGAAATTCATACTGATTTTCAAAATGGTCGGGTAAATCGACTGCTAAATGACCTTTGTTTACTGCATATTTGAAGCCGGGCTGCTCCATTGTTATTTTAAGGCCCTCGCCCATAGCTTCAACCTTTGTAGCTGTTACTCTTGGCTCTGTCCATGTAACAAGCCATACAAATTCCAAATCATCTATATTTTTGTGATTTGCAAAATTTAAATCCTCTGTATAATAACCCGCCTTATCATCCGTCATATATGATGGATTTTTAAAGCCTGTATCGGTTTTTGCACGCGTCATACGCATACCATTTACAAACATCTGGCGTGTTTTAATGCCTTCTCCAACAAAGAGCTTTTTAATTCCAAGCGCGGTATTATCATCTTCCCAGCCGCCTTTAAAATGCTTGCCGCCTGAAATTAGCGCCTGTTCATTTCCGTAAGAGGAATATATTACACTGTATACTCCGTTTCCTGTATCCTTGGGAGTAAGTGCTATTGTTTCATCAACAAAAATTTCGCCCTGCATAAGAACATAAAGATGATGGTCCATCTTGTCGTTATGCGCATCTATATACGCTGTCGCCTCTTCGAGGTTTTTAAACGGGGCGTCAATTGTTCCGGGGTTTCCTTTCTTTCCCGTTTTCTGATTAACATAAACCGCCATCGGTCCGTCATATTCCAATATATTGCGGATAATCTGCACAGCTTCTGCTCTTGTCAATATCTTTTTGGGAGAGAAGCTTCCGTCTGTGTAGCCGTTTATAATACCTTTTTTAACAGCGTTATATACGCTTTCCTTTTTTTGTGCGTCTATAGCACCATCATCTGTAAAAGCATTGGCACCTTCTTTATCGCCAAGCCCGATGTAATCTATGTAGCTGCTTACAAATACGGCTGCATCCTCACGGCTTACTTCACTATCGGGCTTGAAGTTTCCGTTTTCAATAAGCACAGGCGAAATAATTCCCATTTCAATTGCATTTTGCACAATTCCGCTATACCATTTTTCTGCTTTAACATCTGCAAAAGCACCTTTATAGCCGTTCTCTTCCACATTTAACTTTGCAATAAGCATCTTTAAGAATTCTGCACGCGTTACTTTTTTGTCAGGAAGGAACATTCCGTTGCCAACACCCGAAACAACATTTTCGTTTTTCATAAGTGTTGTTGTTAATTCTGCCCAATGTCCCTTAGTATCTGCAAAGCCATCCATATTAATTGCGTTTGCAGAAGCTGAATATTTATATTGTTCATAGGGTTCACTGTACTCTATCTCTTCTTCTTCAACTATAGTGGGGTCTATAAAATAAACCTCGTCAAGCCACACCGACGTTCCGGGAGTCATAAGACGAAAATACATATCTCCGTCAACAGTTGCTTCCGCACCGTGATTTGTTCTTGTGGGAGCAACAAATTCAACACTGTATTTTTTCCAGTTTTTAGTAAGTGCAATATTATCAAAGTAATACACACCATCGCTTCTGTATGTTCTGATTCCCTGAATTTCAGCGCCTACTGTATCTGATTTTGCATAGAACTGAAGCTCGTACACTCTGCCGGGTATCAGCTGTACATTAAGACATCTGTACTCAGTGTTGACGCTTGAATATTTTGTTCTGTATGACTTACCGCCCGGGATACCCAAAGCATCGTCATCTTCCAGAACAAAAGTTCCGCCTGAACCTCTCCATCCGTTTGAGCCTTCGTTAAAGGTTGAGTTTGCCACTATTCCGTCAGCAGCATTAATTCCCATTGCGGGAATAAGGCTAAATAACATTACAATAGCAACAATTAAGCTTATTTTTCTCATTATTCAGCCCTCCTTGACAGTTTAAGTAATTCGTAAATAACCTTTGCGCCCTGAGCTCTTGTAACGTTGGTCTTCGGAGAAAATGTTCCGTCGCCCATACCGTTTATAATACCAAGACCCGAAAGAGCATCAACTGCCTCGGCAGCATAGTCTGCTATATCGGCTTTATCGCTGAATTCCACTTTATTTTCTGCTTTCTTTATATTCAAAAGCTCAATAAGACGCGATGCGATAACTGCCATATCTTCTCTTGAAATGTTTTCGAGTGCACCGAAGCTGTTCTCATTCATGCCGTTTACTAACCCAAGCTTATTTGCTGATGCTACCGCAGTATAATACCAGCTGCTTGCATCTACATCAGAAAAGCTTACGGTTGCAGAGCTGTCATTAAGATTAAATGTGTTAACAATAATTTTAACGAATTCGGCTCTTGTTATATTATCCTCGGGAGCAAAGGTCTTTTCGCTCTTTCCGTTAATCGCGCCCATTCTCGCAAGCTCGATTATAGCCTCCTGCGCCCAGGGATAAGATGAAATATCATTAAACAGCGCAACAGCACTGCTCTGATTGTTCAGAATGTCTTCGGCTACTTCGTTTGAAACGCCTGTTATGGTGGTTCTGTCAGGAGAAATCACGCTTCCGCCGCCTCCGCCAAAGCCGCCGCCTCCGCCGCCACCAGAGCCGCCAGAGCCACTCTGAGAATTACTTTCGTAGCTTTCTTTAAGCTCATCGGGGATTTTTGTGTAGTCAGTTATTGCCTTTCCCTGAAGGTTCTTAAATACTGCTGCACCTGCATTCAGATAAACATCGTCAATTGAAAGCAGATTTTTGTTTTCATAATACTTAAGAACATTCTTTGCAGTTTCCCAGTCATTCTGAATGATTACACCGGTTAAAACCGCTCCGTCAAATAAATTGCTGACATCACTTTTACTTAAAGTATTAATATCAACCTCAACACTGCCCATTGCCTTTGCAATATGTGAATAATCTGTAATCTTTGAGTAATGGGTCAGGTCAAGACCTCCGACTTTTGCGATTGCCTTATCAAGCGCGTCCTTGTCATTTGCCTTGTAAAGCTTTATTATGTCAGACCAGAGAAGCAAGGTATCCTTTACATCTTTTCTTCCCTTTGTTATTGTTTCGTCTGTAGTGCTGTCAAGAGAAAGCTTTTTTAGCTCTGTCTCTATCTTTCCAATCCACAAAGGCTCGATACCTTCTGTAAGATTGCTTTCAATTCCGAGAATTCTGTGATATGTGCTTACAAGCTCTGCGGCAGTGAATGTTTCTGATTTAATAAAATTAATCATTGCAATCATTTCGCCTTTAGACGGATAATAAACTGTTTTTTCTGTAAGCTTTCCATTTTCACCGATTCTTACAATATAATCTCCGCTTTTTGCATCGTCTGTCATTTTAAACGGAGCAAAGCTGTAGCTGCCGTCTTCATTTTTTGTACCCTCATCAGCATACAGCATCTGAGTTTTATCAGCATTGAAAAGCTGCATTGTTGGTTTTTCTGCGCCTTTAGTGTCTGTAACGGCTATGTTAACAGTTCTCATACTGAAATCTACACTTATATCAGTCGCAAAAGCTATCGTATTTACCGAAAAAGCAAAAGCAATCAAGGAAATAAATATCTTTTTCATAGTTCTCCTCCTTATTTATTCTTAAATACTATAATCTGATTGGGTTTAGCATAGTTTGTCACAATAAGAATCTCATCACCGATAACAATATCATTAACGGTTCCTGCTACTGCCTCATTTTCCATACCGTCAATGTTGTAACGGGTAAATGTTGTGCTCTTTAAGAATCCAAAGGATTTTTCACCGGAAATCATATACTTATATGCAATGCCTTCACCGGTAACGCCCGTAACAGTCGCATGAACATAAACATAAGCGCCCGTTACTCTGCTTGCCTCAAGACCAAAACTTATATCGTTTACGCCTTGTCTTATATAGGCATCTGTGTTATTGAGTTGATTCGGTGTGAACACCTTAATTAAATTTACCACAGTTCCGTCAGCTTTTGTCTGAACAATTACGATATCTCCGTTTTCAACATTGAATTTTGTTTTGGGATTTTCCTCAGACAGGAAGCTCACATTCTTTCCCTTGCTCACTCCCGAAAGTCTGTACATTTCTTCTCCGTTTTCAACAACTCCGAGGACTTTGTTCAGTACAAACATATACTCACTTGTTTTAACAGTTGCTTCTGAGCCGCCCTTTAAAACCAAAACATCTGCCATGGGGATGTCCTTTTCTCCAAAAGAATATGCTTCACAGTAATATTTTATAGTTCTGTCATTAGCAAATGTTATTGGCTCTGCCGAAAATTCATCCTCATTCAACCAGTTTTCTTCATCAGGCACAACAAAGAACTTTGTATCGGTGTTTGTACCAAAAGACCTGTCGTACATATTCTGATAATGGTGGAATGATGAGCCGCCCTTAATAAGTCTTAATCCGGTATCGCTTACATAGGTCTTATTATCGCCCGACCCGCTTCCCGAATCAATCATCTGAACTCTTTTAACTTCTCCGCTGTCGTTAAGCTGATATCTTATAACCTCGCCTGCTTTAAGCGCATCACAGATTTCCTTGTTCCCTTTGATGCCGCTTGGGTATTCGGTAGTTTTGTCTGCACGGGCATTTTTTGCTATGGTGTAAACCGTAAATGCATTGTCTGTTGTGAAAATTTTCACCTGTGTCTTCGAAAATCTGTTTTCTTTGGAATGTACTATACCAACATTCCATACCGCTTCATCAAGTGAAATGTATCTTACAATCTTTCCGGTTTTTCCTATATAGAATCTACCGTACATACCCAGCGAAATCTCGCTGAAGACACTGTCACTGCACTCATACGCTGTACCGTTTATAACTATTTCTTCATCTGTGATTTCTGCTACCTTGCCCTCAATGGCTTCATCGCTGAGGTAAACTGTCTTTATTTTATCCCCACGGGTATTTTTGCTTTCAGCAACCGACACCAATGTGTCTGCAGAAATTCCAGCCATCTTCAAACGAGTGCCGTCAGCTTTATAAATAAGGCAGTTATCTTCATCGGAAAGGTCTATGCGTGTATTTGTCTCTTCATCGTAGATATATCCGAACTGCATATCAACGGCAGAAATATAATAATAATCATAATCTTCAATGAAAATCACGTCATACACAGAGTCTGCGTCCCTGTCAAGAAGCGTAACAGTTCCGTCTATGCCTGAAAGCACAGAATTCAGATTTCCGTATCCGCTGTATGCCTTTTTGTTAAAAATAACATCATAGTTCTTCACTACTGCTTTTTTCGTTTTTGAGTTATCACCTTGATAAGCAATCATATTTTGGCTGCACGGAAGAAGGTCATCTGAATTAATTGTTAAAATCTGTGTAGCCTTGTAAGGAACAACGTAATAAACTTCGTCGCTTTGTGCATTAAGATAGAATTCAACCGTATATCCAAGATATTTTTCATATTCGGGGTCTTCTGACTTAAAGCTCACACCGTCAATTTCAAGATATCCTTTTGAAGTGTTTTTATCAGCTTCTGAAAGTCCGCTGAGAGAGTTAGCTGTCACAATTCCTCTGCGTTTTTCAAGATTGTAGTATCTGTCTATTACAGTTTCTTTCTCCGTCTCCTTGAGAACCTCCCAAAGCTCAGGTTCAAAAATGGTTATTCCAAGACAGTTTTCAAGCATAATATAAATATCATCAAGAGTTGCTGCTGCAATATCTGATTTTCTCACGTCGTCAAGAATATCAAGCTTTGCTGAATATGTTTTTCCTGCAAGCTTTCCGTATCCTAATGCTGAGTCAAGCATATTGGCAGCCTCGAAAACAGTTATGTAATCATCAGGACGAAATTTCAGAAGTCCGGCATCAGTGACTATTTCCAAATCCTTTAACTGCTTTATTTCTCTGACATACGGATAGTCCAGCTCCACATCAACATAAGGCTTCTGTACTACTTTATCAGGAGACATCTTATTGTAACCAAGAAATTTTATAAGAATCTTGGCAAACTCTCCTCTTTTGACGTTCCTTGTGAGTTCCAATACATCTGCATCATTGTATATTGCACCTATCTTCAATAGTTTCTGCGCTCTCTGCTCGCTTGCAGAAAAAACATAGCTATCTGCAGCCTGTGCAGAAAAGCCAATACCGTTTGTTGCTGATGTTACAAGCATCGTTATTGCTATCAGCATTAATAAGATTCGTTTCATTTTCATTATCTCTCCTCCTGTTTTCCTTTCGGTTTATTTATCAAGGTGTTTATTATGCAATCATCATATTTTTTCGGGGTAGTATAGCCCTCGATAGAGCCTGTTTCATTTTTCACCATTACTCGGTCTCCACCTGTTTCTATTTCCGTTGCTTTTGCCCGGTCATTCACACAAAGGCTTATAACCCCGTATGTCTTTCCAAGCTCATACAAATTAACTTCCCGCGGAGTTTCTGATTCAAAACAGATTAACTCAATTCCGTCTTCTGTCAGTCTGACTTCTCCTTTATTCCCATCAAAGTACCAGTCATCTATCCGTATACTTACAAAAAAGTCGCTGTCACGAAGAATAAACTCATTTTTTTGCTTTTCAAAAAGAAGCTTTTTCTCTCCTCCCGTTTTAATCATAAACGAGAGCTTTTTTGCTTTGAATTTCCCATCCGTTAATGGGTCTACTATATAATGCCTGTCGCCATGGTCAGTTGCAAATCCAAGAAGCGTTAATGATTCACCCTTGTGCTGAACAGTGTATGCCATAGCAGATGAGAAATCCACGCCATCCTTTAATGCACAAAGCTTCAGAAATTGCTTACAAAGGGGATTCCATATAAGCATCAGGTTTCTCCTCTGTCCCCAGAGGTCCGTTTTCTGAAACGCTCCGAATAAATACTCTCTTGTTTTATAAGAATAAAGGACAAGATCAGGGCTGTCCGGATTCTGAACAATTGTCAGGTCCTCATCTTTTTTTCTTATATTGTTTTTCCTGTAATATGTAATTTCTTCCCAGAACTCTTCATCAAACAGATGAAAGAATTTTTTCGGGCATCTTGTGGTATTCAATCCGCCGCCGCTTAAATTGTCAGGCAATTTTCCGTATTCTCCGTCTGTTACACACCATATAAATGAGGCATCTCTGCCATTGTCCAAATCAGAATAATTTCTTATATATGGAGGAGTATATTCATTAAATGTACTACTGTAATGCTTTGCTCCCATCTCCCACAGATAGTCATTAAGCTCAAGTGCCATTTTTCTGCATTCTTCGTCTTCAAAATATTTAATCATATTTTCAATAGCACCGGCAGCAACGATAATATAATTGGGGCTATTATATTCTGAAAATGTACCGCACACTCTTGTATATTCAAGAAATCTTTTAAGTTCAGCCTTTCCAGAGTTAAATATTTCCTGATTTTTCAATATTTCTCCTGCTTTGATTATTGTAAAGCAGCTCATACAAATCACGTTTGTATAATCAAGACCAACATGCCTTTTTATCGAACAGTATGCCGCAAGCTCAAGCGACTTTTCCGTTTCTTTTATTAATTCTTCATCAAGGTATTCGCTATACTTTTCTAATATTCCTATAAGAGAAGACGAAATAAAATCTGCAAAATTAAAATCCGGAAAAGATATATCTGCAAGATTTTCCTCAAAGCTTGTAGGCCACAGTCCATATGTAGGACTTTCTGCATTCCTGTCTTGCAACATACATAACTTATACAGTATGTTTCGTGCAATGGCATAATGGCTTTCACTTTTAAAGCCAAAAACGTTTTGAACAAATGCTGCATTTTTTCTTGTAGGATGAGTTTTTCCGTCTGCACCGAATATAAGCCCCGTGCTTTCGTCATACGCATCACAATATTCATAAAATCTATTGGCAGACATTTTTAGTCTTAAATCGGCGATGTCTTTCATATAATCACTCTCCCAACCGACTCTTCTCTCAATTTAATTCTACTACTATTTCCAAAACTATACTACACAATTATTGAGTATTTTTTAACAATTCTTGCGTTTATTTTTCAATTCAGCTGTTGTTAACTTTTACCGGATAACGCTTATTGACTTTTCTATATTTCTGTGTTAAACTTAATTTGTATAAGCAAATTCGCATTTTGGTAATCGTTCTTATTTGAATATATTTTGATTTTGATTTTAACAATTTTTGCCACGGTCTGGCTATAAAGAGGGATTTTATGTTTAACGAACACTTTACCTCTGCCTCTCTTTCTTATGATGCAGAATTCAGAACATACAGAAATAAAAAGGTAATGCCTCAATCTCACTACCACCATCATTACGAAATTTTGTATGTATATGAAAATTCAAGAATACTCAAAATCGGCGATAACGAATATACGCTTGATAAAGACTGTGTGGCAGTTATCCCGCCTTATATTCCGCACATGACAATTTCTGGGGAACTCCTTCCACAAAGCCGAGCGTGTATTAATTTCCGCCCTGAATTTATCGAGGGTATTCAAAAATGCATTCCTATAAACCTTACGGCATGCTTTAAATCAAGCTCCCCGATTATAGCCGTGAATACTTTTTACGAAGATTTTAAAAATTGCATTTTCTCTTTGGAAAACAAGACACTCGAAAAAACAAATTCTCCTAAATATCTTTCCTATTCCTTAATACGGCTTTGTGAATTGCTCCTGCTGCTTGCCAACAATGTTGAGCCGGATGAAAATCATAGCATTGACGACACATTTTTTGATATAATCAAGTATATAGAAAGAAACTACACATCTAAAATCACATTAGATCTTTTATCTAAGGAATTCTTTCTTGACCCCTACACTATTTCACGCAAATTCAATTCAATTACAGGACTTTCAATTCCTAAATATCTTAAGACTATACGAATTATCCACGCAAAGCAAATGCTTTCTTCTTCAAATACTTCTCTCACCGATATTGCTATGCATTGTGGTTTCAGCAGTCTTGTAGACTTTGACAGAGTATTTAAGCAGGATACAGGCTTTACCCCTCTCCAATATAGAAAAAAGACCGGTGATTAAAACTTTTAATCGCTGGTCTTTTTAAATTTTATATCTTCCGAGTGCTTCTCTTCTATATTGAAGTGGCGGCATTCCGACCTTTTGTTTGAAAAAATAATTAAAATACGATTGCGAAGAAAATCCACACGCGAATGCAATTTCTTCTGCAGTACAGTCTGTAGCAGCAAGATAATTTTTCGCCTTAAGAAGTCTTACACTCTGCAAATATTCATTAGGACTTTCGCCATAGCGTTGTTTAAATATCTTATGAAAATACACGGGGCTTAAATCCGCAGAATCTGAAATATCCTTAAGCTTTAATGGAGCATTGTAATTTTCCTCGATAAAGATTCTTGCGCTTTCAAGCTTTTTTTCATTAATCTGCCCCATTTGTATCTTAGCTTTATTGGCATCTTTATACATTTCACTTACAAGCTTATAGATTTTTGCAGCGGCGCAAAGTTCCTTTCCTGCAAAATCACTTTCATTAAGTTCTGTAATCCGCAAGAATATTTCTTCATAGACTCTGTTATTCTGTATTTCAAAAAAATCAGGCAATTCATCAATGCAGTGTTTGAGATAACAATCATTTATTTCTATATGAACATAATAAGCCTTAAAATGCAACTTACTGTGGCGTTTTTGCCCGGGTTTTCCCACCAAAACCTTTCCTTTGGAAATCTCGTAGGATTCTCCGTTAATAAATGTTTTCCCGCCGTTTTCCGCAAAAAGCTCTAATTCATAGTTTGAAAGACAGCGCTCTTTTGTAATAAATCCATTCTCATTACCAAAAGCATATCGACTATCAAAAATACCTGCGCTTATTATTTTAAATTCTAATTGCTTCTTCACTACTATCCCCCACTTTACAAAGATAATATTTCTAAATAAAAAGTAATATTTTGTATAGACTTTCCCCTACCGTTGTGTCATTATAACATTAGACATATTATTTGTCAATATGCCACAATATCAGTATTCAGGAGGTATAATATGGAACGTTTGATAAAGATTGGAGAAATATCTCAAAAGAACTCAAAAGATATTAAGTTTTCTAAAATCGGTTTGGGTTTTGAAAAGCTTGATCGCGATGCGTTTGATCCCTCAAAGTGTTATGATAAAATCTCAGCACTTGGTGTTAAATGGGCACGCATACAATCAGGATGGGCAAAAACAGAAAAAGAAAAAGGAGTTTACGATTTTTCCTGGCTTGATGCAATTGTGAATTCACTTATTGAACACGGTTTAAAACCCTGGATGTGCCTTTGCTACGGCAATGGGTTGTATTCTGATCTTGCAGCACAAACTTTCGGTTGTGTGGGTGTTCCCCCTATAAACACTTCTGAAGCTGAAAAAGCATGGGAAAACTATGTTAAAGCAACAGTAAAGCACTACGAGGGTAGAATAGACACCTTCGAAATTTGGAATGAACCTGACGGTATATGGTGCTGGAAAACAGGTGTTAATGCCACCGAACTTGGTATATTTACTTCAAAAACATCACGCTATATTAAAGAAGTAAATAAAGACGCATATGTTATCGGTGGAGTTATGTGCGAAAAACAGCTTACATACCTTAATGAAGCTTTAAAAGCAGGATTAGCAGATAATCTAGATGCAATTTCATTCCACGAATACACCCCTGATGAGTCATCAGTTTGTCAAACTGTAGCGTCATACAAAAGCCTTGCTTTCGCTTACGGAAAAGAGCTTGAAATCATTCAGGGAGAATCCGGTTCTCAGTCAAGAAGTGGCGGTTGCGGAGCGGTGCATACCGGTGCATGGACACAGCTTAAACAGGCAAAGCAGCTGTTAAGACATGCTGTTGCAGATTTATCTGCCGATGTTAAATTTACATCATATTTTTCTTGTATGGATATGTTTGAAGCTCTTAACGGTACGGTTGATAATCCCGACAGTTACAAAGATTTTGGCTACTTCGGAGTTCTCGGAGCAGATTTTGATGAAGACGGACATGCAACAGGCACATACACTCCAAAGCTTTCATACAGAGCGCTTCAGGTTATTGCATCACTGTTTTGCGAAGACCTGCATTTATACGATGTTCCGGTTATTATGCACCCTGAATATTCGCCCAGAATTTTTGAAAATGATGCAAACATCCTCAACATAAAATATCAGGGATTCAGAAAAGACAACGGCTCCTACGCTTTTGTTTACTGGAGTCCCACAAACATTATGACCACAGATTACGAATCAACAATATCACTTGAAATAGCTTGCTTTGATAATAAGCCTAAAATCGTTGATTTGATGGATGGTAGCATTTATGAAATGCCGGAAGCTATGTACGTAAAAGATGACTTCGGAACCTACAGAATATCTCATCTTCCCATCAAGGATTATCCTATGATGATTATGTGCGGGAATTTTGAGTAAAAGGAAAGGAATTAAGTTATGAAAACAACTTGGCTTGGACAAGCAGGACTACTGTTTGAAAAAGATGGTCTTACTATTCTTGTAGACCCATATTTATCAGACAGCGTTGCTAAAATCAACCCGCAAAACACCCGTAGAATTCCTGTAGATGAGAAATTTCTGCATATAATCCCCGATGTAATTATATGCACACATAATCATCTCGACCACACAGATCCAGATACTCTTTGTCACTATCTTGCAGGCGAAAAAAGTGTGTTGGTGTTAGCTCCTCAAGCAGCTTGGCAGGAGATAAGAAAATTCGGAGGTCCTCACAATTACATACGTTTTAACCGTCATACTGAATTAAGCTTTAAAAACATCTTGTTTAAAGCAGTTCGTGCTGAACATACAGACGAGCATCCGATAGGAGTAATAATTGAAGACGGCGAAAAACGTTACTATATAACCGGCGATACACTTTATAACACAGAAATTTTTGAAGATATTCCGGCGGGTATTGACGTGCTTTTTCTTCCAATTAACGGAGTTGGAAACAATATGAATATGACTGATGCTGCCCGATTCTGTAAAAAAATAAACCCCCGGAAGGTTGTTCCGTTGCACTGCGGATTATTCGATGATATTGATATGAATAATTTCTCCCCTCAAAATAAAGTTATCCCACAAATATATCAACAAATTATACTATAAGGAGATGAAACAATGAAAGTAACAGATATAAAAACATTTGCCGTTGATTGCTTCAGAACAAACTGGGTATTTATTAAAGTTTATACCGACGAAGGTATCGATGGTGTCGGTGAGGCAACTCTTGAATATAAAGAAAAGGCTCTTATTGGTGCTGTAGAACATATTAAAGAATACCTTGTCGGGAAAAATCCGCTTGAAATAGAAAAGCACTGGCATGCAATTTACCGCGATGCTTATTGGCGAGGCGGAGCCGTATTAATGTCCGCTCTTTCAGCCGTTGAAACTGCTCTTTGGGATATTTTAGGCAAAAGCCTTAATGTTCCCATATATCAGTTACTTGGTGGTAAAGTTAATGAAAAAGTGAGAATATATGTAAACGGTTGGTTTGCCGGTGCAAAAGAGCCTCACGAATTTGGAGAAAAAGCAAAAATTGCAGTGCAAAGAGGAATCACTGCGATGAAATGGGATCCGTTTGGAAAAAACTATCTGAATATTTCAAATCAGGAACTTGACAAGGCGTTAAGATGTGTCGCGGCTGTTCGCGAAGCAGTTGGCAATGATGTCGACCTTTTGATTGAAGGTCACGGAAGATTTAATATTCCCACTGCCACAAAAATTGCAAAAGAGCTTGAACAGTTTAAACCAATGTTATTTGAAGAGCCTGTTCCTCCCGACAATCTTGATGCACTTAAAGCAGTAAAAGACAAATCTCCCGTTGCAATTTCAGCCGGAGAACGCTTATACACAAGGTGGGACTATAAAAAGATGTTTGACCTTATGGCTGCAGATTATATTCAGCCTGACATTTCACACGCAGGCGGAATTATGGAATTAAAGAAAATTGCAGCCGAGGCAGAATGCAGATACATTGCATTTGCACCGCATAATCCGTCAGGACCTGTAGCAAACGCAGCCACACTCCAACTTGCTGCAACACTTCCAAACTTTGAAATCCTCGAAATAATGTATTCAGATGTAACGTGGAGAAAAGATGTTACAAATGAATCTCTGGAATATAAAGATGGGTACATAACAATTCCCGATAAGCCCGGCCTTGGTATTGAGATTGATGAAGAAAAGTGCCTTGAACACCCTTACACCTCTCACACTCTTCGCCATTATACAGGGGCACTCACAGATATCCGACCAGCAAAAACAGAATTCTATTTTTAGAAAGGAACATCTAAATGAAAAAATGTGTATTAATTACAGGTGCTGCAGTCAACACAGGTTTTGGGATTGCTGAAAAATTTGCTAAAGAAAATTACTCTGTTTTTCTTACCAGTCGCTCCAAGAAAGAAGCAGAAGAAGCCGCAGAAAAAATTTCAAAAAAATATAATGTATTTACAAAAGGCTATGAACTAGAAGGTTCTTTGTGCGAAGAAAACTTAGCTAAAGTATTCAACGACATAGAAAATTCAGGTTATTTACTCGATTGTATTGTTCTCAATGCAGCAAATTTAGGTATCAATCAAGAGATTTTCTCAGTTTCTGTTGAAGATTTTATGGATGTAATAAATGTAAACATCGGTTGGAATTTTCTTCTTTCTCGCCTCGCTGCAAAGCAGATGATTAAAAAAGGTGGCGGAAGCATTGTATTTATAAATTCCAATACGGCATACCGCTGCATCCCTAACAGAGCTTCCTACAGCGCTTCCAAAAGCGGTGCACTTGGTTTAATGCGTGCTCTTGCCTTCGACCTTGGAAAGTATAATATTAGAGTTAATGCAGTTCTTCCCGGAATGATAAAAACAGACAGATGGGAAAACAACCTCGGCAATATTCAAAAAGTACCGTCTGCTTACACTCCAATAGGTGATATAGCAGATTTTGAAGATATTGCTAATGCCGCATATTATTTTGGGAGCGACCTTTCAAAAAATACAACCGGTGCTGAACTTACCGTAGACGGAGGAAATACAATTCAGCTTTACCCCATCATTCCGCATGATAACTGATTTTTACAAGAATTGTTAATTATTTCACAAGAATTGTTTTGTTTTGAGTAATACAAAGTGATATATTTATTCTAAATATAAAAGAAAGGTTTTGATATTATGGAAACACGTTGGTTGTATAATACCAGTGAAACTTTACCCAAGCTTTGCGAAGCAGCAGAAAAAACTTGTGTCATCCCTATGGGATGCGTTGAAAAGCATGGTCTTCATTTACCTCTCGGTCAGGATATTATTCAAGGTAGCCACCTTGCTTATATGGCATCTCAGCTTGAAACAGTATGTGTTTTCCCCGACTTCACATTTGGTGATACTCCCGGGAAAGTGCCATATAGCGCACCATATGGTAGTATATGTGTACCGCTCGAAACACAAATGCTTCTTTTAGAGCAGCTTTGTGAACAGATTAGCGACAACGGCTTCAAAAAAATACTTGTTCTCAATGCACATGGTGGAAATAATTTATGGCTTCCCGCTTTCTCAAGAAAGCTTTTCTATAAGGATTATGATTTTGCTTTTGCTACAACGTATGTGGACTTACCAGCCCCTCACTTAATGGCTGAAATTCTTGAAAAGGAAGGATCAGGCTCTATTCCCGAATTAACCAAGGAAGACGAAGAGCTTATTATTAAATACCACAATGATGATATGCTTATTGGGCATGGTTGTTTTGGTGAAACAGCTTATATGATGGGAATTTCTCCGGAAGCTGTACATATGGACAGGCTTGGAATAGAAAGCGGACATTCTACTCACAAAGCTGACCACTTACTTAAAGCCGGAATAAGATTGGCGAGCAATGGTTGGGATATAAACTATCCTAATGCCTACTCAGCCGATGATCCAATTGGTTGCAACGAGCGTATCGGAAAAGCTGCTTTAAGAATTGAAGCAGAACGTCTGGCAAAAATATTCAAACTCTTCAAAGAAGATAATACTCTTACAGAATTTTCTGATTCTCGCCGTTGGAAGTGATAGTATGTATTTACCCATAGAAAGACTGATGCAGGAAGTTAACTGTGTAAAATTTCCTGAACGTTGGCGTGCTGTTTATGATAATGCAATGGACGACTTTTATGCAAACGGTTCTCCACTGCTTGATACTTCCTACTACGATATGCTAAGCAAAGAGTATGGAATTTTAATAAATCACCTTGATGTATGCAAAGAAACTGCTATTCAAATAAGTAAAAACAAACATCTTAGTGCTTTTCTTGCTCTTCTTTGCTATGCTCTTCGTGATAGAGAACATGCCCGACAGGATGTAAGCGAGCTTATTTTGCCCAAAGCTCCCGACGGCAATGCGGCACTTGAATATGATATGCTTCCATTTCTTGCTATAAGTTCCCTCTACCCTTATTGCTACAAGAAGCTAAAATCACGAAATCTTCCCGAAGAAATAATCGCGTATGTTATGAAAAACCCCGAGCGTGGCATAGATGAGTACATGAAACGCCATAACGGCAGATACGGGTTCCATCTTTTAGGTTGGTTTCAATTATCAATAGACGGATATCTTTTCAAAATAAAGCATTTGGAAATTGAAATTTTTTCTTCTTTTTGGGCAAGCACTACTATCTATAAAAACAAAAACAATCAGTGTATAGCTTTGGCAGATAATATGGCATTCCATAAAAATGGTTTTCCATTGGGCGCAAAGTATTTCGAAGACGAAGCAGATTCCTTCACTGCCACAATTTCAGAAACAGATACCGAATGGATTGGATATCAATTCAACGAAAAAGGTTTTCTTCTTTCTGATAAGGTTTCTTTATCGAAAAACGAGTGGACAAAAATGCTTTCTCACGGAGACAGTGTTTTAAGCTTGCACATACCAAGTAAAACGTCTTTCTCCCCAAAAGATATAGATGAAACACTTGAAGAAGCAAAGGTCTTTATTAAAAAATATTTCCCCGACTTTAATTATAAAGCAGTTGTTTGCTATAGCTGGCTTTTAGACCCTCAGTTGGAGCAACTCCTGGGAAGCGATTCAAATATTGTAAAATTCGGAAAACGTTTTAACCGAATAGGCGCAAAAAGTGCCGGCCGTGGTGTTTTTTACTTTATTTTTAATCAACCTCTGAATACAGAGCCTCCAATTTCAACCTTGCCTGAAAGAACAAGGCTCGAAAGGGCACTTAAAGAGCACTATACAAATAATAAAGCAATTTATGAAATGCACGGATATTATTTTCCGGAGGAATAAAGTTACGATTTTTCTTTGGACAAGATAGTATCATCAAAAACAGAACCACATTCAATTGCCACCTATATTTTTTGTTAATAGAATGAGGGGTGTAAAGAAACCGAGTCTTTACACCCCTCACTTTTGACTATCTGAAAAAGACACATTTTTTCTGAAGCCGTAGCTTTGTTCTATTTTTCAATGCAATCCACCTAAAACTTTAAATCTTTGTAGAATGAAAGCTTCTCTATGGTTTTTCTCAAAGTACGTGCGTTTACTCTTTCCACATTATTCTGTGCTTTTTCGTAAACCTCATCACACATATCTGTTCTGTAGAAAGTCAGTTCAACTTCTGCAGGAAAATGTGTGTTAAAAAGGCTAACGCTTTTATAACCTTCAAGAGCTTTTTTAATGGTGTTTACAATAATATCCTCGCAGTTTTCGTAGGTTTGCGAAACATTGCGCTTCTCTGCTTTTTTTACCGCACCTGCATATATGTTCGGAATATACTCCTTTGCCTGTTTACAGGCAGTCTCATCTCCTATACAGGCTATAATGGGAACAGAATATTGTGAACACAAAAGTGCATGAAGTGAAAGCTCGCTCATTTCCATTGTGTTTACCTTGTGCGAAAACCACTCTTTTGAAGTCAGAGTATGGTCGAGAAAACCATATAGTGTGCCCGCCCTCGCGTGGGAGCCAAGTTCTATCTGGCAATCTATCATTCCGTTTTGCAATAGATTTTGCCACTTATCAATTGAACATTTTTTGCTGCGGGAATCAACATCGTCAGGATTAACATTTCCGCCGCCGGCGTGACCATCAAGGTAGTATACATTATCAGCTCCGTTTTCAAAGCAAGTCTTAATTGTGAGATTAAGTGCGTCTGTAAGATAACGGCAGGCGTCGAGATATTTGTCAGTGCCTCTGTCCATACATTCTATATCATCAACATATGGAATACCTTCAAGGTCTGTCAGAATAAAAACATTCATAATGATTCTCCTTATAATGCGGACTGCGTATCGTTGGGGTCGCCATTTATTGCAAGGTCATATTCGTGTGACCAGTCAAGTCCACGGTATGCTATTGCTCTGTCGTCCTTTTCAATCCAGTCTAAAAGAAGGTCAAGCATTTCCTTTGTCCATGTATTTTTGTCGATCTGTGCCGTTGTGAACTTGTTAAGTGAAATCATTTCAAAGCCGAACATATCCTTAACCTGTGTTTTTGCTGCACCGCCTACAACTTCTTCAACAAGGTGCGCAGGAATGAAAAGTACTCCGCCACCTGCACCGAATACAACATCACCGGGAAGACATACTGCGTTTCCTATTCTTGTAACGGTGTTGTAGCCTGTCATAATAAAATCACGTATGGGAGTAGGATCAATTCCGCGATAGTAAACCTGAGTGTCTTCCACCTTTTTCATCTGCTCTGTATCGCGTATACCTCCCCAGATTACGGCTCCACCGTTTTCGTTCTTTGTTTTATTTTTGAGCGCCGTTGTGAGGTTTCCTCCAAGGTAAGTACCCTTGTAAATCTTATCATACATATCTATTACGGGCACATCGTATTCCATAAGATTATCGATAACCCATTGGTTATATGTCCCCGTTCTGCCTTCGCTTTTGCCGATTTCTTTTGTAACTTCGTCAAGGTCGGGGCGGAATGGGCAATAGGTTGCAGTAACGGCACGGCCGATAAGCTTTCTGCCATCGTCGTGCAGGGTGTGAAGCCTTCCCTCGAACTGGCTTTCATATCCTTTAACAAATATAGGTTTCCACACCTCTTCAAGTGTGAGGGTCTTAAGTGCTTTCAGGTATTTTTCATCTACCTTAGGTCTTCCGTCGGGAAGTCTTTCGCCTTTCCAATGGGGGGTAAGTGCGATTACTTCTTCTTTCACATTAAAATTCATTTTTTTCATCCTTTCCTTCAGGAGTTGGTAACTTCAACAAGAATTATTCCATTTCCCGCAAGTTCAATATCAACTGAAAGTCTGCCTGAAGCTTTTGTGGTATATGTTTTTGGCTTGAGCATTGAAACATCCTTTAAATACTCAATTTGTTCTTTTGTAAGAGGCTCGCAGTAGCCTTTCTTAAGCATTTCACCGTAGGGGAAAGTGTTGTTGTCGTCAATAGTCCACACAGTGATTTTCTTGTCACCATTAACTCCATCTATAACAAGAGTATCGTTTATAGTGGGCATATCATCCTTGAAATCTTCTGATGCATGGGAAAGAATAACAGCAAGAGAATCATCCTCGGCTTTTGTGGGAATCAAGGTAAGGTTTTCAATGTCGGTCTGCGATTCCAGAATATTTTCGTGAAGCTTATTCATTAATATATAGGCGTTATATATCGGTTTTCTGATAAAATTAAGAGAAAAGAAATTTCTGAATCCTTCAAACTCTGCTTTCATAGTGTGCTGACCTGAAAGGCAAATCATTAAAATACTTGGAATAAGTGATTCTTTGTAAATATACTGAGCTATCATATTTGCAAAATATGCTGCAAACTGCGGAGTTTCGCGGAAATTAAGCTCGGGATATTCAGATTTCTGACTATAACCATTAGTGCAAGCGCCCCATTCGTCAACTACAAATTCTATTCCCTCGGGATAGTATTTATTTATGATATCGCGGTACACGTGGATGCGGTCGAAATGATTTTGAATGGTGAAAGGTCTGCTTCCATCACGAATTTCCCACGGTGTAGTTCCATAAGCATGTACTGAGACAAAGCTTAGCCTTGTGTTACGTTCCTTTATATGCTTAAGGAAAGCCTCAAGAAGACCAATATCTTCCTCCCCTGAAACAGTAGGACCGCCAATTCTTAATTTATTGCTTACTCTGTCTACCCCTCTTGCAAAGGCGTCATACATTTTATTATATGAAGCTCTTTTAACCTCGTTTTCTTCATAAGGTAAAAAATAACCGGGTGAGTCGGGCTCGTTAAGACAGGTGAAATACCACTTGGAAACCTCTTCCATACCATATTTTTCTACAATATGCTTTGTGTATTCGTAACAGATTTCTTCCCAAAGAGCGATATCCTTTGGCATGGAAGTTATAAATTTTTTGCCTTTATAACGCAGCCAACCATGTGAATTTGTATTGTTCATTTCAGGGTCTTTTGCAATACATTCAGGAATACCGCAATAGGCGATAAGAGGTATAAAGCCGAATTCAAGTAATCTGTCAATTCTTATGTCGTTCAGGGTAAAATCATAGCATAGCTTTCCGTTTTCATCTATTGAAACAATGTCTTCAAACATAGAATAGATTCTTACCCTGTTTGATGCTTTGTCTTTGGAAATTTGTTTTAGTATTTCGTAGCCCCAGTCATCCTCTACTCCGTCTGTGGGATGAAACAGAAAGCTGTTCCAGAAATTTTTTTGTTTTTTTATAACTTTATTTGCGTTAACGTACCCTTTTGCCATATTCTGATTTCCTCCTATATCCAAGGATTTCTCCATTACAAAGAGAGTCTCTTGAGACTTTTGTTAAATTTAAGATATCAAAGTGCTTAAATTTCTTTTGCTTGACTGTGCGCTGAAGTGCAGAAACAAGAATGGCTTTAACTTTATCGTTTGGAATATCCTCGTTAACATATTTAACTGTCTGCTTCACATTAAATGGGTGAATATAGGTTGAACAAAAAGGTATAATTTCGTAACCCAATTCGGGAAGCTCTTTGAAGCTTGCAAGATTTTTCATAGCGTCTTCATTTCCAAGAGGCTGCTTTGTAGTATTGTCTTCATATATGCTTGAACGATAATAATTGGGGCTTATTACTACATCTTTGTCGGTTTCTTCAAGAAATTTGTCGCTATCAATTATATAGGGGTCAACAAACACCCAGGGACGTACTCCTCTTTCTCTTATTGTTTCAAGGAAGAAGCGGTAATCGTGCCAGTATAATTCACATTGACGATAGCAGACATAGTCGTAGCGAGCCTGATACCAGCGGTTTTCATCGTCAAATCCAAAATTAAACATTTCAGGTGTATCAAAAATATCAATAACCTCATTGATGAGTTCTTTTGCAGCGGCATAATAATATTTGGTAGAAACCATTCTTGAATATATGCCAAACCATGCATCATGTGCTGCCGAGAAATTCAGCTTGGGATATGGGGTGATACCTTTTTCTCGAAGTTTCTGAAGTTCTGCTTTTAGTTCTTCAACTTCCCACGCACCCTCAACTGCAAGTTCGGGATGCGATTTGTAGCGTACACCGTCTGCAAGCTCAATAAGGATACTATTGAAACCAAACTCAACTGCTTTATCAACAATTTCATCCCACACAGATTTATCGGTATTGAGCTTTGTGGAAAATTTTCTTCCATGAACATTCAAACTGTTTACAGAGTCGTCTGCAACATTATCTCCAAGATATAAGTGAAACATATAGTTGTTAATCATTAAAGTACCCTCCCTTATTATTTCCAGTGCTTATTTATTGCTTCCTGAGTTGAAACAAGTGAATCCATAATAGCATATTTATGTTCCTCTGTGGTGCAACCAAACCATGGCGCAACTGTGACACCGAGAAGCTTATCCTCAGGTACAGTATTTGCAATATGCTTTATTGAGTGGTCTATACCAAAGTCCTTGTAACAATCTGAAACCATTGGGAAAACGTCATAACCAAGTTTGGGAAGCTCTGAATAGCTTTCTATTTTAGAAATCAAAAATTTGTTGTAGTTTTCCCAATCGGCAGGGTCATTAAGTTTGGGAAGCTTCTCCTTGGCATCTTCCTGAAGTGTCAGATAATACCACGGCATTATAACAACATCTTTTTTAACGTGTTTTAAGAAATCTTCCTTGTGGTTGGCAAACAAATCAACTGCCATTATCGGACGAACCCCTTTTTCTCTCATGCAGTTATGTATAAACTCAATATCATGCCACAATAAGTCGTTCTGGCGGAAACAAACAAAGTCCATTCTTCTTTGAACGATGTGAGTCTCTTCATCCTGATCCATCATAAAAAATTCGGGGGTGTCGAATATTTCGATGTTCTCGTGAATTAAGTCGCGCACAACTTCATAGTAAATAGGCGTTGATACCATTCTTGAGTATTCCCCGAGCCATATATCGTGTCCTGTTGAAAAATTGAGTTCGGGAATAGGAGTAAGACCTATCTCACGAAGACGACAAAGTTCCTCACGGAGTTCTTCAATCTCCCATGCGCCATCAACGGCAATTTCGGGATGAGATTTATACTTTACGCCATCTACTGTAGGAATTTGGATGGCATTAAATCCTTGTTCCACTGCAAAATCAGTAATCTCTCTCCATACCCTTCTATCAGTAGATAACTTGGCCATATACCTTCCGTTACGCGCGTTTATACGGATAGGAGAATCATCCCACTGATTTTCACCGAGATAGAGCATAAATGCTATCAGTTTGTCTTTCATAAAATTACCTCATTTCTATGTCTTCCATAAATTTTAAATAAACATCCCTGTTTTAACACCCTTCGATAATACCTTTTAAATAGCCGATCGCAAAATACCTGCCAATTGCGGCATAACCTGCTACATCAGTATTTTCATCCTTCATTGTTGGAACATGGTCAACACGTATGGGAACATCTATATTAAGCTCTTTGTAAAGCTTCATAAGATGCGCCATCGGAAGAGCGCCGTTATCGTGAAAGGTTTCGCGAAAACTTTCGATAGTTCCTTTTGTATTCCTGAAATGAATAAAGAAAATTTTATCGCGAAGCTCTGTTATTACCTTGTCAAGCTCTTCGCCCATAATATAGAAATTTGCCTGACACATCGTAACTCCAAGCATATCACTGGGGCAGATATCATAAATTGCTTTCTTTATATTTTTGTAATTTACCATAATCCTGCCCACATTTCCAAGGTAAGGAAGTGGCGGGTCATCAGGATGAAGAGCAAGCTTAATTTCATTTTTCTCTGCCTCCGGAATTACTGCCTTTAAAAAGTATTCGTAGTTATTCCACAACTCTTCATGGGTAATTACTTTATCACCGGGCTTAAAATCTTTTTTATCAAAGCCTGTTACAGTAGCACCTCCGCGCTCTGGATAATCGCTCGATGTACGGAGCCAGCCGATATGAGCCATCCAATTGAAGCATATTGTATCAATTCCGAAATGGCGCATAATGGGAAGCATTTTAATAACCTTTTCAATGCTTTCGTCACGTTTTTCATCGCCTGCCTTTATATGGTCGTGCACTTCGTTTGGCATAGGCTCTACTATAATTGGTTTTATGCCGTAGTTTGTAAAACTATCGTATACTGTTTGCCAGTGGGATATATCCGTAAGGTCAAAGGCATCATCTTCGGGCAGACGGATAACGCCTTTATCTACACCGCACTGCTTTGCAATATCCCACGTTATATCCTTTGTGCTACGAAAATAATCGGTCAGTATCATATCATACACCGCCTAACGTCAGGAATCCACCGTCAACAGGAATAGTGGCACCGGTTACAAATGCCGATGCATCGCTATCCAGAAGCCATTTAACGCAACCCGATAAATCAGTTGCTTCACCAAATCTTCCCATGGGAGTATGTGTAATGACAGCAGTACCTCTCGCAGTAAGACCTTCTTCAACTGTTCCAAGGTAGTTTTTGCTTCTTTCGTTCACCATAAATCCAGGAGCTATGGCATTGATGCGAATGTTTCCAGGTGCATAGTATGCTGCAAACGATTGAGTGAGATTTGTTATAGCCGCTTTGCTCATAGCATAGGCAAAGCACCTTGTAAGGGGACAGTAGCTGTTCATAGAAGCAAAGTTGATAATACTTCCACCGCCGTTTTCAACCATTTGCTTCGCAAAAGCCATTGTAGGAATAACTGTTCCCATCGTGTTTATATCAAGAACACTTCTGAATGCATCAAGATCAATGTTGTACAGTCCTCTTTCTCCCTCGGGAAGTTCATTTGTCAGCTCGCGTTTATCAAACTTCGTGATTGTGGGCATTGCTTTTATGTTATTTCCGCCTGCCCCGTTTACAAGCATGTTGCAGTTACCAAAAGTTTCTTTAACTTTAAGTGCAAGCTTTTCAACAGATGCAGTATCCGTAACGTCGCAGGGGAAAACCATCGCCTTTCCGCCAAGGGAAGTTATTTCATCATATACTTTTAAAAGCTTTTCTTCAGTTCTTCCAACAAGCACTACCTTAGCTCCGTAAGAGGCAAGGTCTTTTGCAATTTGTGAGCAGAGAGTTCCGCCCGCGCCGGTAACAACGGCAACTTTGTTTTTAAAATCCATTTTCATATCTCCTTTGCATTTAAATAACATATTTTTTCTGCGATAAAATAAAGTTCATCCTCGTTTTCAAATATTTCGCCGTCTTCCTTCTTTTTTCCAAGCCAGTTACAAAGAATGCGCCTGAAATAATCGTGGCGTACAAAGGAAAGAAAGCTTCTTGAATCAGTAGTCATTCCTATAAAGTTCGACAACACTCCAAAAGAACTCCAATCTTCAAGCATATTTTCAATTCCGTTTTTATGATCGCACCACCACCAGGCAGGCCCCTGTGTAATAAGCCCTGTTACTCCATCATGTGAGTAAGAACCCGAAAGCACTGAAAGTATAGCATTATCAGACGGATTAAGAGTAAACAGTACCGTTTTTGGCAGCTTATAAGAAACCTCGATGTCATCAAGGAATTTAGTGAGGGAATTTATATCAACACTGTTTCCTATCGCTGCATAGCCTCCCGCTTTACCTGCAATTTTTCTGAGACGTGTGCTTGTTGTGCGTTGAGCACCTATGTGAAGCTGCATCACAAGATTAAGCCTTGCATATGCTTTTGCAAGTGTTGTCAGCATGTAGGAACTAAAACGTTTTTCGTCTTCAGTTGAAAATGTTCCTGCAAGTATTTTTTCAAAACGCAGCGCATTTAAGCCATCATCTTCGTAATATCTAAAGCCGTTGTCGAGTGCGTGGTCACAGTATCGACACCCTACTCCGCGGAAATTTTCAAGCCTTTTTTCAATAGCTTTTTCAAAGGATGAAAGGTCTGAAATTTTTATGGCTGTAATCTCCCCAAGCTTGTTTATGAAATCAAAAGAAGGACGAACAATGTCGTCGCCACGCAAAGACGGAGCGAGAGAATCATCTTCACTGAAAAAGGAGATGTCGTCAAGAAGAGATGCACAGGGACAGTTAAACCGAACATTAAATTTATTAAGTAAGCTTTTGCAAGTTACATTATTTTCTCGAAGATATGTATTTAAACGCTCGTATAGAGCTTCGTCATTCCATGAAAAATCCTGGTTTTCCAGAAGAAACTCAATTTCCATACGACTCCAGTGGTAGAGAGGGCCACCAACGAGCTTTGGAAGTGTTTCGCACCACTTTAAAAATTTTTCACGGCAACCTGCATCTCCGGTAATATATTTCTCCTCCACTCCGCACATTCTCATTGCGCGGTGCTTATAAGGGTCAGGTGCAATCCACAAGTCATATATGTCTCTGAAAGCTATGTTTTTCTCTAATGCTTCAAGCGAGAGGTGATTATGGTAATCGATTATTGGTAAATTTTTAATTTTACTGTATAGATTTTTACCGCACGGATTGTTGATTAAAAAGCTATCTCTCATAAACTACTCCTATATTTATTGTAATTATTTTATTATTGACTGTTTTGTGCTTTTAGTATATAATCTGAATAAGGATATAACAATTCACTAACTAACATATTTGTATGGTATTCGATTAAAAACGGAGTGGTGATATGAAGCTTGTACAAAATTTCGGAAATCTTGGTTACACTATAGGAAATATAGGCTATACAAAAGTAAATCGTAATAAAGATTTTAAATTTCCTTATAAATATGGTAAGGATGTTCATTCTGTAGTTATTATTGAAAGCGGAGCCATGTCTTATAAATTTTCAGGTATGAACGATACAGTTCTTCTTAATAAAGGAGAGCTTTTGTATATCCCGAAAAGCCTTCCGTATTATGCTACATATCTTGAAAATAATACCACTACAAGCATTTTTTTATTTGACATTCCTGAAGATAAAACTCCGCCACATCTTAAAAAACCTATTTTAAGAAAGATGCCAAAGCAATCGGAACAGTTTTATGCTATTTCAAGGGTTGATATTCAAAGTTTGACTTTTATTTATGCCAGAATATACGATCTTCTCTATATTCTTGAAAAGCCCGACACATCTTCAGCAAATAAATATTCTAAAATACTTCCTGCAATTGTAGATATTAAAAAGCACTTTTTTGAAAATCATAAGGTTAGCTATTATGCAGATATGTGCAATATGTCGGAATCTAATTTTCGCAAACTTTTTAGAGAATATACAGCAACTTCTCCTATTGAGTATCGTAATCTTATACGCATTCATCAGGTTAAAAATATGATTGATTCAGAAGAATTTTCAATCAGCGAGGCTGCTTATATTGCAGGATTTAACAATATGTCATTTTTTTATGAAGTATATAACAGAACTTTTAAATAAAAAAGTGTGACTAATTGAACAGGTCCAGTAAAAACGGACAATAGAAAAAAAGAGCCCCCTATGGTAGAATATAATAAACTACCATAGGGGGATTTTTTATGCCAAGAGAATATAGAAATATAAAAGAATATGAAAGAGAAATATTTGCTTTGCGAGCGCAAGGAAAAACCAATCGAGAAGTATGTGAAAAATTGGGATTAAAACAAAGACAACTTGAAAATTTCATTAATTGTCATAACCGGAATCAAGCAAAACTATCATCAGGTAAATTAATAAAGCCAAATTTATCACCGAATTGTTGTAATGTTAATAGTGTAAACAGAATTATAAAAAGGATGGCAGCAGCGGTGGATTTACCACCATGTAGAGTGCATGATTTTCGTCATTCCTTCGCAAGCATCTTGTTCGAGAAGGACATATCATTGAAAGATGTATCACAACTGTTAGGACACGGACAAACAAGTACCACGGAAAGAATTTATGTGCACAAAAAAAGAGTAGGAAATATAGAATCCATCAATGCAATCGCAAATGTTATAGGATTCTGAAAATTCCTACGACAGAAAAACTCGTCAGAAAAGCTATGAAAACAAAAAAAGAAATGACTCAAAACCCTAAGTTTTAAGCCATTTCTTCCTGGCGGAGAAGGAGGGATTCGTGCCGTATGCACAATCCCCCCCTATTCCGCGTTGTAGCTTGGATTATCAAACTTTTATTTAATTTCAAGTAACTCTTTCACACGTTGCTGTATAATCTTTTCTGCAACCTTTAAACGTTTGTTACTCCAATTATATCTGGAATGCTTTTTGAATTTAAAGCCTTGAAGTTTGTGCAACTTTTCTCTCTGCAAATCTGTCATATATGTTTTTGCAAATTCTATAAAATCTGTATAAGTTGCGGGAACACGCGTTTTTACATAGTTATCGATTTCATCAAGTTCATTTTCCATCGCATAACACCAAAGCGAAAGACCATTGTCAAAAATCGGTGCAGTATCGACAATATTATTTGTTTGATTGTCTACCAAGAATCCGAAATTTCCGAAATGACGGTCTGTATTGCAAATCACCGCATCCAATACAAACATATCCATTAGTTTTTCAAAATACTTTTTGCCGAGGGTTTCATAGTAGGTAAGTACCGCTTTAATCCCACCACTCGTTACCAAACGTGACACAGGAACAAAAGATATGTCTTTGTTTGTGAAAAGTTCACATGTTGAGCAAATTCGACCATTGTATTTGCTTAAATTATACGAAATCGCATCCAATCCCATCACAGATGCGACCTGACTTGCATAAAACTCCGCAAAAGGTTCATTTCCGGAATTGGCAAAACCCTCCGTTCCTGATTTATAAAGCAATATTTTACCGTTCACACGCTTCCAGCACTTCGCCAGCATACCGTTAGTAGTAAACTCCGGAGATGAACGGAAAGACGACCGCACCGAACTTCCATAGCCGGTAAATGCAATATACGAAAGTGTTCTGCTGAAATGATTATCATACAAATTTACTTCAGCAAACGTCCCTTCGAAACTCTCATCTGCTACCCAGTAGCAGTCGTTTAACGACAATGCTTTACAGATATCGATAATACCTTTTGTATCCTTTTCATTCAAACCAAGTTTTGCAAGAAAATTTTGCACATATGCACGGTTTGACGGAATAGTTCTGGCTTTCAGCCATTTTTGCAGGGATACATCTGTAGGCTCTACACCGAGTGGTAGCATATTTGTTTTGTTTTTGTCAAACCATAACAGTTCTACTTCTATTCCCTCAATTGACTTTTCCATTGTGAATTCTATTAAATTGTCATCGAAGAGTTTTAAAAGATAACTCAAGTGTATGTCGAGTAGACGTCTCGACTTCACCTCTCTTTCAAAATTTCGTGAGGTTTCGTCTAACACCCCTCACAGAACCCAACGTGCCCTATTAAGGCATTAGGCTCTTCATATAAATCTTACATTAAGTCCATATATCCACATA
>JAZPYX010000092.1:0-13648 GCA_045544395.1 Clostridia bacterium
TTACTTATTGATAATTAAAACAGCAAGCACTTTTTATGACCTACTTTAAATTTTTACAGACTGCGAAAACATCAGCAATAGCAAGGCTTTTTAGTCTAAATGAGGACAATCAGCGCATTGGATGGTATTCGCTGCAGATAACATTTCAAAGGTTGCCTGAAGTGTTACTCCTTCAGGAAGGGAATTAATAAGTTTCAGCCGTGCTTCCTTATCCTGATAACCCCAGTTATATGTCCAGAATACTATATCAACATCATTATTATATTTGTTTACTACTTTCTTTATCATAGAAATGAGCTGAGGATAATCATAACACGGGTAACCGGATGATCTGAGATTTAACGGCTCAAAATATTTATAAGTTCGTTTATCTCGGATAAGATTGGGGTCTTTACTTGGGAAAAATACAGACTCGCCCACAAGGATTATACCTTTAATGTCGGGGCAATAACTGAATATTTTTCCGTATGTGCTCTCATAGTAATCTTCTGCACCTATATCGTCAGGATGCTTTTCACTGAACAAACGGCTATACATATAAACATCTAAACCGTATTTTTTGCAGCGCTCAACTAAGTCTTTAATATCACACGGTCCCGCAAGGGATTCATTAAACCCTTTAACAAAAAGTAAAACAACGTCAAATCCCTCGTGAGCAATCCTTGAAAGGTAGGCATCTGGAAAATCGTCAAGGCCATATCCTGAATGTGTCATTCTTGGGGCAAACATAGGTTTCTTTCTTGTTTTTCCGCAAGGTATAAAAGGAGCACACTCCATATTCATAACGTCTTCAAGATAATACAGAGCCTGTGCAACGCCCCTTTCGTCGTTAGCATATATGTCTATCTTTTCTTTACTTGCATCTATCAAAAAACCTTTGTAACCTTTTGCTTCTTTTAAGTCAATATTTTTATCCTCTGCAAGGTAAAGACGCATGAAAGCATTTTCTTCATCCTCTGTAAGAACGGATGAAATTTCCATAGAAACCTTGAGATAATCTATAAAATCCTCTGCAGCAGTGGTTGCTACTATGTCTGCAATGTCAACATAAATTTTCAGCCCATCCTGAAGCTCAATCTGATTTGCGAGTGGCTTAAGAGTATAATCTCTTCTATGTGGCTCGTGAACAGTTAAAAGTCTGTTTCTGAATTCATATCTGGCTTCATTTTTCAAGGATACTCCCTCCAATTTACATATTGCCTGTTTTTTTAAGTCAGTAAATTAATTAAAAATCTTGTTACTTTCTCTCTTCCATCCGTGCTTTTTTAGCTCTGAAATAAAGTGCCTTGAGCTGTGTTCTTGTAAAAGCATCGTAACAGTAAATTTCCGTTTCACGTGAGTTAAGGGTTAAAGGAACATAGTAGGAGTTAAGCTTTTCTGCAAGCTTCTCTATGCGTTCCCAACAGTTGTCAGCATTCTGATTGTTATACAAAAGAATATAATATTCGCAGAATTCTGTCATTAAGCTCATTGTGTCAATACCATATTCGATTCCTCGTATATCCTCGCTCAGAACATCAAAAAGGGGAGGAGTGGCATCACCAAAACATACCTCTGTAGGATTTTTGGGGACTGAAATGTTAAATTCGTGGGTTTGTAAAAATTCAGTGCAATCTTTCTCACGAACTTTTTTAAATACTTCAAGTGCTTCGTTCATTTTCTTAACCGATTCAAAGCCACGGCTATTCATATCATCGTTAAAATGGTCGTCGTTATAAAGCATCTTTGAAGGCTTTTTGCCGTCCCAGCTCATAAGATTTGAAAGGATGCTTCCTCCGCACCATGCACGCCACGAGCTTGAAAGCTCCCACGCCTCTTCATTAAGCTCGTAGGCGTGTTTTATTTCGTCTGCATATTTTCCATACTTACAGATAAAGTATTCAGATATAAACTCAGCTTCATCCGTTTCGCTGTCCCACGAAAATTTCGCATATAAAAGCTGAGTTAAAGCACGTACGCCCCAGTTTATAAGCGGAAAATGCATATATGTCATACCTGTTATTCCTATGTTTTTGTAAGTACGAAGGTCGTGAGGAATAGTTTTTGTAAAAAGAAGAGGTAAATCTTCAAATTTGCTTACATTGTAGTATTCGCCCACCATTGCAGGAATCTCGGGCCATTTTTTCATTGTCTGATAGTAAAAATCGTTGTACGAGCAATCCGGATTATCTATTGTGTGCTTATAGCAACGGCGGATAGGATAGTGAATGATATAATCTCCCGAAGTTTTTATGTTTTCCGGGATTTCATTTTCGGGAGGATACAAGGTGGAAGTACCTTCGTATATTTCAAGAGCTAAATTTACTTTTCTCTTTATTCTTCCCGATTTGTAAGCGTCATCCAGCTTTGTGCGAATGTGGGATATAAAGTGAAGATGCTTGTCTGTTGCATTGCCGAGTTTTTCACATTCTTCGCAGTTGCAGGCATTTCCCCATGTATCGAACCCGGCAATTTCAAGCTGGTCGGTATTTTGCCACACACCGTTTGTTAATCCTTCTATCACTTCTTCGGAGAGGAAATCTAAAAGCGAGTTTTGACTTACACAAAACTGATTAGATAACGCTTTTTCTTTTGTAACGGTACCGTTTTTTGGCTTTCCATACCATTCGGGGTGTTCTTCCCAAATGGTTTTACCGCTTGGAAGTGTGCGGTCAGGTGCAAGCAAAGGCTCAAAAATATGTCCACCCACACGGTAGAGCATTCCGAGCTTGTCCTGAAGTGCACCGCAGTTTGCCCTGTGTGCGCCCATATTAAGGTTATTACGTGCCATCCATAAAAACAGTTTTGTTGATTCTTTTTGCACACCTGCAAATAAAAATCCTCGACCAAGGGGCATAGACGGAATATATTCTTTTTTTTCCGTCGGAAGCGAAAAAACATCATTTTTCACACGTTTAGGTGCTATGTACGGAGAAACCCACCTTATTCCTTGTTCTTTTAATATTTCATAAGCTCCGTAAAGTGCTCCCGTTCTGCCTCTTCCTATAATTTCAACTCCGTTTTCAATAGGAGAAATTATAAAACTATCACTTTTTGAGTTTTCTACCATAGCAAACTTAATGCACATATCGCTTGTCTGGCTTTCGCTGAAATAGACATCTATATCAGGGAAAAAGAGTGACAAATGCTCTTTGATTTCCATAGCGGCAAAAGAGAGAGTACAGCGGACCGCAAGATTGTCGTCAGTTCGGAAATTAATTTTGTTCTCATCATTTGCCCATATCGGAACGTTTTTTGATGCATTTTCAAAAGGTACAATGATACATAATTTCATAATAATTCTCCACAATAATTATAACTCTATAACTACAACACCTGCAAGCTCATCACTGCCGCCAATGGCAACATATTTTCCGCTTGGGCTAATTGCAAGGGTTGTGGGATGAAGGATACAAACGTTACGTCCGTTCTCCGCAAAAACATCGGGAACGTACCCTAGAAGCTCTATTCCGTTTTCATTATCGTAAGAGAACCAGTTGCCGATTGCTTTAGGATACCCTGCAACACCGTAAACCTTTTTCCTATCGGGGGTTGCACAAAGCGAATGAACTCCGCCGCAGGTGCATACTCCACCAAGGTTATATACTTTATTATCTTTAATTTTAGCAAGCATCATATCTTTTGTGCCTGCAATTATAGTTCCGTCTGCCATAACGGCACTTGCTTCAGGCACTGAAAGATACTTCTTTCCCGGAACAAAGGGAAGAGAAATCCCATCGGGAATCTCGACCTTGATTTCGGAAAATTCGGGCAAATCGCTTTCTTTTATGCTTGTAGCTGCAAACTTTCCGTTTTCATTCTTTGCCGCTTCCACAACAAAGCTCTTTTCTCCGGTAGTATAAATGGAAAGGCTGTCGTCACTGCTCCACTTTATGTGACGAACGCAGGAATTTTCACGTCCTACTGTTTCCCAGAAGCTTATGCCGAAAATCTCTGTGTCTTTCTTTCTGAACCAGTTATCTGCCTGAAAAGCTTTTATATCGCAGATTTTTTCGTAATAATTATTATAAAGATTCCACTTTTCCTCAAAATCATCCTTAGGATAATATTTAGAGCACGAAAGGGGATACGGCATATAATTCATATAATCGTGAGAGAAAATCCTCTCCTCAGTTTCAGCGGCTTTTTCAAATTTTTCAAGATCAATAACCATAATTCCGCTGTAAGATTCTTCGTGGTTTACGTGGTTACCGTCTGAAATATAAAGAACGTCATCCACAATTCTCATTTCTGCAGAAATACTGAGAGTTCTTTCCTTAGTTCCCATAAAACCAAAATCAACAGGGTCTTTTCCGTTTTGTATATCCCACATATAGAGACGGTCACCGCAATATGTCATTGTGGGAAGATAAGTTTGGCAACCGTACCACAAACGGCCCTTTGAATCGATTGCCATACCGTATGCATTCATAAACACATCGTTTCTTTCGCCTGTATAGTTAATTTTCGGCACAGGTCTGCCAAGTTTTTTAAGCTCTCCTGTTTTAAGGTTGTATGAAAACAATTCCTGACCTCTGCCGGGAACAGCACAAGGACCTGTTGTTATGTAAATAATACCTTTATATTCTACTGCGTGGCGCATAAGTGCACCAAGGTCTGCTTCTAAGTATTCAATGTCACGCTTGTCCTTATTATAACGGAACATTCTGCCTGAATAAGTAGAGCCGTAAATATGCCCGTCAGAGAAAAGGAATGTACGGCTTGTTGCAACATCTGAAACCTGACCGAGAGAGCGATGCTCACCGGTTTTTTCGTTATATACGTATCCTGTACCCATCATCCACGTTGTGCAGAAATAATCTCCGCTTTCGGGGGAGTATGTTCCGCCGTATGTCGTATCAAAGGGAGAAATAACCCCGCGAAGGTCAACATCGCCTGTTTTATAGTTGTATATAAGAATGTTTGAACCCTGAAAACCCTCCCACTGGTGATTTGCATATTCAAAGGGCATCCACACCGGATGAAGTGGTGAGGGAGAAGTTGTGTGAGTAGTTGTTATAAGCCTGCCGTCTCCCATAAAGGAAATTGCAGTGTGGAATTTACTTGTACGAAGAGAATTCTCCTGATGGATAAGCTTATCCTCAAGCTTGAAGTGAAGCTTCATTTTCTTTGTTTTGGGGTTGTATTCGTAAAGTCTTGCATATTCTGCCACATAGCTTTCTCCGCAAATTGAAAAGAAAATAGTCTTTTCAGGACTTACCGCCATATCCCATATAGCATTGTGGGTAGGCCATTCTTTAACCATAATATGCTCTACTCCCGTTTGGGGAATGAGCTTGAAAAAATCTGCAGGCTGCTCATTAAGCATTGCAAAACGGTTATCGGGTTTGATTTTCATAAATTTTCCTTCTTTCTACAATCGAATATTAAGCTCTTTAAACATTTTGGGTGTTATATTAGTTTCCTTTTTAAATGTACGGATAAATGAGGTGTAGTTTTTAAATTTCATTTTAGAAGCCGCCTCTTTGGCTGAGTAACCCATATACAAAAGACGGCACGTTTCAGCGATTTTACGGGCAGTGATATATTTTTTCACCGTTAGTCCTGTTATTTTTTTAAATTCCCGGCACAGGGAACTTTCGCTGATATATAGGTCAGATGAAATTTTAGAAACACTTATATCTTTACAAAGATTGTTTTCGATATATAAGATTACTTCATCGGCAAGATTGTCAGGGATGGGCTGCAGAATATTCTTCGGAGCTTTTTTAAAGCAATTCTTGATATGGCAAAGCAATTCTATAAGAACGCAAAGTCTGTCGATTCCACTGCCGGCATTATATTTATCTACAAGTTTCATAAAATAGATGTGTTCCTTTTCATCAAGGCGGACAGCACATGGAATGTCTTCCTGATGGTGCAAAAAGAGAAATAAATCTTCTTTCGTAACAAAAGGAAAAGTAAGCAGAGCATTTATTATTTCAGCACTGATATCTATAATGCATCTGTCATACTCTTCGGACGGAAACACAGCCTTGTGTACTGTGGTTGGCGGAATAATAAATAAATCGTTCCCTTCACATTTATAGTATTTTCCGTCAGCAAAAAAACTTTTGCATCCGCTTATGTTGTAGAAAATCTCCACTTGAGTGTGAAGATGCGGATGTTTTAATCCAACTATTTCTCCGCGGTTGTGATATACAATTATCTGGGAATTATCAGAATACATATAAGTACCTCCCTGTTTTAAAGAAGAAGTCTACCACTTTCTGAATCAAGATACATTATTGCGTTTTTGTGGGTACGCATAATTGTTGCGGGCACATCCTCCGTTATGGCATTGTTTATTGTTTTATATGCCGCATCTGCTTTAGTGTTTGCAGGAACACTGCAAAACATATAATCAGCACCTACAAGCGTTGGAATTGTAAGCGTAAGTGCATGAGTGGGAACGGCTTTTATTGTATCAAAGCATCCGTCGTTCACCTGCTGATTACGGCAAACAGAGTCAAGCTCAACCTTTTTAATAACGGCACTGTCGTTAAAATCGGCTACCCAAGGGTCATTGAATGCAATATGTCCGTTTTCACCAATGCCAAGGCAAACAATATCTATCGGATGCTCTTTTAAAAGAGCTGTATAGCGGTTACATTCTTTTTCAATGTTTTCGACAGAACCGTTTATATAGTTTACAGATTTAAAATTAACTTTTGAAAAAATATGATCATAAAGATAGTTGCCGAATCTTTGAGGTGCATTTTCGCAAAGACCTATATATTCGTCCATATGAAATGCATTAATGCGTGACCAATCAATGCCTTCCTCGTTTATAAGTGCTTCAAGGGTTTCATTCTGTGAGGGGGCAGCGGCAAAAATCATATTTGTTTCGTCTTTTTCACTTAACAAAGTGCGGATGGTTTTTGCAATATCCTTTCCTGCAGCATTTCCCATATTCTTTCTTGTATCGAAAATTTTTGTACAAAGAGAACCTGTTTGAAATTCTTTTAAAATGCCCATAAAAAACCGCCTTTCTTTTTATAACATCATTATATATAGCACGGAAATGATTTTCAATAGCTAAAAGAAAATAAGTTAAGTACGCAACAAAAAAGCAATATATATACTAAAAGCTTGCATTTTTTGCATGATATTCCCGGTGATTATCGAAAGCATCACATTTATGTTGAAATTTGTATTAGTTAATGATACAATGTTATTATGTTGTAAGTATCCGTCGGATACTTACAACATAACTTAGAAATGAAAAGAATTACACCGGAATTTTGCATCAATAAAATGGGATGCGTATTAAATATCGTAAAAGGAGCATAGGTATGAAAATTGTTGTTTGTGTAAAACAGGTTCCCGGTTCAAGCAATGTTGAAGTAGATCCGGTTACAGGAGTATTAAAAAGAGACGGAATTCAAAGCAAAATGAATCCGTACGACCTGTACGGTATTGAAATGGCGTTGTCTTTAGCGGAAAGATACAATGGTGAAGTGAAAACTGTTACCATGGGGCCTCCCCAGGCAAAAAATGTGATTATTGAATCCATTTGCATGGGGGCAAAAGGGGGAACTGTTATTTCAGACCGCAGGTTTGCAGGGGCGGACGTGCTCGCAACTGCATATACAATCTCTCAGGGTATAAAAAAATGCGGTGATTTTGACCTTATTATCTGCGGAAAGCAAACAACTGACGGTGATACTGCACAGGTAGGTGCAGAGGTTTCGGAATTTTTAGGAATTCCTAATGTTGCAAATGTTGTTTCTGTTGAAGAAATTAAGGACGGTAAGGTATATCTGACTGCATCCCTTGATGAAAAAATTGTGAAAATGTCTGTAAAAATTCCTTGCCTTATTTCTGTTGACGGGGATATCAATTCGCCAAGGCTTCCTTCATACAAGGTTAAGCAAAGTGTAACAGATGATATGGTTGAATTCATATCTCTTGATGATTTTGATGATCAGAATCCTGACAATTACGGACTTTCAGGCTCGGCAACACAGGTAGAAAGAATCTTTCCTCCTGAAAAGAATACTCAGAAGTATAATATTGAGGGCGATGCGGATCAGCAGACTGAATCCCTTTACAACCTGATATGTGACCGTAAGCTGATATAAGGAGGGGATTTTATGGGAAAGCTTGTTATAAATCAAGATAAGATTACTGCCCAAAAGGCTGAAGCACTGGTAAAAATCTGCCCATTTGGTGCGATTTCATATACAGACGGAAAACTGGATATTTCATCTGCCTGTAAAATGTGTAAAATGTGCGTTAAAAAAGGCGAGGGAATGATTGAATTTGTAGAGGAAGTAAAGATAGGCGTTGACAAATCACTGTGGAAAGGTATATGTGTATATGTTGACCACTATGGAGATAAAATCCACCGCGTTACATATGAGCTGTGCGGAAAAGCACAAGAGCTTGTAAAGGTTACGGGTCATCCGGTTTATGCTCTTGTGATAGGGCATGACCTCGGTAGCGGTGTAGAAAAGCTTCTTCATTACGGAGTGGATAAGGTTTTTGTTTACGACGATGTGGCGTTCGAGGATTTTAAAATTGAACCGTACACGGCAGCATTTTGTGATTTTATAGATAAAATAAAACCTTCTTCAATCCTTGTTGGTGCTACAAACCTTGGAAGACAGCTTGCACCGAGAGTTGCGGCAAGATGCAGAGCAGGACTTACTGCAGATTGCACAGTGCTTGAAATGAAAGAAAACACAGACCTTGTTCAGATAAGACCTGCCTTTGGCGGAAATATTATGGCACAGATTATTTCTCCCGATACAAGACCGCAGTTCTGTACTGTAAGATACAAAGTATTCAGCGAGCCGAAGCCTTCGGAAAAAGCCTTTGGCGAAATTATAAAAATGGATGCAAAATCTGTCAACCTTAAATCGTTCATAGAAGTTATTTCTTCCAGTGATAAACCGAAGGATATTGATATTTCAGAGGCTGATGTTATTGTGGCAGTGGGAAGAGGTGCAATGAGTGAAAGTTTGCGTACCATGGCACAGGAGCTTGCTGATTTATTAGGTGGTGTTGTAGCCTGCACAAGACCTTTGGTTGAAGGAAATATATATGATGCAAAGCACCAGATAGGTCTTTCGGGAAGAACTGTAAAGCCTAAATTCCTTATTTGCCTTGGAATATCCGGTGCGGTACAGTTTGCTGCAGGTATGAAATCGTCTGACTGTATTGTAGCAATTAACACTGATAAAAACGCACCTATATTTGATGTTGCACATTATGCAATTGTAGGCGATGTGAACGAAATTTTACCTCGTATTATTGAGAAGATAAAGGGGGCGAAATGATGTATAACAAAGTAAATGAAAATGATATATTAAAACTAAAAAGTATTTTGGGCGACGTCAATGTCTTGTGGGGAGATAAAATAAATCCTGATTACGCACACGATGAGCTTGGCGGTATTGAACAAATGCCGGAGGTACTTGTAAGAGTTCATACAACTGAAGAAATTTCAGAAGTTATGAAGTATGCGTATGAAAGGTCTATTCCTGTTACTGTCAGAGGAAGCGGAACGGGCCTTGTTGGCTCGGCAGTTCCGATAGAGGGCGGTATTCTGCTTGAAACCACACAAATGAATAAAATTTTAGAGCTTGATGCCGATACATTGACTGTAACCGTTCAACCTGGTGTACTATTGATGGAGCTTGCGGCATTCTGCGAGGAAAACGATTTTCTTTATCCACCCGACCCCGGTGAAAAATCCGCAACTATTGGCGGAAATATCTCTACAAATGCAGGCGGAATGAGGGCTGTGAAATACGGTGTCACCCGTGACTATGTAAGAGGACTTACCGTTGTTATGCCCAATGGAGAAGTTATGAAGCTTGGCGGAAAAATTGCAAAGAACAGTTCAGGATACAGTCTTAAGGATATTGTCGTAGGTTCCGAGGGAACTCTTTGTATTATAACAGAGGCGATAATGAAGCTTGTTCCTTTGCCGAAGGTATCGGTCAGCCTTCTTGTTCCTTTTGAGAATATGAAAAGTGCTATTGAAGCAGTACCGAAGATATTCGGTTCAAAGGTAACGCCTACAGCAATTGAGTATATGTCCCGGGACACAATTCTTTTTTCTGAAAGTTATCTTGGAAAAAAGTTCCCCGATACTAGAAATGATGCATACATTCTTCTTACGTTTGATGGAAACACACAGCAGCAAGTTGATAACGATATGAAGGTTGTGGCAGATTTGTGTCTGGAACTAGGTGCGTTGGATGTCTATATCGTAGATACCGAAGAACGAAAAAAAGCAGTCTGGTCTGCCCGAGGTGCATTTTTGGAGGCTATCAAGGCATCCACTACTGAAATGGATGAGTGCGATGTGGTTGTCCCCGTAAACAGGATTGATGACTTTATCAAGTTTACACACTCTCTTGCAGAGGAGATGAATGTACGAATTCCAAGCTTCGGTCATGCCGGAGACGGAAATCTGCACATATATATCTGCAGAGATAAGCTTGACGATAAGGAATGGGAAGAAACCTTGAAAACTTGCTTTGACCGTATGTACAAAAAGGCGGATGAAATGGGTGGACTTGTTTCAGGCGAACACGGTATAGGTTATGCCAAAAAGGAATATTTAAAAAAACAGTACGGCTCAGCTCAGATAGAGCTGATGAAGGGAATAAAAAGCGTATTCGACCCAAAAAATATCTTGAATCCGGGAAAAATTTGTTTCTGAAATAGCAGGAGGATTGAAAAATGAAAAAGATTATATTAGTTCTTTTATGTTTTCTTTTTCTTTTTGCAATAATAAGAATCTCAACTTCGACCTATGAAAATTTAACAAGAGATAAAATAAACGAAACAACAGGACTTGAAGATAACTACTGTTCGGCTGGTTTAAAAAGAAGAATCCGTTTCTAAAATTATTTGATATTCACATAAATAAAACCTCTTTCATACAATGTAGTAGGCTATTAGCCGAAGAAAAGTATGAAGGAGGTTTTTTTATGGAAGAAAAGCTTACCGGTTCCTTTGGTTGTAAGGAAAAGGTTTGTATACAGACTGATAAAATTTATGATTCCTGCCGCAGCAAGGAATGTATTGAATGTATGCGTGTGTACTTAACAGAAACAGGTCAGGAAATTCTTGACCGTGCGGTAGATGTGAAATGCCGTAAATCAGAAGTAATATGGGTGTTCAGCGATGTTGAAAAAATGCCGTTTAACAGGGGTTATTACACTGTTGACCTTAATTTCTTCTTCAGGATTTCTCTTGATGTATACACGGGAGTATCACGCCCTGTTACGGTTGAAGGTGTTGCAACTTATAATAAGAAAGTTGTGCTTTTCGGCAGTGAAGGCAGTGCGAAAATATTTACATCAAAATACAAGCAGGACAGTTTTGACCCGCAGCTCTGGCAGAAGACCAATATGCCTAAAGCAGTGGTTGAAATTCTTGACCCCATTTGCCTCGGTGCTAAAATGACAGAGCCCGGGGAAAAGTGCTGCAAGTATGCTGACGATGATATTGACGTATGTAATATCCCCGATTGTGTTTGCAGAGTGTTCGAGGACAGATTTGTAAACTGCCGTGATAATCAGCGTAAGGTTTATGTATCAATCGGTCTCTTTACGATTATCAAGCTTGAAAGAAACGTGCAGCTTCTTATTCCTGCGTACGATTTCTGTATTCCTGAAAAGGAATGTGTAACAAGCTCGCCAGATGATCCCTGTGAAATTTTCGCAAACATTAATTTCCCCGTGGATGAATTTTTCCCTCCCGTTGAAGATTGCCTGAATAACGAACCTTGCGATAACCATTGTTGTCCTGAAGACGACGAATAGAAATAAAGACCTTGGCATTGCCAAGGTCTCAGCGTGTCGATAGACCTATCGACACGCTGGCAGACGAGAAAAAAGGAAGGTAAATTTGTCGAACACGAACTCGTCGGCGTATGTGGATACGGTAGAGGGCGTGTTCGGCGAAAGCAAGCAGAAATGGCTACAAACCGCAGTTTGTAGCCATTTTAAGCAAAATGTGTTTTTTAAAGCAACACCTCATCAGTCACCTTGTGGTGACAGCTTCCCCTCAAGGGGAAGCCTTTATTTTTATTGTCTGCTTGTGGTTGACCAACTTTTTCGACAGTCTGAGACCTTGGCGCTGCCAAGGTCTTTACTTGTCTATCTTACCCGAAAATAACGAAAAACTATTTTAATACAGTTAAATAATGCTGTTTGCTGTTTCGAAAAATTAACCTTTTTGCCTGAAAATGAGGTGTAATAGAAAAAATCTGTATGCTATAATACGATTACAGAAAATAAAGCTATTAAAAAAGGGGGATAAGACAATGAATAATTCAGTAAAAGAAATAATTTCAGAAAATGTAAACCTTTACTCCAATCCGTCTGAGCTTAAAATAACAGATATAAGAGTTGCAAACATTAACGGCGCTCCTAAACACTGCCCGCTTATTAAGGTATATACCAATCAGGGCTTGGTGGGCTATGGAGAAGTAAGAGATGCGTCAAGCGCTACATATGCACTTATGCTCAAGTCAAGACTTATAGGTGAAAATCCCTGCAATGTTGATAAGCTTTTCAGAAGAATAAAGCAGTTTGGCGGTCATTCACGTCAGGGTGGCGGTGTATCAGGTATAGAAATTGCACTGTGGGATTTGGCAGGCAAAGCGTGGGGAGTACCGCTTTGGCAAATGCTTGGCGGTAAATTTCGCGATAAGGTGAGAATGTACTGCGACACAGATGTTGACGGAAAGCACACAGGGACCGATATGGGACACGCACTTAAAAAGCGTATGGAGCAGGGCTTTACTTTCCTCAAAATGGATTTGGGCATAGAGCTTATGCTTGATGAGCCCGGTTGCTTAAATGCTCCCATTGGCTTTTTGGAGGATATAAAGAAGTATTCAATGAAAGCAATCAATCACCAAAAGGGCTCGATTGATATGGATATGATGCTTGGCAAAAATTATGAAGTGTTTACAATTCCTCACCATGCCACAGGTATTCATCTTACACAAAAAGGTATGGACTATCTGGAGGATTATGTAAAACAGGTAAGAGACGTAATTGGCTACGAAGTTCCTCTTGCTATCGATCACTTTGGTCACATTTGCATCCAAGACTGCATTATGTTTGCAAAACGCCTCGAAAAGTATAATATTGCATGGATTGAAGATATTGCGCCTTGGCATTACACCAACCATTATGTAAAAATTGCAAATAATTGTAATGTGCCAATATGTACAGGAGAGGATATATATCTTGCCCAAAACTTTGAACCGCTTATGAAAAACGGCGGTGTATCTGTTGTTCATCCCGATATGCTTACAGTCGGCGGTGCAATGGAAATGAAAAAACTCGGAAATATGTGTGATAAATACGGAGTGGCTATGGCAATACATATGGCAGAAAGCCCTATTGCTTGTATGGCAGCAATTCATGCTGCTGCAGCAGTACAAAACGTCCTTGCTGTTGAGTTCCATTCTGTTGACATACCATGGTGGAATGACCTTGCAATTGGTATTGACAATCCGTTGTTCAAGGATGGCTTTGTAAATGTTCCAAACAAACCGGGTCTTGGCATTGACGAATTGAATGAGGAGCTTATTGCAGAGCATATCCACGAAAAATATTCCGGTATATGGGAACCTACAAATGAGTGGGATAACGAATGGGCAAATGACAGGGAGTGGAGCTGATGCTTAAAA
>JAZPYX010000093.1:0-3618 GCA_045544395.1 Clostridia bacterium
GTTTTGCTAGCAAAAAGGCACAAAAACGAAGAAAAATCGAATAAAATGAGATTTTTCAACAAAATAAGATAATTCTATGATTTAGAAACTGTCTATATTTCGTATTATTATTGCCTTTTTGCGGTCTGGACTTTTTTACATCTCCTTTTTGTGTTTTAGTACCAGCGGCTTCTAAGTTCATCCATTTCAGGTGATACAACGTCAGCGTCAAGACCGTTTATATACTTGCACGCTTCAAGAAGTATTTCACCGTATTTGCCGTAAATACCGCATACGTGGTGTATGTAAGGGCCCTCCACAATTTTATGTTCCCACTTTGGCCAGTTGTCAACCTCAATCCACACGTAGCTGCCTACATTTCCGGGACCGGTTGTAGTTTTAGCTTCTCCGATAAGGAGGCTGTATTTACCGTGGTCACCGTCAAAACGTGTAACGGTAAGGTCACCGTCCTTTAATTCCCACTGTGAAATACCGTAGTTGTTGTCGTGGTATCTGCTTTTCCCGATTTTTGCAGATGCAGTATCTTTTGCAAGGGAATAGGGGAAGTTACCGCAGTGCCACAGAAGTTCTGCATTATCATTTTCGGGATGTCTTACAGTAACGTCTGCAAAGAAGGGCGTTCCTTCTCCAAGGGTTGCTGCCTGTGTCATAATTGTTGTTATAGCACCGTGTATATCTGTTTCGCAAACTGTAGGAATTCCCTCGTCGGTAAGCATTGAATTTGCAAAGCAGGGCATAATTCCTGCCATATCCTGAAGTGATGTCCAGCACTGAATTGCAATTGCACGACAGTTGTATTCTGCGGCAAGCTCTTTAAGTGCGGCTTTAAGTGATGCTACAGTAGCCATTTCTTCGGGGGTTCCGTTTTCGTTAATTGATTTTATAAAATCAAGTGTTTTTGAGTATTCCGCCGTAGCTTCGTCACGCACCTTTTTCATTCTTACAACAACATCATTGAGTGTAATCGGATAAAGATGTACGTTGAACTTTTCAATAAGTTCATTTTCATTACATATAACACTGCAGAAAGGCTCAGGTCTTGTAGATATCTGAAGAATGTTAAGATTCTTCAATGATTTTACGACATTTGCGGTGCGGATAAACTTCATAACACCGTCTGTCCATTCGCTTCCGTCTATATGTGAATTTGTAAGATATGTGAAAGGAATATTGTGGCGGCGGAGTACCTTTCCCGTTGCGAAAAGACCGCACTGCGAGTCGCGACTTCGAAGACCGCTTTCGTCAGGGGCATCGTCACGGGGGCCCCATAAAAGTACGGGAACATTCAGTGCTTTTGCAATTTGTGCAACACGGTTTTCAGAACCGAAGTTGCAGTGAGGAAAGAATACAGCGTCTGCTTTCTGTGATATGAATCTGTCTGTGATAGCCTCTATATCGCAGTCACGGAAAAGCAGGTCCTCCTCATTTATACCGTCAATATCAATGATTTCAACGGGAAGTGCTGAAAGCCTTTGACGGATAACTTTATTTATCCTGATAGCCTCATCACGGCTGAAAACATCACGCCTTGTGGGGCAATACGCAAGTCTTATTTTGTCCATATTATAACCCCCATTTCATTGCCATAGCTTTTTCAAAATCAAGTAAATATGCTGCTTCTGAATCAAGCTTTGCCTCTGATGCTTCATCAACAAGATTTCTCCACACATATATGTCTCTGCCAACTTCGCCGCCTTTTACAACAAAAGGCTCGGACACTATTCTTCCTTTGAAATTAACATCTTTCAAGGCTTTAAAAATTTCATCCCAGTCAATATGTCCGCGACCGGGGGCAGTACGGTTATTTTCACCTGTGTGAAGTCCGATAAGTTTATCTCCTGCAGTGCGGATTGCATCGCCCATATTATTTTCTTCAATATTCATATGATAGGTGTCAAGAAGTACACCTGCATTCGGGCTGTCAATCATATTAACGTAATTAACTGCTTCCTGCGCGGTGTTGACAATTACACCCTCAAAACGGTTTACTGCTTCGATTCCGTAAGTAATTCCGCTTGCTTCCGCCTGCTTTATAAGAGTACGCATACAGTTTACACTGTTGTGGGTCAGCTCATCTCTGTCGAAAGCAGTATTATCGGGAACACCCCAGCCTGCATAGCTGACACCTGAAATAATTTTTCCGCCCATATATTCCACGCATTTCATAATGTCAGATAAATACTTAACACCGTTTTTACGTGTGGTCTCATCGGTAGAAGAAATATCATATTTTTTGTCAAGTCCAAGACTATATGTAAGCTCAATATTATGGTAAGCTGCAGCAGCCTTTAGCTCGTCCATTCTGCTTTTTTCCATTTCAAGAAGTGGCTGTGCCTGAAATTCCAGCACGTCAAAACCGATTTTTGCGGTTTTCTCTATGTATTTCATATGATCTGCACCCCAGGTGTTTTCCCAGAAATTCATAAAAATACCAAACTTATTCATTTTAACTTCCTCCTTTAATAGCTTATAAGTAAATTATTGCATATGAAAAGCATAAATTCTACTAAAATATTGACATATTCAGGAAGAATATTGACATTTTTGATAAAAAAACTATAATAAAAGTAAGGAGGTGTGTTATTGTGTATCGTGAGCTTGTAAACAATGCTACAAAGACATATCCGTTTCTGATTGAACACACTGATGTCAGATATATTCCTCATTTTCATATGGAAACAGAACTTGTGTATGTGTTGGAGGGAGAACTTGAATTTACCCTTGGCACACAGAGCTATATTATAAAAAAAGGTGATATATGCGTAATTACACCGGGTCTTATACATAACCTTTACACTCATACACACAGCAGTACCTTTGTTATGAAATTGTATCCCATCGTTGACCTTGGCAGAATCAGACTTAAAGACTTCATAATATCAAGAGACGCAAAGTCATACAATCTTATATGTGGCTGTATAAAGGAAATTATAAAGGAAAACAGAGAAAAGTCCCCTGCTTATGAGCTTGCTGTAAATATCTGTGCGGAGAAACTTTATCTTATCATATTACGTGAACTTGAGCATTATGTGGTAGACAGTAAAATACAGGTGAAAAGCAATAACGAAAATGACTTTCTTTCTTCTGTAAATGAATTTTTGGAAGAAAAATACGCCGAGGATTTTTCCCTTGGTGATATATCGGAGTATTTTAATTATACAAGGAGTTATTTCTGCAGAATTTTCAAGAAAATCACAGGTAACAGCTTCTGGGAATATTACACAATGTTTAGGTTGGAGAAAGCGGGGAAAATGATAAAGGGTTCACCCAAAGAGAATTTTACCGTTATCGCAAACAAAACAGGCTTTAAGAATGTACGTTCATTCAATCAGGCGTTTAAGGAATATTACAGATGTACACCAAGTGAATATAAAAAGATGATGTGAAGCAATTTCACATCATCTTTTTTAACGTATAGGAAATTACTATTTTTATGTTGTATTTATAAATGACAGAAAATTTGTTCAGGAACAAAGTAGATGCCATTTTGAACGCCAAAATGGCGAAAAGCGTCGGGGGATTTCGATTTCCCCCGAACCCCTTAAAACGACCTCGCAGGGGCGTAAGGAATAAACGAATTGGTTTAGAAATTACTAATCAAGTTTTGTTTCTTAATAT
>JAZPYX010000094.1:0-51057 GCA_045544395.1 Clostridia bacterium
TACTTATTGATAATTAAAACAGCAAGCACTTTTTATGACCTACTTTAAATTTTTACAGACTGCGAAAACATCAGCAATAGCAAGGCTTTTTAGTCTAAATGAGGACAATCAGCGCATTGGATGGTATTCGCTGCAGATAAACTATCATAAAAAGACCACCATTATCGAATTATAAATGGTGGTCTTTACTTCACTTGAATAAATCCCATATACTGAATGATGTTTTATGATACACCTTGTTATAGTCGGCTTTTTTGGGATTTTTTAACCAACCCATACCTTTCTTTCCATAGCCGGGGATAAGAGCCTTTTTAACTGCTCGTTTTGCTCGTCCCGTAGTTCTTGCTTTGAAAGACTTTTTTAGTGACGGTGTTCTTAAACCGAATTTCATACTGTTTCAGCTTCTTTCTTCTTTTTTCTTCTGTAATACCAAGCAGCTCCGCCACCGCCAATTACCACAAGACTAACAATACCTGCAGCAGTATCTCCGGCATTAGAATATGCAAGTGTGCAGGATAGCCACCACAATGATAGTGGTATCCACCAAGACCGCTTTTGTTTTTGTTGTCTTTATGACCACCACTACAAAACCTTTGCATCCGTTGACACATCTTTGAGCATTTTATCCTTAAACAATATCTTCGGAATGCGATAAAAGGAAAACTGTTATGCTTCGCTGCCGTAGAAATAATCAAATTGTAATGACATTTTTTGCACCTCCTGCGTTAAATTTTTGCAATAAAAAAAAGGTAGTCGTTATAAAAAACAACTACCTTAATCAAAGATACATATTAAATTGTAAATAGAAAAGAGCAGACAAAATATCTGCTCATTTCCATTCATAAGTTCTTATAAGATTTCAGAGTCATATCAAGGCTCAAAAGTAGTAAATTAGTAGTAAATTCACATTGAAACCTTACGAGAAACCCCTTAAATAAGGGGATTTGAGATTAAAAAGACAATTTTCTGTCGAACCTTGTCGATTTTTGGTTGCCGAACTAGGATGTGCCTTGCTTCGCAATTCACACTGCTTGACGACCGCAAGTTTTCTTGCGGTGCCCGTCTTCGCACCAACTTCGCTAAAAACGATTATCAATCGTTTTCTTCACGCTCGTTGCCCTCTCAGGCTTCGAATCCTGCTCGTTTTTGGGCAATGCAGAACAATAATGATGCATCAAAAAAAACTTTGCGTAAGCAAAGCCACCTTAACTTCTTCCTTATTCACTATTACTTATTACTTTCCAAAAATCGACAAGTCCTTTTAGGGAATAGTGAAGAGTGAATAGGTAATAAGTAAAATCGACATTCCTCTGTCGAAGAATGTCGATTTTTGGTTGCCGAACTAGGATTCGAACCCAGACATACAGAGTCAGAGTCTGCTGTGCTACCCTTACACAATTCGGCAAAATTCAATTAAGCTACCCGTATAATATACACCTGTTTTTATGATTTGTCAATAATTTTTTTTGATTTTTTTAAAAAATTTTTTAAAAAAGCTTTTTCCATTTTCTTGTCACAAAATTTTGTCGTTTTTTTGAAGTTTTTCTTGTAAGAGCTGTTTTTTTGTGTTATACTGAAACAAATATAAGTATATTTTGGGGGTAGTCTTATGGATCAGAATAATACTCAAAGCAGCATCAAAAATATAACTCCGCTTAAAAGAAAGAGAAGAAAAATAACTTCTACTGCGGCATTGATTCTTTGTATAGTTTTTTTCATTGTAGGTATTTTGTGCGGAAGGTCTTTTTCTTCAGGAAGACAGCTTGATGAAGCAGAACAGCAGATTGCTGAACTTCAACTTCAGCTTGCATCTGAACACGACAGAATCAACACTGAAATAGATGCATATAAGCTTGAAATTAATGACCTCAAGAAGAAAAACGCAAGTCTTAAAGAACAGGCTAAAGAACAAGAAAAAGAACAGGAAGAACTGAAAAAGGTCGAAGAAACAAATGCTAAAGAGGATAAGGCTCAGGCTTCAGAGCAAAGCAATAAAGAACCTGAAAAAACTTCTTCCGGTGCTATGAAAAAAATCATAATGATTATCCTTATAGTTATAATTGCTTTATGCATTATTTTCGCATCTGTAATTTTCTTTAAACGAAACAACTCTGAAGACGATGAGGAGTATGATGACGAAGACGAGTACGATGATGAATATGAAGATGATGAAGACTACGAAGATGACGAGGATTATGAGGACGATTACTACGATGAGGAAGACGAAGAAGATGAAAGAAGCATAACAAAAGAATCTCCTCTCGCAGATGACGAAGAATAAAGTTTAACAAAAACAAAAATGGGGTGTAAAGAAACTAAATTTCTTTACACCCCATTGCATTGGGGATAGAAAAAATGCGGTCTGAATTCACAAACTTCGCCTCTCGACGTACCTATGTACGCTGACGAGTTCGTGTTTGACAAATTTACCTTTCTTTTTCCTCGTCTGCTAATCTGGATTTTTTCACAGCCCTCCGGTCTTTTACATAGCTAAAGCCAGTTATTTATTCTACAAGAGCTTCTGCAGTCATTATACTTATCTCTAATCCCTTTTTAAGCGAGCTTTTATCAACCCATTCTTCCCTGGTATGTGCTCCTTCACCGTCACATACACTTATGCAAATTGAAGGAATTCCCATAGATAGCGGAACATTGCAATCGGTGGAAGCGGAAACAAATTCAACTTTTCTACCAGATACTTTTTCTGAAACAGACTTACACAAATCCTTGAGATATGCTTTTCTATCAGCATCTACACCTTTTTCGCAAGGTCTCTCCCCTACAGTTTTAATACTGACAAGTGCATCCTGCGAATTCGCTTTGGAGAATATTTCTTCAAAGCGTTTTTTCATTATATCAAGACATTCGCTATTATCACTTCTATACTCGCAAAGCATTCTGGCACTTTGTGAAATGGTATTTACAGATGTACCGCCTTCAATTGTTCCGACATTATATGTAGTGGTGGAATTGCCAATTTTCGGAACCTCTATGTTGTAAATTTCAGCTATGATTTTCGAAAGCTCTGCTATAGCATTTTTTGCCCCGAATTTATTGAAGCTATGACCACCTTCGCACTTTACCTCAACCTCATAACGGTGGGAGCCTACACACACATCATGAAGCTTTTCAAGGCTAAAACTGTCAAAGGATATAAACTGCTTTACCCTGCCTTCATAATCTGACATAATCTGTCTTGTCCCTTTAAGATTACCAAGACCTTCCTCGCCTGAATTAAGGACGATCAAAAATCCTTCTTTGGGAATAATCCTTCTCTCGACAAGATACTTTGCCGTCATCATAAGCACTGCAGCACCCGCTGTATCATCACTAACTCCAGGACAATACATTTTTTCCCCGTCTTCTGAAAAAGGCATAGGCTCTGTATCAGGAAAAACTGTGTCCGTATGAGCTACAAATACAGTTATATTTCTGCTGCTATCACAGTTATAAGGAAAAACCACATTGAGTGCTTCGTCAATATATGAACTTTCGGCACCGATACTTCTGAGCCATTGCAGACAAAATTCTGCACGTTTTTCTTCATTACCTGATGGGGCAGGAATTTTACAAAGTTCACGGATGAGCTGAAGTAAATCTTCGTAATTCTTTTCAATAAAGTCTTTCATTCTAAATATTCTCCATTAAAGATTAAACAGACCAAACGCACCAAGAACAGATGTTAAAAGAATAAGCACAATACAGACTGGTGCAAAATATTTGATAACGACTGTAAAAAGCGTTTTCTTCTTGAATCTGATATTGTTTTGTTCTATCTCTTCAATAAGTGTTTTCGGTTTTATAATATAGCCAACAAAAACACAGGTAAAGAATGCAATTATAGGCATAAGCACACTGTTACTGATAAAGTCAAAGAAATCAAGGAACTGCATTCCAAGAAGCTTAACCTCACTCCAGATACTGTATCCGAAAACAGAAAGAAGTCCTATAATAACCGCACCGACGAAAACAACCAGTACAGAAAGCTTTCTTTCCAGTTTAAATTTATCACATACAATGGAAACAACTGTCTCCATAAGCGAAATTGACGATGTAAGTGCCGCAAAAAGCACCATTACAAAGAACGCTGTGCCAAGGATTGCACCACCCGTCATACTTTCAAACACCTTGGGAAGTGTTACGAACATAAGCGATGGGCCGGGCTTCTGCGGAGCTGCCCCTGTAAATGCAAACACTGCAGGAATAACCATAAGACCGGCAATAACCGCAATACCCGTATCAAAAATTTCAATCTGTTTAACAGAGCTTTCAAGGTTTACATCCTTTTTCATATAGGAGCCGTAGGTTATCATAATACCCATTGCAAGTGACATTGAGTAGAAAAGCTGTCCCATAGCCGCAAGCACTGTCTTTACAGAGAAGTGTGAAAAATCAGGAACAAGATAGTATTTTACACCTGCCATTGCACCCGGCTGACATACAACATAAATTGCTATAAATAATGAAAGAACTGCAAGAACGGGCATCATAACCTTACTTACCTTTTCAACACCCTTTTCAACGCCAAAAAGCACGACAAGTGCAGTTATTCCGATAAAAAGCATAAACCACACAACCGGCTCAACAGGTGCAGAAATGAAATTGCCGAAATAAGCATCATTTGCCGTCAGCTTTATATCGCCAGCAATAAATGCCGTCATATACTTCATTACCCATCCGCCGATAACGGAATAGTACGGAAGGATTATTGCAGGAATAATCGCTGCACCGTAGCCTATGAAGGAAAATTTCTTATTAAGCTTCTGAAATGCACCGATTGCACTAAGTCCTGTTTTTCTGCCGATGGCGATTTCTGCCGTCATAAGTGCAAAACCGAATGTTAATGCAAGCACTATGTACACAAGCAAAAATATTCCGCCGCCGTACTGTGCCGCAAGGTAAGGGAACCTCCATATATTACCCAGACCTACCGCTGAGCCTGCAGCTGCAAGCACGAAGCCGAGTTTTCCTGTAAAACTGCTTCTTTTTTCGTTACCCATTTAAACAACATCCTTTCATTACACGGAATACCTGTTCCGCTGTATCTGACATATTTTTATATGCGTTTTCCGTTTTCATAGCATCCTCAAGCGAGCACACCGTTCTGAGTATGGGGAAAAACGCATCAATACCATTCTTATTAACTTCCCGTGCATCATCCGTTACCGCACCTGAAAAGGCAATTACTTTTTTGTCGTATTTTTTTGCTATTGCCGCAATACCGCCGGGGGCTTTACCCATTGCAGTCTGTTTGTCAAGTCTGCCCTCGCCTGTTATTACAACATCAGTTTCTTTCACAAGCTCTTCAAGCTTTGCCGCACGAAGGACAATATCAATTCCACGTTCAAGCTTTCCGTTAAGAAATGCCATAAACGCAAGGCCTATACCACCTGCCGCACCGGCACCGGGATAATTTTCATCGGCATCCGGGAAAACTTCCTTAACCTTTTTAGCATAATCAGAAAGCCAGCTGTCCATATCGGCAACCATTTTTTCATCCGCACCTTTCTGCGGACCATAGATTGCACTGCAGCCGTTATCACCGCAAAGAGGATTATTTACGTCACAGGCAATGCTGAAATTACATTCTGAAAGAAGGGGATTTTTTTCATCTGTCGTAATTGACACTACTTCTTTTATTCCCTTTGCACCGAATGGCACATTATTACCGTTCTTGTCAAGCATACCAAAGCCAAGTGCCTGAAGCATACCGATACCGCCATCGTTTGTTGCACTGCCGCCTATACCGATTATGAAATTACGGCAACCTCTTTCCATTGCATCTGAAATAATCTCCCCCACGCCATAGGTTGTGGTGTTAAGAGGATTACGCTCATTATCTTTCACAAGTGTAATTCCTGCCGCAGCCGACATTTCAATAATTGCCGTTTTGGTATCTTTTATTATTCCGTACTCTGCCTGGGCTTTTTCTCCAAGAGGACCGCATACGGAAATTTTCACCTTTTCACCTCCGAGACCTGCGACTAAGGCATCAACCGTACCCTCGCCACCGTCTGCCACGGGAACAATTATATTTTCACTTTCGGGGTAAACCCTTTTTATACCCTCTGCACAGGCACGGCCTGCCTCCACAGAAGTAAGGCTACCCTTAAAGGAATCTATCGCTATTACTGTTTTCATAAGAACAAACCTCCATAATTTTATATAATAACACAAAATAAGGTAAAATAAAAGCTTTTTATTTTTCTTTTTTGTTGGAATTTTATTTGCATTAAAGTTTAACTCAAAAAAAATATCAACGCAACTAACTACACGCACAAATTCACAGTTGGATTATATTTTTTGATAAATGGCGGAAAAACCGTCTGTATCAGTTTCCTTTGCGGGCAGACGGTTTTTAGTCCGCTGTTTGAAGCAAAAGTGCTGAATAAGGACGACGACAAAGAATCAAAAAATATAATCCAACGAGACAAACTTTGTGAAAATGATACAGTGCCCGTACCTGCCTACGCCCCTGCGAGGCCGTTTGAAGGGGTTCGGGGGAGATTCGGAATCCCCCGACGCTTTTCGCCATTTTGGCGTTCAAAATGGCATTGCCGCACTCTTCAGTGCTTGTTGTTTGTGTATTAAAAAGCAAATGGTTCACTTTATTTAAACCTGTTTTCTTCGGTATTCAGTTGGAGTTTTCCCGAACCGCTTTTTAAAAAGCCGGTTAAAATACGTCACATTGTTAAAGCCTGTCTGCTGAGCAACCTCAATTACTGTTTTTGAAGATAATCTTAATAGTTCACAGCTTTTGTCAAGACGTCTTGCGTTTACATATTCAATCATCCCGACACCCTCTTCTTCCTTGAAAAGCTTGCCGATATATTTCTCGTTATAATTGAAAAGACGGGCAATTTCACTGACGGATATTTCACCGAAAAGGCTTTCCTCTATATAGTTTTTGATGTTTATAATCAGAGGGTTAAATTTCACTTTTTTTGATGGATATTCTTTTATGAGAAGCTTTATGTGATTTTCTATAATCAGCGAAAGACGTCTGCACATATCCTCATCAAAATTCTTTTCAAACGGAAATTCGTCAGAATCCTTTATATTCCCGATAAAGATAACTGCAATTACTACATCTTCATGCATAACAGGTGTTATGTATTCATACACTCCACCATCGCACAAACCGCCAAAAGCCGTTTTTGTTTCGCAAACACGGCTGATTGCCTTGTTTCGGCATTTGACGCACCTTGAAAGTCCCCCCGGTGTGGACTTTTGAAATTCGCAATAAGGCTTTGAATGATTGACAAAGTACGAATTAAGCTTCGTTTTTTCGTTGCCGTAGTTTTCAAGAAAAACCACCGTTATATGCAAATTTGTTCCGTATTCAAGAAACTGTAAAAATTCCTGAAGTGCAGTATGTTCCATAGTTTTCACCTTAATAAAAGTTTATTATTTCAAGTAATTTTACCATAAATATTTCTTTTGTTCAATATTTTTCTTCAAAAGTTGTAGAATATGTGAGTTATTTCTATATATAATCAAGTTGAGGTGATTTTAATGAACAACCATTATGATTTAATTGTAGTAGGCGGCGGTTTTTCAGGTGTGTGCGCGGCAATTTCCGCAGCAAAAGAGGGACTTAACACACTCCTTATCGAAAGATACAACTGCCTTGGCGGTGCAGCGGCAAATGCCCTTGTAGCACCGTTTATGAGGTACTGGTCCCACCATAAAGAAACAGGTGAAAGGATTTACCTGTGCGGAAATCTTTTTATGGAAATAATGGAAGAAGCTGAAAAGCTTAATACTTATAAGGAATTTACCTACGACTCCGTAGGCTGGTTTGACGAGGAGATTATGAAGATAGTTCTTAACCGTATGGCGCTTAAATACGGTGTTAAGCTTCTTTTTAACACTGTTGTGACAGATGCTATCACCGATGGCAGAAAAATCACAGACATCAAGGCTTTCGGTAAGTCTGCACACCTTGAATTCACTGCAGACTATTTCATTGATGCAACAGGCGATGCGGAGCTTTCAATGCTTTCAGGGTGCGGCTTTAAGCTTGGCAGAGATACGGATAACCTTTGTCAGCCAATGACCCTTTCTTTCCGTATGGGCAATGTTGACGAAAAGAAATTTCACGAGGTACACACACAGATTAAATACATTTATAAAGAACAAAAGGACAAGGGACTTATCAAAAACCCACGGGAAAGCGTGCTTGTATTTGAAAATTTTAACGAGGGTGTTCTCCACTTTAACAGCACCCGTATTATAAAACGCAACCCCACTGACCCCTTTGATGTGACAGAGGCGGAAATTGAAGCAAGAGAGCAGGTGTTTGAGCTTTATAACTTCCTTAAAAATCACGTTCCCGGTTTTGAAAACTGTCGAGTTCTTTCAACTGCAATGCAGATAGGAATCCGCGAAAGCCGTAAGATTGAGGGCGAGTATACCCTTACTGAAAACGACCTTGTTTCCTTTGCACGCTTCCCCGATGCAATTGCCGCATCCAACTACGAAATTGACATTCATAACCCCGAGGGCGGCGGAACAAGAATGGTATTTTTCAAAGACGAGGAATGGTACGAAATCCCCTACCGCTGTCTCATCCCCAAGTCAAAGGATAATATGCTTGTTGTTGGAAGATGTATATCTTCAACTCACGAGGCACAGTCATCCTTTCGTATTATGCCTTTCTGCGGAGAAATGGGACAGGCTGCAGGTATCGCTATTAGCCTTCTTTCAAAGGGTAAAAAGGCTGATGTCCGTGACATTGATATGGGGAAATTACAGACAATACTCCGCAAAGAAGGATTCAAGATATAACTTGACACATCTGTGTTTTTAGAATATACTTAATCTAGTAACAATTCAGGAGGTTATTTGAAATGAAATACGAATTCGGCTTAAGGGGTCACGATATAGGAAACAACTTTGAAGAAATGTGCGAAAACGCAAAAAAATACGGTGTTAAAAATCTGCAGTTTGCCCTTGCAAAAACCTGCAACGATATAAACTTTGACGAAATCGGCTTTGATGAAAAGGTTGCAAATGATATTAAGGCAAAGCTTGACGAGTACGGCTTGCACGTATCTGTTCTTGGTTGCTATATTAACCCTATTAACCCCAATGATGAGGTAAGGGAAGTTTTGCTTACAAGATTCAAAAACTTCATCAGCTATGCAAAGGTTTTCGGGGCAGATATGGTTGCTACAGAAACAGGTCTTCTTTCTACAAGAGAGGAGACCTGGTCTGAAGAAAATTTTAATTTTTTTGTTGAGAACATGCGTCCTCTTGTAAAATATGCCGAGGAGCTTGGTGTGACAGTTGCTATTGAGCCCGTCTTTACCACAACCATCTGTTCTCCGCAGAAGATGAAAAAAATGCTCGACAAAATAGATTCTCCCAATCTAAAGGTTATTCTTGATGTGTCAAACCTCACATATCCCGAAACGAGATATAGTCAGTGCGACACAATAAATGATGCCTTCGACCTTCTTGGAGATAACATTAGAGGAATACACCTTAAGGACTTCACCTTTGACGAAGAAGGTAAAAAGTCATTTGCTTTAGCAGGCAGTGGCGAGCTTATGACAGAAATGCTTTTTGACAGAATAAACTCTCTTTCAAAGCTTCCTGAAATCATCCTTGACGAAACAAAGGTTACGGATTACGCACAGACACTGGAAATCCTTGAGGATGTACTGACAGAAGAATAATTTAAAAACTACTCTTCAATCACGAAGAGTAGTTTTTTTGATTACTTCGAATATTTGCAAGTATATTTTCCATAGTATCAGGAAGATTAAAAGAAATCTTTGCTGCTTCGGAAGAATAGTCGCATATTACCTCTGCCATAGTTTTAATCAGTTTAAGTTCGTGCTTTGCACTGTTATTTTCTGCAGAAACATCAAAATGTTCAAGGTAATTATAACAAAAATCACTGCTTAAAACTTCAAGCTTTTGAATTATGCTGCCAAGCTGTGCCAGATTGTCAGTAAGTGAAATTGCTTTTTTGATAAAGTCTTTGTCATTCATAAAAATCATCTCCTTAATTATATTTTATCTCATTTTGAGATAAATGTCAATATCTCATTTTGCGATATGATATAATAATTTAAAAAGGAGAGATTGTTATGCGGCTTAAAGACTTACGTGAAGATTCTGATATTCCACAGAGAGTTGTTGCGGAATTTTTAAACATAAAACAAAACACATATTCTCAATATGAAAACGGACGGCGACAAATTCCTTTTGAGCTGCTTATAAGACTAGCAGAATATTTTAATGTATCTACCGACTATCTTCTAGGAGTTACAGACGTTAAGACACCCTACCCTAAAGGCTAAGGTGTTTTTTCTTTGGAACAAAGCGACATATGTCCTTTTGTAACCAAAAGAACGAAAAGTTCCGGGGTTCCGATTCCCCGGGCCCCAAAACGGCCTCGCAGGGGCGTAAGAAATAATGGGCGTTGTATCATTTGTACAAAGCAAGTTTTGTTGTTCCCTATTTTAAGCTTTTATACCGTCGGACTTATTCGGAACTTTTTCCTCAGGCAGCGTCCTAAAAACCGTTTGCCTGCAGCGGAAAACATTGCAAACGGTTTTTCCGCTAACAAGCATAAAATATGAAACAACCGCAGGTTAACGCTATAGTTAGTTTATGTGAATTAAAACACGTACAAACAATAGGGTTAAGAAAAACACATTGACAGTTTCCGTAAAACCGCTTGTATCAGTTTCCTTTGCTGACAAGCGGTTTTAGTCTGCCCTCGGCAATAAGTTTGCCGATGCAGACGGCGGAATAAAGGCAATGTGTTTTTCTTAATAAAGACCACTATTTTATTCTATGGCACGCCATAACTTAAAAACGCCCCTGCGAGGCCGTTTTAGGGGAACCGAGCCTGAGCGCCGCCGGTGGCGGATGAAGCGATGGCGCAGGGTTGTGCAGAAACAGGAGCTATGCAAGCGGTAGTGAAGCAGAGCGACATTGTTTCAAACGGCTAGGGGGGAATCGGAACCCCGGAACTTTTGGTTCTTTTGGTTTCAAAAGAACATCTGCCTTTTGCTCCAAAAAGAACATCATCCTCATCGATACCGATGAATCGGTTAAAGCTCGCAGTTTTGTAAAAGGATTATTTTCGATATTCCCTTAAACTTCTCTTAGTTTAGAAATTACAAATTTGTAGCGACTTGCAAATCCGTCAATATCCCATACAGGCTGAACTTCGTCTTCTATAGAGAAAAGATATTCTGTAATTTCGTCAACCTGTCTTTCTGCCTTATCAAGGTCGTTTTCATCAAGTGCTTCAACAAGGTAGGTAAACCGGCTCAGGAATTCTGCGTGAAGATTAAGATACTTCCAGGATGCTTTCTGCACGGGATTTTCAACCTCGACCGTTCTGTCAGCTGATGTACTGCCCAGGTACCCCCTCACCCATTCGCATCTTTTCTTTATATACACACGGGGAACATCGGGATAAAATCTGTGTTCCTGATATTCACTAACTTCCGACAATGTCTGAAGATACTTTTTAACAAACTGCCATTTTTCTCCAAAGGATGCTTCAAGATACTCATTTGCTATTTCATCAAAATCCTTGTCTTTATCCCAGAGTGTTTCAGCATAAGAATAAAGGCCGAGGCCTGTGGGGAAATAAGAACGTGTTGCCTGACAGGAAATCATACCTTCAAGTCCTGCTTTTTCAAGATAACTGACATCTTCACAAAGGATTCTTGCACTGTTGTAGAAGGTATAATCCTTATACGTTCTCCAGTAAAAATGGTAACCGAATTCAAGATAACCGTATATTGACGGCTGTGTATCCTGCCATTTTCGTAAGAATGCAAGATTTTCTGCAGCACTCATAGGCCAGTTAATATTGTTACGCTCAAATTCCGGCAAATCCATATCCCTTTGAGCAGGGTTTTCCGCTTTGTAGGAAATGGAGTTACTTCTTGTAATGGGACAGAAAAGCATTATGAATCTATCCTTGTTTTTAAGCTTTTCGCATACAGGAGGCCACAAAAGCTCGACATAAGAAAGAAGCACGATTTTACTCTTTACCCCTTCCTTTGTAAATGCCTCGTCAAGCTCATTAAGAAGCATTACGTAAAAATCAGTGGGAAGCTTTTTTGAACATTCAGGACATTCGCAGTGATTGTTATAACCGTCTGCAAGCCAGAACTCAAGCTCTTCCACTTCGGGATGATTCTTTGCATATTCCGTGGTATAGGCTACCACCTTATCCCTTGCCTTTTTGTTAGAAAGGCAGAAGTTTGTTATCATAGGAGTGTTATTGTGAAGCTGACGCTTTCCGTTTATGTAGGGAAGAACTTCCTTCATTTCGTCACTAAGCTCGAAGCCATTTTCAACCTGTGCACCCCAGTCCTTTACGTTGATACCGAAAGGCTCACACATAAAGCCGTGTCCTGCACGGTGATAAACAAGTCCGCGCTTCAGCATTTCATCCCCTATCTGCTTGAAATACTCTTCAATCTGTTCCTTTGAAACGGAGGTAACTTTACGGTTTGGGTTAGAAGGCTTGTTATACCATCTTTCAAAGATAATTGATGCATCAACAAGCTCGATAAAAAGTCTGTTATAACCGACTTTCGCCGCCCAGTCAACCTGGTCAAGCATATTTTCAATGCTTACAGCACCGCCTCCGCACAAGCCTCTGTAACGGTATGACGCAGTTTCCTCTGTCTTGCAGTAGGACACGTCATTTATCTTTTCGGGGATGTATTCACCGTCAACACCGGGACGAATCCACTTGATGCCATACTTTTTAAGGTATGTATACACCCCGTAAAGCACGCTTCTGGGGTTTGATGCGGCAATAATGCCCTTTCCGTTTTCAATGTCAATTTTAAAGGAGTCAACCTCATCACTGACTTCTTTTTCTATTCCTTCAAAATCGGTGTAAAGGCCGAGGGCAACATCGGCATCTACGCTAATTTTTGTTAAATACTTTCTGAACTCCTCCGCTGCAAAAAGCAGAGTTCTGTTATCCCTTAAAACCGATATATTCATAATATTTCTCCTTGATATTATCAACTTTGCGTTCTCAGAAGCTCTTTATTTATCACAGTTCCCGTAATCATATCTATATTTGCTCTGTACTCACTTGCACCTGCTGCAGTATTGTCATAGTAGTAAATTGAGATAACAGAGCCGTTTACCTCATATTTGGTCATGTCAGCACCGAAGCCTATATTTGCAAGTAGCTGACCGTCCTTACTTACCTTCTTATAGTTTGCAAAATTAGTAAGCATATGGATGTTTCCTTCTCCGTCAAACACCATTCCCTCAGTACAGATTATTCTGGCATATTCTTCCTCCGCTGCAAGCTGCCACAGAAGCTTACCCTTCCTTATATCCATAGCGTTGAGCTTTCCGCCTGCAGTAAAATATGCAACGCCGTTGTTTGTATAGATTTCTGAAACTGAGTTAATCTGTGCCGAAGGAACTTTTTCAGATGTATATGTCCACACTGTTTTTCCGTACAGAGATGCCGTTACCTCGCCCCATTCGTTATACGGGCTCTTTCTTTGCATCTGATATTTTATATCGAGTACATATTCCGTCCACGGAACGGGCAACATACTGATGTTTATAATGGTGTCGTTTGTCTCTATGTCAAATGACTGAGAATAATCATAAAATCCCATCGCTGTTGCAGAAACGGTATATTTGTCTGCTTCTACCATTAATTCATAATATCCGTTTATATTTGTAACAGCACTCTTATCACCAATCTTAACTATAGCCTCCGGAATAACCTCTCCGGTTTCGCTGTCGGTAAGAGTTCCTTTCACTTTTACTTCTTTCGGCTCAAGAACGAAATTCAGTGTGATTTCCTTGTCTTCGGGAATTTTCACTGTCGCCGCACTTTTCTGATGTTCTGCCTCTGCTGTGTATATGGTTTGCGGACCTGCCTCTACAAATATCTCGTAACGTCCCGAAGAATCGGCATAACCTGCCTTGTTACCCCACGTCACCACGGCACCCGGCAAGATTTTTCCTGTTTCTTTTTCTGTAATCTTTCCCGATACGCGGATAAGCTTATGAGGACAGCTTTCGAGCTTACACTCAGGGCCGCCCCATTCTCCCATTGAGTAATGCCACGGAGAATAATTCATTTTTCCGCGCTTCGTCGTATAAGTTGCTTTCTTTCCGATTATATCATCAAGAAATTCGTTGAGGTCATCAGAAAGTCCTACAGAAAACTGGTCATAAGCATAGATGTCACCCTCTACACAAAGCACACAGTTATGTAAAACCCCGTTTTCATCGGGAGTGTTCTGATTACCTGAATACGAGCCGCCCTGCTTATCAAGCGACACGCCCTGTTTAATTTCTGTCTTTCCTGTTATTCCCAAGCCGATATCAGCTGTAAAATTCAATATCTTCAGGCTGTCAATATCAAGAAATTCAACTCCGCCGATAGCGATGTCCGTCTTAAGCTTTGGTCCGATTTCGAGGCTTCCCTCTGCATTTGCATAAAGAGTAGTTGACATCTTCGGGTCTGACCACGCGCTGAAGCTTCCGTCCTTAAATTCGCCTCCTGCACTATGGGTAAGCGTTGCAGATGCTTCAACGGTAAACTCGCCACTGGCACCCGTCACTATATAAGGTGTCACTTCAACAGATATCGGTCCTGCTACCTTCATTTCAATTGACGGAAGCTCTATCTCTTTAACTGCTGATTTTGAATTGCTGTATCCTGCGATAGCGTAAATATCGCTTAATGCTTCCGCACGTGCATACACATCCGCATCAAAGTTTTCACCCGAAAGGCAAATGTCAACCAGAACCTGAAGGCTCATATCAAGAGAAGCATACGCCCCCTGCTTTTTGCTGTAGCTCGGGGTTGAAATATTGAATGCGGCACTTGCACTTCCCTGTGCAGGTACCTTCCACACGAGCTTTCCGTCCTTCCATTCTGCATCTGTGCTGATACTCGTTCCGCCGTCAATATTAACACCTCCGGTGGGATTCTGCATTCCCTTTAAGGATGAAGCTTGCGGCAAGGAAATATTTTCATTTTTTGCAAGGTCACTTTCAGAGGGCGATACCACTGCAGAAATATCAAGGCTTTCAAACACATCTGAAATTTTCGGTGCTTCACACGTAACTGTCACTTTACCTTTAGAAGCTGTTACATCCGATACCTTTACTAATATGTCACTGTAACCGTCGCTTTCGGGAATGTAGAGAACATCGCCTTTTTCAAGAGATGCCACTACCTCGCAGGGATGTGAAAAAGTAATGGTCTTTTTCGCTTTGCTTGTTGCAGTGATTTTATTATTTTCGCCAATTTCGGCATATTTCAGCGAATCCTTTGTAACAGCCTGATTTGCTGCATCCTCACGCACTTTTCCGAAGACGGGTGCGTTTTTATCAATTCTTGAAATAAGCGCCGCCGCTTCCGCACGTGTAAGAGTATTTCCGGGACGGAAGGTGCCATCCTCATAGCCGTTTATAATGCCTTTTGCAGAAGCGATTGCCACTGCGTTTTTCTCCTGTGCATACGTAACGTCACTGAAGGAGCATTCAGCGTCCATATCAATTCCCGTTCCGTTTACAATCCACACAGCAGCCTCGCCGCGTGTAATGTATTCATCAGGATAGAAGAAGTTTCCGTTCTTCTCCACAATTCCGCTGTACACGCCGCACGTTACATAGGGTGTATACCACTGTCCGTCAGGAGTATCGGTGTAAATTGCTTTATATGTATCCTGTTCAGAATAATCTTCAAGCGTGCATGTCAGAAGCTTTACAAACTGTGCTCTTGTAAGAGTTCCGTCAGGATTATAAAGTCCGTTGCCTATCCCGTTAATAATGTTTTTGTCAGACAGCTCATCTATTACAGAGTATGCCCAGTGATTTTCCGGCACATCGGAAAACTCTGCTGCAAGCACTGTACCCGTAAAAAATACTGCCAGTGCAAAAACTATTACTGCTATTCTTTTTTTCACAAGAATTCCCCCTTTGAATAATGAAATAAGAATACACCCTGAAAAAAACTTTGTCAAGAGTTGATATGCATTTCGCCTCCCCTTTATTTTTAGTTATTTTTCCTTTTTGTTATTGACAAAAACCCCATAAAAATAGTACAATAAAGTGATATTATATAGTTATTTATTGAAAGGAATGATTACTGTGGCAATAACTGCACCCAGAGGTACTGCAGACATACTTGCACCGGATATTCTTAAATGGAAATATATTGAGAATAAAATCTCAGATATAAGCGCACGATTCGGGTATTCCGAAATCCGCACACCAGTGTTTGAGCATACTGAGCTTTTTGAGCGTGGCGTGGGTGATACGACAGACGTTGTTCAGAAAGAAATGTACACCTTTAACGATAAGGGTGGAAGAAGTATCACACTTCGTCCCGAGGGTACTGCTTCTGTGGCAAGAGCTTTTCTTGAGCATAACATTTATGCACAGCCACTTCCCGCTAAGCTCTGCTACAATATTACCTGCTACCGCTACGAAAAGCCCCAGGCAGGAAGACTTCGTGAATTCCACCAGTTCGGTGCTGAATGCTACGGCACTCAGGACCCTGCAACCGATGCAGAGGTTATCTCATTTGCAAGAACTGTTCTTACAGAGCTTGGAATAGATAAGCTTTCCCTTAACATTAACTCAATCGGTTGCCCCGTCTGCCGTAAAAAGTATAATGAGGCTCTTAAGGATTATTTCCGTCCTTACATTGAAGACGGCACACTTTGTCAGACTTGCCGTGACAGATTTGATAAAAATCCCCTGCGTATTCTCGACTGTAAAAGTCCTGTTTGCGGTGAAATTGCAGATAAAGCACCTATACTTCTTGACTATATCTGTGACGAGTGCCGTGACCACTTTGAAGAAACAAAGAAGCATCTTGAAGCAATGGGAATCAGCTACAACGTAGACGGAACTATTGTAAGAGGTCTTGACTATTACACAAAGACAGTATTTGAATTCAAGACCGCTATTGAAGGTACTGCAGGTACAGTTTGCGGCGGCGGACGCTATGACGGTCTTATTGAAGAGATTGGAGGCAGTCCTACCCCCGGTATCGGTTTTGCAATGGGTATTGAAAGAATTATTATGGCACTTGAGGCAGGCGGAAAAATGCCCGAGCTTGAGAGCGTGCCCGATATTTACATTGCAAACATTGGCAGCGAAACAAAGCTTTTTGTAACTGCACTTACAGACAAGCTCCGTAAAGAAGGCATTAAGTGCGAAAGAGATTTGTGTGCAAGAAGTCTCAAAGCACAGATGAAATATGCCGACAAATGCGGTGCACGTTACAGCATCGTAATCGGTACTGACGAGGCAGAGAAAAAGAGTGCTATGCTTAAAAATATGAAAGAAAAAGAACAGACTGAGGTAAGTCTTGAAGATTTGACCGAGCTTATAAAGATACTCAAGGAGGAAAACTAAAATGGATACAATCAAAGGATTAAAAAGATCATATATGTGCGGTGCACTCCGTGAAAAAAATATCGGTGAAACAGTAACCCTTATGGGTTGGGTAGCAAAGGCAAGAGATATGGGCGGACTTGTGTTCGTTGATATACGTGACAGAAGCGGTATTTCACAGGTAGTGTTTGAGCCGGAGAATGAAGCTCTTCAGAAAAAGGCTTCCGAGCTTCACATGGAATACGTAATTGCCGTTACAGGTAAGGTAAGAATGAGAAGTAACATCAATAATAACATCCCCACAGGTAAGGTTGAGGTTGAGGCGGCAGAGCTTCGCATCCTTAACACCTGTGACGTTACACCCTTCGTTGTAACAGACGATGTTAAAGCAGGCGAGGACCTTCGCCTTAAGTATCGTTACCTGGACCTTCGCAGACCTACACTTGTAAAAACTCTCGAAATGCGTCACAAGGTAACACAGATCGCAAGAAGATACTTTGACGAAAACGGTTTCCTTGAAATCGAAACACCTATCCTTACAAAGAGTACACCCGAGGGTGCACGTGACTACCTTGTTCCCAGCCGTGTATATCCCGGTAACTTCTTCGCACTTCCCCAGTCACCCCAGCAGTACAAACAGCTTTTGATGCTTGGCGGTATGGACAGATATTTCCAGATTGCAAAGTGCTTCCGTGATGAGGACCTTCGTGCTGACCGTCAGCCTGAATTCACACAGATTGACCTTGAAATGTCATTCGTTGAAGAGGACGACGTTATGGCAATCAACGAGGGATTCCTTAAGAAGGCTTTCAAGGAAGTTCTTGATTATGATGTAACTCTTCCCCTTCCCCGCCTTACATGGCAGGAAGCTATGGACAGATTCGGCTCTGACAAGCCTGATACACGCTTTGGTCTTGAGCTTTGCGATATGAGTGAACTTTTCAGAGACTGCGGCTTCAGTGCATTCGCTGACACAGTTAAAGCAGGCGGTACAGTACGTGCAATCAACGCAAAGGGACTTAGTGAAAAGCTTACAAGAAAGACACTTGATAAGCTCGTTGAGTTTGTTAAAACATATAAGGCAAAGGGTATGGCTTGGCTTATCGTTGATGAAAACGAAATCCGCGGCTCTATTGCAAAATTCTTCTCACCTGAAGAGCTTAAGGCTATCGCTGACAAGGCAGATGCTACTCCCGGCGACGTTATCCTCTTTATCGCAGACCAGAAAGCAAGCGTTGTATATGCATCACTTGGTGCACTCCGCTGCGAGATTGCAAAGAACTTCGGTCTTATTCCCGAAGGTAAGTTCAATCTCCTTTGGGTAACTGACTTCCCCCTTCTTGAGTATGATGAGGAAGAAAACCGCTACGTTGCAATGCACCATCCCTTCACATCACCTAAAGACGAAGACCTTGAGCTTCTCGAGACAGACCCCGGAAAGGTAAGAGCAAAGGCTTACGACATTGTTCTTAACGGTTATGAGCTTGGCGGTGGCAGCATCCGTATTTACGACGCTAATCTTCAGCAGAGAATGTTCCAGGCTCTGGGCTTTACTCCCGAACAGGCACAGGAACGCTTCGGCTATCTTCTTAATGCGTTCCGCTTTGGCACCCCTCCCCACGGTGGTCTTGCATACGGTCTTGACAGAATTGTTATGCTTATGGCAGGATGTGAATCTATCCGTGACACAATCGCATTCCCCAAGGTTAAGGACAGTGGCGAGCTTATGATTTCCTCACCCGATGTTGTTGATAAAAAGCAGCTTGACGAATTGGGACTTGCAATCGTTAATGGGGTAGACCGCCATTCACAAAATGCGGAATGAGGTGCAACGGGTGTATAAAAACAGCACCGACCGCATAAAGCATTGATAATTATAAAAATTGAGTAATTGAAATTCTTCAGTTTGTTTTCTTTTAGAGGTAAAAATTCGCTTTGCGAATTTCAGAATTGGAGCTTTATGCTACGAACAAACTTCACCTCTCGGTCGTCGCAACTGACGCTTTAGTTGTATTTGCTTTGCAAATATCAACGCTGTCGCTTGGTTGCTCCTCTCCCCTTAAAGTCTTGCGACTTTCGGGGACCCCGAAAAGCAGACTATGCTTTTTGGGGAGAAGGAAAAACAATGCTTTGAGCGAATGTTTTGCGAGAATAGCAAAACTTGAGCGATGTCTGCTTTGTTTTGACGCCGTACGCCTTCGGTTCCACCCTACGGGCTCAGTTTGTCCGTTCTGCACTATTTTTCTCCACCCTCCTCTACAGAGACTCAACCGAATTTCGAATTAAAAAGGAAGGAGCGTGAGTTTATGTCAGCAGTTATTAGTTTCGTGGAATCCGGTTCCATTGCCGAAGAAATTGGTCTTGAACCCGGTGACGAAATACTTGAAATCAACGACATTGAAATTAAGGATGTGCTTGACTACCGCTTCCTTATAAACGATGAATTTATTACATTAAAGATAAAAACAAAGCAGGGCGAAATAGCAGAGGTGGACATTGAAAAGGACGCTTATGAGCCACTTGGGGCAGAGTTTGAAAATTCTCTTATGTCAAAGCCTCTCCACTGCACAAACAAGTGCGTGTTCTGCTTTATTGACCAGTTACCCAAGGGAATGAGGGAAAGCCTTTATTTCAAGGATGACGACACACGTCTTTCATTCTTTCAGGGAAACTATGTAACATTTACCAATCTTGACGATGAGGAAATCGACAGAATTATCCGTCTGAGGATAAGTCCCATTAATATTTCCGTTCACACAATGGACCCCGAATTAAGGGTGAAAATGCTTAAAAATCCGAAAGCGGCACTTCTCCCCGATATCATGAAGAAGCTCTCAGATAACGGCATTATTATGAACTGTCAGATAGTGCTTTGCCCCGGCTACAATGACGGGGACAATCTTACATACACAATTTCAGAATTATATAAAATGCGTAACTCTGTAAAGAGCGTGTCAGTTGTGCCAATCGGTCTTACACGCCACCGTGAGGGACTTTGCCCTATGGAGGCGGTAAATCACGAAAAAGCTGTTGAGCTTATAACAGAAATTGAAAAATGGCAGAAAAAAGCTATGGCGGAAGTGGGTACGGGATTTGTGTATGCATCTGACGAAATCTATCTTAAAGCAGGGATTGAAATTCCCGATAGCTCCGCTTATCACGGTTTTCCGCAGATTGAAAACGGTGTCGGTATGATTGCGAGTATGCGTGAGGAATTTTCTGATGCTCTTGAAAGTGCACCTAAAACCTGCCCCGATAGGTCTGTTACACTTGTATGCGGTGTAGCGGCATATGATTTTCTTTCATCAATTAAAGATGCAGTAAAAGAAAAATATCCTAACATAAATATAACGGTAGAAAAAATCATAAATGACTTTTTTGGCCATGAGATAACTGTATCGGGACTTCTGTGCGGATGCGATATTATCGCTCAGCTTAAAGACAGAAAGATTGGCGACACACTTATAATCACAAAAAATATGCTCCGTGACGGAGAAAATGTGTTTCTTGACGATACTACCACGGAAGATATTGAAAAAACTCTCGGAGTCAGCATCACCGCAGTAGGTGATGACGGCTATGAGCTTTTGGATGCGATATTGGGTAATTAAATAAGGAGGTACGATTATGAAAAAGAAAACTTTTAGAATTATAGGCTTGGTATTAAGTTTTATTTTGATTTTTCAGTTATTTTCTTTTGCACAGGAAAACGATATGTGCTATATTCTCCACGATTTAGGCAATTATAAAATAGTTGCCCAAAGATACCGCGTTACTCCGCCCCATGATTACGGACAGGGGCCAATATACACATACAACAATTACGGCGTTATTGATAAGGACGGCAATGTTATTGTAACGCAGAAATATTCGGGAATTCTTCCGCCCAGCGAAGGTCGTGCGGCATTTGCCATAGACGGCAAACTGGGGTTCTTTGATGAAAACTGGAATATCTGTATCGAAGCAAAATATTTCTGCAATCAATCTCCCTCCCCCGATATCTACTTTTCCGAAGGGCTTGCGGCAGTTGCAAAAAAAGACGCTTCAAGATATATGGTATGGGGATATATAGACCGTGACGGTAATGAGGTTATTGATTTTATTTACGACGGTGCTTCTCCCTTTGAAAACGGAGTTGCCGAGGTTGAAATCAGTGAAGAAGTTTATAACTACAATACAAAACGTAAATACGCACAGATTGACAAAAACGGTAACATAGTAAAACCCTTTAAGTTTGGTTATGCCTTAGGAAAAGATTACGAATACCTCTGGCAAGATCCAATCGAGGTACAGTTAAGTGAAAACCTTGTAGAATTAAACGGAAGAAGATATAAAAATTCCGATATAGAATATCCCTTTATAAATTATCTTGGTTACAGCTATATTCCCCTTACTTATTATGGCTGCAGAATGATGGGCATTAACTGCGACTGGACAGAAGAGACAGGCGTTGTTCTTTCAGGCGGCGGACAAATGGCAGAAGACATCGTTGGCGATAACGGTATGACAGAGAGAGTTCTTGAAAAAGCAACCTTTTACAGGGGAAAACTTACTATTAACGGAACTGTCTATGAATACGGAGACACTGCATACCCCTTAATCCACTATAAGGATGTAGTTTATATCCCCGTCCTGTGGCAGACAGGAATGGAAGAGCTGGGGATAGATTACAGCTTTATCGGTGCAGAAAAAATCGAAAATTCTGACAGAGGGTGTATGGTGTTTAAAACAAAATAAGGAGGCACTCTATGAAGCGAGCACTATTTATCATTGGTTTATTACTTTTCAGCTTCCCGATTACAACTGTCGCCTCTTGTGATATTGTTGCCTCTTCATCACCTTTCCCCGTTCAGATAAACGGAAATAATTACTTGGAAATTAATACTTATCCTACGTTATTTTATAACAATGTTGTATATATACCAATGACATACAGTATCGGTGAATATATAGGAAGACATATTGAATGGATAGACGGTTATGAGCAGAACGTTCTGCTGCTTACAGAAAAAGAAGATAATAAAAATATTACAGAAACCGACATAAGTGAAAACAAAACAGAAAGCTATACTGTACAAGCAACCATTGACGATTGTACTGTCGCAGTTGCTAACGGCGAATATCTGGATTTCATCAAAGGAACAGAAAAATATCCGCTTCTAAGATATAAGGATATTATATATATTCCCCTTACCTGGGAAAATATTGTTGAAAATTTCGGATGGGAATATACTTTTGACAAAGTAAACGGAGTGCATATAAGTACTTCTGCAAAAAGCACAGAAATAAAAGCAGAAAAAGACATATATATCAGCGAGGACGGTAGTACAACCTGTTATATATTAGAGAGAAAGAAATATATTGACAGTGATGGCTATGATGCAACAGACTGGATTGGTCTTATTCGTTATAACCACAATATGACAGGAAAAGATTTACTTTGCTTGGATATGGGCGAATTCATAGTAGAAAAGGAACTTTCTCACCCCATAAAACAAGGAGATGTGCGATTTTTCAAAACTTATAAAGAAAATAAATTTAAGGCTCCCGTAACACGGGATTTATGGACATTTCTGCACGCTGCAACAACAATGATGCTTGATACCCGAACAGGTTGTATAAACAAATGGAACACGCTTCCCTCGTGGCGGAGAACTGTAACAGAGGATGCTGAACTGGGAATTACCTCTATAAGTATGTCCGGAACAGACTATGTAGCCGATTCAGTTGATATAATAAACATTGAAAATTGTGACATTGAGCTTAAATCAATACCTATGCAATACGTTATTAAGCGTATTGATGGAGGCAGAAATGAAATTATATTAACCTATGACGTTCCACAATTTCCGGGAGGAAGCCTCATTGTCCCTGCGCCCACAAGCACAATAACAAAGCTGCATTTTAGTTTACCAAGATGGGACTTCAGGGATGCAAACGGAAACTATGTACCTGAGGGTGAATATGAAATTTCTTTAATTGTTCCCGACACGGTGGAGTATGTTGCAGACGGAAATACGGTAGTTCTTACAAACCCGAAAGGTGTTTTTATAAATTCAAAAATCAAACTGGTTAAATAAAGATTTAGGAGGTACGCTTTATGAGAAATCTGACAAGAATTTTTGCGGCATTTATGTGTATGCTTATGCTTCTAAGCATTAGTGCGTTTGCCGATACATCCTACGAAGAAAAAATCATAGAGATGTACCGTTTAAGCGACAGAGCAGTAGAGTTTATGCGTGAGCATAATGTGGATTTTTCCATATTTGAGGGTGCAGAGGTATATCCGGAAGGCCATCCGATAAACCACAGTAGTTCTATTGAAAGTATAATTATGGAAACTGAGGCTTACGGTTGGACTGACGAACAGGTTACTGCACGAATTCGTGGCATTATACATAGTAAGCCTATGATTGTCGGTGGGCCTTATGATAATACAGGAAGAAAAAAGGTTTTAGTTCCTGACTACCCCTTTGTAATTAACGGCACAAACATAGATTTTAAGGATTCGGAATACCCCGTTATTTCCTATAATGATATAACCTACTTTCCCATGACGTGGCACTATTGCAGAATGCTTGGTGTTACTACCGATTGGAGTCACGAGGAAGGTTTCCGTGTAGAAAAGGCAAATGCATCTGCAGAGCCGATTGAATACGAAAAAGCTGATAACTCAAGCGAGTGGAATCTTTATGCCGTTCTTCCAAAGTACGATATATTTGTAAACGGCAAAAAAATAGAGAATGAAAACGAGGAATACCCCCTTTTAAACTTCAGAAACGTGACATACTTCCCCCTTACATGGGATTTTATAATCAATGAATTCGGTTGGAATTACACTTTTGACAGCGAAAACGGTCTTGTGATTAATTCTGCAGAAGACAAAAAGGAAAACCTTGATGATTTCCGTGTCATCGGATACTATTCAGGCGATTTATTTGAAGAGCCTCTTGAAAATCTGCAGACAGACAAACTTACGCATATTATGTACGCATTTCTTATTCCACAGGCAGACGGTAGTGTCCTTCCCCTTGCAGAAGAAGAAAATGTCCGTCAGCTGATAGAAAAAGCACACAGCGACAATTGCAGGGTTTTTATTGCAGTTGGCGGTTGGTCTTATAATGACATCCCATTGCAGGCAACCTTTGAAAAGGCAGCCGGAAATTCACAAACACGCAGTAAACTTGTAGAAAGCATTGTGGAAACAGTTGAAGAATACAGTTTTGACGGTGTAGAGCTTGACTGGGAATACCCTCAGGCTGCTTCACAAAAGGATTACGAAGCACTTATTCTTGAGCTTGACAGCGAGCTTGAAAAACGGGACAAACAGCTGACCGCCGCATTAAACGGTGCATGGTCGCAGACAGAAGGTCCCGAGGTTTCAAAATATGTATCAGAGGCTTGTCTTCAGGCTTTTGACTTTATAAATGTAATGAGCTATGATATGAATAATGATCAGCACAGCCCCTTCTGGTTTGCAAATACTTCAATAGATTACTGGCTGAATCGTGGTGTTGAGGCTGAAAATATTGTACTCGGTATGCCCCTTTACGCAAGACCTACATTTATGCAGTACCGTCACCTTGCAGAAATCGACAAATCCTTTGCCTACAGCGATTATACCGTAATTGACGGAAAGGAATCCCACTATAACGGACTTTCTACTCTTTGTAAAAAGACTGTTCTTGCGGCAAAGAAAGCCGGTGGAGTAATGCTCTTTGACGTAAACGAGGACACAAACGATGAAACAAGCATTGTTTCAATGATAGATAAAACTATTTCACACATTGAATATAACGGTTTTGAAAACATTTCCTCTCTTGAATTTCTTGAAAAGGCAGAGGATATAGACGAATTGAGAGGTATAGTTCAGTAAAGGAGGAATTTTATGAAAAAGCTTCTTTGTTTAATATCATTTGCTATTATATTTTTTACAGCAAATGCATATGCATCAGAAATTGCCTCTATCCCTTCCTGCTCCGTTACATTAAGCGGTCAGAGCGTGGATAACAGCTACAGACAATATCCCCTGCTTCAGTACAGGGATATTGTATATTTCCCTCTCACATACTACGATTGCCGATTCCTTGGCGTATCAACAAAGTGGGACGCAGATACAAACACTCTTGAAATCACAAGAGAAAACAGGTCAGGAGCTTACCGCGAATATAAGCAGGAAAAGAAAAATGAAATACACAACGAAGTTTCTGTCTGTAATTTCAACATCATTATAAACGGTAAAAAAATCGATAACAAAAATGAAGAGTATCCTTTCTTAACCTTCCGGGATGTGACTTATTTCCCTCTTACATGGCGCTTTTCAGTAAGCGAATTCGGCTTTGGCTGGGAATACAGCTATACGGAGGAAAACGGACTTAAAATAAGCGCTGATAACTACATTTGCAAAACACTTCCTCTTCCCGTTCCTGACGGACTGAAAATTGTTTCCGCCGCTGCTGATGAAATGTATTACTATTATGAATGCACAGATAACAAAATATATCGTGCTCTCATAGAGGATTTGTCTCAGTACGAATGTATACACACTATTCCCGAAAACCGCATTTCAGATCAAACAATTGCATATTTTTCTTATGACAACGGGCAGGTATATGTTTCCTATCACTTAGGCGGTGCATCAACAGGAACCGACTATAATTACAAAATACATTCTGACGGAACGCTTGAAAAATTTAAAAAGCCCGCGCATAAATACTCAGGATATAACCACTACACCCAGAATTTTGAAGATTTCTCCGTGTCGGGATATAACGAGGGACATCCGGGAAGCACCGTGGTATATTACACAAAAGACGGAGTTGACAAGCAGATTGCACTTGACAATATACGCTTTGGTGAGCAGCGTTACGAAAATCAGAAAAAATGGACTTATTACAACTATCCGCAAGCAGCAGGCAAAAACATTTATCTGACGGGTTATCCCCAGATTGATGATACCGAAGAAAATATGTATGAAGTATCGGATGACAGTCCCAGTAATCTCTACTGTGTCGATACACAAACGGGAGCTGTTTCCCTTGTGCTGGATAACATTTCATCCTTCTTCGCCTTCCGTGGTTGGGATAACGCCTCAAAAAAGGATTCTGATATAATTCTTTATTATCGTGAAGGAAGTCTGTACCGTTATTCCGTTGAGAGCAACGAAACAGTTACACTCATTAAAGAAAAGGCTCTTCCGATTGAGTCAGGAATATGCATAGGGGATGTTATATATCTGTGTACTCAGGACTATGACAGAGTTCATACGGTTGTAACAGAATACTCAAGATACGCAATATGCTTCGGAGACGGATATGTGCGGCTCGATACCTACCTCGGTGCAGACACAGATATAAGGGACGGTAAACTTATCACCCGTTCCTATGGTGAAATGCCGGGGGAAGATATTCATACCTGCATTTTCAGAGGAACTCCCGAATCATTTTGTTCAAGCGATATTATTAACCCCAACTACTTTCTTGAAAATGATAGACTTCTCTACATTCCCGAAGACCTCGGTCGTGTGGTAGAGGTTAATCTTAACGAACAGGAGGCTTGAATATGAAAAAATTTTTACTCTTATTTTCAATCATTATCATTTCTTTTGCATCAAGTGCTTACGCAAAGGAAGTTTCAAATATCCCTTCCTGCTCCGTTACATTAAGCGGTCAGAGTGTGGATAACTCATACAGACAGTACCCACTTTTACAATATAAAGACATTGTGTACTTTCCGATGACATATTACGATTGCCGTTTCCTCGGTGTAGCCACAAAATGGAACGCAGACACAAATACCCTTGAAATTTCAAAGGAAAACATATCAGGTGCATACCGTGACTACAATTGGGAGTGGGAAAACGGAAAACAGAACGAAATCACAATATGCAACTTTAACATTATCGTAAACGGAAAGGAAATTGATAATAAAACGGAGGAATATCCCCTCATACTTTTCCGTGACGTAACATATTTCCCACTCACATGGCGTTTTGCCGTGGATGAATTCGGATGGGAATACAACTACGACGACAAAAACGGACTTGTTATTACTGCAGACAACTACATCTGCAAAACCCTTGACCTTCCCGATTTAAGGACGCAGATTACGCCTAATGCAGCACTTGATGATACGTATTATTACTACACGGGAAATGACAGGAAGATTTACCGCGCTCCCTTAAATAATCCTTCCGCAAATGAGCTTATTATCACTACTGCACCTAATGGTTATGCTGCCTTTGGCAACAACCTTATAACCTTTTCACTTCAGGACAGCGGTATGTACTGCTCTTTCCGAACAGGAAATTCAATGGGAACAAATTACCGCTATAAGATAAACCCCGACGGCACCGTTGAGGATTCTCTTGACGGAAATTACTTACAGAGCTTTGTTGGGGGAAATGAATACGTCTATGACCTTGACGGCTACACGGTGAAGGTTTTCCGTGGCGGCGGTCCCGGTTCTTCAAGAGTGCTTTATTACAAGGACGGAAGCGAGGAATATTCAGAAATCCTTGCTGAAAATACAGTTTTCGCTGAAAAGAAGCATCCTTCTTTTGATAGCTGGCAAGGAAGTGAGGGCCACGAATATAACGACATTCAGATAATCGGAAATAACATTTATCTCACGGGATATAATACGACTGACGAAGAAAACAGTTCACTTTACTGCTACAATCTTGACACCGAAACGCTTACACCGATGTTTGAAAATGTATTAAGCTTCCTCGCTTTTACAGGATGGGATAACGATACAAAATCAAACAGTGAAATGATAGTGTATTCGCAGGATGGCAAAATGTACCGCTATTCAAGGGCAAGCGGAAAGACAATCGTTATTAACGAAAATTCGCTCCCCCTTGACAAAGGTGTATGTTATCAGGGTGCACTCTATCTTCACACGAAGGACAGCGAAAAAACAGTTGTTGAAATGTATCTTAATTACGGTATCGGAAGCAACGCAGGGGCGCATATATTTGAAACAAACCTTCCCACAGATTCCACAGTTATGGACGGAATGCTTGTAACAAAATCCTACGGTGATACTGACGGAAAAAATGGTATCCGCACCTGTGTATTTAACACTCCTGCGTACTTTTTCCGTTCAAGCGATTATATTTATAATGGTAATATGTTCATTCACAACGGAAGGCTGTTATATACTCCACAGGATGATATGAAGCTTGTAGAAGTAGATTTAAATAAGATTTTTTAATTTTAAATTGTATTTTTGCAGAGTGCAAACGGCAGATGTTCTTTTGTAACCAAAAGAACGAAAAGTTCCGGGGTTCCGATTCCCCGGACCCCAAAACGGCCTCGCAGGGGCGTTTTTATCAAATGGCGTGCCGTACCTTTGCAATGTGGTCTTTGTTTTATGGATAATACTATTTAACACATAAAGAAAGGGGCAATAAAATGTCAAAGCCCGTCATTGCCATAGTTGGCAGACCTAATGTGGGTAAATCCACACTCTTTAATAAAATAGCCGGAAAACGCATATCCATTGTAGAGGACACCCCCGGTGTTACCCGTGACCGTATATTTGCGGACGGTGAATGGTGCGGACATAATTTTACAATGATTGATACGGGCGGTATTGAGCCGTATTCAAAGGATATTATTCTTTCTCAGATGCGTCTTCAGGCACAGCTTGCCATTGATATGGCACACGTCATAATCTTTATGACAGATATCCGTGACGGTATGACTGCCGCAGACCAGGAGGTCTGCACGATGCTGCAAAAATCCGGCAAGCCAATCGTACTTGTTGTAAATAAGATTGACACACCCGGTGAGCCTCCGTTAGAATTTTACGAATTTTACAATCTTGGCCTTGGGGACCCCATTGCGATTTCTTCACTTCACAAAATGGGTGTTGGCGATGTCCTTGATGAATGTGTGAAGCACTTCCCCTCTGCAGAGGATGAGGAAGAAGACGATACAATCAAGATTGCCATTGTCGGAAAACCCAATGCAGGCAAAAGCTCGCTTATAAATAAATTGCTTGGTGAAAACCGTGTTATTGTATCAAACATTGCAGGTACAACCCGTGACAGTATTGACACACTTTATGAACGTAACGGTGAAAAATACACTCTTATCGACACGGCAGGAATCCGCAGAAAAGCAAAGGTTACAGAATCTATTGAGCGTTACAGTGTTATCCGTTCATATACTGCGGTTGAGCGTGCCGATGTGTGCCTTATTATGATTGATGCAACAGAGGGCATCAGCGAACAGGATGCAAAAATCGCAGGCTATGCTCACGACGAGGGTAAGGCATCAATTATCTGCGTGAATAAATGGGATTTAGTTGAAAAGGACAATAGCAGCGTAAATGAATTCACAAAGGAAATTCACGAGAAGCTGAGCTTTATGACCTATGCTCCCATTCTCTTTATATCGGCACAGACAGGACAAAGGCTTGACAAGATTTTTGAAACAGTAACCTATGTTACAAATCAGAACTCTATGCGTCTTCAGACAGGTGTTCTTAACGACTGTCTTGCAGAAGCAACAATGCGTGTTCAGCCGCCCAGCGATAAGGGCAAGAGACTTAAGCTCTACTATATGACGCAGGTAAGCACAAAACCGCCTACGTTCGTTATATTTGTAAATGACCACGAGCTTGCTCACTTCAGCTATATCCGCTATATTGAAAACTGTATCCGTGATGCGTTTGAATTAAGGGCAACACCGCTGAAGTTTATTGTAAGGGAAAGAAATAAGGACAATAAATAAATTCGAAGTTCGGAGTTCGAAGTTCGAAGTGAATGTGGATTTTCGCCATAGCGAAAATCTTCCTTCATTTCGCATTTCGCATTTCGCATTTCGCATTTCGAAAGGGTTTGATTAACTTTGGCTCTCAAAATCATACTTTGCTTAATATTCGGCTATCTTTTCGGGTCGCTGAATTTTGCAATCATTTATTCAAAATTAAAGGGTGACGACATCCGCAACCACGGAAGCGGTAACGCAGGGGCAACAAACGTGCTCCGTACATACGGAAAAGGCCCTGCAGCAATCGTTTTCATACTTGACATATTAAAGGGTGTAATTGCGGTTATTGTTGCAAGACTTATTCTCGATGGTGCAATTTTTGAATGCAGTGCGGCTCTCGGTGCAGTGCTTGGGCATAACTTCCCCGTCTATTACAAATTTAAGGGCGGAAAAGGCGTTGCGACAAGCTTTGCAGTGCTGATTGCACTCCACTGGCAAACAGCACTTATTGCACTTGGAATATTTATCGTAATTTGTGCAATTTCAAGAATTGTTTCCCTTTCATCAATTTGTGCATCGGTAGGTGCAATAGTTTCATCATTTATTTTCTTTAAAATTGATGCGTTTTCGATTTTCTGCACTGTGATAGGACTTTTGTGTATATACAGACACAAATCGAACATTAAAAGACTTATTGCAGGCAACGAAAACAAGTTAGGAAAAAAGTGATGTTAAAAATGTCCAGACGACAAAAATATAACTTTTTAAATGCGAAATTCGAAGTGCGAAGTGCGAAATGAAGGTAAATTTTTGCCAAAGCAAAAATCTTTGTTTAATAAAAAAGAATCGTACCGCTTCACCCTCGTCGCGCACATACAAAGGACAAACATAGTTGCACGCGCATAAATTTATGTAATTTCCAATGAGGTAAAAAAGGTTTTCTCTATAGAGAAAACCATCCATCATTTCGAATTTCGAACTTTACATTTCGAACTTATTAAAGTGAGGTAACGCTATGAATATATCAGTTATAGGAAGCGGTGGCTGGGGTACAGCAATCGCACTTCTTCTTTCATCAAACGGGCACAAGGTTTGCCTTTGGTCTTATCTTAAGGAAGAAAGCGAAAGACTTAAGGCAGACCGTGAAAACAAAGAATTTCTACCCGGTGTTCCTTTCGGTGATTCTGACTTCGTTTTTACAAACGATATGGAAGAGGCGGCAGCTTTTGGTGAAATAATAGTTTCCGCAGTTCCGTCAAAGGCAGTTCGTACAACTGCGAGAAATCTTGGAAAATACGCAAACGGCAAAACCATTGTGAATATTTCAAAAGGACTTGACGATGAAAAGCTTTGCCGTATAAGCGAAGTGTTTGAAGAATACCTTCCCTTAAGCACTATTGCAGTATTAAGCGGGCCTTCCCACGCAGAAGAGGTTGCAAGAAAAATCCCGACTACAAACGTACTTGCCTGCAAAAATCCCGACACTGCAAAAACCCTTCAGGATGTGTTTATGGCACCGGCATTTCGCGTATATACAAACGACGATATGGTGGGAGTAGAGTTTGGCGGTGCACTTAAAAACATTATTGCACTTTGTGCAGGTATTACAGACGGTCTTGGTTATGGTGACAACACAAAGGCAGCTCTTATGACAAGAGGATTGCACGAAATCAAAAGGCTTGGTGTTCACCTGGGTGCAAATGCGGAAACCTTCAGTGGGCTTACGGGCGTAGGCGACCTTATTGTTACATGTACATCAATGCACTCAAGAAACCGCCGTGCCGGTATTCTTATCGGTCAGGGTAAACCTCTTTCCGAAGCTCTCGAGGAAGTGCACATGACGGTTGAAGGGGTTGAAGCATGCAAATCTGCATACGCTTTAAGCCAAAAATGCGGTGTTGAAATGCCTATTACAGAAGCGTGCTACCGTGTTCTTTTTGAAAATTCAGACCCAAGGAAAGAAGTCCTTAGTCTTATGACAAGAGATAAAAAAAGCGAGGCTGAAATATATTGAAAATTGCGATAATCGGTGGCGGTGCCAGTGGTATTGTCAGTGCAATTTATGCGAAAAGAATAAATGAAAAAAATTCTGTCACCGTGTTTGAGCGCAGTGACAGAATTTTAAAAAAGCTTCTTGCAACAGGTAACGGCAGATGCAATTTGTCAAATGCAAGCATAAGCGAGGACAACTACCATTCTTCAAATCCGGGCATTATGGCTGAAATCCTCAGTAAATTCTCCCCTGATGAAGAAAAAGCGTTTTTTACATCAATCGGTATAATGCTTACTGAAGAGGACGGTCGTATTTACCCCTATTCACGAAGGGCAACAAGCGTTCTTGATGCACTTCGTTTTGAGTGTGACCGTCTCGGTATAAAAATCCGCACAAATTCCTTTATAAATAAGCTTGAGAAAAAAGACAGCTTTTTTATGATAAACGGTGAACATTTTGACAGAGTGATTCTCTCTGTAGGCTCCAATGCCGCACCGTCCTTCGGTACAGACGGAAACGGAATTAATCTGCTTAATTCCCTCGGTCATAAAACGGAAAAATTTCGTTATGCCCTTTCCCCTGTTAAAACGAAAGAAATTACCAAAGCTCTTAAGGGAATTCGTGCAAAAGGCAGTGTGTCCCTTATCGAAAAAGATAGACTTCTCCTCTCTGAAAAAGGCGAAATCCAGTTTACCGACTACGGTCTTTCGGGAATTGCGGTTATGCAACTATCCAGGCTTTGCCGTGATGGCAGTATACTTTCCATTGACCTTATTCCTGAGCTTACTAAAGAAGAATTATATAAGATGCTGTCGGAGAGAAAAATCCTTCTTTCTCACCTTAAGGCAGAGGACTTTCTGACGGGAATACTCCATAAGGCACTTTGTCAGTACATCCTCGGTTGTGCAGGAATAAAGGGAAATACAAATGTTTCACTTCTTACAAAAAAAGATATTTCTATACTTACCGATTTTATAAAAGCTCTTTCCTTCACCGTAACCAATGTTATAGGCAAAGAGCAGTCCCAGGCAAGCAGTGGCGGCGCAATTCTTTCAGACTTTGACCCTGGCACCCTTGAATCCTTAAAATGCCCCGGTCTCTACTGCACAGGCGAGCTTCTTGACGTCCTCGGTGACTGCGGTGGTTATAACTTACACTGGGCATGGACAACAGGATATATTGCAGGAAACGGTGCAGGAAGATACTGATTGAGTTTTATAGGCACTATAATTTTTTCGTCCTTTTGCACAATTTGTGGGCTGTCTCCAAATTGTGCAAAAATAAAAGCTTGACGGAGAGGAATTTGTGTGATAAAATAGCTTTTGTAAAAACATTGACGGAGACAGTAACCTTGGATGGGGTATATTAGAGAGGGATGCATTTGCTGGAAGTATCCTATACAACGCCTTGGCGAACACCACTCCTGAGTTGCAAGGGTGAAAGGGAACGAGTATTCCTTGTCGTGAGCCTGCGTTAACGGCTAAAAGAGTGACGGGTAACCGTAATTAGGGTGGAACCGTGTGAAATAGTATTTTTGCACCCCTATTTTGAGTATACTGCTCAAAGTAGGGGTGTTTTGTGTTCTTTTTGAAGGTGTGATGTTGCGTAAGGTCTCGCTCCTGATTTACACGGATATATCGTGCATACGCCTTAATTTTTCTCGAATTACCGTACAGTAAAAATGGCGTGACTTTGCACCTGCGACATGCTTCTGATTTTGAGCAAATATAAATTAACTCAAAAAATAATTTTATTTTTGAAAGGATGATAAATATGGCAGAAATGAACGAACTGCAAACTTTAAGACACTCTGCGTCACACGTTATGGCACAGGCTGTTAAAAGACTTTTCCCTAATGTTAAACTTGCGATAGGTCCTGCAATTGACACAGGATTCTACTATGACTTTGACACTGACACCCCGTTTTCTCCAGAAGACCTTGAAAAAATTGAGGCTGAAATGAAGAAAATTGCCAAGGAAAACCTCAAGATTGAGCGTTTTGAGCTTCCTAAAGAAGAAGCTCTTGAGCTTATGAAGGATGAGCCTTATAAGGTTGAACTTATTAATGACCTTCCCGAAGGTGAGGTTATCTCATTCTATAAACAGGGAGAATTTACTGACCTTTGTGCAGGTCCTCACGTAAACTACACAAGCAAGGTTAAGGCTTATAAACTCCTCAGTGCTACAGGTGCTTATTGGAGAGGTGACGAAAAGAACAAGATGCTTCAGCGTATTTACGCAACAGCATTCCTTAACAAGGAAGATCTTGAGGCAGAGCTCGAAAGACGTGAAGAAGCAAAGAAGCGTGACCACAACAAGCTCGGTCGTGACCTTGAGCTTTTCACAACAAGTGATGTTATCGGTCAGGGACTTCCCATACTTCTTCCCAAGGGTGCAAGAATTATTCAGCAGCTACAGAGATTCGTTGAGGATGAAGAGCAGAGACGTGGCTGGCTACTTACAAAGACCCCCCTTATGGCAAAGAGCGACCTTTACAAGATTTCAGGTCACTGGGATCACTATCAGGACGGTATGTTTGTAATGGGGGACGAGGAAGTGGATAAGGAAGTGTTCGCACTCCGTCCCATGACTTGTCCTTTCCAGTATCAGGCATATCTCAACCGTGGCAGAAGCTACCGTGACCTTCCTATGCGACTTGCAGAAACTTCAACTCTTTTCCGTAACGAAGCTTCCGGTGAAATGCACGGTCTTATTCGTGTAAGACAGTTCACTATTTCAGAGGGGCACCTTATGTGTACTCCCGAACAGCTTGAGGAAGAATTCAAGAATTGTCTTGAACTTGCTATCTATATGCTTAAAACTCTTGGCCTTTACGAAGATGTTTCTTACCGTTTCTCACAGTGGGATCCCGACGACCGCGACAAGTATATAGGTACAGACGAGCAGTGGGATGAGGCTCAGTCTATAATGGCGAAAATCCTTGACCACCTTGAAATTCCCTACAAGGTTGGTATCGGCGAAGCTGCATTCTACGGTCCCAAGCTTGACATTCAGATTAAGAACGTATTTGGTAAGGAAGATACTCTTATCACAATTCAGATTGACCAGATGCTTGCCGAGAAATTCGGTATGGAATATGTGGACAAGGACGGCACAAAGAAGCATCCCTACATCATCCACAGAACATCTATCGGCTGTTACGAAAGAACTCTTGCACTTCTTATTGAGAAGTATGCAGGTGCGTTCCCCGTATGGCTTGCTCCCGTTCAGGTTAAACTTCTTCCCATCGCAGACCGTCACCTTGACTACATCTACGAAGTTAAGAAAGAGCTTGAAAAGAGTGGCATCGTAAGAGTTGAAATCGACGACCGCAGCGAAAAAATCGGTTACAAAATCCGTGAAGCGCAGCTTGAAAAAGTTCCCTATATGCTCCTTGTAGGCGATAAGGATATCGAAAACAACACCGTTTCAATCCGTGACCGTCGTGACGGTGATATCGGTAGTATGGCACTTGCTGACTTCATTGCGAAGATTACAGAGGAAGTAGAAAGCAAGACAATTAAATAATTGTGTTATATAAATAACATTAACAAAGGACAGAACCACTATTCAAAAGTTCTGTCCTTTATTATGTTTACTTTATTGCTTTTTCCTTCCACTTACCTCTTGCATAGAATATCATCGTGATAACGGCACCAAGCACCCACGAAGCAAGAAGTGAAATCTGTATACACTGACTTATTCCGTGAGGAAGCTCCGGTGTTCTTGTCAGATAGGAAATACCGTACGCAATAGGCACACGGATAGCCACAGTCGTAATAAGTGACACCCACATAGGCGTCATAGTATCGCCTGCACCGCGCATAATACCGGACAAGCTCTGTGTTATGGCAACGGCAATATACCCCACTGCAAGTATTAGCATAAGCTTGTAGCTAAGTTCAACAAGCTCTTTAGTTTCTGTAAACACACCCATAAGAGGTTTTCCGAAAAGAAGAATTACACCTGTAATTAAAGCAGAACAGATTACTGCCATAACAGTCCCCTGTTTCGCCCCTTTTGTAACTCTGTCATACAATCCTGCACCTACATTTTGCCCTGCATAAGTAGTAAGTGCCATACCGAAAGAAAAGTTTGGCATCATCGCAAAACCGTCAACACGCATTACAACAATATTTGCTGCGATGAACTGCGTACCGAACTGATTTGTAAGTGACTGCACAATTATCATTGCTGACGAGAAAATCGCCTGTGTAAGACCGGATGGAATACCAAGGCTGACAATAGTTTTAACGTAGTGACCCACAGGTTTAAGATACTTTAATCCAAAATCAAAATACTCTCTCATTCTTGCAATCTTGATAAGACACAGTATAGAAGAAATAATCTGTGCTATAATTGTTGCAAGTGCAACACCGCCAACACCCATTTTTACAATAGCTACAAAATATATATCGAGCACAATATTTACTACTGTTGCAACAAGAAGATATATAAGAGCAGAAATGGAATCACCCATACCGCGGATAATTCCGCTGAGAATATTGTAATACCCCATCCCTGCAATTCCTACAAGAGATATAAAAAGATAATCATAACACCCTTCAATAATATCAGCAGGTGTATTCAATGCAACCAACACAGGACGTATAAAAGGCGTTGCAACTATGATAAGAAAAACACAGGCTATTGCTGTTACCGTGATACACGTACCAATAGTGTGGGAAAGCTTTTCCCTTTCCTTCGCACCGAAATACTGGCTTACCATAATACTTGCCCCTGCAGATATGCCCATAAACAATACAAGCAGCATATTAAGTATCGGAAGTGTGCTTCCGACAGAGGCAAGTGCACCGTCGCCGATGTAGCGACCTACAACTATACTGTCAACTGTACTGTAAAGCTGTTGGGCAATATTTCCTATAAGCATCGGAATTGTAAACATAAGTATGCTCTTCCACGGAGTTCCCTTTGTCATATCCGTAGGAGCAAAAAGTTGTTTTAATGTCATAAATTTACCTCTTTTTCCACAAATTAAGCTATTATATATTATACCGATGCTTGTCCTTTTTGTCAACGAAAGATAAAATTTGTTTACAAATATACTATTTTATTGTTTTGAGAACCTGCAGCCGCAATAATCCTGCCTGTAAAGGTCATAAAGCCTTGAAAGCTCGCAGGAACGTTTGAACCCTTCTTCCTTTTTAAAGTCTGAACAAAGGTATTTTACTCCATATTTTTCTTCCAGCTCAAGTCCGATGCCATTTAGCCACTGTGCATTTTTATGGGGACTTATGGAAAGGGTAGTTGTAACATAGTCAAAGTCGTTTTCTTTTGCATAGATGACGGATTTTTCAAGGCGTAGTTTATAGCATTTATAGCACCTTGCACCGCCTTCAGGAAGGGCTTCCATTCCTTTTGCAATTGTCTCAAATTCTTCGTTATCATAGGGCGGGCAAACAATGCTAATATCGTTAAGCTTCATTATTTCAAGTAGTTTTCCAAGTTCCTCAAGTCTGAAAACAAACTCGCTTTCAGGAGAAATGTTAGGATTGTAAAAAAACAGGGTTATGTCGAAAATTTCACTTATTTTTTCAAGCACAGCACTCGAACATGGGGCACAGCAGGCGTGAAGAAGAAGTGTTGGTTTTCTGCCACTTTCCGATATTTTTTTTAGTTCATCGTCAAATATTTTTTTGTAGTTTACTTTATTCATACTATCACCTTTTATACTGACGTAAAATCTGTTTTTGTTCATCTGTTATACGGAAGCTTTCTATGGCTTTCTGAATAGTTTTGTTATGCACCCACAAAGGAAGCTTTTTTTCTGTTATATAGAAAAGTACACTCTCCCACTGTTTGGCAAGAGCAGTAGCAAAATACCACGCCTGCATCATTTTAATGTAGTATTCTTCACTCACCACAGATGCAACCATTTCAGGGTATTTATCTTTAAAAAGTCCATCAAGAAAATACACCATCAGCATTTCCATTCCGAAGCGAATCGTATAAGTATTTTCGGAACTGAGCCACTTTTCAATGTACTGTATTAATTTATCTGTATTTTTCTTGAAGCATTTTGGTCTCAGTCCGTCGCAAGTTGCCCAGTTATCTATGTATGGTAAAAACCTCTCAACTTCATTAATGCACACATTAAAGTCCTTTATTTCGGCTATAAAAAATGCGTGAAGATTATTTTCCTCATAAAATTTATGCGGAAGCTTTTTTATAAAACCGATCTGTTCTTTACTTCCGGAATATTCTTTTGCAATTTTCTTTAATACAGGCGTTCTTACACCAATTACCATATCAGGATTGACTGTGGGCATCAGTTTTTCGTGAAATGCTTTATATTTTAAGTCCTGATAGGAGAAAAGTATTTTCTGCATTTTATCATTGTCCTTCATTTATATTCTAACTGCAACGTTCCACTAAAGGCTCCCCTGAAGGCTCCTCTGTTACAATCCCTCCACCGCTTTGGTTCCCCTGACGAGGCTGTTGGCTAAAATACTTCAAGGATGACGGTTATTTTCAGCAAACGTTCACCAATCCAATTATAACATAAAGAGGCTGCCAATGGCAACCTCTTTATATTACTTGCATTTATTCTTATCGCAACAATCCGTGCTATACGGGCAACCGATACATTTTTTGCCCTTCTTTTTTTCTTTATAAATATAGAAAACTGCACTGCCGATTATAATCGCTAAAACCAATATAATAATTAAATCAGTCATAAAATCATCCCTTCGCTTTTGGTCTTACACAAAGGTAAACACAAATTGCGGCAAAAACAGCTACTGCAATAAGTCCCGGGATAAATCCTGCACCAACTGTTCCTGTTAAAATAAGAGTCCCTATCTGATATGCAAGGAAGCCTACCGTGAAGCCGACACCAAACTGTAAACCAATACCTGCAAAGAGCCATTTTTTGCTGCCCAGTTCTGCATTCATAGCACCAATAGCGGCAAAGCAAGGCGGTGTGAAAAGGTTAAACATCATAAAGCTGAGTGCTGCGGCAGATGTAAGATTCATCGCATCTGCAACTGCCTGACCTTCGCCAACAAGCTCAAGGTCACCGCTTATTACTGCAGAAAGCCCGAAAAGGGTTGCAATAGTACCTACAACATTTTCCTTTGCTATAAAGCCTGTAATGGCACAGGCAACCAGTTTCCATGATGCAAAGCCGACAACCGGAACAAGAATCCAATCGATAGGTCCGCAGATCGTTGCAAGAATTGAATTGCTGCCATCCTCAAGAGCGGGCTTAAAGCCGATTGTGAATGATCCCATAATAGTAACAACTACATTACATACAAGAATAATTGTACCTGCCTTTACTATGTAAGACCAGCCACGTCCGCACATGGATTTAACAGCTCGCCACAGTGACGGCACCTTATATTCGGGAAGTTCGATAATAAAGTAAGACTTCTTTTTTCTGGCGCCTGTAATTCTGTTAATCAAAAGTGCGCAAAGAAGGATTATAACAATACCCACAAAGTACATTGCAGTGCCAACCCATGCGTGCCCCGGGAAAAACGCCCCCACAAACAGAGAAATAACGGGAAGCTTTGCACCGCATGGCATAAATGGAGCAATCATCGCTGTAGCTCTGCGTTCACGCTCATTACGAATAGTACGGCAAGCCATAACACCGGGAATTGCACAACCTGTACCAATAACAAAGGGGATTACTGATTTACCTGAAAGACCAACCTTTTTGAAGATAGGGTCAAGAACAACAGTTGCACGTGCCATATAACCGCAATCCTCAAGAAGAGCAATCATAAAGTACATAACCATTACAAGGGGCAGGAAGCTTACAACAGCGCCTACACCGTCAACAATGGCACTTGACACAAGTGATTTAAGGAACTCATTACTTGATCCTTCCATCCAGCCTTCAACAACACCGCCGAAAGCTTCAATACCTGCAACAAGCCAGTCTGCAATAATAGGACCAAGCCAAGCCTGAGACACGTAGAATACCGCCCACATAACAAGTGCAAATATAGGAATACCAAACCATTTATTTGTTATAATTGAGTCAAATTTATCCTGCTTATTTTTCTGATTAGTTTTTATTTTTCTTTTTTCAACAGTTCTTACTATTGCGTTAACAAATTCAAAACGTTTTCTGTCAGCTGCTTCTACAACCTTCTTATCTGTAAGGTCGATGTCTCCCTGTATGTAAGGTGCTGTCTGTTCTTTACCTTTCAACTCTACTGCCGCTTCTACAACTTCTTTAAGACCGTCTGCAGATGTGGAAATTGTATCGATTACAGGACAGCCGAGTTTTTCCGAAAGTGCCTTTGCATCAATCTCTGTCTTTTTCTTTTCGTTGATGTCTGCTTTATTAAGCGCAACAACCATCGGCACGCCAAGCTCAAGAAGCTGAGTTGTGAAAAAAAGGCTTCTGCTTAAGTTTGTTGCATCCACAATATTTATAATAGCATCGGGATTTTCATTTTTTACATAAGCACTTGTAATACTTTCCTCCGATGTAAATGGCGACATTGAATATGCACCCGGAAGGTCAACTGCAATCAGTTCCTCTTCCTGATAAAAGCTCTTTTTAATAGGAGCTTCTTTCTTTTCCACTGTTACGCCTGCCCAGTTACCAACCTTTTCATTACGGCCGGTAAGAGCGTTGTACATAGTGGTTTTACCGCTGTTAGGGTTACCTGCTAACGCAATTCTCATAACAAATCCTCCCCCAAAATATGTATAAAAAATTAATAACCAATTAAGTTAGTCATCGCTAACTCCAAGGCAAAAAGTAATCAGCAGATTACTTCCCGACTTTTTTAGAAAACAATAATCGCCTCTGCAAGCTCGTTATCGATGTTATAGCGTCCGTCCTTAATGGAAACCACACAGCCACCCTTAAGATGAGAAATCACCGTTATAGGCTCCCCGCTGTAGCACCCAAGCGAAAACAGAAACGCATCAAGCTCTTCGTCGTCAGTCTCAATCCGCTGAACAATATACTCTTTTCCCTCTTCTGCAGATTTTAAATTCATACAAATCACCCGATTTCATTCTCAGTTAGCCAACGCTAACTGTCATTCATAAAAAATGAATTAGCTTTCGCTAACCGTAGTTATTTTAACACTAAAAAAGGATGTTGTCAATACTTTTTCAGGAATTTTTTTGTATTTTTTCTATGCGCATTGAAAAATTTCTCATTTTGGGGACTGTCCCCAAAATTACATACCTAAGTAATTGAATTTTCTGCATGAATACATGTAATTATTCAGAAGAACTATAAATTATACGAATAAAATATGCACCCCAAAAGTGTCTAACTTTTGGGGTGCATATCAGTTCTTAACTTAGCGATATTGCTTTTTTACTTTCTCGTTTAATACAGTGTTACACGACCAGCCGGCATGCTATTTTTTATTTAAGCACTACAAGCACATCACAAAGGTGATTTCTCTGTCGCCAACCGTAAATCATTACACTGCCGTCACCGATATCAATATTACCCGACTTATCAACATTACCTGTTGCAGGAAGTTTAAGTCTGTCACCCTTTGTAATCTCTCCTGTTCTTGTATCAAATACTGTCACATATGTTGATGAATTGATTGTTTCAACAAAGTACTCGTTATTTGCAAGAATACCGATTGTGCCATCTGTACCTGAAACAGGATAACCAATTACACGGCCCCATATAGTATTTGTGTAATCTGTATTCTGATAAGGGCCGAAGCCTTTACGTATCTGTGCTTCTGAACGTGACGGAGACATTACAAGCATAGCCTTCATAATCTCCTGTTTTTCATTGTCAAACTGAATAGCAAACACGTCACCGGGTTTGATGCCTGTATAAGTGTTAAATCCGGGCTTGGGATTACCCTCTGTATCTTTACCTTCGGTGTTGTTGAAGTCCTGAACAGCTGTTTCAAATACACCGGGGAAATGCTCACGGAAGGTCCACTTATTATTCTTCCAGTAGCCTGTTACCTGTACTCTTTCCTCACCAAATTCATCAATAATCGTTTTGGAGTTCACAACGGTGAATGTTCTGTCATCATAAGTGCTTGAAGACGGAGCACAAACCATTGCACCAACTGCCCAGTTCTGGTCAGCATCGTAAAGAGCCACTGTCAAGGATACTAATGTAAACTGGCTATAAGGAACAACCCTTACCTTAGTTTCATCGGTAGTTGTGATTGAACCGGGAGTTTCAACAAGGAATATCTTCGTGTTTTTGTCAAGAATGTATCCTGCGCTACCAAGGTTTTTGCTTGAATAACCGCTGTATGTAGAGATGCTGCCTGAATAAAGCTTGTGGAACTTGGTTTCGTCAAATCCGTTGGGAGCTTCCGCATCTGTTATAACCTTATTATCGTATTCAAGCTGTGTAAACTCGCCCTTGGAATTAATCTTTATTCTGATAAGTTGAGGAACAAATGCACCCGATGAATTGTAGAGGTCTGCACTGTTAACAACTGCGTTACCGTCATTTTCATGAACGCCTTCTGAGTCAATAACCGTGAAGTTTTTTGCAGATTTAACAGTTACTGCATCGCCCTGCTCGTTAACGATTCTTACAGCCTTTTTTGTTCCGCCCAGCTTGTCGGTTGAATCACTGCCTACAGCAAGAAGATATGCATATTCTGCACGGTTCTGCGTATCAAGGAAGAATGCCGCCTCCCCTGCTACGTTGATGTAAACATCATACTTACCGCCTGTTACGGGAGCTTTAAGGCTTGAAGCCGGGTCGTTCATTTTATCCATATAGAACGCACCGACACGGTATGTACTCTCACCTGTAGTAACATACATTGAGCCGTCTTCTTCAGTAGTTATACTGTCAATAACCATACTTGTTTTTACGTTTGACACATGAACGATAAGCTTTGTGAAATCCTTTGACTGATACACTGTAAGAAGGCTTTCGTACTTGATATCAGCAAGGGGAATTTCTTTACCTTCAGGATCATAAACGTGGAATACATCATATTCATTGAAAAGAATTGGTTCACCGTAGCTGCTGTAGAAAGCACCCGTAACGGTATCAACTGTCTTTACAAGATAGTCATAGAAAACATCTGCAACGATAGTTTCATATACTTTATCGCCATCAGCATCAATAAGTGTAAGTGTACCTGCAGAAATCTTAAGTGTATCGCCTACAAAATTCGTGTAAGCAGCACCGTTATAGATAAAATCTGCATATACGCTGATTTTAACATTTTTTGTAACACCGTTTTTATTCTTATAAACAATGTTTGACTTTGTAAATTTGGGAGAATCTTTCACAAGGTCATATGCATCAATTACCAAAACATCGTTCTTCGCCTCGTCAGCATACGCGTGAAGCAACACCTTTGGTTCTGTATTACGGTAGTATGCAACAACATTCATACCGATAAGGTCTGTGAATTTTTCCTGAATGCCTGTAAGAATCACACCTGCTACAGTTGCATTGCCCTTACCTGCCATACTCTTTCCCCAAAGAGCTGTCTGACCGTTATCTGTCATAATGCCCTTAACAGGATAAATATTATGATACACGCTGAGAAGGTTTCTGTCTTCACTTGTTGCGAAGGTTGCATATTCATCACTTACAGCGTTCATTTCGGGGATTTCTGCTTCAAGAGCCGCATCAATGAGCATTACTGCATCGTAAAAAGTAAGGTCACGGTCGTAATTTGAAGCACCGCCTCTGAGAAGTCCCAGGTCTATTGCCTTTTTAAGGTAGCCCTGGTAATAACCGCCGTTTACCTCTGCAAGGTCTCTGTATCCAAGTCCTCCAACAAGAACTTTAACAGCCTGAGCATATGTAACCTTGTTATCAGGCTTGAACTCATATCCGTTTACACCAACCATAAGTCCCATTTTCTTGAGGGCAACGATTGCATTTGCATTTGTTGTAAGCTCTTTAACGTCAATATAAGTATTTTCCGAGAAGGTTGCAGGATAGAAGTGATTACCCATAACCTTTTCCATTATGCCTGCAAATTCACTTCTTAAAATTGTTTCGTCCGGCTTTTTATCCATTTCCGGAAAAACGCCGAGATCAAAAAGCTTTTCACGCTTGCTTTCAAAGGAGGCAAGCTCTGACTCTGAATAAAGGGGTGCCGTAGTTTTGGCAGGTTCCTCTGCAGAGCCGATTATAAAACCCATCTGGGTAAACAGCAGTGTAAGTGCTGTTACGATTGCGATTAATCGTTTATTACGCATATTATCACCCTTGCCTTTCCTTTCTTATTTAATAATTATTCCGTAGATAATTTTTGCAGCCTGTGCTCTTGTAAGTGTTCCGAGGGGACTGAATGAGCCATTTTCAAAACCATTTATAATGTTTGCACCTGCAAGAGAAGCAACAGCTTCAATTGCATATGCAGAAACTGCATCACTATCTGTAAAGTCAAGAACATCTGTCTTTGCAACTGACTTTTTCATAACGTTTGCAAGTCTGAAGGACATAACTGCCGCATCCTGACGGGTAAGAGTCGCTGTAGGCTTGAATGTACCGTCTTCGTAGCCTGTCACGATACCTCTTGAAACGGCACTTGCAATATAGCTACTTGACCATCTGCCTGCTTCAACGTCACCAAACTGTGATGTAAGGTCAGTATTAAGATATCCGCCTGCTTCAACAAGCATTTTCACAAACTGTTCACGTGTTACAAGTGCATTGGGCTTAAATGTACCATCTTCAAAACCGTCAATAATTCCTGTTTCTGCAAGAGTCTGAACTGATTCATATGCCCAGTGTTCTTTTTGTACATCGCTGAATTTCTGAGGAACTTCCGCTTCAGGAAGATTTTCTTCAATTATGTCTTTATCGATTGAAATTTCGTCTTTTTCAGTCTTTGAAGGTCTGCTCGGTGCGAAGCCGCCTCCGCCACCGCCGCCTCCGCCACCGGTGCCGTCTGTTGAGCCTGAGTTTGATTCCTTTTCTTCTTCAAGGAATTCTATACAGTCGTCATAAGCTGCCGTAACGTCACTTGCAACCTTGAAAGCTCTTTCTACAAAGCCTTTGTTAACCTTTGTTACGGTGTATTCTTCGCAAGCTTCAGCATAAGCATCCATATCAAGGCCCAGGATTTCACCGTAAGTTTCAAGCACACCGCTTACACCTTCGTTATCTGTGCTGTTAAGAGTTACGATACCCATACTCTGCTTAAACACCTTACGTGTGTCAAGCATTGAACGGGGAACGTATGTGCTGTTATCTTTTCCTTCTTTAATTATATTAAGGAAAATCCCGGCAACTGCTTCTTTATCTGCAGTGTAATCTTCGTCTGTAATGTCGATGCCGAGTATGCCTGCATTTTCTTCAAGGATTGTGATAAGCTCTGCAGGATTTGCAGCAGCATACATATCACGGAAAATGCTTATTGCAGAGAATGTATCCTGAATTTTATACATCTCCCCTGCACCGTAACCGTCGGGGTAGTCATCTGCTTTGATTGATTCAAAAAGATTATTGATTACATCCTTATTATCCTCATAATCACCTGCAACGTCAACACCTATAAGAAGCTCCTTCTCACGGATGAGAGACTCTACCGTTTCAGCAGTTGCCGCATTGAATGCAGGAATTGTAACTGTATTGATTGAATTCACATTTTCAAAGTAGATAAGCTCTGAATCCTTTGAAACTGCCTTTTTGTAACCACCGCCCGATGCTGATACCATATAATATCCGGCAGTAAGGTCGGCAAGGTTGAATTCTACGCTGAATTCGCCCTTAAGGTTTGCAGTTACGTTCTTTATTTTCTTGATTTTTGTTACATCTAAAGGATACTGAGGCTCAGGATTGAGTCTGTTTTCCACATCTGCCATACCAGAAATAGTTTCAGTAGGTGCGTAGATTACGATTGACACATTCTGTCCGTAAAGAGCAGGTGTCACACCTGTTATTGTAATCTTTTCATTATCATAGTCAATTGAGGGAGTAATCACAAAGGATACTTCTTCTGCATTAGCAGAAACAATACCCAGCGAGAATACAAACATAAGACATATGAAAAGACTTAAAATACGCTTATTCATTGTGCTTATCTCCTTTCTTCATCTGTGGGAGGAGTAGTCTTTTTAACTATAGGAGTTGCTCCCACCATTTCATCCGGAACTTTTACATCAATAGATTTGATGTACGCCTCTGTGCTGACACCGCTTACACGGAAGTCAGTTCCAAGCACGAACATATTGCCAAGGTTAATGTCATCAAAATGAATTGTCTTTGTAACAAACTGACCTGAATTCTTTCTTTCGATGAAAACCTCACGCTCTGTAAGCTTGCCGTAGCCGCCTATGTCATTATCCCATGTGTTATAGGTTAACTTTATGGGGGTTGTTCCCTCGTCAAGGAAAGTAATTGAAATATCAGCAGGTGTATTATCCGCCTCAACATAGTTTGCCTTGACATTTACGTTCATCTGATTGTTACGTGGAATTCTGAAGCCCTGAATTTCACCGTTTTCGTCCTTATCGGCAATGATATAATGGTCAAAACCGTTGTAACCAAATGTATCGCAGGTTTCAGATATATCGTACTGTCCACCGTCAAGAGGTGTGCCGAATACTATATCAGAAACGTCCATCCAAGCAATTTCAACGTGGGAGTTATCGTCTGACTGATGACCGATAATAACCATTGTATCATCCATTGAGAACTGAGGATGAATATGACCTGGGTTATCCTTAAGGGGGAATCTGCCGAGGAAGTAGTCAGCACCTGTGTATGTATCTATAAGATAAACGTCTGACCATCCGCGTCCGTACTGGGAGTCACCTACAAGCCAACGGTCTGAAGTATTGGAGAGCATAGCGTGGTTAATTGACGCACCGCTGTCGCCACCGCCGTTCTTTCTTGTGTAATCGTAGCTTACGGGGATATAGTGCTTGTCAGTACCGTCGGGACGAACCATAACTGCACCGGCAACACCGATACCACGCTTAACACCGTCCATTGTACCAACGTTCTTAACTGCCATTATCCATTCACCGTTGTTACTCCACGCTTCGTGAACAAGTGATTCACCGCTGTAATACATATCTCCGAGAAGGTCATTATCCCAACGATATGCTTTCTGGGGAATTGCATTGTAATACTCGTCTGCGTCCATATCAACTGCCCATACACGGTCGTACTGAGGTGTTCCGTTGGGATGAGACCATTCATGAGCGAAGAATGCAAGATTATCATAAACAGGGTTTATACAAACGTGGTTAGGATAGTACCAGTTTGAAATGAAGCCCCACCAGTGGTCGATATCCCATTCTTTTTCGTCTACCTTGTAAACCGGGATACGGCTGTAGTAGTTGGGGTCAAAGTCACCCTTGGTATCACGCCATTCATAGCTTATACGGGTTTCTGCATTATTAACCTGCATCATACCCGGCTGACGTGTCTGCCATTCGGGAATACGTCCCATAACCTCGTAAGTGAATTCGTCTGTCTTTATGTCAACACCGTCAAGGGGAACCTTGACAATATTCCAGTCCTTATCTGTGTACCAAAGGTTGTTTTTTGGTGTAATCATAAAGTTGTAGTCTTTAAGAAGCTTACCAACAAACTTTGTCTTTTCCGTTGCAAGCTCAAGCAGATAAAGATTCATATTATTGTCACGGAATGCAATATAGCGGTTATCTGTACTCATACAGTTCTGTGTGTAATACTCTTTAAGTGCATTCTGACCGAAGAAGTCAATTTCGTGATATTCACGGCGCGAATCTTCATTTATAAGAGTACGTATATTAAGTGTAAAGACATTTTCAAGAAGCCAGTTATTAAGCGCCTTGTCCTTTGCATTAAGAAGTGTTTCCTCTGTGTAAACGCCTGCATCAAACAGCTTACCGAAAGCACTCTCCCCAGAGCTCAGGTTTGATATGGAGAACACATTCTGTGCAAGTGTTACGAAAACGTCCACATTTCCGTCTTTTTCCGGCTGGAAAATCATTGAGCCGGCGTTGATAAGACCGTACTCCTTACCAAGCTTGATGCAATCTGTTTCAAGGTTGTCACCGCTTACGCCGATAAGGCGTAAATATGCGGCAATCATTTCCTTCTGCTTTATATTCTCCCCTGCACCAAGAGTGTTTCCGTCACGCTTTATAAGACCGAGCTTTTCAGCATAGCCTATGTAGGGAGCTGCCTCGGCACTTACGTCTGTGAACTTTGTCTTGCGGTTTTCAGAAAGAGCAGTTTCCTCAAGTGCATAAGACTTCATCATCTGTACATAGAATTCTTCACGTGTAAGCTTTCTTTCAAGCTGAGGCTCAAAGGTTTCACCCTCGCCATAGCCGTCAAACATCTGAAGGTAGTTAAGTGAATTTGCCTTCTGTGCATTGAATACACCAAAGTCCTCGTTTGCACCTGCAGTTTTTGAAAGGTTACGCACCTCTATGCGTGAAAATGTGTTGTAAGCATTTGATACAAGACGGAAGTCTGTACCGTAGTCAAGGGACTGTGTAAAGCAGGCATCATCAACATAAAGAGTAGCTCTGTGCCAGCCGCCTGCTGTCTTCTGACTGTTTTCGTCAAGACCGAGCTTATAAATAGATGCCCTCACAACCTCACCCTGAGTTTTGGTTGTGTATTCTACGTGGAAGTAACCGCCTCCACCGTAGTCCCAGTAGTCAATTATAAATGCGAATACGCTGTCGTCTTTATCAGCAAAACCGGGTTCAAATGTAAAGTAGAATTTATTTTCAACATACACCTGACGTCCGGGGATGCCGTTAAACTCAACCTGTTCACTGTAAAGCTCATCATATCTTCCTGCAGTCTGTCCGTCAATAAATGACATCTTGTTAGTCTGCGGAATTGGCGAAAATATAACTGAAGCATTGTTCGGGTCGCATGGGTCAACCTTTACGTACATTTCCTGAGTGGTTGTGTAGTAATCTGCCGCACTTGCACCAATACTGCATACTGCTATGCACAGCGCAAGGCACATTACTATACTAAACAGTTTTTTGCGCATAAATTTACCTCCTTTTCAGATTTTCTGCCAGTAATTATTCGGGGATATATGCACGAACGGAATGAATGTAAAATTCATTACCGCTTGATGTACCGATTGTAAAGTCAGCGTTTGCAATCTGACTTGCAGCCATAGAGTTAGTAAATGAAGCGTCGGGGAGTTCAACCCTTACTCTCTGCCACTTGCCTGTATCGGTAACAGGCACTATGATGGGAGTATTTCCGTCATAGTTATAGTTAAATACGATTTCTTCACCCTCTGTTTCTGTATAGTATTCAACCTCAACATTAACAGTTGAAGAATCTGTGATTGCCTTTGTTGTTACGTCACATTCAAGGTTGTTTCCTGCAGATACCTTAACTGCACCCTTGCCGTCAAGCTGAACCTTTTCAAGTCCGTCAGCCTTATCGTTAAACTGAACACCGTTATTTATGTAAGCACCTGTCACTCTGCCAGTTGCTTCCTTCATAAGCTCGTTATACTGGCTTGTGGGAAGAACTGAAAGGCTGTAAATTTTAAGTCCTTTACCGCCCGATGCAAAAATTCTGAGCTTACAGTAGCTGTTACCGGATGTAGTAGCAAGCTCACCAAAGTTACAGTTGGTTACACGGTGAACAAGTGTTTTCCACTGTTTTGTATTTCCAAGCGTGCCTAATGTTGCACCGGTGTAAAGACCGTTTGTATCCTGACCTGTACGGCAGTAGTCCATAATAATACTCTTATTGCTGTAACCCATATCATCATCAAAATATGTCATAATGAATGTGAGGTCAGGCTCAGAAGCAAGCTCTGCCGCATAGTCTGCAGAGAACTTAAAGGGAATTCTTGTTACGATGTCACGTCCGCCATAGCCGTCCTTTGAGGGGTTAACGGATGCTCTGCAGGCAAGTCCGTCCGCCTCTGAAGCAGCTGAAAAGCCGTAATAAGAAGTACTCTTTTCATTACAGAAAAGAAGTCCGCCGCTTTCAATGATGTTATCACCTTCAAGAATAACTGTGGGGAGATTCTTTGTCATAAGGTCAATAGCGATTGCCTGTGCTGATTCAACACCTTCATCGTCAACTGCCTTAACTGAGTAGTTTGTCTCCACGCCACGTTCCTGATTTGTTACGGTGAAGCTGTTGTCAGATGTGTTACCCAGAAGTATACCCATGTTATAAACATTGTATGATGTTACACCGTTGTAGTCATCGTCACCGTCATTCCATTCAAGGTCTACAGTTGTAAGTGTCTGTTCGGGAGACGAAATCTCTGTTGAAGGAACAGGTGCACTGTTTTCAAGAGGTGTACGGATTTCCTCCCCGTCCCATACGTAGTATGAAAGAGTTGAATCCGCACTCTTATCCTCGATTGAAACCTCAATCATATCGGATGCACCCTGTCCGAGTGTAACTGTATCACTTGCATTCATAGCAGTGATTTTATCGTTTTCGTCAGTATAAACTGCGATAACCTTCACCTCCGCCTCATCTGCGGTGTTATTTGTAACAAACACCTTTACGCAGTCTGTCAGATACTCGTCGATTCTTTCAATCAGAACTTTCTCCGGTGCAGCAAAAGCAGACAGTGAAATCATTGACACTGCCATAACGATTACCATTAATGCTGCGCTGATTTTTTTGAACATAAAAATTCCTCCTTGAAAATAGTTTATATAACATAAATTATTATCCACTGTAATTTTTTAATATACTTCGCCATCTAATAAGTTAACTTATATATTAACACACATTTTAGCATACAACAATACGTTTTTAGACTTAAATTATACGTTTTTGGACATTTTTACTGATTTCAAATCTTATTAAAATAATTATAACATAAAACTGCACAAGTTTGAATGGAATATTTCGCTTTTATCATATGTAATATTTCCCACTCTAAATGCAAGGGGATGTAAAAAAGTGTGACTAAATATCACACTTCAACACCCCCTACCCCCTCATTCTTTGAGGGGGTAGTTGCTTTCCTTTAACTTTTACGATATAATTTAAGTATGAGTATTATTCAACAAATCTTCAGTGATCATTTTAACGAT
>JAZPYX010000095.1:0-48438 GCA_045544395.1 Clostridia bacterium
CAGAGAAAAAGATGCAGAATTGACAAACCGAACCGAAGGGCACCCGAAGGCGTACGATGGTACGTCGAGAGGTGAGGTTTGTTGATAGCACAAAGCGTTAATACAAAGGACACCGCAGAAAGCGGTGTCCCACATTAAACAAATAAATTAGATTTCAGCACAAACCGAACTTATTGTTTTTTTGCTTTGTGCGGTCTGCACTTTTTATCAAGCCGTAATGATTCTTACCTTAATTACGCCCTCAATCTTTGCGATTTCATCCTTAACATCTGCATCTGACGCAATATCAAGAATTGTGCAGGCATAATCGCCCTTTGACTTATTCATCATATTCTCAATGTTGATACCCTTGTCAGAAACAACTGAAGTAATGCTTGTAAGTACGTTGGGAATATTCTTATGAAGAACGGTTATTCTTGTAGCACCTGCTGTTCTGGGAAGCTCACAAGCGGGGTAGTTAACAGAGTTAACTATGTTCCCGTTTTCCATATAGTCGATAAGCTCTTTTGCTGCCATAATTGCACAGTTGTCTTCACTTTCTGCACTTGATGCACCGAGGTGAGGAATAGCAATTACGTTTTCAAGACCGATTACTTCATCAGAGGGGAAGTCAACTACATATTTTGAAAGAAGACCAACCTCAAGTGCACTCTTAAGTGCATCTGTATCAACAAGCTCACCTCTTGAGAAGTTGAGAAGCTTTGCACCTTTTTTAACTGCACTCTTAAAGAGGTCTGCGTTGAACATACCCTTTGTATCTGGAGTAAGAGGAAGGTGAAGTGTTATGTAGTCAGCCTCAAGAAGAGCATCCTTAAGGTCTGTCTTAATTACTGTATGACGGTCAAGGTTAAGAGCAGCCTTAACTGAAATGAAGGGGTCATAACCGATAATATCCATGCCAAGGTGATGTGCAGCATTTGCAACAAGAACACCGATAGCACCAAGACCGATTACTGCAAGCTTCTTACCTTTAATTTCGCAGCCTGCAAAATTACTCTTACCTTTTTCAACCATTTTGCCTACTTCTGCACCGTTGCCCTTAAGGGTTTTTGCCCACTCGATACCGCCAACGATATCACGTGATGCAAGAAGAAGTCCTGCAAGTGTAAGCTCCTTAACTGCGTTTGCATTTGCACCGGGAGTGTTAAATACTACAATACCCTTTTCGCTGCATTTGTCAATCGGGATATTGTTAACGCCTGCACCTGCACGTGCAACTGCCTGAAGAGAATCTGCAAGCTCCATATCGTGCATATTGAAGCTACGGAGGATTATACAATCGGGATTTTCGCAAGATTCTGTGATTGTGTAATTAGCTTTATCAAAATTGTCAAGACCGCATTTTGCAATCTTGTTAAGAGTTAAAAGATTATACATTTTAATTAACCATCCTTCTTCTTTATTTTAAAGGATAAGCTAGAATTCGAAGTTCGAAGTGATTGTGAATTTTCGCAATAGCGAAAATTTTCCGTCATTTCGCATTTCGTATTTCGCACTTCGTATTTTGGGCTATCCGTTTTATTTGTTTTCTGCCTCGAACTTTGTCATAAACTCTACAAGAGCCTGAACTCCTTCAATAGGCATAGCATTGTAGATGCTTGCTCTCATACCGCCGACACTTCTGTGTCCTTTAAGGTTAACGAAGCCTGCTTCAGCTGCTTCTTTACAGAATTTCTTGTCAAGGTCAGCATCGCCTGTAACAAAGCATACATTCATCATTGAACGGCTGTTTTTCTCAGCAGTAGCTTTGAAAAGAGTTGAATTGTCAAGGAAATCGTAAAGAATGTTAGCCTTCTTTTCGTTTCTTTCCTTCATTGCTTCAAGACCGCCGTTCTTAAGAGCCCACTTGTAAACAAGACCTGCAATATAGATTGCATAGCAAGGGGGAGTGTTATACATTGAGTCGTTGTCAGCCATTGTCTTGTAGTCAAGCATTGTGGGGATATCCTCACGTGCATTACCCATAAGATCTTCACGGATAATAACAACCGTAAGACCTGCGGGAGCCATATTCTTCTGAGCACCTGCATAGATAACACCGAACTTTGTAACATCAACAGGCTCACTTGTGATACATGATGACATATCCGCAACGAGTACCTTGTCACCTACGTTGGGAACCTCAGGGAACTTTGTACCAAAAATTGTATTGTTGTAGCAAACGTGAACGTAATCAGCATCCTCACGCACCATATCGGGTGTGATGGTGGGTATGTAGCTGAAAGTTTTGTCTTCAGAAGTTGCAATACACTTTGCATCACCGTACTTCTTAGCTTCTTTGAATGCCTTGCCTGAGAACTGACCTGAAACAACATAGTCAGCCTTACCTGTCTTCATAAGGTTAAGCGGAATTGCTGCAAACTGTGTTGAAGCACCGCCCTGAAGGAAAAGCACTTTATAGTTGTCGGGGATGTTCATAAGCTTTCTGAAATCAGCTTCAGTCTCCTTAATGATTGCATCGTAAACGGGGGATCGGTGGCTCATCTCCATAACACTCATACCGCTTTCGCCGTATTCGATAAGCTCCTTCTGTGCAGTTTCAAGCACTTCGAGAGGAAGCATACTTGGACCTGCTGAAAAGTTGTAAACTCTAGCCATAATAAAAAGCCTCCTTAAAAATTGTGATAATGAAATAATTATACTACTTTTAGTAGATAATGTCAATTCACACCGGAGGCTTTTTTCTTACATTTTTTCAGTTTTATTGAGCGAAAGCTCATAATTATTTCTCTTATTCCGAAAATCAGAATAAAAATGCCAAAAAGTATTCCCATTATTCGTGGAGAAAGCTTCAGACAAAGGAAGGCGCCAAGGATAGAAAAGGGGACACCTGTAATAACCATCGGAATTGCAGATTTAAAGTCCACGTTTTTCTTTTTAATGTGAACAATGAGAGCAAACACTGCCGCAGGAATAAAACAAAAAAGGTTTATAGCCTGTGCATTTTTCTGACCAATGTCAAAAAATATCCTGAGGGCAGGGATAAGCAGCATTCCGCCGCCTACCCCCATACCGCTTAGTATTCCTGAAAAAAATCCGATAATTGCCGTAAACATTCAATCACTATCCTATAAACATTCTAAATGCTGCCAACACCATTACTCCACCGAACCCCATGCGGATATAGTCCGGAGGAAGCTTTGACAGGAGTGTTGCGCCGAGAAGTGCCCCAAGGGATGATCCGATAGCTGTTTTTATAATAACAGACATATCAGAATATCCTCCTGCAGTGTACACTACAAGCCCCGCAACTGTAAGGGGAAGAATAATTGCAAGAGAGGTCGCGTGGGATTTTGTTTCATCAACTTTGAAAAACTTTTTTAAAATAAGGACAGCGGCAATACCTCCGCCGGAGGCAAAAAAACCGTTCAGAAAACCCACAATAATACCCCAGAAAAGCCCCTTCTTTTTCATTATGATACTAAAAGCTCAAGCCGTAGCTTGTCCGCAATCATAGCTATAAATTCAGAGTTTGTGGGTTTCCCTTTGTTGTTGCTTACAGTATAGCCGAAAAGCTTGTATAACTCTTCCTCATTTCCGCGAATGCAGGCAACCTCTATCGCATGACGAATTGCACGTTCAACACGGCTTGGAGATGTGTTGTGGCGGTTAGCGACACGGGGATAGAGCTGTTTTGTAACTGCATTTATCAGTTCAGTTTCCTTTATACTCATAATAATCGCATCGCGAAGATACTGATATCCCTTGATATTTGCAGGTACCCCTACAGAATGAATTGTTTTTGTGACAAAAAGCTCAATAGCACGGTCTGACGGAATATCACCGGAACTTTTTTCAGGGTATGCACCCGCGTCCCGAAGTGAACCTTTCATAGTACGTGGTGCACATAAAAGAGTTATTCTTTCATATATTGTTTCAGGTAAGCACGGTTTTATCATAAAATAGTCTGCACCAAGCTGCATACATATATTGGTAACATGCTCCTTTTTGGCACCGCTTGTTATAATTACAATGGGGCGGTGTGCACGGGGAAGGGTGTTTATTGTCTTTAAAAGTCCTATTCCGTCAAGTCCCGGAAGAACAATATCCATTATAACCACTTCAGGGCGGTATTCCTTAATTTTTTCAGCGGCTATTGCACCGTCTGTTGCTGTTGCGGCGAGGTTAATATCCTCTTTGCTGTCAAAAAAAGCTTTCATTTGCGAAAGCAGTTCAACATTACTGTCTGCAATAAGCAGTTTTATCTGGTTTTTCATCTTATTTCCTCCTGTTAATTGTTTTTTCAATTAGCATATTACCATAATATGGAAATTATTGCAAGAGGTTTTTACCAAAAAATGGTAAATTTTTAAAAAACAGATAGAAACACTTGTAAAATCCTGTTATATCACACATTTCTTGACAAAAAACTACATATGTGTTAGAGTAATTCAGGATAATTTACAAAGAGGTATATATATGAATACAAAATCTATGACAGAGGGAAATGCATTTTCTCTGATTTTAAAATTTGCACTGCCTTTGATGCTGGGCAGTGTTTTTCAGGAATTTTATACAGTTACAGACACGGTTATAGTAGGGCAGTTCCTTGGTGTAGGGGCTTTAGCGGCAGTGGGTATCAGCGGATGGATAACCTGGATGCTTTTGGCTGCGGTGCAAGGCTTTTGTCAGGGGTTCAGTGTTCTTGCTTCACAGTCATTCGGTGCAAAAAAGACAGATGATGCAAATATACAAATGGGAAATTCCATTGTGCTGTCTTTGGTTGTGTCGGTGCTTCTTGCATGTTTAGGGCAGCTTTTTCTGGCACCTCTTTTAAGGCTTCTTGGTACACCTGAAGAAGTGTTTTCCGATGCACTTTTATACCTTCGTATATATTATGCAGGTTGTCCCATCACTATGGCGTACAACTATGCGGCAAGTCACCTTCGTGCGTACGGAAACAGCAAAGCACCTCTTATAGCGACAGTTATTGCGTCTCTTGTAAACATTGCACTGGATATTCTTTTTGTAGGACCTTTGGAATGGGGAATAGCAGGTGCTATAATAGCAACACTTATTGCACAGCTTGTAGCAGCAGTTTATTCCTTTTATGCACTTTTAAAAATAGACTTTGTAAGGTTTGGGAAATCAAATCTTAAGATAAATGCGTCACTTTCTGTCTCTCAGCTTAAAATGGGACTTCCCATGTCGATGCAATATATTATAATATCCATAGGCGGTATAATTGTTCAGTTTGTCGTAAACCGTTACGGAATAGCCTATATTGCCGGAATGACAGCTACGAACAGACTTTATACCCTGCTTGAAACTGCGGCTATATCTTACGGATATGCCATTACAACTTATGTGGGACAAAATGTGGGGGCAGGACGTATTGACCGTATAAAAAGCGGTATGATAAGCGGAAATGTTATTGCTGTGGTAACTTCCTTTATTATAATGCTGGCAATGCTTGTTTTCGGAAAAGGACTTGTGTCGATGTTTATTTCCGGAAATCCTTCGGAAACTGAAGAAGCACTAAAAGTGGCGTGGAAGTATCTTGTTATTATGGTTTTGTTTTTGCCGTCACTTTATTCTCTGCATATTTTCAAGGCAGCGGTAGTAGGTTTTGGCAATAGCTTTTTTGCAATGATGTCAGGTATAGCAGAGCTTGTTCTAAGGGTAGGGGCATCAATTCTTCTGCCTATATACTTTGGTAAAATGAATTTGTTTTACGCAGAACCTTTAGCGTGGGGGGCGGCATGGATTGTGTTAATTGCAGGATATGCTATTTGTTACAAAAGGATAAGAAGTCAGGACTTATAGAAAAGCTCTGGTTTCTATTGCAGACAAATTGACAAACTTCGAAAAACGTGTTATAATGTGCAGGATTATTAATTGGAGGTATAATTATGTCAGAAATTTTTGAAATTATCATGATTGTGAGTTTCGGTGCGTCGTGGCCTATGAATGTAATGAAATCTTACAAAGCAAGAACTACAAAAGGTAAGAGTGTTGCGTTTCTTTACCTTATTCTGTTTGGTTATGTTGCAGGTATAATATCAAAGTTTGTTAATGATACATATATGGCTAACATTTCACAGAAGTGGTATGTTCTTTTCTTCTATGTGCTTAACTTTGTTATGGTAGCAACCGATTTGATTCTTTATTACAGAAACAAAAGGATAGATAAAAAGAACCAAATAGCTTAAGGAAACCTGTAAATACCTGTACAGGACTTTACAGCTCGGTTTGTATGTCCTGAAACATTTTTATCTGTTCCCGACAAAAGCAGGGTGTAAAGAAACTGAGTTTCTTTACACCCATTTTTAAATTCTTAACTACATTTTAACTGACAAAATGATACAATATACGGAGTGGCATTTTATACGGAGGGTTATATGAAAAAGACGGTTGAAATTTTGGAAAATTCAGTGATTTCACTGGCAATTCTGTGCTTTTGTTTTCTTCTTTGTCTGGCTATTAAATACATATTCAGAAACAGTGCGTTGGTTTCTGCAGTTTTTGTGCTTGGGGTTTATCTTATTTCGGTGACAACGCGTGGGTACATTTACGGGGTAACATCCGCACTGATAAGTGTGTTGGCGGTTAATTTTGCCTTTGATTTTCCATTTTATGCATTTAACTTTACTATTGCAGAAAACATTGTGTCGGCAATAATTCTGCTTATTATTACTATGATGACCTGTGGGCTGACTGCGAAGGTAAAGCGTCAGGAGGCAATTAAAGCAGAACGTGATATGGAAAGAATGAGGGCGAATCTCCTTCGAGCAGTTTCCCACGATTTAAGAACACCGCTGACAACTATTTACAGCTCAAGTTCGGCACTTATGGAAAACTATGACGAATTCAGTAGCGAGCAGTGTAAGGATATGATAAAAGGAATAAGTGAGGATTCACAGTGGCTTTATCGCATGGTGGAAAATCTGTTGTCGGTAACAAAGCTTGATGGAGAGAACGTTAAAATCATTAAATCAGAAACAGTTCTTGATGAGCTTATTGATTCTGTTTTGGTTAAGTTTCAGAAAAGATACCCTCATCAACAAATAGATATTGATATTCCCGAGGAATTTGTTTCAATACCGATGGATGCCATTCTTATTGAACAGGTGCTTATAAATATCCTTGAAAATGCAGTTCAGCATGCGGAAGGAATGACGTGGCTCGGTCTAAAAGTATTTGTAATATCTGATAAAGCGATTTTTGAAATAAAGGATAACGGAGCGGGAATTCCGGAAACGAAGCTTAAAGATATATTTAACGGGGTTTATACAAATGACCTTGAAGTTTCAGACGGTAAAAAAAATAATGCAGGAATAGGGCTTTCTGTGTGTGCGACAATCATAAAAGCACACGGTGGGGATATAAAAGCCGAAAATCTGAAAGACGGAGGCTGTGTGTTTCGTTTTACATTGAATATGGAGGGTGATGGTAATGTACAATAATAAATATAAAGTCCTGGTAATAGAAGACGAGAACAATATAAATATTCTCTTGAAAACCCTTCTTGAAACAAACGGTTATCAGGTTATTTCTGCTACTTCATGTAAAAATGGGCTGATGCTGTTTTCATCACACAGACCGGACCTTGTGATTCTTGATCTGGGATTGCCTGATGTTGATGGAATGACTTTTTTAAAGGAAATACGCAAAGACTCTATTACTCCTGTAATAGTACTCTCGGCAAGAAGCGATGAAAAAGATAAAGTGGATGCACTTGACCTAGGTGCCAACGATTATGTTACAAAGCCTTTCAGCTCTGCGGAGCTTATGGCAAGGGTTCGGTCGGCATTAAGAATTTCAAGACGAAGCACTCATGAAGGAAAGCTTCCCGGAGGACGGTTTAAAACAGGTGGACTTCAGATTGACTATGATGCAAGGCGGGTATTCATAGAACAAAAAGAAATCCTTCTTACGCAGACAGAATATAACATTCTGACTTTTCTTTCGGAACATTCCGGTAAAGTTATGACATATGCCGCTATTATACGGGATGTGTGGGGATATAATGATTTAAACAGTACTAAAAAGCTTCAGGTGAATATGGCAAACATACGAAAAAAATTTGGTGAAAAACCCGGAAAAAGCAACTATATCGTAAATGAACTGGGTGTAGGGTATCGTATGAGAGAGCAAGAATAACACGGTGATAATACAAATATTTCTGCACCTCTTTTTGTGTAAAAAAAATTAATCTTAGCTGCATCTTAACCGAAGCAGTAATATAATGTTAATTACAAAAATAAAAGAGGTGTAGAAATGACAATATTTGATGTTTTAACATTAGTAGGTGGTCTGTGCTTATTCCTTTTCGGAATGAGCGTAATGGGGGATGCTCTTGAAAGAAGAGCAGGCGGAAGCCTTAAAAAGCTTCTTGCAAGACTCACACAAAATAAGATTGCCGGCTTTTTAACAGGACTTGGCGTAACTGCCGTTATACAAAGCTCATCGGCAACAACTGTTATGGTTGTAGGCTTTGTAAACTCCGGCATAATGTCGCTTAAACAGTCTATCGGTGTTATAATGGGTGCAAATATCGGAACAACCGTAACTGCGTGGATATTAAGCCTTGGTGGAATATCAAGCGACAATATGTTTGTTCAGCTTCTGAAGCCTACATCGTTTACTCCTGTTCTCGCTCTGATAGGTACAGTGCTTCTGATGTTTGGAAAAACAAGTAAGAAAAAGGATACGGGAACGATTCTTCTTGGATTTGCAACACTGATGTTTGGCATGGACACTATGTCCTCTGCTGTATCAGGACTTGCGGATGTTCCGGCTTTTCAAAATCTATTTATCATGTTCAAAAACCCTGTTCTTGGCGTTTTGGCAGGTGCCATTCTTACGGCAATCATTCAGTCGAGTTCAGCATCGGTGGGAATACTGCAGGCACTTTCTGCAACAGGTCAGGTTTCCTACGGTGCGGCAGTACCAATTATTATGGGACAAAACATCGGTACCTGTGTAACAGCACTTCTTTCCTCCTTTGGAACTAACAAAAATGCTAAACGTGCGGCAATTGTTCATTTATCTTTCAATGTTGTCGGCACGGTTATCTGGCTTACAGTGTTCAGTATAATGTCTGCATTGTTAAAACCGGCAATTCTTGATATATCTGCATCGTATCTTGGAATTGCAGTTGCACATTCTTCATTTAATATTGCTTGTACGGCACTTTTACTTCCCATGTCGTCACTTCTTGAAAAAATAGCTGTAAAGCTTGTTCCTGATACGAATAAGAAGGATGAGGTAGCAGAACTTGACGAAAGACTTCTTGTAACACCGCCTATTGCATTGGAGCGTTGTAATGAGCTTGTATGTGAAATGGCAGAGTCATCAGTTATTGCCCTTAAGAACGGATTAAATATGATTAGTAAGTACGATGCGGATGTTGCGGAAGAAATTCGCAATGCAGAAGAAAAAGCAGACCATTATGAAGATATTTTAGGTACTTATCTTGTAAAGCTTAGCCGTAATCAGATTAGCGACAACGACAGCTCAGAGGTTTCAAAGCTTCTTAAAGCTATTGGTGATTTTGAAAGAATTTCGGACCACAGCATAAATCTTCTGGAATCTGCAGAAGAGCTTCGTGAAAAAGATATGAAATTTACATCTGATGCAAAAAAAGAACTTGAAGTTCTGTGCGGTGCAGTGTCTGAGATACTTACACTTTCATATAATGCGTTTATTAATACAGACCTTCATTCAGCACAGAATGTAGAGCCGCTTGAACAGGTTATTGACGGTTTGAAGGCAACGCTGCGTAATGGTCACATCAAACGATTAAAAGAAGGAAGCTGCTCTATAGAAGCAGGCTTTGTGTGGGCAGACCTTATTACAAACCTTGAAAGAACTGCTGACCATTGCTCAAATATTGCCGCTTGTGTGATTGATGCTGCAGAAAATAATATGAACGTTCATCAGTCAGTTCGTGATATGAAGGTTAATAACAGTTATTTTAATTCGAAATTTGAATACTATTCAGAAAAATACAAAATCGCTGATTAATATACTTTTGTGTGTATTTTACTAACTTGACTTATACCGTTTGTTTTGATAAAATAATAAGTAAGTAATAAAGATGCCTGAGCTTAGCGTGAACGTAGATTCGGATTGCTGCTGTCACGTTAAGATTTCAAGGCATTTTTAGTGTTGTTATAAATATCTGTATGGGAGTATTTGTGGAATGTCGCATATTTTAGCATCAATAAAAGAAGCTCTTTATTCGGTTCTGCCGATTGCAATTATTGTTCTGATACTTTCTGTCACTTGCGTATCTCTGGATGCAGGTGTGCTTGTGTTGTTTTTGTTTGGAACAATCCTACTTATTATGGGGATGAGCTTTTTTACAGTTGGTTCTACTATTTCTATGGAGCCGTTGGGTGATGGAATAGGTAAATCCTTAAATAAAAATTCAAAAATACTGATTCCTCTTATTGTGTGTTTTGTTCTTGGGCTCCTTATCACTGTTTCTGAACCGGACTTACAGGTTCTTGCCCAGCAGGTTCCTACTATACCTAATGCGATGCTTATTTTGTGTGTCGGTGTAGGTGTAGGTGTTTTTCTCAGTATTACTCTTGTAAGAAATAAAAAAGAAATATCATTAAGAAGCTTGCTTCTGATATTTTATATCTTAATTATAGGCTTATCATTTTTTGCTCCGGATGAATTTGTTCCGACTGCGTTTGATTCCGGCGGTGTGACAACGGGTCCCATTACTGTTCCTTTTATTATGGCACTTGGTGCGGGTCTTGCCGCAAGCAAAAAAGGAAAGCATACGGGTGAACACAGCTTCGGATTAGTTGCTTTATGCAGTATAGGTCCGATTTTGTCAGTGCTTTTACTAAGCATTTTCTATAAGCCGCGGCCTTCTACTTCGCTGTATGAAATAACAGATGTTCATACAACGACAGATGCTTTCAGGCAGTTTGTAGCAGCACTTCCTTCTTATGCAGAAGAAGTACTGGGGGCATTTATTCCAATTGTGCTTTTGTTTATTATTTATCAGGCAATAACAAGAAGATTTCATATACATAATATTCTTAAAATGTCCGTGGGTTTTGTATATACCTACATTGGTCTTGTAATGTTTTTAACCGGTGCAAATGTAGGCTTTATGCCGGCAGGAAGATTGATTGGGGCAACGATTGCAGGCAGCTCTTTTAAAAATATGCTTATACCGATAGGTATGGTTATGGGATATTTTGTTGTATCTGCCGAGCCGGCGGTTCATTCTCTTAAAAGGCAGGTAAGCGAAATAACAAAAGGTGCAATATCACAAAAATCTGTTGCAGTTGCACTGTCTGTAGGCGTATCTGTTTCTGTTGGAATTTCAATGCTCAGAGTTCTTACGGGGATACCTGTAATGCCATTTCTGGTATTCGGATATGCAGTATCGCTTGTCATAAGCTTTTTTGTACCAAGTATTTATACGGGTATTGCATTTGACTCGGGTGGTGTTGCCAGTGGCCCTATGACATCGACGTTTATGCTTCCTTTTGCAATGGGTGCCTGCGAGGCTATTGGTGGAAATATCATGACAGATGCCTTTGGAATTGTGGCGATGATTGCTATGACCCCTCTTATAACCATACAAGTTCTTGGTTTGTATGAAAGGAGAAATCATATACGCAGACTTAGAAAGCTTCACACTGAAATAAGTATGGTTAAGGATGATATTATTTTCTTTGATGAGGAGGGTGTTGCATGAGTAAACGGCTGATGGCACTTTTATCCATCGTAGAGCGTGACAAGGGAACAAAACTTATAAAGGTACTGGAAAACCTAGGTATACGTATGAGTTTTCAATGTGTAGGCTTTGGTACTGCTCCCACCGAAATGATGGATATATTCGGGCTTGGTACAAACGATAAGGATATCGTGATAAGCCTTGCAGCGGAAGGCACAGTTAAGGAAATGATGGCAGATTTCGGAACATCTTTTGAAAGTCACACAAAGTTTGGCGGACTTATGATAATTCTTGAAACAAGTGCCGCAAGTAGGGTTTTGACGGAATTGTTAAGCCATAACAGAAGTAATGCTGTGGAGAAGGGAAGTGGAGCTATGAAAAACGAGCACCATAATAATCTTATTGTAATATCGGTAAATGAAGGCTATTCTGATAATGTGATGCAGGTTGCAAGAAAAGCAGGTGCAACCGGTGGAACTGTTATTAAAGGAAGACTGGCAGAAGCACAGCTTGTTGCGGAACTTGAAAACACACAAATAGAAGAAGAACGTGAGATTCTTTTTATTCTTGCTCCGCTTAAAACAAGTAAACAAATTATGGAAGATGTAAACCGTGAGTTTGGAATTATGTCCAAAGCAAACGGAATAATACTTGCTATACCTACAGAAAAGGCGTACAAGATATAAAAATGGGAGGTGTAAACGAGCGTTTACACCTCCTTGTTTATAAATCGGGGACGGGCAGTTTTGCTATATGGTTAAAAAAATCTGACTATAGTTACCCAAACTGACTCATTTTATTTGAAGTTTTCTGCTTCTGCTAGCATGTTTTCAATGAATATCCCATAACCTCTTGTTGGATCATTTACAAGTACATGGGTTACGGCACCGATAATTTTACCGTCTTGAATAATGGGACTACCACTTACGAGTGATGTCAATATGGGACAACAAATTTTGTGAACTTTATGTATCGCTCGCCAGATTTCGTTTGCGCCTCGCACAATAGAAACCGATGCAAAAAATATATGCTTTGTCATCAGGATAAAGATCATTTTCTATCACGTCAATTGATTCACCTGTTTTCGCTAAACGGGCTCTGTTTTTTCTTTTCTTGGTTATATCCTATCATATTATTTTATCTCTTTATATTTTTTAAAATTTCCATTGTTTTGTTTTCGCTGTTTGCAAAGAACTCGGAAAGTGTTTTGTATTCTTCATATAGTGTAGCATAGATTTTGGTGTTTTCAAAATTAGGTTTATATGAAATTGTGTTGATTTTTTCATGTTTTCCGCTGCTTCAATTAGTGAAGAGTAACCGTTTTTATTTACAGCACCAAGGACAGCACTGCCGTAAGCACAAGCCTGCTTTGTTCCCGATAAAAAGATTTCCCTACCTAAAACATCGGCATAAATCTGCATTAAGAGTTCATCCTTTTCTGCGATTCCGCCGGCTGCATAAAGTTTGTTGATTTGAATACCGTTTTCTTCGTAGATACCAATAATTCTTTTTGCTCCATAAGCGGTAGCTTCAATTAATGCTTTATATATTTCTTCTAGTTTGGTGTTAAGATCGAGTCCGAACAAACACCCTCTTAAATCTCCGTCCACATAAGGAGTCCTGTTGCCATTCCACCAGTCAAGTGCGATTATACCATTAGAACCGGGAGAAAGTACGGATACTTTTTTCGAAGATATTTATGTATATTTATACCTTGTGCTTTAGCATCTTCTGTATGAGAAGCAGGTACACAGTTTTTAATAAACCAGTCAAAACTGTCACCAACACACGCCTGACCTGCTTCGAAGGCATAAAGATTGTCAATAATTCCATCTTTTACAAAGCCTGAAATGCCGGGAATATAAGTTTTTTTGTCGCTTAAAAGTATGTGACAGGTGGAGGTACCTATTATCATAAGCAAGTCCCCTGATTTTGTTATTCCCAAAGCCGGAAGAGCTGCGTGAGCATCAATAAAAGCAGGACACACAGGTGTTCCTGCTTTTAAACCTGTGAGTTTTTCGATTTCATCGGTTATGTAGCCCGCAGTTTCCGACATTTTAATGATATTAGTTGATATTTTATCTCCGACAATATTTTCAAGTCTTGAATCAAGTTTTTTCAGGAATGCATTGTCGGGATATCTTGTTTTTTCATTCCACATAGCTTTAAAACCGGTAGTACGGTTGCAGCTGTAAAATCGATACCGACACCTATAATATCTTCTGGTTTTACATCTGATTTTTCTATGCACTCCTTTGTTATTATGCCAAGCACATCCAGATAATCCTGCGGATGCTGCAGCGCATAATCCACAGGTAGCAGCTTTCCGCACGGAAGCGCCTCGCTCATTACAGCGTGCGCATATGCACTTTCCGCGCTTGCCATTTCCTCGCCCGTTGCAATATTAACAATGACCGCATGGCCGGAAAGAGTTCCAAAATCAATACCCATCGCGTATTTTTTCATGTTAATCACCTCGTTAGCTTCAAGTGTTTTATACTCTGGTTGATAAATATTTCTTGCATGCACAAAAGCATATGTTTACTATTTTAATAAATATCCAAGTTTTGCCCACTGAATTGCTTCTTTTCCTTGTTCAACCGGATGTCCGTCTTCCATCCATGCTCCACCATTTTGAGTGGACAGAGCTTGCGGACAATTGGAAAATGACATATAAAGGTCGCCGCAGATATTTACCAAGTCATATTCCACAATGCCATATTTGGTAAAGTGATCAAAAATCACTTTACCATCATACACAAATTTAACGGCATTTCGGAAATTATGCATTTGCGGAAAATTTTCAATTGATTTGTCGCTTTTGTAATTGTAGGCTATAAGCGGCTTGCCGTAATATTCTATAATATCGGGCCTTGATTGAATTCCATCCTCAAAAATCTTCGTGTTCCAGGTTTTACCGCCATTCGTTGAAACAGTGTATGCCGCGTGACCTGTTTTATGGTCATCCGGAGGGAAGCGATACATAGCAAATATTCCGTCATCATTTCTGAAATAACGAAATTCATATGTCATAGGCTCAGGGCATATCGCAAATGGAACAAATATATTATCTTCAATTTTGCAAAGAATCGGATAGCCTGTGTCATCAATGGAAATCGCCGTGTAAAGCTCGCCTTTATACGTTGTAACCTTGTTCACAAGCGGTTCTTTTTCGCTTTCAACCAAAAGACCGTTGTCTTTAAGATATTCTCTGTATGAAGCATTGTCAAGGCGTACATCGCCCTTATCCGTGCGTAAAAACATTTCCTTTCTTTCTGAAATAGTGTCGGAATAAAAATCATAGTCACGATAATATGTTGCAAGCTCTCCGCGAGTAGTTGTAAAAACCATACGGGTTTTTGCATCTCCTACCAAGTAATGAGCGCTGCCGCATGCCGCAGTTTGTGTTAATCCATCGCTGATTTGTACCATGTCCATATCGTAATGCATTCTATACACTCCTTTTATAAATTTATAATATTTCACGTTGGATAATCTTTACTTTCCGATAACTTTCTTTACTGTTTCGTATGTTGTTTTTGCGCCGTTTACAAGATGATTAAAGTCTGCGCCGCAGGTTATCATTTTAATGCCCATATCATGAAGCATTGAGAGCGTTTTCTCGTCTGAAGCAAGGGTAGCCGAGCCAATTATTTTATTATGCTTTGTGGCAATTTCAATCGCTTTTTTGGCTAAAGCGAGATTGTTTTCTCCAAAGAAATCACCAATTTCGTTTATTGAGCCTGATAAATCAGACAATCCCAGAATAAAACCGTCTATATAAGGATTGTCAACTATCAGCTCAAGGTCATCCACGAAGCTCTTACATTCAATCTGCAGGAATCTGCACAAATTTCCGTGTCCTGATTTAAAGTAGGCAATTTCATCGTCAACCCCGTACCTTACAGCCCTCTGCGGTCCGCAACCTCTGCTGCCGAGCGGTGGGTACAACGTGTAGGATAACAGTTCTTCTGCTTCCTTTGCGTTGCACACCATTGGAAATATAATTCCGTCAGGCCCCATTTCAAGCACTTTTTTTGTGTATGTAAGGTCATTTTGCGGTACGCGGACAATCGCCTGTCTGCCAACAGATTTTGCCGCAACGAGCATAGCATAGCACATATCAATCGTAATGGCAGAATGCTCCAAATCTATCCATAAATAATCATAGTCAAAATAACCCATCATCTCCGCAACACTTACCGACGGAATGTTCACAAGCGTTCCGCAAATACTTGCTCCTGATTCAATTTTCTCTTTCAAATTCATTGTGTTGTCTCCTTTGCTTTTATCTTTTTTTGGCTTCTTTTGCAATTTCTGCGGTTATACATAAAAATTTATCGATATCGTCTGTTCCATGGCAATGCAGGGGTGATACCCTTATTGCTCCTTTTAGACCTAATGCCTTTAAGATTCTTTCTGAATAAATACTTGTGTCTACTCTTTCATATACGGTAACACCGCGCTTCTGATATTCTGCCACACAAGCAGTAAAATCAATATTGTCAAAGGCAATGGCGGCAATAAGATCGCGGTTTGTTATATCCTCAGTATCAACGCAAACAGTAACGCCCGGAATGTGCCTGAGTCCCGGAATTTCGTCTGTTCCCTCAAGCATTCTGTATAAAAGTGCACGTTCGTGCAGATGAATACGCCTCATTCCTTCGTTATATAGCGTTCTTCTGTCAGTATCTTCTATAAAATGTCTACCTATATCACATACATAGTTAATAATCTCCAAAGCGGCAGCAAAGTTGCCCGGTGCACTTGTACCGAGTTCAAAAACACTCTGCCCCTTTGCAATAAGTTTATGATGCGGAAGTGCCGCAACTCTGTCTGATATATAAGCAAAGCCGCAACCTCTTACACCAAAGAACTTGTAGGGCGCAAAATTTATTCCGTCTATTTTAAGTTTTTCAACATCTATACTGTGGTGAGGTGCATGTTGTACTGCATCGGAAATTATGTACAAATCAGGCTTTATTTCTCTTGCCTTTTTTATAATTTCTCCAATATCCATAATATTTCCGGAAATGTTCGATGCAGACATTACACTTAAAAGACAGGTGTCTTTATCAACATACTTCATCACTTCATCAATGTCAATTCCTCCCGTCTTTTTGTTAGCGGGAACAACTCTCATTTCTTTGCCGGTTTTTTTGCAGTAAAATTCAATGGCATCAAATGCTGACGGATGTTCAATGGATGATACCACGGCATTTGTACCGGGAATATTCTCCATAATAAGTCCTACCATATGAAACATCGTTTGTGATGCTGTCAGCTCAGTTATTAAGGAACCGCTTTTTGCACCGAATATAATTTCAAGAATTTCTTTTGTTCCATCTTCAACCGTCTTTCTGAGGTGTAGTGACCGCTTGTGAATTCTTTCAGGGCAGTCAGGGAACATTTCAAACTCTGCTTTTGCTTCTACACATTTTTTAAGTCGCAGACTGCCGCCCGAATTTTCAAAAAACAGCCTTTTCCCATATTGTGGGTCATAATCTGCATAATAAAATTTTTCTTTTAATTCTTTTTGAAATTTTTCTTCAAAAAGAAGTCCGTCTGGATATTTCATTTGTTTTCTCCTTGTAGTGTTAATTTTCATCGGGTATAAGGTCGCCAAGCTTTATATATCTTATGGCATCTTTTCCTCTTACCATGGGATTACCGTTTTGATATTCCAGAGCAAGCTCACTTGTGCTGTATGCCATATACACATCATTTAAAATATCTGCAAGAGCAATATTCACTATGCCATATTTACTGTAAAGGTCGGCAACTGTTTTTAGGTCTTCTCCGTAATGAATTTTCACAGATATTCTTCCCTGCTGGATTTGGGGGCGGTTTTTGGTATCGTCATTAAAATAATTATAGCCCATAAGGATATTATTGTTATATACAATAAGTCTTGGTCTGCACTGTATGCTGTTTTCAAAAAACGCAGGCTCCGACCAGGTTTTTCCCATATCATCCGAAATAGTGTATGCAATAGAATCGATATCTTTATCGGTTCTGAATACAGCATGAATTTTACCGTTTAAAAATTTATAATCCATCTCATATTGTGCAGTGTATGGGCAAACGCCAAAAAATTCCACTGTTTCAAGGTTGTCATCCGAACGATAAAGTATGGGTTCGGCAAGAAAGCTTGTTATTACTCCGTAGGTGTTTCCGTCATCTCCTGAAAAAATTGTGTGGCTTCCTATGCTGATTTGCTCACTCCGACAGTATGTATGATTGAAAAAACCGTTTCTTTCAAGATACACAAACTGCTCTGTTTCGTTTAACGGAACAATAGTGCCGTCATCACGCTTCAGCATAACGGTTTTTTCTTCGCTCAAGGTATCTGACAGAAAGTTGTAATCCTTAAAGCAGATAAAATGGTCGCAATCTGCCTTGCTGTCTTTTTCGTAAATTACTCTGACTTTGCCGTCGCCCAGCCCAAGAATATTATGACAATAAACATCCTTATCTTCCGATATGGTAACAAATCTTATATTGGTAGGCTGCGAAGCGGGAAAATACGATAATGATATTCTTCCCCTGGATTCCCCGTAATTACCTTGCAGCCCCGGCATATATGCACAAAACATTATTCCGTATTTTTTGTCAAATGCAAGTGAAGCACCATCTGCACTTGTTTCATTAAGTCCATTGTTAATCTGAACAGAAGATTCAAGATTAATATTTTTTAAAAAATTAGTGTTCATATAAACCTCCTGATTATTTGTGTCAGTTAAAAACTATGAAGTAAATTTTTTGAAAAGATTTTTAAAGTTATTATACGCTATTTTTTTTACACTTTTTTCGGAATAGTTTAAAGATAAAAGGGAATCAAGCAAGTTATAGATAGCTGAAGAATTTTCAAGCCCTTCAGGTACTGTGCCTATTCCGTCAAAGTCGCTGCCAAGTCCAATACTGTTTTCTCCTCCAAGTGACATGAAGTGTTCAATGTGCTTAATAACTGTATGTATATCGGATTTCCCCTCACAAAGAAACGGGGGATAGAAATTAATTCCGCACACGCCTGCACGCTTTGCAATAGCTTTAAACTGCTCATCTGTAAGGTTGCGTTTATGATTATGAACGGCTCGGCTGGCAGAGTGCGTTGCACAAATGGGTAGTGAATAATTTTCGAAGCTGTCCCAAAAACTTTTGTCCGACATATGTGAAACATCAAGAATGATTTTGTGTTTTTCCATTTGAGAGAGCGTTTGTATCCCCAAATCAGTAACTCCTGTTCCTTTGCCCTCGCAGCCACCGCAAAGGAGGTTGTCGTTATTCCAGCAAAGGCTCATAAAACGCACTCCGACATCATAAAAACTCTTTATATCACCTGTCATAAAATCGGGCTGATTGCCTATTCCTTCTATTGCAAGAACTGCAGAAAGGGGTGCTTTGTTTTCGTCAATTTCCTTGGCATTGGAACATATCGAAACTTGTGATGAAAGCTTTTTGCACGAATCTTTGAAATATTGAAAGCAATTCAGCATATGTTCTTTGTTCATATCTCCGCCGTTAAAAAGAGCAAAGACCTGCGTTGCGCTTTTATATCTGTGCAGATTATTTGTGTTTACCATAAGCTCAAGGGAATCAAGCCCTATTCTTTTTTTATACATTTTTGACATAGAATCACAATGCGCATCAAAATATGAATACATAAATATCACCTGCAATCATTATATCATGCAATTTATGAAATATAAATTGATTTTTAGGCAAAAAATATTGAAAAATAAGCAAATATATGATACTATAAACTTATGAAAACTTATTTTGAAAATAAAATCACGAAAAACCAAATATCCTTTTGCCTGACCGATAAAGCAAGTATTGATGAGCGTGAAATTCATTCTTACCATGAAATACTGTTATGTTTGGAAGGAGATGTTGAACTTTTCACTATTAACGGTCGCCGCATTTTGAAAAAGCCTTCGCTTTTGGTCATTCCTGCAGAAACATATCATTTTTTAAAGCCCAAAAACCATCTTAGCTTTATGAGGCTGAAAATAAGTTTTTCTGCAAGCACATTGGGAAATGAAATTTTACCGGAGATAATGAGCACAATAAGAATAATTGAAAATTTTAATGAAGAAATAAAACATATATGTGATAAGCTTGTCAATATTTTAAGAAAGAATGGCAGAAATGCAGATTTTCATGTATATTCCGCTTTTTTGATGCTTATAAGCGAACTTGACCTGTGTGATATTGGCGGCGAAAAAGAGAGTCAGGTAAATGAAAAAGGACCAATGAATTTAATTGCAGAATATATTTCTGATAACCTTTCGGAAAGTCTTGATATAAAGTCATTGGCACAAATAATGTATATTTCACCGTCGGGCATCACTCATATGTTTAAAAAAGAATTTGGTGTTCCGATACACAAATACATAATGCAAAAAAGGCTGGTTTATGCAAAAAGACTTATTGAGGAAGGGGAACCTTTGACAAAGATTTATTCTGAAGTGGGATTCAAAAATTATTCGTCGTTCTACAAGGCATATGTAAATTATTTTGGAAATGCTCCCTCGAAAGATAAAGGAAATGTAATTTAATTTGCAAAACTTAATTTACATCTCACTTATTTTAATACCAATTGTGAAATATTATAAAAATGCTCGCCTATATAAAACAGACGAGCATTTTTGCTATTTAATTTTCTCTGCCTCAGATAACATATTCTCAATAAATATCCCATACCCTCTTGTGGGGTCGTTTACAAGCACATGAGTTACTGCACCAATGATTTTGCCATCTTGTAGAATGGGACTGCCACTCATACCCTGGACAATACCGCCTGTTTTTGAAAGAAGCTCTTTATCGGTAACTTCTATCATCATCCCTTTTGTTGCGGAGCCAAAGGGCATTGAACGGAGAATTAAGATTTCATACTCTTTTACAGTGTCGTCAACGGTGGAAAGGATAGAGGCTTGTCCTTCTTTGACCTGGCTCATAACTCCTACGGGATAGCTTGTACCTGAAAGCATCGGAAGGGCAGAAATTTTACCGAAAACGCCTGCTTCACAGTTTTTTTCAACTGTTCCGATAATATTATCTGCTGAAGAAAAACTGCCGCAGATTTCCCCCGGAGTTCCTGTGGTGCCTTTTGTGACGGAAATCACATGACTCTTTTCAATGCTGCCTTTTGCAATGTCGAAAAGCACCCCGGTATCAGAATCGCTTATAGAATGGCCCAGTGCACCATAAGAAGAAGTCGTAGTATCAAAAAATGTCATTGTTCCGACTCCGGCGGTGCTGTCACGTGCCCATATACCAAGCTTCAGTTTGCCATCGGTATCATCCTTTACGGGTGTTACCGTTATTTTTTTTATTGTGTTATTGTGTAAAACTGTCAGCGAAGAAGTTTCAGAAAGAAGGGGGGCAACATCCTCTGAGGACAAGACCCTTTTACCGTTTATTTCAAGAATAACGTCTCCGGGGGAAATTCCTGCATTTTTTGCAGGGGAAGAAGCTTTGTTGTTACAGGTTATATCAGAAGTCCCTGTAACTATAAGTCCGTTGTTATGGAGTCTGAGCCCTATTAATTCACCTGATGCGTACACATTTTGAGATGCAGTTACCCTGAGGCGTATTTTCTTGAAAGGTACAGTGTTTGCAAGCTTCAAGGTTGCTTCATATTCGCCGCTTTCAAGCGGTGTAATACCATTTGCATTATCAACAGTACAGACACTTTTTGGCACATCGCCTATATAAACTCCTGCTCCAAGGCTGCTTTGATGAATTTCATCCTCGTGCATCATTATTTCGGAAGGGAAAGAATAAAGTATATCAGCATAAAGTATGCCTAAAGACAGTGTCAGTGCAAAAATGCAGTATAACCCTTTTTTCAGTAGTGTCATAAATATCCTCCATAGCAAAACGATAAAATCTGAAACCTTTGTATTCTAAAAAATTTCAGAAAGTGTATTCATCAAGGCTTTTAAATGTATACCCCCCGCGGTGGGCAGTGTCAATAATATCTTTTAGGGCTTCAGCGTTGCCCTTTGATACAGCGTGGAGAAGAAGCACTTCTCCCGGATGTAATCTTTTTGTAACTGTGTCGTGTGCTTCCTGTGCACTTGTGTTATTATTCCAGTCTACGTAGGCGTCAGACCAGAACACATTAGTGTATCCCATAGATTTTGTAAGATAAAGAGTACGCATACTGTATTCTCCTTTAGGTGGGCGGAAAAACTTTGTATGTGTGCCGCATATTCCGTAAATAAGTCTGTCAAGCTCTATAAGCTCCGCTGTGAGGTCGTCGGGATTTGTAACTGAAGGAACAGACGGATGATTAACAGTGTGGTTTCCGATTATATGTCCTTCATCAGCCATTCTTTTTATCAGGTCAGGATTTTCCTTTACGTAAGGGGCAGTAACAAAAAAGGCTGCTTTTACGCCCTTTTCCCGCAAAGCATCGAGAATAATAGAGGTATAACCATTTTCATAGCCTTCGTCAAATGTAAGATACAGTGTCTTTTCAGACGTGTTTTCTTTATATATACAATCGAATTCTTTCATCTGACTTATTTGCTCGGATGTAAATTCCGGACCGTTTTCAGTCCGCCTGAATCCCCAGCCAATACATTTGTTGGGGTAATTGACGGTTTCTGAGGTTACGGCTGTTTTCTGACAGCTTGAAAAAAACATGGCAATCATAATAAAAAAACAAATCTTTTTCATTTCCTACTCCAAGAGGCAGTCGCATTTTGTACAAAAGAAGTGTGACTCTTCACGGAATTTACGGATTAAACCCGACAAATTCTGCCCGCAATAAAATACGCAAATTTCTATATAACAAAAAAATATGACTGCAGATAATTCTACAGTCATATTTTATTCAATGATTAAGTTTTTTATGTCAGATATTATTTTTTATTAGCAGGTTTTTTTGCATTTGCCATACCAAGGTTTTTCCACCAAGCCCAGAAAGGACCTGCGATGAAAAGTGAAGAATAGGTACCTGCAACAATGCCGACAATGATGGGAAGTGCAAACTCTTTGATTGAATCAACACCCATGATGTAAAGAACACCGATTGTGAAAAGTGTTGTGAGTGAAGAGTTGATAGCACGGAAGTAAGAATCCCTGATTGCTTTGTCAGCAGCTTCGTCAGGAGTTGCCTTTCTCATCATACGGTTGTTTTCACGAACGCGGTCAAACACAACGATTGTAGCGTTGATTGAATAACCTACAATTGTGAGGATTGCTGCAATAAAGCTTGTGTTAACTGTGAAGCCAAATGCAGCATAGAAACCAAGCATAATGATAACGTCATGTGCAAGAGCAATTACTGCACTTGTACCTGACTGGAAGTCGAAACGAATCCAGATATAGATAAGCATAAGGATGATTGCAAGAAGTACTGCTTTAAGTGAATCCCCGATAAGACGTCCGCTTACAGTACCGGAAACCTTCTCGATTGAAAGAACGTGCTTGTCCTCAAGATTGTATTTTGTCATAATAGCTTCTTTAAGAGCATCACTCTTTTCGTTTGAAAGCTCGATTGTCTTAATAGAAACTTCGTTTTCACCGATTTTCTGAACGACAATATCTTTTGAACCAGTCTGTTCTTTAACGATGCTTTCTATTTCGTTTTCTACCTGAGCAGAATATTTTGTTTTATTAAGGTCAAACTGGAATGTTGTACCGCCTTTAAAGTCGATACCGAGGTTAAGTCCTCTTGCAAAGAGAAGAATAATACTCAAAGCAATAAGAACTGCTGAGATTGTGAAAAATATTTTTCTTTTAGCTGTAGGAGTACTCATTCTGCATCTGCTCCTTTCTTATTCTTTGATAATCCGTAAAGCCAGGAATTTTTAACACCGAAACCAACAATTCTTGTAAGAAGGAATTTTGTCAGTGTTACAGCAGTAAGCATGCTGACAACAATACCGATGAAGAGTGTCATTGCAAAGCTCTTGATTGTACCTGTACCGAAAATATAAAGTACAACAGATGCAATAACAGTTGTGATGTTAGAGTCGATAACGGCGGTAATAGCTCTCTTAAAGCCTGCATTTACAGCAGCACCTACGCTCTTACCGCTACGAAGCTCGTCCTTAATTCTTTCGAAGATAACAACGTCTGCGTCAACAGCCATACCGATTGAAAGAATTACACCGGCAATACCGGGAAGTGTAAGAGTTACGCGGAAATCTGTGAAGAAGAAGCCTGCCATTATAAGTGTAACAAGTGTAATATAAGCTACAAGTGAAACGTTTGCAACAAGACCGGGAAGTCTGTATACAACAAGCATAAACAGCATAACAAGAAGAATACCGATAAGTGCTGCAGTAAGAGAAGTCTTAAGTGCCTGAGAACCGAGAGTCGGTCCAACGCTTCTTACTTCTGTGTCCTTAAGTGAGAAGGGAAGCTGACCTGAATTGATAAGCTCAGCAACATCCTGTGAAGACTGTGCATCATAGTTACCTGTGATGATACAGCTTTCGCTGTCAATAACTTCGTTTACGTGGGGTGACATCTGGATTGCACCATCAAGTGCGATGCTGATAATCTGCTTATCACCGCCAGCGTTAACAGCTGCCTGTGTAGCATCCTTGAACTTCTTCTGACCTTCCTTTGTGAAGGAAAGCTGTACATAGTACTGATTTTCGCCGTATTCAGTTGTCTGACCGTACATGCTTTCAGCACCTGAAATGTTGTCCTTTGAACCGTCCATTATAACCTTGCCGTCTGCATCAAGGAATTCAAGCTTTGCAGTAGCACCAATCATATCAACAGCTGCCTGGGGATCGTCTATGTTGGGGATTTCAACACGAAGACCTGTTTCACCCTGACGTGAAATAGTTGCTTCGCTGTAGCCTTTTGCATCAAGACGTGCACGGATAATTCCTTCGGCTACGTCCATTTCTTTAGCTGTAACCTTTACATCGTCCTTTACATCAGGTTCAAATACGATGATAGAACCGCCTACAAGGTCAAGACCCTGTTTAATACCTTCTTTACCGAAGGTGCTGGGAATATGGATGTTGCCGATTTTAACGTCATCTGCTGCAATCCAGGTGAATAAGCCAATCAGTGCAACAACCAGCAAAAATGAAATAACGTTTTTTGCTCTCATTTAACTGTTCCTCCTTAAAATTTAAAAAGTTATTAAAAATTTTTACTGCCGCTTTACGGTGCCCTGGGTGTAATACTTTCTGTAAAGCAAGTTTCCCCGGGGAATCCGGATGCTGAAAAATCCACAGTGAACAAGGAAACCGCCTGCGTAATACTGCCGGATGTAACTTTCGGCAGTATAAATCCTTTTTTCACAGGGTCAGCACTCAGTACTTCATTGCGGGAAGGCAGAAAGTACATTTTGTTACCGGCAGGACTTGCAAGAGAAAGGGGAAGACTACTATTGTCAGATGGCACATTCTGTGTAACTGTACTGCATGGCGTGCTGTAAGCTGCGGCAGATAATAAAATAAAAGCCGACACAAAAAATGCACAGACACGTTTAAGAGCCATACCATCACTTCCTCCCATTGCAAAACTTCAATAACGTTACTATTATATATAAAAAATACCAAATAGTCAACTGTTATTGCGAAAAATAAGAGTAAAACGGTAGCAAAAACCCCCTTAAGGCAGGCTTGTAATCTTAAATATTTCAAGCATCTGAATTAAGGGGGCAGCTTAGTTCAATTTGAAACGGTTAAATTAATAACCAACCTTTTCCCAACACTCAAAGGGAGCAGCGAGTTCTTCGCTTATGTAAACCTGAGTCTTCTTTGTCTGAAGCATTGAAGAAGGAAGATAAGGTGTGATAGGACCGTGTGTGCAAAGACGGCTTGTCATTCTCTGCCATGAAGAGAATGTACCGCAAGTTGCAAGTGCATGAACTTCGATTCTTTCCTTAGCACGCATTACATCGAGAGGTCCGATAGTTGCAGCACAGGGAGGAACGTTAGCGATATCACCTGACTGACCGAATGTACCGTTAAGTGAGTTCTGCATAATTGTCATGGGATGAAGCTTAACAATCTGTGCGGGCTGGTTGAGCCATTCTTCGATGTCGCCGCTGCCGATGAATTCAGGAATAGGATCAACAAATGCCATATGACCTGCCCATCCGGGAGATGTAGATGCGATATCAGCACCTGTACCCTCTGTGATGTCATCAATAATCTTGGAGTAATCCTTGATGTTTGCGTTTGTGGGGAAGTGAACATTTTCCATAGGCATACGGAGCTTTTCATCAATCTGACCGTAAAGGTACTTAATCATAGAATGTGCAAAGCCTGCTTCGTATGTGATAGGAGCGATGTTACCGTTTTCGTCAGCCCATTCATCTTCTGCTACAAGGTGAACCTTGCTACAGTCAACACCGAAGTAGTTGATAAGCTGTGCAAGAGGGATATATGTATCAGGCTCGGGGTTACCGAGAATCATAGTAAAGCTCTTACCTGCTTCTGAAGCTGCTCTGAGACGTTCAAAAAGTGTAGCGATGAGAACGGGATGGGGGTTCATCATAACTTTTACGTTAAATTCTGGATGCCACCAATCTTCTCTCTTTTCAAGGTCCTTGCCGCTAAGGCTACGAACGTATTCACAAACCTTCTTGTCCTTGAAAGGAACAAACTCATGAGGCTGGAAATCAAATTTTGTTGCGGGATCTGTAATAAAACTCATTTTTTTCTTCTCCTTTAATTTTTATTTTAAATTAATTAAATTTTTTACCATATAGAAAATTGAGTATTCTATCGCGAGGCGCTTCGTCCTTTTTTTATTCAGTCGGGACGCGAAATGGGTGAAGCGGCACGCTTCTTCAACTCAACTGTTCACCGCCAAGAATAACGTGTTTAACATCAAACTGATGGTCAACGAATATAAGGTCGGCACGTCTGCCTTTTGCGATTAAGCCTCTGTCTGTAAGTGAAAGAAGCTTTGAGGGGTTAGTAGATGCATACTTAAATACATCACATACTGAACCGCCTGTATGTACCATCATATTGTGGCACGCTACATCAAGGGTGAGCTTGCTTCCTGCAATGTCTCCACCCCAGTCGAAGTTAATGTCGTGTGCTTCTTCAAGACCGGGAATCGGAGGACCGTCTGCAACAAACGCATCGGCAATCAGAATGATTTTATCCTGTCCCTTGATTTTCTTTATAAGTCTGATATTGTAGGGATGAACGTGAACACCCATTGAGTCGCAGATAATTTCTGCGTAAATATCCTGGTTGTAGTTTACGGTTTCATCAACACATACGCCACGTACTTCCGGATAATTTTCAAGAGTGCCTGTCGCATTTGTGTGATGTGTTCCAAGCTTCAGACCGTAGGGCATAAGTGCCTCAATCTGTGCAGGAGTAGCTTCTGAATGAGCTACCGAGAACACAATCTCGGGAATTTCACGCTTTACATACTTAACGAAATCTTCAATTCCCTCTCTTTCGGGAGCCACGCACCAAACCTTTGCAAAGCCTTTTGCAGCTTCAACAATCTCGGCATAGTCCTTTTCAACGATGGCATCCTTCCACACGTTCTTTTCCTTATCGCAACCAAAATCGGGGTTAAGGTAAGGTCCTTCCATGTAAACACCCATAAGGTTACGGCATTCACCGTTTGCAATGGCTTCACGGTATTTCTTGAATGTTTCAAGATGCTCTTCCTTATTCATACTGTAGAACAGTGCCGGAAGAACTGAAGTAACACCGTGCTTAAGAAGTGTTCTTGAACACTTAACGGGGTCTTCGTGAAAATATGTTTCACCGTCAGCGTGAGTGTGAATATCAATAAGACCGGGGCCAACGTAAAGACCCTCTGCATCAATAACCTCACAACCTTCGGGGATAGGTAATTTTTTGCCGAAGTCAACTATTTTTCCGTCCTCCATAAGGATTACGGCATCGGGAATATAGTGATCAGCCATAACAAGAATTGCATTTTTTACAGCAAGCATAGTCTTATTTCAAGCTTGTAAGAAGCTCTTTTCCTTCCTTAATGATAAATTCGGCAACGCCTGCTTTGAAGCGGGAGCTTCTTGCCTCATAACCACCCTCGTCATAAGAGTCCTGCATGGGGAAGTAACCCTCACTACCGTTTGAAAGACAACAGGGAAGAACCATGCCGAAGCCTTCTGTAGCCTTAAGACCTACACCGATACCCGTGAAAGGCTCCCCGGGGATGCCGATGATTGCAACAGGACCAATCTTAAGTGCTGAAAGACGCATATCAAATGCATCGGGACCGTTTTCAAGTCTTACCATTCTGCCTGCCTCTGCAACAACAGTTGTAAGCATCATACCTTCATAGGGAAGCTCACTGTCCTTGCCTGCATTGTGAAGGTCATTTATACGGTGTGCCTCAGGCATATCCTTGGGATCGGGTCTGTTTGAGGGAACGTTAATAATAATCTGTTTTGATACAAGGCTGTCAACATCAACATACTCAACCTTGTCATAAGCCTGAAGTACGCCGCCCGTAACAACTCTTGCAATATATTTAGCGTGTGCGTAACCTCTTGATACGTCGTCAAAGTCCATAAACATATCGTTAAGATAGCCGCCTGTGGGATGAACGTTAACGTGGTTTACATCGCCCTGTGCACCGTTGAAGAAAATACACTTTGTATTGTCAAGAATCTTTTCAACAGTACCGCGGAGAAGTCCCGGCCAGTCCGCAGAAATCTTACAACCGCCAACAACGTCTGGGTGGTTTGCAAAGTTTACATATACGATAGACTCAGCACCCTCGCGGTCAAAACGCATTACATTAACGCTTTCATCAGTGTCACCAATAGGACGAACAATATCGGGGTTGTTAACACCGGGGTTAGTCTTGATGCTGCCGTCACGCATTACATAGCGGCGGACAAATGCAACATTGGGAGCAGTACCCATGCCGTAACCCATCTTTGCGTCCTTAAGGTCGTCAAGGGCGAACTGTGCCGCATTAACAATCTTGTGACCAACGAATGTTGTGTATTCGCGAACAAGCTCGTTTTCTGTCACTCTTTCAAGTGCGGGAGCAGTGTGAGTATGTGTTGCAGAAACAATAATGTTTTCCGCAGGAACACCTGTAGCATCACTGATAGCCTTTATGTAGTCGTTACAAAGATTCTGCTCAATACCGCAGTGGTCAACTGTGATAAGAAGTGTCTTTGTATCCCCTGCCTGAAGTGCAAGAGCGTTAATCTCAAGCTCATCAAGAACTCCATCGGCAAAACGAGGCTTGAAATAGCCGCGGATCGGAATGCCCATAGGAGGGGTTATATTTACTCTGCCAAAACCGGCTTTTAGATTGTTCATTTAAAAAACCTCCAATGTTTTTGTCCGAAAGTACGGACAGTATATTACTACTAAATAATATCATTAAAAAACAGCTCTGTCAACACGAATAAGGGTGAAATCTTGTCTAAAAACCGAAAAAATTTAATTTCGAAAGACTTTCGATAGCCAAAATATTGAAAAGTTTAAAAAAGTGTAGTAAAATGAAAGCAAAATATTCTGAAAGGATGATTTTTATGGCAAAAACAGCTTTTGTAGGATTTGGTGAAGTTAATACTCCCATAGATATTATCATTAAAAAGTGCAGCGATGCGGCAGCGGCACTTGAGAAAGAGGGACTTGACCTTATAAAGGTTTTCCCTATAACAGACGATTATGAAGAAAATGATGTAAACAAGGCGATAGAAGCACTCAAGGGACAGGATTTTGACAGCCTTGTAGTTTGCATTGCAGGCTGGATTCCCACTCACGCAGTTGTAAAAGTTACAGAGCATTTCCGTGAAAAGCCTATGGTTCTCTGGGGACTTTGCGGATGGATAGAGAATGACGGCAGAATTGTTACAACTGCAGACCAGGCAGGTACAACTGCAATCAGAAAGACATTCTATGACCTTGGATATACATTCCGCTACATATACGATATTATCGGTCTTCCTTCAAATACAAAGAAGGTGGCTGCCTTCTGTAAGGCGGCAGAGACTGCTAAAAAGCTCCGCCACGCAAAGGCAGGTATGGCAGGCTACCGTGATATGAACCTTTACGGTACACAGGCTGACGGCCCCTCTCTTAAGAGAGTTGTGGGTAGCGAAATTGAAACATTTGAAATGCTTGAAATGGAGCAGAGATATCAGCGCATTACTGATGCCGAGAAGCAGGAAGTAATTGACAAGGCTATCTCCAAGTGGCATTTCCTTAAGGACGCAAAAAGAGAAGGCCTTCAGAAAGCTGCAGGCTACTACCTTGCGGTTAAGGCAATCTGCGACGAAAGAGGCTACGATGCAATTTCTCTTAAGGACGTTGACGGTATGAAAAAGCTTCTCGGATTCCCTCCTGCACCTATCTTTATGCTTCTTTCCGATGAAGCAAAGCTTTGCACAATCCCCGAAAATGACTGCCTCGGTAACATTACGCAGCTTATGGTTAAATACCTCACAGGTCAGTGTGCGGCATATCTTGAATTCTATGAGTTCTTTACAGACAGTGTGCTTGCAGGTGTTCCCGACTATGTTCCGGCTGAAATTGTAGACGGTGATGTGACAGTTATGCCTGCAGCATTCGGTGAGCTTTCAGAGGGTATTCTTAACGTAAGTAAGGTTAAGACGGGCGAGCTTACAATGTGCCGTCTTACATGCATTGACGGAGAATATTATATGCACCTTGTAAAGGGTAACGGTGTTACTCCTCCCGCTTGGGAAGAGGCAGGATGGACACAGCCGGCACCTCAGCTACCCGGTCTTAAGATTGAACTCGATGACGTTCCCGCATTTGCAGAAAACGTAATGTGTCAGCACTATATCATTTCTTATGGCGATAATACAGAGCTTATTGAAGATTTGTGTTATATACTCGGAATTGAAGTTATAAAATAATGCGGGATGTTAAAAATGCCCAGAGCACAAAAGGCAAGGATAAGTTATAAATATTGCCCTCAATTAAGAAATATTACAATAGCACTTTCCTTTTTTAAAGTAGAAATTTGCAGAGCAAATTTCAGAATTTAAGCCTTTTGTTATCGACAAACTTCACCTCTTCGTCGCAACGGGCGCTATTGTCGTATTTGCTTTGCAAATATCGACGTTGTCGCTTTGTTGCTCCTCTCCCATTCAGAGCACGCTTACGCTACCACTCTGAACGGGACCCGTTATGTAGGGTAACCCTTCGGTTCAGTTTGTCAATTCTGAACATTTTTTCCTATCCCTTAGCCTGAATTATACTTGAGTAAAAGAAAGGAATATTTAAAATGAGTTTATTAATCGGTTGGGCTGAAGAAAGCCTTGTACCTTCAAAAAAGGTTGACCTTGCAGGTCAGTTCTTTGAAAGAATTTCAGAATATGTTGAATCTGAAATCAGTGTAACTGCTATGGCAGTTGAATCAGATGGGGATATGATGATAATTGCGTCTGCTGACGTTGTAAGCCTGCCCCTTGGTCTTATAAATATTGCACGTGAAAAGTTTAAAAAAATCTGTCCCGGGGTTGACCCACGTAAGCTTATCGTAGGGGCAACACATACACATACGTCACTCAGGCTTTCAGACCCGACGGCAAAAAAGACAGGGTTTGATACAGCGGTGTCGGTGCTTAATGAGTTTTTGCCGGAAGGGAAGAATTACACAAAGCTTGTTGAAGCAGATGACACAGTTCTTACCATAGATGAGGGTAATGAGCTTGTAACCGATAAAATTGCCCTTGCTGCGAAAAATGCCTGGGAAAACCGTGCGGAAGCACTTTACACTAACGAATTCGGAAGAGCGGCAGTTGGTATGTGCCGCAGAGTTACATATCTTGACGGAAGTGCTGAAATGTGGGGCGACACAAGAAGAGGCGATTTTGTAGCACTTGAAGGTGGAAACGACTCGGGTATTGAGCTTATCTATACATTTGATAAAAACAAGAAGCTTACAGGCGTTGTTGCAAATATTGCCTGTCCTGCACAGATTCTTGAGCAGAGAAGCTTTATCTCCGCAGACTACTGGGGAAGGGCAAAGGCAATTATCCGTGAAAAGCTTGGTGAGGATGTATTCCTTCTCGGCCTTTGTGGAGCAGGTGGAGACCAGTGCCCACGTGATCTTGTAAGATGGGTTGACCCCGAAACACCTATTGACGACCCCAATGTAAAACGCCCCAATCCGGTTGACAGAAAAGCAGACCCCTCTATGTATGATGTCAGTGGATGCAACAAAGCAGGAAAGAGAATCGCCAATGAGATAATTTCTGTGTTTGAAGAAATCACAGGCCTGAAGTCGGAAGCAGTTCTATGTCATAAAGTAATAGACCTTGACCTTCCGCTTCGCAAGGCGACCAAAGAAGATTATGATAAAGCTGTAAGAGAGATTGAATACTACATAGAAAAGAACAAAAATAAAGAAAAGTTCGACTTTGAGGATAATGCAAAGATGCACATTTACTCGGGCACTATTGCACGTTACCGCCGTCAGCAGATGCAGGAAATTTATCCTATTGAAACACATATTGTACGTTTTGGTGACGTAGCGTTTTCAACAAATCCCTTTGAACTTTTCCTTGACTTCGGTAACTACATAAAGGCAAGAAGCAATGCAAGTCAGACCTTTATTATTCAGCTTTGCTGTGGCAGTGGCGGATACCTTCCCACAGAAAAGGCAGAAAAGGGTAGTCACTACAGTGCATATATTTCAAGCGGCAATGTAGGACACGAGGGCGGAGACATCTTTGCAAGAAAAACTGTTAATGAGATTAATAATATGTTCCGAACGGAATGATAAAATCGCCCTGAACGCAAAAAGACAACATTAAATTGCTTTTATCAGAAAGGCAACAAGGTTTCCCTTCTGGTAATGTTTGTACTATAAGAATAGAGCATATTGATTTTTCCTTTTTACAAGAAATTTTCAATATGCTCTACTATTTTTTGTAAGACTTTATTGATTTGGTATCCTAATACACATTATAGAACTTTATTATTCAACTGTTACTGTTTCGCCTTCGAACATAGCGAAGAAGTCCTCCAGTTCCTCCCGGAGTTCTTCTCTTCTTTTTGGATCATCGGTGCTGTTGAATTCGTCTATTGCACTTTCAAGGTCAGTTCCTCCAACTGAGGGCTGAGAGGAATCGGAAGATTCGGAATTGGTATCGGCAGGTTTTTCGTCTTCAGCCGGAGCCTTGGTATCGGCAGATTTTTCGTCTTTAGCCGGAGCCTTGGTATCGGCAGGTTTTTCGTCTTTAGCCGGAGCCTTGGTATCGGCAGGTTTTTCGTCCTTGGCAGGTGCTTTTTTGTCAACAGCTTCAGTTTTTGTGTCGGCATTTTCCTGATTGTTATCTACTTCTGTTTTCTTTCCGCAGCCTGTCATAAAAATTATTGACATAGCCATAAGTAAAATAAGTATACGTCTCATAAAATATAACAACTCCTTATGTGTTTTGTTTCATTATACTGTAAAATACAATAAATTGCAAGTAATAAATAAAAAACGGATAAAATTAACAGTTGATTATTTTGGAAAAGTATGTTAAAGTTAAGAAGAATATGTAGAAGTTTCTGAAACATAAAAATAGGAGAGTGTTTTTATGAAAAAATGGGGAGACAGATATGACGGGTATCGCATACGCGATATAGACGGTGTTCATTTTTATATGGCGTACCTGATGCCAAAAAGAACTCAGGCAGAAGTTTATATAAATGAAAAAATTGACGTAACGGAGCTTCTTCGTTACATAAAGGAAAAAAATGCGTCAGGCGAAAGAAAGGTAACAATTTTTCATTGTGTGATTGCAGCTGTTGCCAGAACTGTAAAAATGCGTCCGCTTCTTAATCGCTATATTTCAGGAAAGCATTATTATATGCGTAAAGATATTTCAATGGGATTTACTATTAAAAAGAAATTTTCCGATCACGCGGAGGAATCTTTGGTAATATATAAACCAAAGGACAGTGAAAATCTTACTGCAATAACAGACCGGCTTTCTCCCCAGATTAAAGAAGCAAAACGGGAGGAAAAGGGGCAAAGCGTGGACGATATGCTGAACATCGTAAAAAAGCTTCCGAAGCCTGTTATGTACCTGTTTATGGCATTTTTGCGTTTTGTGGATTCCCACGGTCTTATGCCGAAGGCTTTCAGCAGCGTGGACACTAATTATTGCAGTGTGCTTCTCTCAAATCTCGGCAGTATTAAATGTGATGCAGTATATCACCATCTGAATGACTTTGGCACAAACGGTATAGTTATTACCATTGGTGAAGCACATAAGGAAACGGTATTTAATGAAAACGGCGAACCGGAGGTTCGTGATATGATGAGTATAGGTGTAACTTTGGATGAACGTATTGCAGACGGATTTTATTTTGCACGTTCGCTTAAGCTTATAAAACACCTTTTTAAAAATCCGCAGTTACTTGATAAAACATTAGGGGAGGAAATTGATTTTGAGTTCTGAAGCAAAATGGTTTAAATACTACGGAAACACACCACGTTCTCTTGACTATCCGGATATTTCCATGTACGAGATGGTTAGAAGAACGGCAGAAAAATATCCCAATTATATAGCTTATGACTTTATGGGAAAGGCAGTTAAATATTCCGAATTCATGGAAGAAATCAGCATATGTGCAAAAGCACTCAGCTTTCTGGGGATAAGCAAAGGAGATACTGTTACAATATGCCTTCCGAATGTTCCTCAGGCAGTTGTAATGTTTTACGCCCTTAATAAAATCGGTGCAGTTGCGAGTATGGTTCATCCGCTTTCTGCGGAAAATGAAATTTTATTTTTCCTGAATGAAAGCAAAAGCAGGCTTGCAATTACCCTTAGTCAGTTTTACGATAAATTTAAAGCTATAAAAGGAAAGTCCCCTATAGAAAAACTGATTGTTGCAAAGATAGAGGAGGCTCTTCCCTCTGTCAAGGGATTTCTTTACAAGTTTGCCGGGAAAGAACCAAAGGTTGTGAATGAACCTTGGGTGTTGGGTTGGACTGAATTTCTTAAAAAACAAAAAGAAATTTCTGAAACAAAGCTGTCGGGTGATGATTCAGCAGCTATACTTTTTAGTGGCGGAACTACGGGGACATCTAAGGGAATCCTTCTTTCAAATCTTAATTTTAACGCACTTGCTATGCAGACGGAGGCGGCTGGTCAGTGCCTTTTCCCCGGGGGAACTATGCTTTCTGTAATGCCGGTTTTTCACGGATTTGGTCTTGGAATAGGCATACATACAATGCTTTGCTTCGGTGCAAGATGTGTTCTTGTGCCAAGGCTCAAAGTAGAAGAATTTCCGTCTCTTTTCAAAAAGTACAAGCCAAACTATATGGCAGGTGTTCCTACTCTTTTTGAGGCAATGATGCGTAATGAAAAAATGAAAGAAGCAGACCTTTCGTGCCTCAAGGGACTTTTCAGTGGAGGAGACTCTTTATCAATTGAACTTAAAAAGAAAATAGATGCATTTCTTAAAGAACGTGGTGCAACTATTCAGGTAAGGGAAGGTTACGGTACGACTGAATGTGTAACGGCAAGCTGTCTTACACCTGCGGAATATTATCGTGAAGGTAGTATAGGAATACCTTTTCCTGATACTTTTTACAAGATTGTTATTCCGAATACAAACGAGGAAGCGCCTGTTAATCAAATGGGTGAAATTTGTATTGCAGGACCTACACTTATGCAGGGATATATAAATAATCCCAAAGAAACAAGCCAGACTCTGAGAATGCACGAAGACGGAAAAATATATCTTCATACAGGAGATCTGGGATATATGGACGAAGACGGATTTATTTACTTTACGCAGCGTCTTAAGCGTATGATTGTTACAAGCGGGTATAATGTATATCCGTCACAGATAGAGAATATTATTGATTCTCATGAAGCTGTTATGTTCAGCACTGTAATTGGGGTAAAAGATGATTATAAAATGCAGCGGGTGAAGGCATTTATTGTCTTAAAACCGGGCTTTTCCCCTACGGAGGAGATAAAGGATTCTATACGTGCACATTGCGAAAAAAATATTGCAAAATATGCACTTCCGTCTGAATATGAGTACCGTGATAATCTTCCAAAAACTTTAGTTGGAAAAGTAGCTTATCGCGAACTTGAAAAAGAGGAAGAAGAAAAAATAGCTTCGGTGCACTGATAGATTGCCTGCAATTACATATGCAGAAAAGGATGTGGAAATGTGTTTAAAAAACGGTATTCTTCAACTTTAAAAGTTAATAATGTAAACCGTGTTGCATTTATGGTATTATGTGACATCATAATTGTCATAGTTGCATCGTGGATTTCAGCGGCTCTCAGGGCCGGGACATATCGTGTTGACGTCATCCCTTTTTATCTTAGCAGGTACAGGGAAATTATCATTATAGCTCTTTCTATGTGTGCAGTTCTTGGCCTTTCCGGCTGTTATGCTACATCATGGAGATATGCAGAGTTTAAAGAGTACTCTGTTATGTATTTCGGTATTATGGGAGCAACTGTAATTTCCTACATTTTATCAAGACTGCTTGTGTTTGGAAAAGTTGAAAAGTTTGATTTATCAAACTACATAATCGTTGCACTTGTTTGTATATGTGGATTTACAGTAGAGAGATTTTTTGGAAGACTTTTAAGAAACCACGCAAGTCACCGCAGAAATGTCAAGAGAAATGCAAAAAAGACACGTGTTATGATTATAGGTGCAGGCGATACCGGTTCCGCACTCATAAGAAGTATGCGCCGTGATACTACCATGTATCCTGTTGTTGCAATTGATGATAATACTCATAAACACGGAATGATAATAAGCGAAGTGCCTGTGGTAGGCGGCCGTGAAAAAATAATTTCTGCTGCTAAAGAATACAAAATACAGGAAATTGTAATAGCGATTCCTTCCGGAGAGAAAAAGGAATACGATGAAATTGTAAGGATATGCCGTGATGCGGGAGTTAAGGTATCGACGGTTCCCTCTCTTTTTGAGCTTGCAAGCGGAAAAGCAAATATAAGTCAGATAAGGGCTGTTACTCCTCAGGAGCTTTTAGGAAGAACCGAGGAAATAATAGATGGGAAAGATGTTTTCGACTATATAGAAGGTAAAGTTGTAATGGTAACAGGCGGCGGCGGAAGTATTGGTAGCGAGCTTTGCCGCCAGATAGCAACATTTAATCCTAAAAGGCTCATAATATTTGATATTTACGAAAATAATGCCTATGAACTTCAGATGGAATTAAGGAAAAAGTATCCGGAACTGAGACTTGAAGTTCTTATAGGTTCTGTGCGTGACCGTGCAAGACTAGAAGAAGTTTTTTCAAAATTCAAGCCAAAAGTGGTGTTTCATGCAGCTGCACATAAGCATGTCCCTCTTATGGAGGATAGCCCTAATGAAGCCATTAAAAATAATGTCTACGGTACATATAATGTGGCAAAAGCTTGCCGTAAATTTGAAACTGAAAGATTTGTACTTATCTCTACTGATAAAGCAGTTAATCCTACAAATATTATGGGAACCAGTAAGCGAATTGCAGAAATGGTTGTTCAGCAGTTTGCACTTAGTCAACGAAATAACGGTGGTAAGACAGTTTATGCGGCGGTAAGATTCGGTAATGTTTTGGGAAGCAACGGAAGCGTTATTCCTCTGTTTAAGAAACAGATTAAAGAAGGTGGACCGATAACTGTTACGCATCCTGAAATAAATAGATTCTTTATGACAATTCCTGAAGCTGCACAATTAGTTATGCAGGCAGGTGCTCTGGCAGATGGAGGAGAAATATTTATCCTTGATATGGGAGAGCCTGTGAAAATAGTGGATCTCGCAAAGAATCTTATTGAGTTAAGCGGATATGTACCGGGTGTGGACATAAAAATAGAATTTTCGGGTCTTCGTCCCGGGGAAAAGCTTTATGAGGAACTTCTTCTTGATAAGCAAAAACATACTGCAACAAAACATAATAAGATTTTTATAGAGCAGCCTATAGAGGATAGCAAAAAGCTTGTTTCTGAAATATATGCTTTGAGAGAAAGGCTTTCCTGCGAGATTCCTGTATATGATGAAATGATTAAATGGTTTGAAAATCATTTTACAAAATAAAATGTTAAAAAAATATTACAAAAAGCTTGCAATTGTTACAAAGAAATGATAGAATAGAAAAAGCTTGTGTAGCTAATCTATTATTTGGAGAGATTGCATGATTTTAAAAAAATTTAAAAAGATTGTTTTGTTATTATGTGTAGCTTTGGTTTTATCAAATTCTGCTTACGCATATAATCTTCCCGTTCCGCAGGAGCTTCAGGACTACGGGGCAGGGATATACAGTGAAGCACGTGCGGCTTTCGGTCGCAGCTTTCAGGGTTATTGTGGGTCGTATGTTCATTATCAGCTTACTGCAATGAATATATTTGATGGCAGGTGCCCGCTTACCGGTAATGGAAATCATTGGTACGGTAATTTTGAAAATATGGACAAAACAAGCGGCGGGTACTATGTGTATCGTGAACCGGGCAGAAACTGTCTTTCAAATCTTGCTGAAAAATACGGAAATGACCTTAGTAATATTGTAATAAGTTTTCCCATTCAGTCCGGTTATTCAGCATCATATCCGGGTGCCGGACATGCATTTATTATCTACAGACTGAAAGACGGAATTGCATATTATTCAGAATCGTTTCCTCTTGGAGGACATCCGGAGGGTGCAGTTCTGGCTGAAAATGCAGAAGATATGATTGCCCGTTATGCAAGTCGTCACGGCGATCCTCTGGGATGTACTCTTTTAACTACAAAAAATTATTCTGCAGCATACGGCAATTCCTATGCTACAAGCAGTGATAGCGGTAGTAACGCCCTTGCTATCCGGATGAAGGTTTTTAACAGCTTGTTTGAATAGAAGTAGTCCGGGCCATTTGAAGGTCCGGATTTTTATTTGTCAAAAACAGAAAAAACAAGAAAGATTAAGCATTTTATACAAAGGAGAGTTTTTATGAAAAAATTTATAATTGCTTTTTTAGCGATAGTAGCGGCAATAGTACTGTTTTTTGGATGTACCTTTATTATGGAGTATGCCGGAAATTCAGATGGCGGAGACGCTGTTACTGTAACTATTCCCCAAGGTGCTACGGGTAGGGATATGGCTCGTATCCTTAAAGATAACGGAGTAATCAGATATAAATTGTCATTTCTTCTTAAAATAAAAACCTCGCCCTATAGAGATCAGCTTAATTATGGAGAATTTAACCTTCATAAGCACATGGGTGTAGGTAAGGTTATAGAGATACTTAAAAATACAACTTTCAAAAAAGAAGGTATAAAACTTACTGTTCCTGAAGGTTACAGTATCGAGAAAATTGCTGTTCTTTGTGAAGAAACAGGTCTTGTAACTGCGGAAGAATTTTTAAAAGAAGTGGAAGAGGGAAAATTCGATTATGACTTTATAAAAGATATCCCCGACAACCCTGATGTGAAATATAAGCTTCAGGGATATCTTTTCCCAAGCACTCATATATTTGACGAAGATTCAACAGCACACGATATTATTGACCGCTTTCTTGGAGAGTTTGAAAAGCAGTACGACACAGTGAAGGGGCATCTTCCTGAAGGAATGTCTATGAATGAAGCAATTATCCGGGCTTCGCTTGTTGAAAGAGAAGCAAAGCTTGACAGTGAAAGGGCAACAATATCAGGTGTTATTCAGAACAGACTTGACATTGATATGATTTTACAGATAGATGCAACTGTAGTTTACGCAATAACAGACGGTATGTATGACGTTGAGCAGGTTCTTTATTCCGACCTCAGAATTGAATCGCCTTATAATACTTATCAGAATAAAGGACTTCCTGCGGGTGCAATATGTAACCCCGGTCTTAAAGCTATTGTTGCAGCTATAAAGCCTGAAAAGCATAATTATATTTATTATCATACTGATGAAGAAAAGAAGGACGGCAGCCATATATTCACAGAAACATTCAGTGAACATACAAACAGCTGAGGTGAAATGTGTGAAATATATTCTTGACAGATTTGAAGAGGAATTTGCAGTTCTTGAAAAGGAAACCGGCGGTACAGTTAATATCAGTAAATCTTTTTTGCAAAATGCAAAAGAGGGAGACGTTATAATTGAGATTGACGGTGAATATTTGGTTGACGAAAGGGCTACAAATAAAAGAAAAACACGTGTAGAAGAAAAAATAAAAAGACTTTTTTCGGAAAAATAATTTTAGGTTGACAAAACACCGTAAAAAAGGATATTATATAGTATAGAAAGCTGAGGTGAGAAGAATGGACGCAGGAGGAAATAGTAGCGCAAGTACGGCCCGAGGGTGCGGGCAGGAGTTATCTGCGTTCATTTTTCGCAGATAAACTTTCTGTCCACATTATAAAGCCGTAGCTTGCTTCCGTAGTTTAATTTAAGGAAGTGAAAGTATGGCAGAAAATGTAAACGAAAACGCACTTTCTCAGATGCTTACGCTGCTTATTGACGGAAAAAAGTATGCTTCCGTACGTGACGTGTTTGAGACTATGCATGCCGCTGATATTGCAGCAGTACTTGAGGAGTGCGAAAAAGAGGTTGTGCCGCTTTTATTCAGGCTTTTACCTAAGGAGCTTGCAGCGGATACCTTTGTAGAAATGGAAGAAGATCAGCAGAAAATGCTCATTCAGGGATTTAGCGACAGCGAACTTAAGGAAGTCGTTGATGAACTTTATGTGGACGATGCTGCTGACCTTGTAGAGGAAATGCCTGCAAATGTAGTAAGGCGTATTCTGAAGCAGGCAGGTCCTGAAAAAAGAAAAATGATTAACGATATACTCAAGTATCCTGAAGACAGTGCCGGCAGCATTATGACGACAGAGTATGTCAGCCTTCGACCTGATATGACGGTGGAGGATGCTATTAAACGTATAAGGAGAACGGGTGTAGATAAGGAAACCATTAATACTTGTTATGTAACACAGCAAAACAGAAAGCTTCTTGGTATTGTAACAATCAGAACACTTCTTCTTGCAGAAGAAAACGCTACAATGGAGGAGCTTATGACAGAAGAGGTTATCTCGGCTCTTACTACGCAGGACAGGGAAGAGGTAGCACTTGACTTCAACAAATATGGTCTTTCAGCAATGCCGGTTGTTGACGAAGAAAACCGTCTTGTAGGAATTGTTACTGTCGATGACGTAATGGACGTTTTGCAGGAAGAAACTACAGAAGATATTGAAAAGATGGCGGCTATTACACCTCTTGAAAAGCCTTATCTTAAAACAGCGGCTTTCAAAATGTATCTTAGTCGCGTGCCGTGGCTTCTTATAATGATGCTTTCGGCTACATTTACAGGGCTTATTATAACTCATTATGAAAATGCACTGGCTGTGAATATTGCTCTTGTTGCAAGTATTCCTATGCTTATGTCAACAGGCGGTAATGCAGGTAGTCAGGCCTCGGTTACAGTCATCCGTGGACTTTCAATTGGTGAGATTGAGCTTCGTGATGTGATTCGTGTAATATGGAAAGAAATCCGTGTTGCATTGCTTTGTGGTATTACCCTTGCTATTGTAAGTTGTTTTAAATTTGTGTTATTTGACCAGGTAGGCTTGTCGGTAGCCCTTGTAATATCCCTTACACTTCTTGTAACGGTTGCTGTTGCAAAGGTTGTGGGATGTACTCTTCCTATGCTTGCAACAAAGATAGGCTTTGACCCTGCCGTTATGGCAAGTCCGTTTATTACAACTATTATAGATGCTGTATCCTTGGCAATTTATGTGAACATAGCTATGAAATTTCTGTAAAAAAGAAGAGGCTGTAGCGAAATGAATATATATGCAGTCCATTTCTCCGGGACGTTCCCGAACTGGTCCGCATAAGTATTTATTCATTTTGCTATAGCCACTTTCTATTATATAGGTGAAGGTATGAATGAGATTATTTCTGAAAAACTGAATAAGCTGCCTCAAAGCCCCGGAGTGTATATGATGAAAGATGCTTCGGGCAGGATAATCTATGTAGGAAAAGCAAAGGTGCTTCGTAACCGCGTCAGACAGTATTTTCGGGAATCTGCAAATCACAGTGTAAAGACACAGGTTATGGTATCAAAGATTTGTGATCTTGATTATATTATCTGCGACAGTGAAATGGAAGCACTTGTTCTGGAATCTAATTTGATAAAGGAAAACAAACCGCGTTACAACATCCTTTTGAAGGATGACAAGCATTATCCCTATATTAAAATTACCACTAACGAGGAATATCCCCGTATGCTTTTTGTACGGAAAATTGAAAATGACGGGGCAAAATATTTTGGACCTTATCCAAGCGGATATTCAATAAAGGAAACGATAGAGCTTTTAAAGGATATATTCTTGCTTCCGCATTGTAAAAAACAGTTTCCCAGGGATTTAAAAAAGGACAGACCTTGTATTTATTATTCTATGGGACGTTGCAGTGCGCGTTGTCAGGGTGGTGTTTCTGCGTCAGAGTACAGAAAAATATTTAAAAGCATTATAAGCTTTCTTGACGGTAAAGATGATGAAGTTATAGCAAGCCTTGAAAAAGAAATGCTGGAGGCTTCAGAAAATCTTGAATTTGAACGTGCGGCAATCCTTCGTGACCGTGCAGCATCGGTTAGAAAGCTTGGTGAAGAACAGAAGGTTATAACTGACAGCATAGGCGATATAGACGTCATTGCCGCAGCTGCAGAAGACGGCCTTTCTTCTGCGGAGGTTTTTTATATCCGTGGAGGAAGGCTTATCGGTCGTGATAGCTTTGACCTTTCTGATGCGGTAAATGCAGAACCGTGCGAGCTTCTTTCCGAGTTTGTGCCACGCTTTTACAGCCGTGATAATTTTGTGCCTGCAACGGTATTGTTGTCTCATGGTTTTGATGAAATTGAAAATGTGGAAAAATTCCTTACAGACAAAAAGGGGAAGAGGGTATATATCAAAGTGCCTGTCCGTGGCGATAACAGGAAAACCGTTGATATGGCATATAATAATGCTCTTAAAAATATAGCAAACTATAAAACAAAAAAAATTGCAGAAAAGCTTTTGAACGACTCTGTCGTAGAGCTTGCATCTGCGCTTGGATTGGAAGTTATTCCTGACAGAATTGAATCTTATGATATATCACATATATCGGGAGCAGACAGTGTGGCATCAATGGTCGTGTTTGAAAACGGAAAAAGTGCCAGAAAAGAATATCGCCGTTTTAAAATCAAGACTGTTGAAGGTGCAAATGATACAGCATCATTGAGAGAAGTACTTTTAAGACGTTTTACTCACGAAGAAAGAGAAGGCGACGGTAAATTCCGGAAATTACCGGATTTGATACTTCTTGACGGTGGAAAAGGTCAACTAAATACAATAAAGGAACTTTTCAGAGAAATTAATGTTGATATTCCTGTTTTTGGTATGGTAAAGGATGATAAGCATCGTACGCGGGCACTCTTAAGTGTGGACGGAGAAGTCTATCTTAATCCGGTAAGCTCGGTGTTCCATCTTGTGACAAATATTCAGGATGAGGTGCACCGTTTTGCAATTGAATATCATAGGCATCTTCACCGTAAAAATACTATTGAAAGCGAACTTGAAAAAATAGAGGGTATCGGCAAAAATAAACGAATTGCACTTTTAAAGCATTTTAAAAGCATTAACAAAATAAAATCTGCATCTGTGGATGAGTTAGCCTGTGTTAAGGGAATCAGTAAAAGCAATGCGGAAGCAATACGTGAATACTTCAGTGAAACACATTAGAAACCTGTAAACTGCATTTCAGACAGAATAAAAATATATATTACTGGACAACCTCTTTTATATGTAGGATATAAAAAGGAGATGTCAGTTATGAATGTTCGTACAGACCTTGTTATAGAATGCCGTGAAATGTTTGCAGAAGAAATTGCAGGTGTAGAAAGTAAAAGTCATGACAGTGACGGTATTACAGTTACTCATGTAAAAATTACAACGCCTGAAGGTGCTCTTAAAATAGGAAAACCTATAGGGAATTACGTAACGATAGAAATTCAGAATATGCAGACAGAGGACGAAGAGCTTTGTAACCGTGGGGCAAAGGCGGTATGCAGCGAATTAAAAAAGCTTATAAAGCTTCCTCAGGATGGGTCGGTACTTGTAACAGGTCTCGGAAACCGTTTTATAACACCTGACTCAATAGGCCCTAAAACTGTAAATAAGCTTATGGTTACACGCCATATAACTAAAGAATCGGGAAGCGGTCTGGATTTCGATATAAGAGCTGTAAGTGCCATTGCTCCGGGGGTGCTTGGACTTACAGGAATAGAAACCAGTGAAATTATTATGGGGGTTGCTGATAGAGTAAAGCCATCGCTGATTATTGCGGTGGATGCACTTGCATCAAGAAAAATAAATCGCCTTGGAACAACGGTACAAATATCTGATACAGGTATAAGTCCGGGAAGCGGTGTAGGGAATAACCGAAACGAGCTTTCTGAAAAAACACTTGGAATTCCGGTTATAGCTATTGGTGTTCCTATGGTAGTTGATGCCGCGACCATGACAGTTGATGCTATTGAAACTTTGACTGAGTACCTTAAAGAAAATTACCGGGAAAATATAAGTGATTTGGCGGACTTGTTCCGGGATAATTCTGAGCTTATGAATATAGCCCTTTCCCAGAACAATGAAAATATGGTTGTTACTCCTAACGATGTGGATGTTATTTCAGACCAGGCGGCAAAAATTATCGCAGAAGGAATAAATGAAGCACTTTTTTAACTTAAAGCATTGAGATAAAAAGCTTGATATGGTATAATAGACTGAAGGTGTATCTGTCAATTGTTAAGGAGGTGTGTTATATGGGAATTTTATCTGTTAATATTGCTTTATTAAGAAAGCGTACAGGGCTTACTGTAAAGCAGCTTGCCGAAAGAATAGAGGTAGGCAGTACGACAATAATAAATATAGAAACGGGTTATATTACCGCACCTTCTGAAAGGATTATTAGTGCACTGGCAAAGGTGTTTGATACAACAATTGACGGTCTGCTTGGAAGGACACACCTTGACATAGCTGAACGTGCCCGTATGGTTTATGTTGTAGACTCGCTTGATCCTAAAAATCCTTTTGTTGAATATGAAAAAATCATTGGCAGTGTTTTTATTGATCGTGACAAGCTGAGAGGATATGAATATTTTGGATTAAAAATCAAGGACAATTCTATGGTTAACAGAAGAATTTTGTCCGGCGATGTAGTTATTGTAAGAAGAGATTCCCCTGTAAGGAACGATGATATAGTCGTTGTAGCTGCAAAAGGAAGAGAAGAAATTCTTATAAGGACATACATTAAGAATAAGAATAAAATTGTTCTGAAAGCAGAAAATGATTCCGATTTATACGAGGATTTGGTTTTTGATATCGGACAGGATATGTTTAAATTAATAGGAAAAGTGATAAAATGTGAGTTTGAATTATAGAATTTGTCAAAATTAATAAATCTTACTTGCAATTTAGCTCAAATAGTAATATACTATAATTTGAGTGTTTTAAGAGTATCCGGTGATTTTTGTGTCGGATTTACCAGGATATGTTAAGGAAAGGACGACCTTTATGGTATATTTTGATAATGCAGCTACGACAAAAATGAAGCAAAATGTTGTAGATGCGATGCTTCCGTTTTTTACAGAAAATTTTGGTAATGCATCTTCCGTTTATACAACAACGGGACAAGCTGCAAGGAAGGCTCTTACAGAAGCAAGAAGCGATGTTGCAAAAGCAATAAATGCAGACGATGCAGAAATATTCTTTACAAGCGGCGGCAGTGAGGCTGATAACTGGGCAATAAAAGGCACAGCAGCAAAATCAGCAAAAAAACATATAATTACAACAACAATTGAGCATCACGCAATACTGCATACATGCGAATATATGGAAAAACAAGGTTACAGTGTAACTTATGTTCCTGTTGATGAGTTTGGTATGGTAAGCGTAGAAGATATTAAAAATGCTATTACAGATGATACTTTTTTAGTATCAGTTATGTTTGCAAATAATGAGATAGGCACAATAAATCCTATTTCCGAAATTGGTAAGCTTTGCCGTGAAAAGGGAATATATTTCCATACAGATGCAGTTCAGGCAACAGGTGCTGTTCCTATTGATGTTAAGGCAATGAATATAGACCTTCTTTCGATGTCAGGGCATAAATTTCACGGACCGAAGGGCGTTGGTGCACTGTATATAAGGAAGGGTGTTAAGATAGAAAATCTTATTCACGGAGGTGCACAGGAAAAGGGCAGACGTGCAACAACAGAAAACGTTGCAGGTATCGTAGGTATGGCGACAGCTCTCAGGGATGCCGTAGATAATATGGCGGAAAAAACTGAAAAGATTATTAAGCTTCGTGAAAAACTTATAAATGGGATTCTTGAATCTATCCCATATACACGTCTTAACGGACACAGGGAAAAGCGTCTTCCCAATAATACAAGCTTTTGTTTTAAGTATATTGAGGGGGAAAGCTTGCTTTTAAGCCTGGATTTAAAGGGATATATAGTTTCAAGCGGTTCTGCCTGCACGTCAGGTTCGCTTGATCCGTCTCATGTTCTTTTGGGAATAGGACTTCCCCACGAAACGGCACATGGCTCTATGCGTGTTTCTCTTTCAGAATTCAATACAGAAGAAGAAATCGACACTTTCATAAAAGAGCTTGCCCCGATAGTGCAAAGACTTCGTGATATGTCACCGCTTTATGAAGGCGTAGAATAAGGAGGATTGATATAAATGTATAGTGAAAAAGTTATGGACCATTTCACAAACCCCAGAAATGTAGGGGAGCTTGAAGGTGCCAATGCAGTAGGTACAGTAGGTAACGCAAAATGTGGCGATATTATGAAAATGTACCTTAAAATAGAAAACGATGTTATTGTTGACGTAAGCTTTAAGACTTTCGGATGCGGTGCTGCCGTTGCTACAAGCTCTATGGCTACAGAACTTGTAAAAGGAAAAACCGTTGAAGAAGCACTTAAACTTACAAATTCAGCTGTTGTAGAAGCTCTTGAAGGGCTTCCACCGGCAAAGATACATTGCAGTGTTCTTGCTGAAGAAGCTATAAAGGCTGCAATTCAGGACTACTACGATAAAAACGGCATTGATAAGAAAATTGAATGTGCAGGGGGCTGTGGTTGCCACGGTCACGAACTCGAAGGGACAGAAGAATAATATAAAGCAGGCGAGGAAAAAGGAAGGTGAATTTGTCGAACGCGAACTCGTAGGCGTATGTGGATACGGTAGAGGACGTGCTCGACGAAAAGGGGATGTGAAAAAAAGTCCAGTTCTGAAGCATTTTTTTCTATCCCCAATGAAAGAGGGTGTAAAGAAATTCAATTTCTTTACACCCTCTTTTTTGTTATATAACACCTCATCCGAGTTGCAATGCAACCCACCTTCTCCCCAAGGAGAAGACTTCATTTTTATTCTCTGCTTGTGGTTGACAGACTTTTTCGATAGTCTGAGCAGGAGTGGAAAATCCACTCCTGCTTTTGTGTTAAAGTAATTTATTTGGTATTGCAAGATAGAATCGTATGCTTGTATTTTTATCTGTACCACGATGTTCCGTTTGAATATACAACCTGTGTTATACGGAAATTTCCAATATGATCTGTGCCGTAAGGCAGTTCTTCCCATGTAAAGCATCCGCTTTCAGAGGGATAAAGCCATGCATCTGTGGTATAGTAATAGTCGGTGTAGTCCTCAAGGTAGTTTCCAAATATATCAAAGCAATCAAAATCTACCTTAAAAGCCTTGATAGTTTCGTACGACACATTTCTAAATTCGATTTCAATAGAACGGTCTTCTTCATCTACATAATCATAGCAATATGCCAAAGGTGCGTTGATTTTCTTGCGCCATGCATCCATAAGTTTTGTTTTGTAGCTGTAAAGGCTGGATTCGTAATATGTTCCTGCAAGTTCTTCAATTGCCCACTCGATTTCATCATATGCATCGGAATAGTTTCCGTTGTTGATACAGTAATTATAATAAGGAAGAAAACTATAATTATAATAATAATCTTCCCACAAATACCAGCCAACACTTTGATAAGCGGAAACATTGCAGTACTGAACCTCTATTTCTCTTCCATCAGCAGAGTACATCCACACAGGCCCATGCCAACCGCAATTTTCATAAACTGGGAGAAGAAGGTCGTGTATACCCAGTGCTCTTCCGTCATCGGAATAAACATTCATATACTTACAGTAATAGTACGAGTTTGACCATGAACCGGGGTAAGTTGTACAAACCTCTATTGAAGCTGTAACATCGGGTATTTCAAGATTAAAGTTACACCATAAACGATTGTCCTCATATTCTTCAAAATCATACGAATACATTGTTTCATTAATGGTTTTGAGATGATTTCCGGAAGCATTATAACAGTAGAAAGTCAAATCCATACGTGTTCCCTGGTTAAAACAACCTTCAATATAAATGCTTGCGGTGTTAGTATATTTTGGCGTTTCGTTGGGATATATATATATTTCGAAATCAGTCATTGTAAATATTGAGCTGCTTCCGAAATGATCATGATTCAGAGAAATAGGAAGCTCTGTGTATCTAGTTGCAGATACCGAAATGGTCATTAAACAAAACAGCATTAAAAAGATTGTGAAAACTGTCAAAATAACTTTTTTCATAAAAATACCTCACTTTCCTTTGTTCTTTAATTATATAACAACAGGGAAAATATGTCAAGAAAAATAGTGCATAAAGGATAACCTGAACCCGAAGGCGAAAAAGGGGATGTAAAAAAAAGTCCAGACCGCAAAAAGGCAATAATAATACGAAATATAGACAGTTTCTAAATCATAGAATTATCTTATTTTGTTGAAAAATCTCATTTTATTCGATTTTTCTTCGTTTTTGTGCCTTTTT
>JAZPYX010000096.1:0-60407 GCA_045544395.1 Clostridia bacterium
TTTTAACGCAGTAGCAACGAAAAAGAGAAAGTAAAAAACGAGGTTCGGATAACTACTGTCACGCTAACCTGTAAATCCCTGTGTACAGGGATTTACAGCTCAGTTTGTCCGTTCTGAAGCATTTTTTCCTATCCCCCAAAACAAAGGAGGTGTAAAAAAAATCGTTTTTTTACACCTCCTTTGTTTTGCAAATTCATCAGTGACTTTTTATGAAAAAGAAAAAACTTGATTATTACTATAATATATGATATAATTATTCAGAATATTGCCAAAGAAAAGTGGTGAGAAAATGTACCTTAAACGAATAGAACTGCAGGGATTTAAGTCCTTTGCTGATAAAACGGTTATCGAAGTTCATCAGGGGGTAACTGCAATCGTAGGACCTAACGGCAGCGGTAAGAGTAATATTTCAGATGCTGTAAGATGGGTTATGGGCGAGCAGAGTGCCAAGACACTGCGTGGTGGCAAAATGGAAGACGTTATTTTTGCAGGAACGCAGAAGCGTAAGCCCCTTGGATATGCAGAAGTTTCGTTGGTGCTTGATAACTCAACTCATTTCCTTCCTTGTGATTATAACGAGGTGGAGATTACACGTAGAGTGTTTCGCAGCGGTGAAAGTGAATATATGATTAACCGTACAGCCTGCAGACTTAAGGACATTAATGAGCTTTTTATGGATACAGGTCTTGGTCGTGACGGTTATTCAATCGTCGGTCAGGGTAAAATTGCGGAGATTGTTTCGTCAAAGGGCGATGACCGCCGTCAGATTTTTGAAGAGGCGGCAGGTATATCAAAATACCGCTATAGAAAAAATGAGGCGGAGAGAAAACTCAGTCACACAGACGATAACCTTGTCCGCGTAAAGGATATTTTAAGCGAGCTTACAGACCGTGTTGAGCCTCTCAGAAAACAGAGTGAAAAGGCGATTAAGTATCTTGATTTAAGGGAGCAGCTCAAAGGAATTGAAGTAAGTGCACTTCTTGAAATTACAGATGCAAAACGTAAAGAAGCGGTGAAAACCAACGAGTTATTTGAGGCGGTTTCCCGTGAGTTTGATGAAGCAAAAGCACTCTTAGAATCAAATAACGAAAAAAGTGACCGTCTTTATAATGAGATAAAAGAAACAGACACGGAAATAGATGCTCAGCGTGAAAGGCTTTCAGCTCTTGAAGCTGAAGCGGCTTCCATAGAAAACGAGCGTGCAATTATTAAAAATAATATAGAAAACCACAAAGTAAATATTCTTCGTATAGATGGCGAGCTTGCAGGATGGTCAAAAAGGGAGGAAGAATTCCGTAATCAGCTTACAGAGCTTGAAGAAAAGAAAAAGGCGGAAAATGTGCGTTTCCTTGAACTTGCTGACGAGCTTGATGCTTTAGAAGACGAGGATAAGGCTATCGGGGAGGAGCTTTCACAGAGAGTGAAGGCACTTGAAACGGCAAGGGAAGAGGTAATAAACCTTCGTGCTAAAAAGAGCGAAGCACAGTCACGTCTTGACAGTATTGACCTTATTACACAGAATATTGAAACACGTCGCTTTTCAATTGAAGTAGATATTGCTTCGGCATCGGATGATATTAACAGACTTAATAACAAGTGCAGCGAGCTTGCGAAAAAGGAAATAGACGCGCAGGCGGAATTTGACAAGCTTTCTGACGAAGTATTTGATATTAACAGAAAATATCATGAAGCAAATCGCAATTGCGGTGAGCTTAAAACAAAATATAACGAAATTGTGGCAAAGCTTGGTGAAAAGCAGGGCCGTCGGATAATGCTTGAAGAAATGGAAAAAGGGCTTGAAGGATATGCAAGAAGTGTCCGTGACCTTCTTAAAGCAAAGGATGACGGCAAATATACAGGAAAGATTATCGGCGTACTCAGTAAGCTTATAAACGTTGAAAAGACTTACACAACTGCAGTTGAAACAGCACTTGGTAATGCTATGCAGAATATTGTTGTGAATACTGAAGATGATGCAAAACGGGCTATTGAGTTTCTTAAACAAAACCGTATGGGAAGAGTAACCTTCCTTCCGGTGTCTTCTCAGGAGGGAAGAAGGCTTGACAATGAAGAACGGATTATGGCAAATGAAGGTGCAGTAGCTATTGCAAGTGATGTTGTCGGTTGTGATGCCGCCATTAAAAATGTAATTGAAGCACTTCTTGGCAGAACTGTGATAATGGAAGATATGGACAGTGCCATTAAGCTTGCAAAGGCAACGCACTACAAATTCAAAATAGTTACTCTTGCAGGGGAACTTTTGCAGCCGGGCGGAAGTATTACCGGCGGTAGTGTAAATAAAACACAGGCACTTCTTGGAAGAAAAGACGAAATTGAAAAGCTGAATAATGAATGTGATAAGCTTCAGAAAGAAACAGAAGACCTTGAAGACAAGATTGATGACCTTACAGATATTTCAGAAGAATGCCGTGATAAGGAAGCAACGCTTCGTGAAAAGCTTTCAGAAAGCGAAAACAGCCTTATGAAAATCAAGGCTGAGTCTGATGCGAAAAAGAGTCTTCTTGAAATGGCAAACAGTCGTCTTGAAAAGCTTAATAACGAAAAAACGCAGATTTCAACTCAGCAGACGGATACTGTAGAGACAAAGAAAAAGCTTCGCGAGGTGCTTGAAGGTTCTGACGGTCTCATTGAAAAAGCGGAAGAAATTGTTCGTGCTAAGCAGGAACTGGTCCGCGAAGTTACCATCCAGCGTGAAGAACATTCTGTAAAGGTTATTGACAAGAAAATGGAGATTAACTCTGCTCAGAAAGACGTTGAGGTGGCACAACAGCGAATTGACGATGTTAAGCATAGTATTATGAATTCTCAGTCTGATTATAAAGACCGCATTGATGAGAAAAAATTACAGGAAGAGCAGATTGCAGCGCTTGAAAAAAAGATTGAAGATAACTTAATGCATCAGAAGCAGCATTCTGTTATGACGGATTCTCTTAAAGAGGAAATAAAGTCACGTATTTCAGGTAAAAGCGGAAGTGATACTGAACTTGAAAAGCTTCGTGAGGACATCAGGACACTGAATGAAAGAATTCTTGTTTTACAGGGCGAGGTTGTGCGTGTAGAAACAAAGAAGAATAAAATTGATGAAGATATTGAACATGCAGCAAAACGATTGTGGGACGATTATGAGCTTACTTATAACACTGCTCTTGAACTAAAAAAAGATATCGGCTCGCTTTCCGAGGCTCAGAAGACAATTGCATCGCTTAAGGGCTCAATACGTGCCCTTGGAAACATCAACGTTGACGCAATTGAAGAATACAAAGAGGTAAAAGAGCGTTACGAATTCCTGACAAATCAGGTTAACGACATGGAAAAGGCAAAAGCTGACCTTGAAAAACTTATCGGTGAAATGATGGCTGTAATGCGTGAACAATTTGCAGAAAAGTTCCAGATTATCAATGAACTTTTTGGAAAGAGTTTTGTAGAGCTGTTTGGTGGTGGTAAGGCTGAAGTTAAGCTTCTTAACCCTCTTGACACGCTTGAAAGTCCTATTGAAATTGAAGTTCAGCCTCCGGGAAAGAAACTTCAGAGTATTACTCTTTTGTCAGGTGGTGAGCACGCGCTTACTGCTATTGCACTTTTGTTTGCACTTCTGCAGGTATCACCTGCACCGTTTTTGGTGCTTGACGAAATTGAAGCGGCACTTGACGATGAAAACGTATACCGTTTTGCAGATTACATACGTAATTACGGCAACAACACACAGTTTGTTGTTATCACCCACAGACGAGGCACAATGGAAGCGGCAGATATTCTTTATGGTGTAACAATGCAGGAAAGAGGTGTAAGCCGTCTTCTTTCAATGAAGCTTGAGGACGTTGCGTTTGAGGAATAATGAAAGGAATATAATGATGGAGTTTAAAGAAAAAAAAGGTCTTTTTGCCAGACTTAAAGAGGGTCTGGGAAAAACAAGAAATTCTTTTACAGAAAAGATTGACAATGTATTTTCTGTTTTCAGGAAAATAGATGAAGATTTGTATGATGAACTTGAAGAAGCTCTTATAATGGCGGATATAGGTGGAATGACATCCTGCGAAATTGTTGAGGAGCTTCGTGAAAGAGTGAAAGAAAAGCACATCACTGACGGTGATGCTGCAAAGGCGGAGCTAAAGGCGATTATTTCAGAAATTCTTGCAAGCCGGGACTGCAAGCTTCATCTTGATACAAAGCCATCAGTAATACTTGTTATCGGTGTAAACGGTGTAGGTAAGACGACTACTATCGGTAAGCTGACAAATAAGCTTAAAAATGAAGGCAAAGATGTAGTTTTAGCAGCAGCCGATACCTTCCGTGCGGCAGCAGCAGACCAGCTTGAAATATGGGCAGACCGTAACGATGTAGCTCTTGTTCGTTTGAATGAAGGTGCAGATCCTGCAGCAGTTATTTTTGATGCTTGCAATAAAGCAAAAAGCCGTAATGCAGATGTGTGCATATGTGATACTGCCGGAAGACTTCACAATAAGAAAAATCTTATGGACGAGCTTGGTAAAATTTACAGAGTAATTGACCGCGAGCTTCCAGATGCAACAAAGGAAGTGCTTTTGGTACTTGATGCAACAACAGGTCAGAACGCTGTGAATCAGGCAGAAGAATTCGACAAGGTTGCAAATATCACGGGTATCGTTCTTACCAAGCTTGACGGGACTGCAAAGGGTGGTATTGTAGTTAATATTTGTAAAAAGCTTGGCGTTCCCGTTAAGTTTGTCGGTGTGGGAGAAGGAATTGATGACCTTCAGGAATTTGATCCGGAAAGCTTTGCAGCAGCACTTTTTGGTGATGAAGAATAATTTTATTTCGTGAACATTCAAAAAGGCGGAAGGGTGCAATATCCTTGTGTGTGCTGCAATTCAACTATAACAAAAGATGTTGAGGCTTTGTCACCTGTTGATGTTACCATAAACGTTACAGGAGAAGCTCCTTCGAAAATGATAAGAGTATCGTATGAAAAAGGTAAGCTTTTAGATTCAACATTTTATGATGTTGAATCAGGAAAATATACTATTACAGTTTATCCTTATGATAAAATATATTTTTGGAATGCTGAAAATCTGAGTCCTCAATCATATCCGATAACAGTAATTCTTGAATAAGATTAATAAAAAAATTCTGCGAAACTGAAGCAAATGAAGTTTACGCAGAATTTTTTTAGCTTATAGGCAATTACTGTTTACAAATTGTATTTTATTTTTACTCTATTATTTTTAATTCATCGTTTACACGAACCCGCCATGCAGGAACAAACAGGAAGTTTTCATTTCCGATATGGTGGAGGGAATAACCGCCTTCAATGACGTTAATTGTCCCTCCGGCAGGGAAGAAGGATTCAAGCTTTGTAACACTGGACACAAAGGAAAGGTTCTTTTTCTCGTTTTCGGTCATTTTTCCCGGCCACTGAGCCGAAATGCGGCACAAGTTACCGTCTTTGTCAAGTTCGGCTTTTATATACATATTGAATAAGTTCATTCCCTTGTACATTCTGTAAAAGCAGCGTTCTTTTTCATCATAAACAGAATCCTTCATGTCTATACCTGCTTTTTTGAGTGCCTTTTTTATTTTTCGCATAGAATGTGATGTGTCTGCTTCAGCTGATGTTTCAAATGTGAAAAAGTTTTCTGTAACTGTAAGTGTAGAATAATTTACCGTTGCGACAAGTGAATTATCTTCTGTTCTGAAAGGAACCTGTTTGCCGAAAAGCATTTCTGAAAGGTCGCTTGCGGAATAAAATGAGGTGTTAAGTGTCGGCAGAATAAAGCTTTTTTCGGGAATAAGGGATTTATCGCATTGAAATCCATCTTTTTTCAGAACTTCGACAGTAGAGGCGATTACACTGTCAGGTACAGAAGAATTCTTAAATGTGACTGTTGCAATATACGTTGCAATAAAAAGATTCATTACAATGAGAAGACAAATCATAATAGTTTTTATCTTACTCCAGTTCATTGTCAGACACCTCCTCGGCAGAAGTATAGCGGTAAATATTTCCTTTGGATGTTTTTGCCAGCCAGCCTGCCTGTATGACGTCTTCTTTGCCGGAATCAAGGTAACCGATATATATGTCTTCGATTACAACAGAGCCTTCTGTTGTGTCGGTACTGATTTTCTGAACAAAACTGTCAAGTGCAGTTACAAATGTATCTGAAAGCTTGTGCACAGATACGCTTTCGTAAGAACGCATATATTGACGGTACGATATCAGACGGCCTTCATAAACTGTAATTTCAATAGCACAGCTCATACGTGGATGTCCGTAAGCAGCCGGAAGGTCAACTTTAATAGGTCTGCCGCTTTCATAATAATCAAATCTGAAAGTATAGGGTTTTGTACTGTCATATCCCGAAAGGTCACTTGTAAGAAGTATGCTTAATGGCTTCGTTGAAACAGAAGACCAAGTTTTTTCAGCAAAATCAATAGATGCATTAAGAACATTATAGGCATCAGTATTTTCTTCAAGAACTATACCCTTTCCGTGCTCTATAGCAGTATATTCGAAAACGGAATCAGGATAAATCTTTGCTGAAGAATAGTTTGCAATGTAGTTAAGGGCTCCTTCTGTATCTTCATAAGGATTCAGGGTGATGGTGTTAAAAGAAAAACTTTCAAGCAATGAATTCCTTCTTTTTGAGTCAAGAACATTTTTTGCTGCAAGAACTGTAGTTGATGGCTGAGAATCAGAAAAAAGAACTAATGAAGACAGTGAAACACGCGGATAGTTAATTTCCAGTCCTGTACTGAAAGCAGGCTCGTAATACCCGTCATTGCTGGTGTATACAGACAAATCAGATGCAGGGAGGGAGTAATTGTTTGTGAGCATATAAGCATACATGGAATTTTTATCTGAAGCATCCCGTATCAGTATACATATATTTGTGTTTTCGTCTGATGGCAGGATTATAAGGTCACGGAACGATATGATTTCAGATGGTGCATTACTTGAATGAACCCCCATTATCTTGCAAAACATATCTGTTGAAAAGGCAACAGGATATTCCACATAGATACCAACAGATTCGAGACCTGCTTCCCATGTTTGTGAATCAATTTTCTGTGTTCCGGTAATATCACCGCTAAGAAAACCTGTTACGATTTTTCTGGTTCGGCTTTCTATGGGGGAAAAGCCGATATCCGTGTTGTAATATGCCATCCATAAAGAACCGTCATTAATCAGGAACTTTCGGGGACGTGAAAGGTTATCCTTGGAAATACTGTAGACAGGCTTGCTTGGGAAAAAGCGTCCTATAACTGTATTGTTTAAAAGGTAGTGGGAAATATCATTACCTAAAGTATTGTTCTGATTAAAAAACCATAAGAGGGATGTCAGATATATGAGGTTGAATATTAAAATCAGTATGGCTGAACTTTTGAGACGCTCTTTCAGCAAAATTTTCACTCCATCCTATAAATAACATTACATAAATGGGGTGTAAAAAAACTCGTTTTTTACACCCCATTAAAACTTAAAAGCTATCAGTTCCAACCGTTATATAACGACTGAAGACCGCTGGATACACCACTTGCATTGTTAAGTATGTTCTGATTAAGTACGTTTATATCGAAATAAACAATCTGATATGTACCGTTAGGAGCCTCAGCCCTTACCGCGAATTTATTGTATCCTTCAGAAAGAGAAACTTGTTTGTAAAACACACCGGCATTGCCAATTGTTGTCTGAGACATAAAACCATTCGCATCTTTAAGTGATACATATGAAGAACCATTGAACTTATAATATGCAACCTTAACACCGCTTTTACCGGTCCCTGTTACTCCATATGTTTTTTTCAAAGTAGCAGAGTTCTTGGTTTCAGGTTTTTTTACAACAATAAGATTTTCAGAATTACCCCTTGCACCGGAATAAAGAGAGGTGGGATTCGCTGCAAATGCACTGAGTGCACTGAATATTAAAATTAATGAAAGAATAAGACAAATAATCTTTTTCATATACATTTCCCTTTCATAAGAACATTCTATCTATACATAGTATACAATAAATTTGTTACAACAGTGTTACAAACAACTTACCAGTTTATTACTTTTTACTGTCATATAAAGGAAGTACTATTTTTACGATAGTTCCCTTCTGATTGGGACTTTCAATTTCAATTGTCCCTTCGTGTCTTGTAACTATTTCTTTTGCGATAGCAAGGCCCAGTCCTGTTCCGCCGCTTTGACGGCTTCTTGCCTTATCTACCCTGTAAAACCTTTCAAAAATTCTGGGAAGGTCAGCCTCCGGAATACCGATTCCATTATCCTGCACTGTGATAAAAGCACTTGAAAAATTACCATGACAGCTGACTTCTATTTTTCCGCCCCCCGGGGTGTATTTAATTGAATTTGAAATGATATTTGTCAGCACCTGTTCAATGGCATCAGGCTCACCAAAGCATATAGAGGATGTCATTTTGATATCTGTTTTAATTCTGTGTCCTGTGTTTTTTGCAGAAATGCTGAGCTTTTCGCAGACTGAAGATATAAGCTCTGCCAGGTCGAACTGCTGTTTTCGTTCAATTTGTTTAGAACTGTCAAATTGTGACAGTGTAAGAAGGTCTTTAACAAGCCTTGTCATTCTGTCGGCTTCATTTTCAATAACTTTTACAAAACGCATAACATCTTCATTTGCGCCGTCATCTCCCATATCGCTTATTGTTTCAGCATAGGTCTTTATGGTAGTAAGAGGTGTGCGCAGTTCATGTGATACGTTAGCAACAAACTCGCGGCGGGCGTTGTCCAGCATCTGACTTTTCGTGATGTCCTGAAACACGACAACAACACCGGCTGTAAGAGAGCGTTCTGTATTGAACGGAGCAAAAAATGCTTTCAGAGTTTTTCCGCTAAATTCTATGTCTTTTTCTATCGTTTCGTCAGAATCAAGATAAAGAATTCTGTAAAGAGAAATATTTACTCCCAATACGGAAAACAAATCGTCAAACCGTTTGTTGCGATATTCACCAAGCAAATTTTCACCTGCAGCATTAATATGAATAAGGCTTCCGTTGCTGTCATAAGCGGCAACAGCATCTGTCATATTAAGCAAAATTGCCTCAACTTTATTTTTCTCAGCCTGGATTTCGGCAAGACTTGAATTGATTTTTCCTGCCATTTCATTAAAGGCTACAGTAAGCCGCCCTATTTCATCTCTGGAACGGACTTCGATTTTTCTTGTAAAATCACCCTCTGCCATACTTTCGCTTCGGTGCTGGAGTGTGGAAATAGGGGATATAATGGTTCTTGAAAGAAAGAAACCCAGAATAAGACTTATAAGCAAACCAAAAAGAAGTGCCCAGAAAATATTGATAAACATATTTGTGATAATATCGTGTACTTCGACTTTAGTGTCGGTAACATATATTATATATTCACCGTTTATGAGAGGGAGGGCATAGTCCATTATATCGGAGCCTTTGCTTGTTATCATACCTTTTTTTCCTGACATTGCAAGAAGCAGGTTTTCAGTTGATTCAAATGCAGCATCCGAGGAAGATGACCCCCCAAGTACATTTAAAGAATTGTCAAGAACGTAGTAGTTACGGAAGGAGTCAATTCCCATTCTGACGGAATAAACCTTCAAAAGATCAAGAACTTTGTTAACTCCGTCCGGGGAGACTATAGAGGTTTCAAGCTGTTCTACAAACTCCTCTGTAAACACGTGATTATCAAGTGAGTTGTTGAAATCATTGTAGTAATACGCGGAAATATTTTGCAGCAGAAACGTACCGACCAAAACCATTACGCTTACAGTCAGCAATAGAAAAATAGCTATTATTTTCCACTGAATACTTTTAAACATCTTTCCACAACCCGTTTATTTGTTGAAATAATATCCCACACCGCGCTTTGTCATAATAAAGCCGGGAGAAGCCGGATTATCCTCAATTTTTTCGCGAAGACGGCGAACGGTCACGTCTACAGTTCTTACATCACCGAAATATTCATATCCCCATACATTTTCAAGGAGTGTTTCGCGGGTAAAAACTTTTCCGGGTTGCATTGAAAGAAACTTCAAAAGCTCAAATTCAAGAAGAGTAAGATCAATAACTGATCCGTTTTTAGCTACTTCATAACGAACTGTATTTATAGAAAGCGAACCAAAGGTAAGCGTGTCTGAATCTTCTAAAGAAGGTGCTTCTGAAATAGTGCGGCGCATATTTGCCTTAACTCTGGCAAGAAGCTCGCGTACAGAAAAAGGCTTTGTTATATAGTCATCTGCACCCAGCTCAAGCCCAAGCACCTTGTCCACCTCTTCATCACGTGCTGTAAGCATAATTATAGGCGTTTGTTGCTTGTCGCGTATTTTTCTGCACACCTCAAAACCGTCCATTTTGGGCAGCATAACATCAAGAAGAATAAGGTCCGGCTTTTTTTCTATTGCAAGATTGTAGCCTTCCTCACCGTCATAAGCGACTATGACATCGTAACCTGATTTTTCAAGATTAAAATTTAATATATCAACAATAGGAGCTTCATCATCAACCACCAGGATAAGTTTACTCACTGTTGAACACCTCCATAGTATTGTGTATAGTACATATTCATCTCTATTTTATCGCATTTTTGCATTTGTGTCAATAAATGAAAAAATGTTTTTACCGGTATATAATAAAAAAATGACATTTACGTTACAAATTGCCATATAAGCTTGTCTTGGAAAAGAAAAACGTGTATAGTATACATAGGAAAGTTTTAAAAATTATAAGGAAAGGAAAATAGAGTATGAAGCTTCCGTGGGATAAAAAGCATATATGCTGGGCTATTATTTTATTTCTTACCATTGCGGCAAGTGTTATTTTTTTCATGATTTTGCAGAAATGGGAAGTTGTATGGAACGGTATTACCATACTTTTTAAAAGTCTCAGACCTATTACTTATGGTCTTATACTGGCATATCTGCTTAATCCGATGATGATTTTTATTGAAAAAAAAGCAGTGCTTCCGATAATAAAGAAAATATCCCGCAAGAAAACAAGTGAAATTTCAGGAGTTGTCAGAGGTATTGCAATTGTAATTACGTGGCTTATTACCTGCCTCCTTGTGTTTGCGTTGGCTGCACTTGTTTTACCTGAAATTTTCAAAAGTATAGAAATGCTTGTTTCAAAAATGCCTGAGTATGCAGACCATATTCTCGAATGGCTTGATGAGTTGCTTGAGAAAAATCCTGAAATTTTTGAGTTTTTGAGGCAGTCTGTAAGCGGTTTTACAACAAATCTTACGGAAGTAATTAACCGTGTGGCTGAGGCAATTCCAAACTTGAGCGTTCTTATTATGGGGCTATCGAGTAGTGTTTATAGCATAATCCTTGCTGTAATTAATGTGTTTGTGGGTGTTATAGTCTCGGTATACATTCTTAAAGATAAAGAAAAATTTGTGGCACATATAAAAAAGCTTCTTTACAGTATACTGTCAGTAAAGAATGCCAATAAGTTTATATCATTTTTCAGACTTTCTCATGAAAAATTCGGAAAGTTTCTGACAGGTAAAATTTTTGACTCGCTTATTATAGGCTTTCTTTGCTTTGTAATCCTTACCTTGTTCAATATTCCCTATAGCGTACTTATAAGTGTTGTTGTCGGAGTTACAAACATTATTCCGTTTTTCGGACCATTTATCGGGGCAATTCCGAGTGCTTTCCTTGTGCTTTGCGTAGATCCGATAAAGTGTCTTACCTTCGTTGTTATTATACTTCTTATACAGCAATTTGACGGAAATATTCTCGGTCCTAAGATTTTAGGAAACACAACCGGAATATCGAGCTTCTGGGTTTTGTTTTCAATACTTCTGGGAAGCAGCCTTTTCGGCTTCTGGGGTATGATTTGTGCGGTTCCGTTGTGTGCTGTAATTTATACTTTATTGAAAGAGTATTGCAGAAAAACAATGAAAAGACGGGGTATGGATTATTCGTCAGAATCGTTTGAAAGAATTGATCATATAGACGATAAAACAAAAGCACCTGTATGGTTTGATAAGGAATAAGGCTTGTCTTGTTTTTTGATAAAAAACGGCACAAAAGCAAAGTCTTTTCTAAGGAGGAGTATGTATGGAAGAATTTATGTCATCGGTTATGACGTATGTTTTTGTAGCGATAATTTACTTGTTTATTTTTGTTATTATACGTATGATATCAAAGGATATTCGCGTAATGTACAGGAAAAAATCAGGCGGAATTGCAGATGCTTATCTTAAACTGATTAATCTGCGTCACGAGCTTGATTTTATGGTAGATGAAAGCTATGAAGTGTCCGATAATGAAATAATTGGCAGAGGGAAGAGATGTGACATTATTATCGGTGATAAATATCTTTCTGTTAAAAACACAAGAATTTTTAAAGCATCGGGGAAATTCTATATAGAAGACCTTGACAGCACAAATGGAACATATCTAAACGGAAGTGCACTTGGAAATAAGGCGGTTGAACTTCTTGACGGTGATAAGATTTCATTAGGAAGGACAAACTTCTTATTTGTACTTCCCAAAAAAGATGCGTAATAAAAGCGGTGGTGTATTATGGAAAGAAGATTTAGAAGTATAACTCCGCTTATCCTTTTGATTGCTGTCAATCTTGTAGGTTTGTGGATTATAATGAACAGAAGCGACTCAGGTAATGAAATGCTTTACTTAAGCCTTGGAATGTGTGCACTCAGTATAGTAGTGTATATGATTATAAATTTATCTGCCATGGGTGACCCTTACCTTTATATAATAGTGTCAATGCTATCCACAGTAGGTATAGTAATGCTTGCAAGAATAGACCTTGCAAATGGCGACACGCTTTTCGGTACCGGGCAGATGAAAATGTATCTTGGTGGAGTTTTCTTGTTTTTTGTTACAATGCTGATGTACCGAGTGCTATATAAAAGACTGCCGGATTTCCTGCCGGTATACTTCTTTGTAAGTGTTTTCCTTTACGTTGTTACTCTTATTGTCGGAACAGCGACAAATGGTGCAAAAAACTGGTTGAAGATAGGCAGTTTCTCGTTTCAGCCCAGCGAATTTATAAAAATACTGTTTGTGTTATCTCTGGCGGCGGTTCTTACAAGAGGCGTTCAAAAAAAGGGAAGCACCAAAAAAACCAAGTCAAAATCTGAGGTGGAAAATAAAAAACAGTTTATAACAAAAAATGTAAAGATTGCTACAGCAATTGCATATATTAATGCTCTTTTCTTATTCTTGCAGACCGAGTGGGGAACAGCAGTGCTTTTATTTGCTATTTACCTCGCATTTTTGTTTATTTATGATGAAAAGCCTTTATTCTTATGTGTAAATGTGTTGTTAATTGCCGTAGTGGTTTTTTTTGGTATGAAAATAGAACCGCATATTCAGGAACGTGTAACAGCCTGGCTTGACCCGTATTCTGATTCAGCAGGAATGGGTTATCAGGTAGTAGTTTCACTTATAGCAATAAAGGATGGCGGCTTCCGTGGTGCAGGCATAGGGAACGGTATTCCGTATATGATTCCCGAAGTGGAATCGGACGCTATATTCCCGGCAATTTGTGAAGAAATGGGTATGCTTGGAGGAATAGCTGTTCTCATGCTTTATTTTGTGCTTGTGTACAGAGGCTTTAAAATAGCACTGAGCACAACGAATAATTTTAACAAGGCTGTAAGCATGGGAATAAGTGTAATGCTTGGCGTACAGACATTTATTATAGTAGGCGGTATTACAAAGCTCATTCCCCTTACAGGTATAACGCTTCCTTTTATAAGTCACGGTGGAAGTAGTATGATATCCACTTTTGTGGCTATTGGTATATTGCAGGGAATAAGCAGTATAAAGGAGGAAATCACCGATGAAATTGAATAGACGTATTATAGTCGTAATGATAGGTGTTCTTTCTCTTTTTCTTGCAATGGTTACATATCTTACATATTTTTCTCTGACACCTTCAAAAAAATTAGAGGCAACGCAGCAATATGCCAGCAGAAATATTACTAAGGAAGAAAAAATTCTGCGTGGAAAAATATATGATAGAAACGGTACGGTTCTTGCATACAGTGAAAAAGATGAAAACAATAACCAAAAGAGAATATATCCTTTCGGAAGCCTCTATGCACATACTGTAGGATATCATAGCATAAGTCATGGTGATGATAATCTGGAAAGAACTTTTAACAAGTACCTTATGCAGCCAAAAGGCATTCTTGAACTTCTTGAAAAAGGAGAAAACGAGGAGGATGAATATCAGAAAGGTGCAAACCTGAATCTGACTCTTGATAGTGGTATGACAGAATACGCATCACAACTGATGGGGAGCAATAAGGGAAGTGTAGTAGCACTTAACCCAAGGACAGGTGAAGTCTACTGTATGTATACAAATCCGTCATTTGACCCTAATATCAGTGCCCTTGACGCAAATTGGGATTCAATGCAGAGTGATGATTCAGCACCACTTTACTCAAGGTCAACTAAAAGCACAAAGCCCCCTGGCTCAACCTTTAAAGTTGTTACTGCAACAGCTGCACTTGAATGTGGTTGGGGCGATTACACTACAGAGGATAAAGGTTCTACAGTTATTGACGGACAGACTATTTACAATGCTTCGGGTGCATTCGGACATATTGGTATGGAAAAAGCCATAGAAGTGTCAAGTAATGTTTATTTTTCTGAGGTTGCACAGAAAGTAGGCAAAGAAAACTTTAAGAGAATTGCTGACGCATATTATCTTACAAAGCCTCTTCCTTTCGATATTGATGTAGCTACCGCACAGGTGGAAAACGAAAGTGAGAACGGTCCCAGTATTCTTGATAAGAAAACAGGTCTTGCTGCATCTGCGTACGGTCAGGGTGAAGTGCTTGTGACACCTCTTCACATGGCATTAGTTGCAGCTACTGTAGCAAATAACGGTGTTATGATGAAACCATATATGGTTGAAAAAGTTTCATATGATGACGGAGGAACTGTGTACAGTGCTGATAGTGAGGTTCTTTCGAATGTGATGAGTGCCACAAATGCATACACACTTTCGCAGTATATGACGCGGTGTGTACATGGCTCGCAAGGAACGGGACGAAGTGCACAGGTGTCGGGGATAACGGTTGCAGGAAAAACAGGTACTGCAGAGAACTCAGGTCCCAATCATGCCTGGTTTATCTGCTTTGCTCCTGCTGAAAATCCGCAGATTGCAATGTGTGTTATGAAGGAAAATGCAGGCAGCGGTGGCGGTAGCGTATGTGCCCCCGTTGCAAGAGACCTTATACGGTATGCACTTGATAACGGAATAATTACGCAGTAAGGTTTTTTTAATGTGTATTGACATTAACAGCTAAGTATTGGAAAAATAAATACTAAAATAATGCTTAAGGAGGAATCTATTATGTTTATTGACATTCATACTCATGCATCAAGATATGCGGAAAAATTTTCAAATGTAGCTACGGCAGAGGAGCTTATTGCAGAATTTGACAAGCGTGACATTGCAATGGGCGTTGTTATGCCTATGGTAAGTCCCGAAGTTTATGCAACACAGTCTAATGAAGACATTCTTTATATTTGCGAAAAATATCCAGACAGACTTATTCCTTTTTGTAATATTGACCCCCGTTACGGAAGTAACACCCAGTCAACGAATTTTACTCCCATTTTGCAGTATTACAAGGACAGAGGCTGTAAGGGTATTGGTGAAGTTATGCCTAAAATGGAAATTGCAGACCCCAAGATGCAGAATTTCCTCTATCACGCGGCAAAGGTTGGTCTTTCCGTTACATTTGACGGCTCACCTCAGAAGGATGTTGGTTTCGGTGTGTATGATGACCCGGGGCTTCCTCAGCTTGAAATGACACTTATTGCTTACCCTGAACTTATTGTGTTCGCTCACGGTCCGCTTTTCTGGTCGGAGCTTGTTCCCCTTGACACAATCGGTCAGCGCGGTTATTTCTATACAGTTCAGGGAAGACACGTTGGTAATATGACAAATGCTCCCATAGAAGGAGAAGGTGCACTTTACAAGCTTTTCCGTAAGTACCCAAACCTCTACGGTGACCTTTCTGACGGTACTCCGGCTATGGTGATGAACAGAGACAGGGCATTTGCAGGAAAGTTTATGACAGAGTTCCAGGACAGACTTTTCTTCGGTACTGATATTTTCTTCAAGGGACATCCCTCAACTAACCATCTGTTTATGTATGAAATGCGTGATGAGGGACATATCTCCCAGGAAGTATTTGATAAGATTGCATATAAGAATGCCGAGAAATTCCTTGGTGTTAAACTTTGAGGCAGAATGTTAAAAACGTCCGCACCGCAAAAAGGTAGATTTGTTAACTGCTGAATCCGGAGTACGAAGTGCGGAGTGAAAGTGAATTTTTGCAAAAGCAAAAGCTTTGTTTTTAGTCTGAGGTGGTGTAAAAAAACTAAGTTTTTTTACACCACCTGGTCTTTTTTACGTTTTTGTGTGGTGTAAAACAAATTTAGAAAAATGACAATATATTGGTCTTGACATTACCTGGCAAATATGTAAGAATGAATGTATATTATCAAGTGAGGTGAGTATAGCCATGGAAAAGAATTATGACTTCAGAAAACGGATTCTTGAAATTCACGAAAAGGATGTCCGTGATATTACAAGGACAGTTAAAGAAAATGAATATATATTGCCTGATAAAGTAGTTATCGGTGTGCTTGGGAAATACACTGACGTTACCACAACTGCAGTATATGATTTTATAGATTATCTTCAAAAATCCATGCACATCAGTGCAGGAATAAAGATTGGTGCAGAAAATGCCGATATTACTGTATCTTTGGCGGAAGACGCAGGTGTTGACCTTGGCGAATATGCAAGCTATAAAGGCTTCAGAATTGATACCGATGCAAACGGAATAAAGGTATACGGCTTTGATGAAAGAGGTATCGGTCAGGCACTTTATTATATGGAAACACTGATGAACTTTGAAAAAGCACCCGTTATGAAAAAGGGTACAATTTCAAAAAAGCCTATGTTTGCACCCCGTATGATTCATTCGGGATACGGTTGTGATAACTTTCCTGATGAATATATTGCACGTGTTGCACACGAGGGCAGGGATGCACTCCTTGTATTCACCGAGGGTGTTGATAAAACACGACACGGCTATCTTGACTTTAACGGCCTTATCGAAAAGGCAAGAAAATACGGCTTGGACGTATATGCGTATAGTTATATGAAAAGCAATATGCACCCAGATGATCCGGGTGCGGAAGCTCATTATGACAGTACATACGGTAAGCTCTTCCGTGAGTGCCCCGGACTTAAGGGTGTTACCTTGGTTGGTGAGTCAGTAGAGTTTCCATCAAAGGACCCCCACGTACGGCAAGGTAAATACTATGAAAAACCCTCTGACGGAATCCCCACAGGAAAACCCAGTGCCGGATGGTACCCCTGCTGTGATTACCATTTATGGATTGACCTTCTTAAAAAGGTTGTGCGTAAGTATAAACCCGATGCTGACATTGTATTCTGGACATACAACTGGGGTGGTCAGCCTGAAGAAGCAAGACTTAAGCTTATAGAAAGTCTTCCTACGGATATTTCACTTCAGGCAACTTTTGAAATGTTCCAGCCTACACAGTTCGGCATTGCAGAGGGGCACGTTTCAGACTATACAATTTCTTTTGAAGGCCCCGGCAAGTATTTTGAAAGTGAAGCAAAAGCTGCTAAAAAGAAAGGCATCCGCCTTTACTCAATGACAAATACAGGCGGTCTCACATGGGATATAGGTGTAATTCCTTACGAGCCTTTTCCGTATCAGTGGATGCGTCGATATAAGAATATGATTAAAGCGAACCGTGAGTGGGGACTGTGCGGTATTATGGAAAGTCATCACTTTGGATTTACTCCGTCATTCATAAGTAAGCTTTCAAACCTTTGCTTCCTTGAACCACTTGAGGATATGGATGAAATCCTCAGTAAAATCCTTAAGTCAGAATACGGTGAGGCGAACTACGAAATGGTTGATGAGGCACTTAAAAACTGGAGTGAGGCAATTCGCCACTACACTGCATCAAGTGCTGACCAGTACGGTGCATTCCGTGTAGGTCCGAGCTATCCCTTTAACCTTGTTCGCAGAATTCCCATTCCCACAGACCCTAAGGCAATGTTCGGTGCAAGTATTTGTTCACCCCTTATTGAATTGTCTGTGAATTCCTGGGCAGGTGCACCTTACGGTGTAAGAGTTCTGGAGGAGAAGAAAAGTCTTCAGAAAATGCTTGAATATATGGAAAAAGGCGTTAAACTTATGGAAGAAGCACCCCAAAAGAATGAAAAACTTGATGAACTTTTAAATCTTGGAAAGTTTATCCGTAACACTGTTGTTACAGGTATAAATGCAAAGGATATGCAGTATCTTCGCCACAAGCTGTTCGGACTTGAAACAAAAGAGGGAATGCCCGAATTAATTGACAAAATCGAAAAATTGCTTCTTGACGAAATTGAGAATGCAAAGGCTACAATTCCCCTTGTTGAAAAGGATTCCCGTCTTGGCTGGGAACCCAGTATGGAATATGTGACGGATAAAGAGCATCTTGAATGGAAAATTCGTCAATGTCAGTTTGTAATTGATGTTGAAATTAAAGATTGCAAAGATTCGTTAAATTTAATCAGTGGTTAAAGGAGCTTTAAAATGGAAAAAAATTATGATTTCAGAAAACGCCTTCTTGTAATTCATGAGAAGGATGTACGCAATACGGAAAGAAAAGTAAAAGACGGGGAATATGAGCTTCCCGATAGTGTTGTTATCGGTGTTCTCGGGTCATATACCGATGTAACGGAAACTGCTGTATATGACTATATCGACTATCTGCAAGTCTCAATGCACATTAGTGCAAGAATGGAAATCGGTGCAGAAAATGCTGATATTACAGTATCTCTTGCAGAGGATGCAAAGATAGATCTTTCTGAATGTGCAAGCTATAAGGGCTTCAGAATTGATACTGACGATAACGGCATCAGAATCTACGGTTTTGATGAAAGAGGTATCGGTCAGGCACTTTACTATATGGAAGCACTGATGAATTTTGAAAAAGCCCCTGTTATGCGTAAGGGCACAGTTTCAAAGAAGCCTATGTTTGCACCCCGTATGATTCATTCAGGTTACGGATGCGACAACTTCCCTGATGAATACATTGCACGTGTTGCACATGAGGGAAGAGACGCCCTTCTTGTGTTCACTTGCGACCTTGATAAGACACGCCACGGCTACCTTGACTTTAACGGACTCATTGAAAGAGCAAGAAAATACGGTGTTGACGTATACGCATACAGCTTTATGACAAGCAATATGTCCCCGGAAGCACCCGAGGCAGAAGCTTTTTACGAAAATACTTACGGTAAGCTTTTCCGTAACTGCCCCGGTCTTAAGGGTGTGACGCTTGTAGGGGAATCAGTAGAATTCCCCTCAAAGGACCCTCACGTTGCAAAGGGAAGATATTTTGAAACATGGGTTGACGGTATTCCTGCCGGAAAGCCTTCCTCAGGTTGGTATCCCTGCTACGATTACCCAATATGGCTTAACCTTCTTAAAAAAGTTGTCCGTAAATATAACAAGGATGCTGATATTGTATTCTGGTCTTACAACTGGGGCAGTCAGCCTGAAGAGGCGAGAGTGGAATTAATCAAAAACCTTCCCACAGATATTTCCCTTCAGGCAACCTTTGAAATGTTTGAACCCAAGTTCTATGGTGATGTAGAGGGAAGGTGCTGTGACTATACAATTTCCTTTGAAGGTCCCGGTAAATACTTTGAAAGTGAAGCGAAAGCTGCTAAAGAACGAGGTATTCGCCTTTACTCAATGACAAACACAGGCGGTCTGACATGGGATATCGGTGTAATTCCTTATGAGCCTTTCCCGTATCAGTGGATGCGCAGATATAAAAATATGATAAAAGCAAACCGTGAATGGGGTCTTGTTGGCCTTATGGAAAGTCATCATTTCGGTTTTACTCCGTCATTTATAAGTAAGCTTTCAAATCTTTGCTTCCTTGAGCCACTTGACGATATGGATGAAATCCTCAGTAAAATCCTTAAGTCGGAATTTGGTGAGGAAAACTATCAGCTTGTAAATGAAGCAATGATTAACTGGAGTGAGGCTATCCGCAATTATTCGCCAAGTAACGAAAACCAGTACGGTTCATTCCGTGTAGGTCCAAGCTATCCGATGTGTCTGCTTGCGAGAATTCAGCTTCCCGCAGATTCCAAGGCAATGTTTGGTAATGGTATTCTTGATCCCCAGGTGAATTTTACATATTCACTTAAAGCAGGAGTTCCGTATTCAATCAGGGTACATGCGGAAATCGAGTACCTTCATAAAATGCTTGACTACGTAAACAAAGGCATTGAACTTATGGAGGCTGCTCCCTGTAAAAACGACAAGCTTGACGAGCTTATCAATCTTGGTAAATTCATCAGAAATACCGTTATTACCGGTATAAATGCAAAGACTCTGCAGACATACCGTCACAAGCTTCTTGCTTCTGAGAACAAGACAGAAATTATGTCTCTTACAGACAAAATCGAACAGCTTATTAAAGATGAAATGAAAAATGCCGAGGATACAATTCCGATTGTTGAAAAGGATTCACGTCTTGGCTGGGAGCCAAGTATGGAATATATGACAGACCGCTGGCATATTGAGTGGAAGCTCCGTCAGTGTCAGTATGTTCTTGAAAATGAAATTCCGACAATAAGAAAAACTACCGGTTGCATAAAAGATTAAAGCAACTCAAAAACCGCCCAAAGTCAGATAAAAGTGACTTTGGGCGGTTTATATATTAAAACTTTTTAAATTTTGCAGGAGTAACGCCTTTTATGTGTTTAAATGTTTTTATAAAATAGCTTAAATCATTGAAGCCGCAGGAAAGAGCAATGTCTGTAACATTCATATCACTGCTTCTGAGTTTTCTTGCAGCACATTCTATTCTGTACAGAATAAGATACTCCATAGGTGTTTTTCTTGTCATTTCTTTAAAGAACGAGCAGAAGTATTTCTGTGACATATTTGCCTTTTCTGCCATACTTTTAAGAGTAATTTGTTTATCATAGTTTTCTCGTATAAAAGAGAGAACTTTTTTTAATTTAGTCAGATTTTTGCTTGCCGGCAATTTATTCCCCGATGAAACAGAAGTATACATATTGTTATCAATTATTGCACCAAGAAGATTATAAAGTGCACTTATTGCAGAAAACTTGTACCCCTGACTTTCAGCTCTAAGGGAATCAAATAAGTAGTTCATTGATTCTGAAAATTTTTCCGGAGCATTATGATTATATTCATTTATAAGAATTTCTTTGTTAAGTAAGCTGTCTATAAAGAAACGACAGTCTTCATCAAGTGCGTTAAGTACCTGAAATCGCATTACAATACACTCGTATACACATCCGTCTGCAGGCGATGCACCGTGTACGGTTTCCGGATTAACGAATATAATGTCACCTTTTTCAGCAAGATATTCATTGGAATTAAGTTTAACGTTCAGTTTTCCGGAAATAATTCTCATAAGCTCTATTTCACTGTGCCAGTGCGATGACATCTCATAACGGGGATGATTTTTGTCCACAAGATAAAGTTCGATAGGGAAGTGTTCCGTACCTCGTTCTATAAGCTCATTGTAAATCATTAGTAAAACCTCTAAAATCTGAAAATAATTATACTTTTGTACATTATAACACAAGAAATGGATATAATACAAGCATTATAATTATATTATAGCAAATATTATAACAAAATTTATTAAGGAGGAAATGAATATGGCAAAAAGCAGATTAATCGGTGATTATCCCGTAATAGGTATCCGTCCCACGATTGACGGAAGAAGAGGTGTTCTTAAGGTTAGAGAATCTCTTGAAGATCAGACAATGAATATGGCGAAAGCAGCGGCAGAGCTTATTTCGTCAAATCTTAAGTATTCAAACGGAGAACCTGTAAAGGTAATTATTGCTGATACTACAATCGGCAGAGTTGCAGAGGCTGCAGCTTGTGCTGAAAAGTTTAAGAAAGCAGGCGTTGACATTACCCTTACAGTTACGCCTTGCTGGTGTTATGGTAGTGAAACAATGGATATGGACCCAATGACAATAAAGGGCGTATGGGGGTTTAACGGTACAGAACGCCCCGGTGCAGTTTATCTTGCAGCAGTTCTTGCAAGCCATGCACAGAAGGGACTTCCTGCCTTTGGTATCTACGGTCATGATGTGCAGAATGCCGATGATACTTCAATTCCCGAAGACGTTGCAGAAAAGATTCTCCGTTTTGCACGTGCAGCTGTTGCAGCAGCAACAATGCGTGGTAAGTCATACCTTCAGATTGGCTCTGTATGTATGGGTATCGGCGGTTCAATCATTGACCCTGCATTTATTGAAGAATACCTCGGTATGCGTGTGGAATCTGTTGACGAGGTTGAAATCATCAGACGTATGACAGAAGGAATCTATGACAAGGCAGAGTATGATAAAGCTCTCAAATGGGCAAAGGAAAAGTGCAAAATGGGCTTTGACAAGAATCCTGAAAATTTGCAGTTAAGCGATGCAGAAAAAGAAGAACAGTTTGCATTTGTTGTAAAGATGATGTGTATCATCAAAGACCTTATGAATGGTAACGAAAATCTTCCCGAGGGATGCGAGGAAGAGCGTGTTGGTCATAATGCTATCGCAGCAGGCTTCCAGGGTCAGCGTCAGTGGACAGACTTCTATCCTAACTGCGATTTTCCCGAAGCTATGCTTAACACTTCATTTGACTGGAACGGTGCAAGAGAGCCTTATATTCTTGCAACAGAGAATGACGTTCTTAACGGTCTTGGTATGCTTTTCGGTAAGCTTCTTACAAACAGAGCACAGATGTTTGCAGACGTAAGAACTTACTGGAGCGGTGATGCTGTTAAGAAAGCGGCAAATTACGAAATTACAGGCAAGGCAAAAGAAGCAGACGGATTCATTCACCTTATTAACTCAGGTGCCTGCTGTCTTGACGCTTGCGGCGAAGTTAAGGATAAAGACGGCAATCCCACAATGAAACCCTGGTATGAAATGACAGATGCTGATATGGATACAGTCATGGATTCCACAACCTGGAATATGGCTGACCTTGGCTACTTCCGTGGCGGCGGATTCTCATCAAGATTCCTTACAAGAAGCGAAATGCCGGCTACTATGATAAGACTTAATCTTGTGAAAGGTCTTGGTCCCGTGCTTCAGATTGCAGAAGGGTGGACAGTAAATCTTCCGGATGAGGTTTCCGATATCCTCTGGAAGAGAACTGACTACACATGGCCCTGCACATGGTTTGCTCCCAGATGTACGGGCGAGGGTGCATTTAAGACTGCTTATGACGTTATGAATAACTGGGGTGCTAACCACGGTGCAATCAGCTACGGTCATATCGGTGCAGACCTTATTACACTTTGCTCAATTCTCAGAATTCCCGTATGTATGCACAATGTTCCCGAGGAGAAAATCTTCCGTCCTGCGGCTTGGAATGCTTTCGGAATGGATAAGGAAGGACAGGATTACAGAGCTTGTCAGACCTATGGTCCTATGTATAAGAATATAAGATAAATAAGGCTCTATAATAAATGTTGGGGGAACCAACAATAGAGCTTTACAAAAAAATAATAAAAAAATAGTAGAGCATATTGATGTCTCCTTAGAAACCAATTTCAAAGGAGACATCAATATGCTCTATTTCGATTATGCAGAAGAACTTACCGGATTGCAAGGAATAATTAAACATTATAATAGCATCCTGGTATAATTAAATCATTGTTTTTCACATAAACTTATTTTCGGTAATTCCCAACGATATTTTGTAGCAAGCATTCTTATAACAAAAACTGTCAGTATTGCAAAAACAGTACCAATAGCTTTCTCTTCAGTAGTAATTCTTATACAGTAGTAGATTATACTTCCAACAATGGATGCAAGGGCATATACGTGTTTTTTTAGCACATATGGAGTCTTTGAAACTAAGATATCACGAAAAATCCCTCCGCCTACACCAGTTGTCATTCCCATAAGAATAACTAACAAAATTTTGTCTGAAAACCCGGCTATACAAGCTATCTCTGTTCCGGTTACAGTAAAGGCAGATAAGCCAATAGCATCAAATATGTTATTGATTTTTTCAATTCTCTCTTTTAACGTCTGAAAATGCTGCCTGTTGATATAAGCAACTATAAATACAATTATTGCTGTTAATGCGGCAAGGATAAAAATATAAGTATTTGAAAATATTAATGGAGGAATATTTCCAATCATAACATCTCTTAGCATCCCCCCACCGACAGATGTTATCACACCAAGAAAAACAACACCAAAAATATCAAGGCCGCAGCTTACACCAATCAATGCACCTGAAACTGAAAAGGCTATTGTTCCTATTATCTCCATAGCTGTCATTATAAACTCGTTCATATCTTCACCTCTCTTTAGTGTATTAAAGGAAAAGCTAAAGGGTGCAATTATCATAAACTTGCACCCTTTATATTAAAGTCCCATTTCTTCTTTTACCTGCTTAAAGCAATCAACAATATAAAGAATATCTGCTTCGCTGAGTGCCGCTGAAAGCTGAGTTCTGATTCTTGCCTTTCCCTTTGGTACAACAGGATAGGAAAATGCAACCACATACACGCCCTTATCCATCATACGCTTTGCCATTTCAACAGCTTTATGCTCATCATAAAGCATTACAGGAATAATCGGTGTACCTCCGTCCATAACCTGAAGACCGATTTCCTTAATCTTTTGTGCAAAAAGCTTTGTATTAGAAAATAGCTTTTCACGCATTGAAAGGTCATTTCCTATAATATCAAGCACTTTTAATGAGCCTGCAGCAACAGCAGGTGCAAGTGTGTTTGAGAAAAGGTACGGTCTTGAGCGCTGACGGAGAAGGTCTATAACTTCCTTTCTTCCCGATGTAAAACCGCCTGATGCGCCACCAAGAGCTTTTCCAAATGTACCCGTTATAATGTCTACTCTGCCACTAACTCCACAATGTTCTGCCGTTCCTCTGCCTGTTGCACCCATGAAACCTGCTGCATGGCTGTCGTCAACCATTACAAGTGCATCATATTCATCAGCAAGATCACAAATACTTTTAAGGTCGGCAACAATACCGTCCATAGAAAATACACCGTCTGTTGCAATGAGTTTAATGCGGCAGTCTTTTGCTTCTTCAAGCTTACTGCGTAAGTCTTCCGTATTGTTATTCTTGTAACGGAATCTTTTCGCCTTACAAAGTCTGATACCGTCAATAATGCTTGCGTGATTAAGTTCATCACTTATAACTGCATCTTCTTCTGTAAGAAGTGTTTCAAAAAGTCCGCCGTTTGCATCAAAGCAGGAGGAATAAAGAATTGTATCCTCTGTCCCTAAAAATTTACTGAGTTTTTCTTCCAAATCCTTATGAAGCTTTTGTGTTCCGCAGATAAAACGAACTGAAGAAAGTCCATAACCATATGTACTGTAGCTTTCTTTTACGGCATCAATAACTTCTTTATTATTTGCGAGGCCAAGATAGTTATTTGCACACATATTTATAACTTCTCTGCCATCGTTAAGACTTACCTTAGCACCCTGCGGTGATGTTATAACCTTTTCATTTTTCGTAAGTCCCTCTTTTTCTATATTTTCACAGGTTTCTTTAAAATATTTAAGTGCAGTTTTCATTATTTTCACCTTTCTTAATTTAATGAAGTCCAGTCAAGAATGACTTTTCCGCTTTTTCCACTATTCATAGCTTCAAAGCCTTTTTCATAATCTTTAATATCCATACGATGTGTAATTATATTTGAAATATCAAGACCGCCCTGAAGCATAGCTGACATCTTATACCAGGTTTCGTGCATTTCTCTGCCATAGATGCCTTTAATAATAAGACCGTTAAAGATGATTTTCGACCAGTCAACTTTACTGTCGCTTTTTAAAAGTCCCAGAAGTGCTATCTTACCACCGTGAATCATATTGTCAATCATTGTATTGAGTGCAATTTCACTGCCCGACATTTCAAGACCTACATCAAAGCCTTCTTTAATTGAAAGCTTTTCCATAATATCAGACAAATCTTCCTTTGCTGTATTCACCGTATACTGAATGCCAAGCTTTTTAGCAAGCTCAAGTCTTTCGTTATTAATATCGGTTATAACTACACGTCTTGCACCTACGTGTTTACAAACGGCTGCTGCCATAATCCCAATAGGGCCTGCCCCAGTAATAAGAACATCCTCTCCTGTAAGGTCAAACGAAAGTGCTGTATGCACCGCGTTACCAAATGGATCAAATATTGCATACATTTCTTCGGGAATGTCTTTCTCACATCTTCTTACGTTTTCCTGAGGTATAACAAGGAACTCGGCAAATGAACCGTCACGGTTTACTCCGACACCTACCGTTTCCTTGCAAAGATGTCCGTTTCCTGCAAGACAGTTTCTACACTTTCCGCAAACGATATGTCCTTCACCTGAAACTATATCCCCTATTTTCCAATTAGAAACATTTTCTCCAACCTCAACAATTTCCCCCACATACTCATGACCTATAACACGGGGAGTTTGTATAGTTTTCTGCGACCATTCATCCCAATTATAAATATGTAAATCAGTTCCGCATATGGCGGTTTTGTGTATTTTAATTTTTACATCATTACTACCCGTTAAAGGCTCCGGCACATCTTCAAACCATAAGCCTCTTTCGGGATATTTTTTTACAAGTGCTTTCATTGTGTCAATTCCTTTCTGATAATTGTATTTTCAAGTTGATTGATAAAAGCTTGTGTAACCTCGGAAATTTTTCTTTCATCATTTAAAAGATAGCCTATAATATACGATTCTTTACTTTCGAATGGGACACTGACAATATCTCCCTTATTAAGTGCAGAGGGCATAATTCCCGTTCCTATTGTATAAGAATCTGTGAGCATAAGCACATTCATAAGAGTAGCTCTGTCGCTTATTTCTATGTGTCTGTCAATATATGACGTATCAGTTAGTTCTTCTGTGAAGAAGGAACTGTTATGCTCCCCTTGTTCATATGAAACATAAGGATATTTTTTCAAATCACTATTTGCAAGTCTGCTTGAAGTTGCCAAAGGATGCTCTTTTCTGAGGAAAACATGCGGAGATGCAATCAAGAGTTTTTCAAATGTTAGTTTCTTGTTTCCCAGATACCGCTTCATTACATCGTAATCACCATCTTTAATAGCAATTATACCGATATCACAATGTCCCGTTTCCACGTCACGTATAACATTGTATGTTTCTATCTCCCTGATTGAAAAACGGTATCTGTCAGAGTCAAACTTTTTCAAGAAATTACCGAAAATATCTGCAATAAAGTCGTAATGCTGAGTTGCTATATATAATCTTTTCTGAATATTTCTATTGGAATATCTGTCGGTAATGAAATCATCACTTTCACAAACTCTGGTAGCATAACTTACAAATTCTTCACCCTCATTAGTAAGATAAACTCCATTCCCAGAGCGTTCAAAAATCTTTATTCCAAGCTCTTGTTCTAATTGCTTTATGCTTATTGAAAGAGAGGATTGGGCAATAAAAAGCTGTTTCGCCGCTTCGCTGAAAGAACCCGCCTTAGCTATTTTCATAACATATTTACATTGCTGGATAGTCATCTGCTTTCCTCCTGACATAAATTCATACTTTTAATTATACTCTATTTTAGAATGATTGGCAAATATATAATATCTATGGTATACGTTCAATATTTTTTATGTTAAACAGATTTAGTATTAAAAATATTTTTACTTATGAAACTTCGAATGAGTTTAAATGTCCTTCTGCCAATTTAACAGACTGTTTGCTAAATCATGGTATACAGTTAAATTACTTTACTTATTACATAAAGTGTAAGCCGCTTTATTGATTGGTTACCCCGATAGATATTATCGAACCGTAAAAAGCCAACTGTTACTACTGCAGCTGGTTTTCCTTTTTGTTGACAAATAGGAAATATGTGATAAAATTAACTTATAAGCATGAAAGGAAAATGAATTTCACAAAGAAAAATTTGATTTCAAGGATGTGGAAAAATGAAAAAATTAGTAATTAATATTGTAAAAACGCCGCTATTTATTATTCGGTGGGCAAATGCTGCGATAATGAGGTTTGTGCCGACAAGTATACTTCTTATAGCAATTTATTGCGGATTATATGCACTCATCTATGCAAAAGACGTTTCGCAGCTTTATAATGCCTATACACAGCCATTTCTGAATATCAGTATAATCATCTCTGTAATATGGGGATTTTTGTTTGCACTGACAAAACCTCCGATTTACAAAATTGCTTACATATTCAGGGGGAAACCTGTCTTCGGAAGAAGTATAGCAGGAAGAGTGCTTCTTGGGGTAATCTACGGCTATTCATTGCAGTCAAGTGTACTTTCTGTACGTATATTATCTCTTTATTGCCTTGTTGAACTAATTATCAATATTTTGATACTTAATGCTTCAAAAAAATTGCCATATAATGCAGCGTTTGAAAGAGCATGCTTTGGGGAGGGAAGATAATAAATGAAAAAATTAGTTTTTATGTTTTTAATTTTCTTTAGTATGGGATTAAATGTTTGTGCAGAGGGTATCCCCGTAGTAACAGAGGCTATTCCTGTTAATAATATGATGGTTTTAATAGCTGCTGCAGTTTTAATTGTGGGCATAATTATAGTAAGTGCTTTTAACGGTTATGCATATAATAAGAAAAATATCAGACAAATGATGTCTCAGTACAGGGGACAGTCACGTCAGGGAAAAGGTTATTCACGCTCAAATTACAGAAGAAACTATGGTACATCCGATAATTCTCATCAGATGCAGGATGAGTTTAACCGTCAGACACAGCAGCAGATGCAGGATGAGTTTAACCGTCAGGCGATGGAAGAAAGTATAAAAGCTGTAACGCCGTTTGATCATGGCGGCTATGTTCAAGGGGCTGGATTTAACCCCTCAGATACTGCAGCGCAGCAGATGAATGATATGAATAATATGAATATGGGAATGTTCTGATAGCAAAAGGTGTTAGATATGAAGGCTAATGTTAAAAAATCTGTTTTTATGATTGTCATTATTATAACATTCTGTATTATTATGGCGGTGATTGATGGAATACTTAAAGCAGATTATTTTATTAAATCAATTATCAAGCTTGTATTGTTTTTAATATTGCCTGTATTATATTCACTATGTGATAGTGATGTAAAAATTAAGGAAGTATTCATCCCGAAAAAGAACGGAATAATGCCTGCAATTGTTTTGGGTTTATCGGTTTATGTAATTATTATTAGTGGATATTTTTTGTTTAAAAATATTTTTGATTTTTCGTCAATTACTACGTCGTTAACAAATAATATAGGTGTTACAAGTGAAAATTTCGTATTTGTATCATTGTATATATCTTTTATAAATTCTCTTTTGGAGGAGTTTTTCTTTCGTGGATTTGCTTTTTTAAATCTCAAAAGGATAGTTGGGAGAAGGTTTGCCTATTTATTCAGTGCAACAGTTTTTGCAGCTTATCATATAGCAATGATGATTGGATGGTTTAATATAGGTGTGTTTGTAATTATTATGGCAGGTCTTTTTGCAGGTGGGATGATATTTAATTATCTTAATGAAAAGAGTTCAACTATATATCCATCCTGGCTAGTGCACATGTTTGCTAACTTTGCCATAAATACAGTTGGATTTATTTTATTTGGAATAATATGTTAAAATAATGTAAAGATAGTTAAATAATAAAAATACAATGGGGTGATATTTAATGATTACAAAAATTACAAACGGGAAATTGATTCTTACAGACGGAATTTTTGAAAAAAATCTTTACATAGAAGACGGCATAATTAAAGCGATAACTGAAGAAAATTTGCCGTTTGATGAAGAATATAACGCGGCAGGAAACTATGTATCTCCAGGATTTATAGACATTCACGTACACGGTGGAAACGGGTATGAATTTGTTGACGGAACAAAGGAAGCAATTGTTGAGGCGACGAATATCCATGCACAGCACGGCACAACAACAATTTTCCCGACAATATCTGCTTACGATTACGAAAAAACAGCAAATGCACTGACAGCAGTATCAGAATATGGAAAAGATAAAACAGTTCTTGCCGATATTCCGGGTGTTCATCTTGAAGGTCCGTATTTTTCACCCAAGCAGGGCGGTGCACAGGACCCGAAGTTTATCCGTACCCCTGATAAGGCGGAATATGAAAAGCTTTATTCGGAATACAGTGATATTATAAGCCGTTGGAGTTACGCCCCCGAACTTCCCGGTGCTGATGAGTTCCTTGATTTCCTTAATAAAAAAAATATTGTTGCAGCTGCGGCACATACCGATGCAGAATATTCCCATATTGAAAAGGCATTCAACAATGGAATGAAGCTTATTACACACCTTTATTCAGCAACATCAACTATTATCAGGCGTGACGGATTCAGAGTGCTTGGTGTAATCGAAAGTGCATATCTTTTTGACGATATGGATGTTGAAACCATTGCCGACGGCTGTCATCTTCCGCCCGAGCTTTTAAGGCTTGTTTTTAAAGGCAAGGGGGAAGAGCATATGTGCCTTGTTACAGATGCAATTCGTCACGGTGGTATGACAGATATTGAAAATGCCACCTGTCAGAACGGTAATATGCCTTACATAATAGAAGATGGCGTTGCAAAGCTTCAGGACAGAAGTGCTTTTGCCGGCAGTATCGCAACTACAGATGTGCTTGTCAGAACTTGCGTAAAGAAAGCAGGAATCCCCCTTGTATCTGCCGTTAATATGATTACCCGTAATCCTGCAAGAATTATGAAGCTTTCTGACCGCGGAGAACTTCGTGAGGGGTTAAGGGCGGATGTTTTAGTGTTTGATGAAGATGTAAATATAAAAAAGATTTGGAGAGCTTGATTATGGATTTTACACCACTTAAAAATTGTCTTGACCACATTCAGGAAGAATATAAAGTACCTGGGTTTGATTGTGTAGTATATAAAGAGCACGAGGTGCTTTTCCGATATTTTGCAGGTATGCAGGATAAGGAAAATAAAATCCCTATGAAAGGGGACGAGCTGTACTTTATTTTCTCTATGACAAAACTTGTTACCGTGGTTTCAGCACTTCAGCTTTTTGAAAAAGGCGTATTTCTGATGACTGACAAACTTTCGGATTATATACCTGAATTCAGTAAGATGCGAGTTACCAAGGATGAACTTAACACGGAAAATGCTGCAAAAATAACAACAGGTGCAGTTTTAGGTGAAAATGTTAATGCCACTGCGGATTTTTATGCAGAAACTCCCATTACAATACATCATCTTTTCACGATGAGTGCAGGATTTGACTATAATCTTGAAGCGGACTACATTAAAAAAGCCATCAGTGAAGGAAAAACCACTACTCTTGAACTTGTAAAATCTCTTTCAAATACTGTTCTCGGATTTGAACCCGGTACAAGGTTTCGTTACAGCCTTTGCCACGATATTTTGGGCGGCCTTATAGAAATATGGTCGGGAATGACACTTGGCGAATATATGAAAAAGAATATATTCGATCCCCTTGGTATGAAAGATACATTTTTCGGACTTCCTAAAAATGAAAAAGACCTTTCAAGAATGATGGCGAGATATTCTGCTGATGATAAAGGAAATATCGTAAGGCAACCGCTTGAATGTAGGTTTAATTTAACCGAAGACTACGAAAGCGGAGGTGCAGGTCTTACATCATGTGTTGATGATTACGCTATATTCCTTGATGCCCTTGCAAATGGCGGAGTAGGGAAAAACGGTAACAGAATTCTTTCATCACGTACTATCGAGCTTCTTGGTATGAATCAGATAAAAGGTCAGGTTTTCGATGATTTTAATGAGCTCAGACCAGGCTACGGGTATGGACTTGGTGTGCGTACTCATATAAACAAAGCGGTAAGCGGTACATTAAGCCCCATAGGGGAATTCGGATGGGACGGTGCTGCTGGCGGATTTTCAATGGTTGACCCAATTAATAAAATTTCGTTTACATATTTACAGCACAATCATAAATGGCATTTCAAAGTACAAACAGAAATGAGAAATGCATTATATAAATGTTTGGAGCTATAAGGAGGGGAAACAATGGATTTTATAAAACAAAAAGCAGATTTTGACCTTATCAGCTTTGGTGAAGTAATGCTCAGACTTTCACCCCCTAACAAGGATAAGATTTCACAAAGTGAGGTTTTCGAAAAAGCCTGTGGAGGTTCGGAATTTAACGTTGCTTCAGGTGCGGCTAATCTTGGTATACGTGCCGCTATGGTGACAAAGCTTCCGAAAAATAAAATCGGCCATTTTATAGCAAGACGAATAAGATACGGAAATGTGTCAGACGATTATGTAGTATGGGATAATTCAGATGAGAAACGCCTTGGAATATATTATTATGAAGCCGGTGTATATCCGAGAAAGTCTGCTGTTGTATATGACAGAGCAAATGCATCTGTATGCACTCTCGGATTAAGTGAGATTGCTGACGATATATATGGAAAAACAAGGGTTTTCCATATAAGTTCTATTTCTCTTGCTCTTTGTAAACAACTTCGCGAAACAGCTCTTCAGATGATAAAATTGATGAAAAAGAACGGTGTTGCAATAAGTTTTGATGTTAATTACCGTGCGGCTCTCTGGAGTGAAGAAGAGGCGAGAGGCGTAATAAAGAGCATCCTTCCTCTTGTTGACATTCTTTTTGTTTCGGAAGAAACCTCACGCAGGATGATGCAGAAAACGGGAACTCTTGATGAAATAATGAAAAGCTATGCTGATGAGTACGGCTGTAAAATTGTTGCAACAACACGTCGGGAGGTTGTAAGTCCCACAAAGCATAACTTCGGTTCAAGAATTTACTATGACGGTAATTTTTATGAAGAACCTCATTACAAAGATATAGAAGTAATTGACAGAGTAGGCAGCGGTGATGCTTACGTTGCGGGTGTGCTTTACGGCATACTGTCGGGCGGTGATATTGAAACGTCAATGTCAATCGGTAATGCCCTCAGTGCAATTAAAAACACTGTGTCCGGTGATATGTCCATAAGCTCACTTGATGAAGTTTATACTGTAATTAAATCTCATAAAGATACCGGCATACAGGACGAAATGGTAAGATAAAGAAAAGAGATGTAGCAAAAGAATGACCAAGTCGGAAGAGTATTATAACAAAATGACAAAAACCCCCGTATCACAGCTTGTAATAAAGCTCGGAATACCTACAACGGTTTCGATGCTTATTACAAATGTATATAACCTTGTAGATACCTACTTTGTGGGAAGTCTCGGTCCAAGTCAGCAGGCAGCAACAGGTGTACTTTTTACACTTCAGGCAATAATTCAGGCTATTGCATTTATGCTTGGGCAGGGTTCGGGCACAATGGTCTCAAAAGAGCTTGCCGACAGGGATGCAAAAAAAGCTTCGGGATATGTTTCCTCAGCATTTTTTACCGGTGCATCAATAGGAGTAGCGTTGATGATTTTTGGCTTATGCTTTCTTAATCCGTTTCTTGAAATACTGGGAAGTACAAAAACTATTCTTCCTTACGCAAGACAGTACGGAATATGTATTTTAATTGCGGCACCGTTTCTGGTTTGTTCCTTTGTGCTTAATAACAATCTTCGCTATGAGGGTATGGCTTTTTATGCGATGATAGGAATTACTGCAGGCGGTATTCTGAATATTTTTGGTGACTATCTACTTATCAGAATATTCCATATGGGTGTTCTCGGTGCAGGTCTCGCAACTGCTGTATCACAGTTTATCAGCTTTTGTATACTTTTTATTTGCCACAGAAAAAAAGCACAGGCAAAAATTGACGTTAAACATATTTCGAAAACAGGAAAAGTGTATTTTGAAATATGCAGTATAGGTTTTCCCGCACTTATACGTCAGGGGCTTGCCTCAATATCAAACGGTCTTTTAAATAATCTTGCCAAGCCTTTCGGAGATGCTGCAATCGCTGCTATGAGTGTTGTTAACCGCTTCTCTGCATTTATGATGTGCGTAGGACTTGGTATAGGTCAGGGATTTCAGCCGGTTGCATCATTCAACTATCAGGCAAAAGAGTATGACCGTGTAAAAAAAGCGTTGAAGTTCACTATGCTTGCAGGTTTTTGTATGATAGGTGTAATTGCAGTTGTCGCACTTATATTCACAAAAGAAATCGTTTATATGTTCCAGAGAAATGAAACAGTGCTTAAAATTGCAGAGCCTGCACTCAGGTACGCAATAATCGGAACAATGTTTCTTCCTCTGTCTGTTCCGGTTAATATGCTTTATCAAAGCATCAGAAAAGCAAAAGTATCAGCAGTCCTTTCAATGATTAAGTCAGGACTTGCATTTATACCGATACTGATACTTACAACAAATTTGTGGGGACTTTTGGGAATACAGATTTCACAACCCCTTGCAGATGCTGTTACGGGACTTATAAGTATTCCGTTTATAATTTATTTCTTACAAAAAACCCCCGATTCAGGAGAATTGTGATATGAAATTTTCAAGAACTGAAATGCTCATAGGTACAGATGCACTTGAAAAACTGAAAAATTCCCGTGTTGCAGTGTTTGGTGTTGGCGGAGTAGGAAGCTATGTTGTGGAAGCTCTTGCAAGAAGCGGTGTAGGTGCACTTGACCTTATTGATAATGATACTGTTAACATTACAAATATTAACAGACAGCTTATTGCACTGAATTCCACAGTCGGAAAGTTTAAAGTTGAATGTGCAAAAGAACGAATTCTTGACATAAATCCGTGTGCATCGGTGAATGTGTATAAAACCTTCTACTTACCGGATAATGCCGATGAATTTGATTTTACACAGTATGATTATATTGTTGATGCAATAGATACCGTTACTGCAAAAATTGACATAATTTGTCGTGCAGATAAACTTGGAATTCCCGTTATAAGCTCTATGGGAACAGGGAATAAGCTTAATCCGACTCTTTTTGAGGTAACGGATATTTATAAAACAGAGGGATGTCCTCTTGCGCGAGTGATGCGACGTGAATTAAAAGCACGGGGAGTAAACAAACTGAAGGTAGTTTTCTCGAAAGAAAAGTCACGAAAATGCGGTGAAGAAAACGGTAAACCGATTCCTGCAAGTATAGCATTTGTTCCATCGGTCGCCGGTCTTATAATTGCAGGCGAAGTTGTAAAGGATTTGGGAGGAATAAAATGAGTGTTTCAAAAAAACAATACGGAGAATTCAAAGGAAGTCCTGTTTACTTATATACTCTTGACAATGGCAAAGGACTTAGTGCTGAAATAATTAATTACGGTGCAAGAATAAGAAGGCTCGTTTATAATGGTGTAGATGTGGTTCTCGGAAAAGAAACCTGCGACGATTATATAGCAGATACCTTGTTTTTCGGAGCAGCAGTTGGCAGAAATGCAAACAGAATAGGACGTGCCGAGCTTGTTATTGACGATAATATCTATAAGCTTTCTGCAAATCAGCGTGGAAACCATCTTCACGGAGGTTTTGAAGGCTTTGACAAAAAATTGTGGAGTGCAACTGCTGTAGAAGGTGAAGAGCCGTCTGTTGAACTTACACTTATAAGTCCTGACGGTGAAGAAGGGTATCCGGGTAGGGTAGAGGTAAGAGTTACTTATACACTCACTTCTGATAATTCTTTAAGAATACACTACGAGGGAGAATCAGATAAAGATACAGCGCTAAACCTTACAAATCACTCGTATTTTAATTTGAACGGACATAGCAGAGGAAGCGCAAACGGGCATATGCTTAAAATGGCTGCTGAATTCTATACACCAAATGGTGAAGGATGTCTTCCAAACGGTGAAATAATATCTGTAAAAAATACCCCATTTGATTTTACTGAAGGAAAAATTATAGCTGAAAACTTTGCAATAGAATCAGAACAGACAAAGAATACAATCGGGTTTGACCATAATTTTGTCCTTAGTGGAAGCGGATACAGACAAGTTGCAGAATTAAGGGGAGATATTACAGGTATAACAATGCAGGTGTTTACCGATTGTCCCGGAATGCAGTTTTGCGGAGGAAACTACATAAAAGAAGATTTCCTGTATAAAGACGGTGCGTCATATCCAAGATACGGCGGATTGTGTCTTGAAACACAGGTTTTTCCAAACTGGAACAGCTTTTCTCATTTTAAAGGTGGAATTCTTCGTAAAGGTGAAAAGTATGACACTGTAACAGCTTACAAATTTTTGTGATATTATGTAAAAAAATATTGAAAAGAGGAAAAAACTGTGTTATAATCTACTAATTAGATTTGGCATTTATGACGGAATACAAATATACTGTAGTATAATAATGCCAAACGGAGGTATACCATGATTTGTAAAAATATTCTTGAGGCACTTGGAAGCACCCCAATTATTGAACTTTCAAGAATGGCTGACGAAAACAGTGCAAGAATTCTAGTTAAGTTCGAGGGGCTTAACGTAGGTGGCTCAATTAAGACAAGAACTGCATACAATATGATATTGGACGCAGAAAAAAAGGGTAAAATAAATAAAGATACAATCATCGTTGAACCGACAAGCGGGAATCAGGGTATAGGACTTGCTCTTGTTGGTGCGGTGCGTGGCTATACAACAAAAATTATAATGCCTGACTCCGTAAGTGAAGAGAGAAGAAAGCTTGTAGAGCATTACGGGGCAGAGGTTATTCTTATACACGATGACGGAAATATCGGTGAATGTATAGAACAGTGTCTGCAGACTGCACTTAAAATGCAAAAGGAAAATCCGAATGTGTTTGTACCACAGCAGTTTGAAAATCCCGCAAATCTTGAAGTGCAGAGAATGCACACTGGAAGGGAAATTCTTGAGCAGGTTGACGGACCTATTCACGGCTTTTGTTCAGGTATTGGCACAGGCGGGACAATTACCGGTGTCGGAGAGGTTTTGAAGGAGCAAAATCCCGATATTCTTATATGGGCAGTTGAACCTGAACATGCTGCAATTCTTTCCGGTGGTTCTATCGGAACACATTTACAGATGGGAATCGGTGACGGACTTATTCCCCCGATACTTAATCAGAGTATTTATACAGATATCTGCATAGTAAAGGATGAAGAGGCCATACAGACCGCCAAGGACCTTGCTTCGAAGGAAGGTATTATGTGCGGTATTTCAAGCGGTACAAACGTTGCCGCAGCGATTAAACTTGCAAAGAAACTCGGAAAAGGGAAGACAGTTGTAACAATACTTCCTGACACGGCAGAGAGGTATTTCTCGACACCGCTTTTTGAGTAATTTATATTAACTTATAGGAGGAATTTATATGGACACAAATGTAAGACCGGACACAATGGCACGTATCACTACAAAGGAGCTTGCTGATAAGTTTATTGATGAGCAAGTTCAGCTTGTACGTCAGCAGGTAGGAGATAAGAAGGTTCTTCTTGCTCTTTCAGGCGGTGTCGATTCCTCGGTTGTAGCGGCACTTCTTATTAAGGCAATTGGTAAACAGCTTGTATGCGTGCACGTAAATCACGGACTGATGCGTAAAGGCGAGAGTGAGAAGGTTATTGAAGTTTTCAAGAATGGTCTCGATGCTAATCTTATTTATGTTGACGCAACGGACAGATTTTTGGATCTTCTTGCAGGTGTTGAAGAACCTGAGAAAAAGAGAAAAATCATTGGTAATGAATTTATAAAAGTATTTGATGAAGAGGCTGCAAAGCTTGATGATATCAAGTTCCTTGCACAGGGTACAATCTATCCTGATATACTTGAGAGTAAGGGTGTAAAGGCTCACCATAATGTAGGTGGACTTCCGGAAGAAATGGAAATGGAGCTTGTTGAGCCTGTTAAGCTTCTTTATAAAGACGAGGTAAGAGTTGTAGGTTCTGCTCTCGGTCTTCCTGATGAAATGGTTTACCGTCAGCCTTTCCCCGGTCCCGGCCTTGGCGTAAGATGTCTTGGTGCAATCACACGTGACAGACTTCATGCTCTTCGCGAAGCTGATGCAATCCTTCGTGAAGAATTTGATAACTGTGGACTTGCAAAGACTGTTTGGCAGTACTTTATCGCAGTTCCCGATATGAAAAGTGTAGGCGTTAAAGATGACAAGCGTTACGAGGGATGGCCTGCAATTATCCGTGCAGTCAATACAACAGACGCTATGACAGCAACTATCGAAGAAATTCCCTATGAAATTCTTCATAAAATCACTAATCGTATTACTGCAGAAGTAGAAGGCATTAACCGCGTGCTTCTTGACCTCACACCTAAGCCTATAGGCACAATAGAGTGGGAATAATACCGAAAACGCTGGAAACCCCTATTATAATGGGTTTTTCGAGGAATAAAAAAGCCTCGTGACAACGTTTTGACAACATTTGACAACATTCAGATTATTCATAAAAAAAGAGCTAACAGATTTTTGTTGCAAAATCTGTTAGCTCTTTTTTGTTTATTCCTTTATTCGCACATCTTATACATTGCAAGATTTAATATATGCCATAGTTGAAATAGCATTGAATAGTTTCAAGCAGTCTACACCATCATCGATTCTATTTGTTCGACCATGTTCAATCCAATGACGATTCATACATAATGGTTCATCCTGTGAAAAATCACTCTTATTGTAGAGAACCTTTGTAAATTCATACATTGAAAGCCAACACAAACTTCTAATGTTGTTTCCAGCAGTTCTTTCTGCTTTAGCTTTTGAATCACAAACATGCATTACACGTACATCACAAGGATTTGCATTGAATTCTGATATCATGCCTTCTAAAACACTCACAAGCGCAGTTCGGCAAATAGTAAACTGGTTGCTGGTATAGGCATTAAAGCATTCTTCGAATGTTTGTTGTTGAGCACCCGCAGGTAACACTTTCTTTGCTTGCCTATATATGTAACGAAGTTCTCTTCCGGAATAGTAATTTTTGTAGAAAGAATTTATGCTTTCGTCACTACCAATATAATCCTTTAGTTCATCAAATCTTCTTATATCGATATTTAAAGGGATGGTCCATCCGCTACCTGCAACAGTTTCAATAAGACTTTGATATTGTTCAGTTAAAATATCCAAGGGGTTTACCAATTCATCACTGGGCTCGCCTTCGTATTTGTAAAACGGGAGATCACGATTGTTACAAAAAATATCGTGGGCTCTTTGCTGGAAAAATCTTTTTCTGGCTGCAGGTGGAAGTTTTTTTACCTTTTCCATTTCAAGATCAGCTGCTTTTTTACTGAATTCATCAAATATTCTACTTGCTTCTGATTCGGGAATAGAAAAATATGTTGCAGTTTTGGAAAGAGCGATGCTGTCATGTTTAGATGGGAAATATCCGCCGTCTTGTGTTTCAAGATCTTCGAATACCTTCAAATAATATTCGTAAATTTTACTTTCTTCTATTGTTGCCATCATTCTTACTCCTCTAAGTTATCGAAAAAATTCTGCGAAGGTACCTTTGCCCAGCGCTGAGTAGTATCAAATTCAGGATAGCGATAACGCCAATGGTCATATTCCTCTTTGCTGATTTCACCGTTGCGGTATTTTTCAGCTTCTTTCTGCCATGCGGAAAACTGTTGAAGCAGGGAAATGTAAGACGTTCCTCTGTTCTTATCAAGACGGATGCAAATCTCGTCATCTAACTTATCAATTTTCAAACCGTAAATATCCTCTAAGGCAAAGAGAGTATGCATAAATCCAATGTCACTATCAATATCAGGCACATTCAATGCCATTGTGGAAACACCCAAAGCATCAGCAAGTGATTGGGTTAAATCAGATTTCGGTGTTCTTGTACCGGATTCATACTGAGCCAAACGAATATCGGCAGTTTTTTCTGGAAAACCAACCTTTACTCCAAGAAGCTTTTGTGTCATACCTTTTAAGTTACGAAAAAATCTTATTCTTTCACCAATTGCCATAGTAATTATTCTCCTTACTTATGTGCTTTGTAATGAGTATAGCACAAATGTTTAAGAAACGTCAAGATAATATAAACAAAAAAGTTTAACATTTTCTCAAAAACCGCTTGACTTAACTGAATATGTTTAGTATAATGAGAATAACTTAAACAAAACAAGTTAAGTTTTTGAAAACCAAATGACCGTCCGGGTTGGATACTCCGCGAAGACCTCCGTAAGGGGCGAGCGAGCAAACGCTGTTGTGAGAATCAAGGGCTGGAAAGAAACTTGGGTAGAACGGCAATCAAAAAAAGAACTAAATATAAAAAAGGAGGAACTGAAATGTTTGAAGATTATTATATGACTGTAGAAGAAGTTGCAAAGGCACTCAAAATTTCAAAATCATTCGCATATAAGGTGGTACGGGAAATGAATGCCGAACTGAAAGAACTAGGTTATTTTACTGTATCGGGTAAAGTTAATAAACAATTTTTTTTAGACAAAACCTGCTACGATGCAGCTAAAGTTAGAGAGAGGAAGTGATAGAATGTCTGTTTATAAAGATGAAAAGACAAATACATGGATGGTTTATTATCGGGTAACCGATTGGAAAGGAGACCGAAAACAAAGCACAAAGAGAGGGTTTCAGACTAAGCGTGAAGCGCTTGCTTGGGAACGTGAATTCTTGAACAAATCTCAGGCTGACCTTAGTATGACTTTTATGAGTTTCATTGAAGCCTATACGGTGGATATGAAGAATCGCATAAAAGAAAACACTTGGCAAACAAAAGAGCATATTATCCGCACGAAGATATTGCCGTACTTTGGCAAGCGTAAAATCAGCGAAATTCAGCCGAGAGATATTATTGCCTGGCAGAATGAAATGATTAATGGGTGTGACAAGAACGGAAAGAAATACTCTCCAGTGTACCTTAAAACACTACATAATCAGCTCAGTGCAATTTTTAATCATGCCGTTAAGTTTTATGGATTGAGAGAAAATCCTGCCGCCAAAGTCGGTAATATGGGAAAGGCGAAAAGCCGTGAAATGCTCTTTTGGACACAAGAGGAATATCAGAAATTTGCCTTTGCTGTGATGGACAAACCTATATCTTATTACGCATTTGAAGTGCTGTATTGGTGCGGTATCCGTGAGGGAGAATTGTTAGCATTGACTGCCGGAGATTTTGATTTTGAACGTGGTACAGTTACAATCAATAAGTCCTATCAGCGGATTGATGGCAGGGATGTAATTACCGATCCTAAAACGCCAAAGAGCAATCGAGTGATAAAGATGCCCGAATTTCTTATTGAAGAAATAAAGGAATATCTTGCTAAAATCTATGGTCTAAAAAAGACCGACCGAGTATTTAATATAACAAAGAACTATCTTCACCGGGAGATGACAAGGGGTGCAGATGAAGCGGGGGTTAAGCGTATCCGTATCCACGATTTAAGGCACAGTCATATTTCCTTATTGATTGAAATGGGTTATTCGGCAGTAGCAATTGCTGACAGGGTAGGACACGAAAGCATAAATATCACTTATAACTACGCTCATCTATTTCCGTCAACACAGACGGATATGGCAGACAAACTCAACAATTTCAGAAAGGAGTCGACGCAAAATGTCAGCTAAGAATTTAGATAAACACGACCGCTTCAGATGTATTACTGTAGGATTTAGAGTATCACCGGAAGAACACGAAACGATAAACCGTATCGTAACATTGTCAGGACTTACAAAACAGGAATACTGTTATCGCAAGTGTACTGACCGTGAAGTCGTCGTGGAAGGTAATCCTAGAGTGTATAAAGCTCTCAAATTGGAACTTGCCGCTGTGCTTGATGAACTGAAGCGCATAAAAAGTGGAGGTAACATCAGTGCTGACTTGCTTGAAGTCATCGACCAAATCAACAAAACCTTATATGGATTAAAGGGGGAATCTGAATGACCAATATACGAGAAAAGACCGCCACTAATGTATCTGTTGGCGCAGATACGGAGCAGTCTTCTCAAAAATGCACTGAAAACATTATAACAACAGAAAACGAAAATATCAAGGGGTTTGAAAAAATTAAACGTAAAATGTTGAGAAGGGCAGACCCATCCTATCTCAATACAGTATCAATGACCGAACTGTACGATACCGTTTACAAAAGCAAGCCGCCATTAATTGACGGCTTGCTTTATCCGGGAACGTATATTTTTGCAGGAGCACCAAAGCTCGGAAAAAGTTTTCTGATGGCTCAACTGGCGTATCATGTCAGCACGGGAACTCCGTTGTGGAACTATACCACCCGAAAAGGGACAGCATTATATCTTGCACTTGAAGATGACTACCGTCGTCTGCAGGAGCGCTTGTATCGAATGTTTGGGACAGAGAGTGCAGATAATCTGCACTTCTCTGTTTCGGCAAGTCAGATCGGTAATGGCCTTGATGAACAGTTAAAGGGATTTATTACCGAACATCCAGACACAAAACTTATAATCATAGATACTCTTCAGAAGGTGCGAGATGTTGGCGGTGATAATTATAGTTATGCCAACGATTATGAAATTATAAACAGTATCAAAAAGATTAGCGACCGTCACGGCATTTGCATCATAATTGTTCACCATACACGAAAACAGAATGCGGAAGATAAGTTTGATATGATTTCCGGAACAACGGCTTTGCTCGGTGCGGCAGATGGAGGCTTCATTCTTCAAAAAGAAAAGAGGACAAGCAACAATGCTACACTTGAGATATCGGGAAGAGATCAACCTGACCAAAAGCTATACCTTGTCAGAAACACGCAGACGCTTCTATGGGAGTTGGAGCAAGTGGAAACGGAGCTTTGGAAAGAGCCGCCCGAACCTATAATTGAAAAAGTGGCGGCGCTCATTACCTCAGACAATGCAGAGTGGTGCGGCTCACCAACGGAGCTTGTCGAGGTGCTTGGCGTTGATATGAAAGCTAATGCTTTGACAATGAAGCTGAATGTCAATGCGGGGCGTTTGTTTAATGAATACGGTATCTGCTACGAGAACAAACGCTGTCACGATGGTCGTAAGGTACGCCTGTACCTTGCAGGGGCGTGACGATCCGTGACGGTCGTGACGGTGTTATTGGCGGTAGCAAAAACATCGTCACCATCGTCACAGACCGACACGGATGAAGTTTCGCAGAGCGTGCAGAGAGTGCCTTTTCAAAGGCGACTCTTTGCCCTTCGGAGAACGCAAAACCTGCTTCCAGGTTGCATTTTTGTTGGCTCGCTGACAAAAGTGCTTTTGCGTTACTTTTGACAAAAGTAACAAAACCAAAATACAAGCTATCGCTACTAAATAATGAAAAAAGGGAGGTGAAAACATTGAAAAGAACAATATCTTTTATGACCGGTGCAGGGTCAACGAAACACAATGAGAGAGCATTCATTGCAGAAAATGTTGATAAGGACAGAGTGCAATACAACATAGAATACTGCAATGAAAAAATTCGTGATGTCTATCAGAAATTGTTTGGAGAAGCACTTGAAAAATACAACGCGAAACAAACGAGAAACGACAGACGGATAGAGGATTACTACGAGAAAATCCGTATCGGGAAACAAGAGAATCCATTTGAAGAAGTTATAGTCCAAATAGGTGATAAAGATACGATGGGGGCTATAACTGAAAACGGACAACTTGCAAAGCAAATACTTGATGAATATATGAAAAGCTTTGCAGAAAGAAATCCATATATGTATGTGTTCTCAGCTCACCTACATATGGATGAAGCGACACCGCATCTTCATATAGATTTCGTACCGTTCATAACGGAAAGCAAGCGAGGACTTGAAACAAGGGTGTCGTTCAAAGGAGCATTGGAGAAGCAAGGCTTCAAAGGCGGAACACGAAACTGTACCGAGCGGAATGAATGGTATGAATCGGAAAAAGAAGCACTTTCAAAAATAATGCTTGAGCATGGAATCGAATGGGAGAAAAAAGGAACTCATGAAAAGCATAAATCCGTTAGTAAGTTTAAGCGAGATAAGCTGATTGAGGAAGTAGAAACACTCGAAGAAGAAAAGTCGGCTCTTGAAGATAAAATCTCAACTTACAAAAATGCCGAAGAATATGCTATGGTAACTGCTCAGAAAGCGGTCGGAAACGAAAACTTTGAGATACCGAGTCCTACTCTTACAATGTCAGCAAAGTCATACAAAACGAAACTTGTAGAACCGTTTGTAAAAAGACTGATTAAATTCATCCAGGACCTTGCCCGAAGATGCTATCGGGCAGAAAAGAGGGAAGAAGAATCGACAGAAAAGATTACGACCCTTCAAAAAGAAAAAGAAGACCTTAAAACTAAGGTCTGGGATTTGAAAGTGGAGAACACTCATTTAAAAAAAGAACTCAAGGATTTTGAGAAAATAAAGGCTTATCTTGGTATAGATAAGATAAAGGAGCTTCTTCAAACGATTGCCGATAAAACAAAAAAGCAGAAAGAACGATAAATTTTTAAGGAGGATTTTACAATGACATCAATATATGAAAAGAATGGAGGAACCTACAGAAACGAGAACGGTATTTTAATACCTAATCTGACAACTCCAGAAACCGAACAAGAAATAGGGAAATACGGACACCTGCACAAGAAATTCATAAAACAAAATTATAGGGCCTTTTATTCTGCACTGCTTATTAAAGGAACTCTGTTTGATTACCTTGAGAATGTGGATTTGAAAGCAAAAAATGAAATCAATAGACTTATACCATTGCTTGCGGAAAAGCAAGGGGTCACAGAACAACTAAAAGCGGAAAATCAACTCAAATGGGTTGGAATGATGAATAACATTCGCCAATCAGCGGAAGAAATAGTTATGAAAGATGTAGTTTGTTTTAAGCATAGACAAAAATAATCCATTACGTAAATATACGGATTCAAATACACCTTTGTTATCCATTGTGCAAGCGGAGCTAATAACGTGGTGATTACAGGAAAAAGTGGTTTTGGTTATGTTGTAAGAGTGAATTTTTATTAAAGCGATTGACGAAATTAAGAGAAATATGGTATAATTTGTAAGAAGTTTTTTCGAGAGGGTGCTTGTGATGTCTGGACAAGCGGATGTTGTATTATATTTGTTTACAACGCTTAATGATGTTCCTATGATGGTAGGGAAAACGGGACAATATGTGCGTGAATTTAAAAATGCCTTAACTTATACTGACCCGTTAGCAGCACTTGAATATGTCAATAAGCACGGATTGAACGGAATGGTAACAATGAGACCATTTAAAAAAGTATAAAATTTATAGATTGCAAAAGAACGCTATTCGCAGTTTTTTACTGTGGATAGCGTTCTTTTTTTGTTTCAATCATTTAATTTAACCAAGCCGTTTACAATGTTTGTAATACTTGCGAGTTGTTCATCATTTAGAAGCTTTAACTTTTCAATAATGAAATCACCGCAAAGAAAGCAATGGAACTTTTAAAATTAAAAAAATCCATCTTCTATGCTTTGTTGAAATCAAAAACAGAAGGTAGTGGTCAATGATAATATGGGTAATAATTGTTTTGTATCTTTGCTCTAAAATTTTTGACTAATTGATTGCAAATGCGAAAGGAGGTGGTAGGATGAGATATGCTTTGGGATTTTTTGTTCTTATAATGCTAGTGGTTATCTTTGAAGACTAAAAAAGACCGTATTTCTATCATAGGAGATACGAGCTCTTCTGATAGAGATACGGTTGCAAGTTGTTTTGCATTGTTAGAGCCTATATATAGGTTTTAGAGTTTTGTTTGCAAAATTCAGTAGGTGTAAATTTTTCCTGATACTTAAAGAACTTAAGGAAATACCTGAGTTATCTCAATTGAGTGAAAAATCATTTCATACATGCCCTTAAGCCTGTTATAAATTTTTTTATTTGGTATTTATTAGTTTGATGATATTCCATTCGGCATCTTCTGACAACAGAGGAACAAACATTGAATTTGTAAGTTCCCCCCACTTTTCATGACGAGGAGTGTTTTTTGTTTTTAGTTTTCCTGGAAATGTTTCGGTATCTTTCTCTGTTGGGTATTCGAGATACATTACAATTATATCTTCAATGTTGAATATTATTCCGTAACGATCCCCATCACCAGGGAATTCTTCCTGATATTGAAAATGATAATAAATATACTCGCTGATTTTTTCGCTGTCGAGTCTGTTTATTAGAAAAGTGGGAGTCTTTTCATATTTCCTTTGCCAGTGCGCTTTTGATTGCGGAGAGGAATAATGAAAGATATCATTCATACGTTCCCATTTTCGTCCGTCAGGAAATGAAATAAGGTCTCCGGATGCAAAGTTTGGATAGGCATCTTTTGTGTCAGATTCAAAATATAAAAATACTGTATTTCCAATATATGCAGCGGAAACAGCCTGAATACCATTAACTTTTTTAATGGATATATTTTTTTCTTTTGAATATCCCCTATACATATTCCTATATATCATATTTTTCCTCCGATGATTTGTTATGTAGCTGGGTTAATGTACTTCATATTTTTCTGTTTGATTCCATGTAGGGAATAACTCTCTGAATATATCGCAGTGAGCTTCGCAATCAAGGTAATGTCGAAACTGTTCTTTGGCAATAATGTTTTCTTCTGCAAAGGCATTCTTAATTGCCGCTTCATATATGTGCCGATGCGCCTCGCAAACCTTACGCCATCCGTGTTTCCATCTATTATCCATAAGTTCTTCATTTCGATAATTAAAATCGTTCATGATTATTTTTGACTCATTTGGTTTTGCTAATCTTATGCCTTCTCCTTCTCTAATGCAAGGAATAAAACTGATTTTACATTCATCGCAAATATCAAGTAATACCATAAGTCCTTCATTCCAACCATCGTCAGGTCTATCCCAGGCAAAATGAAAATTACCTTGACCATACAAAATATGACCGCCTTCAAAAGTTTCATAACTTCCAATGCAATGTGTATGTTGGCATAAAACTGCATCAGCACCAAATTTAACCATTGACTGGCAAGATTTACGAAGCCTGGGAGAGGGATATTGGCTAAATTCTTTGCCTCCATGATATATAACTATAACAAAATCAGAATTCTTTTTTGCGAGGGAGATATCAAGCATTGTATCATATTCATCATATGCTCTTGCACCCATTCTATCTTCGGTAGCATATGTGTACTCACGGTCGCATACTGCAATTACTGTTACAGTTTTTCCTTCATCAGTAATGAATGAAAGATTGTTACGAGCATCTTTTGAATTGTTACCGAAACCAGTAACATTAAGCCCCGCTTCTTTTAATGCATTAATCGTATCTGTTGCACCTTCAGGGCCATAGTCAAAAATATGATTGTTGCTGAGCCCGCAGTCTGTTACGCCTGCGCTTTTAAGAACTTCAGCTGCTTCAATTGGCGTTTTTATGTGCGGCCCGAATTTTTTGATTTTTTCATCGCTATCTGTAAGAGCGCATTCTACATTAACGAAAACTCTATCAGCTTGCTTGAATAAATCTACAACATCTCCGAAAAGAGTTTTAACATCTTTTTTTCGGAATAAGTCATCATTTCTTTCTGTTGAAGTAAAATCTCCGCATATTAGGTATTTCACTGTTCGTTAACCTCCTAGTATAATTTCATTGATAGATAGTTGAATTAGATTTTAATAAAAGTATTGTTACTGAGCTCTAATATAAATCGAATTTATCAATATGCATATTATTTAATTATACCCGAGGGGCCTAATAACGATGAATGCTGAGTAATGTTGTGTCCTATAGGCTTTAATAATGCAATTATTGATTCAGATACTATTTTGGCTTGTTTCTTTACAGCAAGTTTTTTCCAATGAAAATCATCTCGCATCGATTTGTTCTTATCTATATTTGCCATTGGGGTGAATAAATCGACAACATTAAGGTTAAATTCTTCTGCGAGAGTTACGGAAAAATCATTGAAAAACTGAAGTTTTTTAGTTGCATCATCCGGTTTTACCGGAGCACACAGAACAAGCGCTAATGGAATATCAGGACATTTATCCATAATAAATTCTACAGCACTTCTATATGCATCGTTACGCTCTTTAGGAAAGTTATCAATGCTATGGCATCCGTTGTTAAATAGAATTAAATCATATTTATATACATCAAGAAAGTAATCAAGTTCACGCAAAAAATTAGGGTGAGTAACGCATTTTGAACTGGCCCAATAAGTTACATTTACTGTAGAAGATAAGTTTTCTCTTACATATTCCTGATATGCGTTGCATATTGAATCTCCAACGATAAGCACTCTTGGTGAAGTAGTGTCACCAGCATTATAACTGTATGATATTGACCATTCTACATTTTCTGCAACCCATGAAGGGCAACTTATAATATAGTCTTTATAGTTCACTGGTGTTTTTTTCATAGCAATTACTCCTTTTTGTGTTAGTTGTGATTATTCCCGCATTTGAAAAATCAATTGGCTTAAAGCCTATTGTAAAAGCAGGGGAGTCAGCTTTAAGTGTGAAATCATTGTTTTCATAATCTACAAACAATGGATCTGCTATAATGCTCCCTGTATCACATCCGTAAGTGCATGCAAAGTCTTGAAGAGTAAGCTTTTTATCACTGTCAAACATAACTACATCACCACTTATGTCATAATATAAGTTGTCTGTTGAGTGGATGAGATTGGGAATTCCTCGGTTATCGTCATAGCATGAATCGAAAATAGGTTTAGATTCTGTAACCATAATATTTTTGTCGAAATAAACCGTATTGTTAATGGAGGTTTGTGAGTTTTTTGCGGCATGCTTTTTATTTTTAACAAAAATATTGTTTCTGACAGTGTTCATTCTACCATAATGCTGGTGAAATCCTTCTGCCCCGTTGTTGTAACAAAGATTGTTTTCTACAGTGATATAGCTAGAACCCTCGTCTGTGTATATTCCCCAAGCACCATAATCAAAACAATCTACATTGTAAACAATATTTCCGCGGATAATCGTTCCAGGTTGCTTTCCGAGAGTGTATATACCACCGATGTCTGAAAGAACACCTTTTCCGATGTCGTGAATTATATTTTTTTCGATAAGTATATCATGAGTAATACTGTCGTCATATCCCCACTGCCAACCTACTGAAATTCCAGTGTAGAATAAATTTGAAATTTCGTTGTGACCTATGTATGAATTATAGGCATCTTTCAACAAAATACCGCATGAGGCAAAATATCGTTTTCCGCAGTCATTGATCGAATTGTTGGAAACTCTGATATTATGTGTTTCGTCTTCCTTTAAACAACCAAATTTTTTACCGCTGATTTTGATTGCTCCGCCACCAAGGTTGTAAAATATATTCGAATCAACAAAAATATCAGAGCAACCTTCATTAATTGTTATTGCATGAATTCCCAGACTGTGAAGCTTGCAGTTTTCGACTGCACAATTTCTTGCATAGAAAAATTCTATACTTCCATGGGCAAGATTCACGGACTGTCCATCAGATGCTTTTGGCTCTGAATCAGGTTCGGGATATTTTATTCCAAGACTCTTGTAGTCGCCTTTAGTATGCGCAAACTCTATATTCTGAATTCGTATGTTTTTTGCCGGATTTTCGGATGTTCCCTGAAAAACAAAAAGCTTGTCTGTTAAAGGGATATATGCGATAAGGTCATCAGGTTTTTCATCAGAAGATTCGGGAATATAATATACTTTTGCGTTTGTTTTATCATAATACCATTCATTCGGAAGGCTAAATGCCTCGGGTAAGTTTTCTATGATATAATGAAGGGCGCTTCTCGGATGTTTAGAGGACACTGAAAATCGTGAAGCATATTTACAGATAATTTTCCCCGTATCCGGGTCATAGCTTTCAATTGGGGAATGTTCATCTATCCAGTAGTGATTGTAGCTTATTATCCCATCACTGAAATTTTTAAAGTTTTTAAAAACAGCATTATCTTCTTTTTTAGCGACAAACCACTTGCAGTTAGTGTGAATTTCAGAATCGTTATTTTCAACGGATTCGGGATCAAGAGTTCCTGTTTTAGGATATCTCGTCATAGTTGCCCGTTTGCCGTTTATATAAAAATCTGTAAAATCAGGAAGATTTTCTCCTATAAATGGAATTTTAGCACTGAAACATTCTACACCATTAAATCTGTCGTTTGAAAAATCCGCAATTCGCATTCCGCCACTGATGGTGACTTTTGTCTCAGGTTTAATAGTTATTCCGAACACTTTTGATGTAATCAAAATAGGTTTATCTATAAAAAATTCTTCATCAAGAAGTATGATATCAATTGGTTGGAATAAGCCTGATTCTCGAAGTTCTTCCACTAATGAAAGAGCTCGTTCGATTGTTTTTAAAGGTCCCATACCAATGAAAGTATTGTCTTTTCTGCAACCAAAATTTATTTTATCATTGCCATATTTGTCAGAAACATAAAGTGTTGTCAAAGTATATGCATCAAACATAAAAATCCTCCTGAGATGAGCGTAATTGCTTAAAAGAGTTTATAGACAGCCTTGCTATATTAGTAGCTTGTCTGAGGTCCGGCAGGCAGGTATTGCATAGTCCCTTTAAAATCTACCTCTCCAAAAATAGCTCGTACAAATGTGTCCATTGCTTCTGCCGATAAATTATATAGATGAATGAATGTTTCCGCTGCTGAGTAAAAATCATAGTAGACATAAACAGAACCCAGAGAAAGACCAATCGATTTTTCTCCACCTTTAGTAAATGCATAGAAGAATGTTTCGCATTCATCATCGTAAAAACTTGGAGCACCTACAGGAGCGTGGGGCATAATGTAACCTGCATATATGATAAGGTCGTTTTCAGCTACGATTTCATCTCTTTCTTCGTAGGAAGAAATCCTGCGCTGAAGTCTGACTTTCATACCTCTCTTTTCGAAAGATTCTTTCATTTTTTCAAGAGCTGTAAATGCAATATCTCGGTGAGATGAACAAATTATAGCAACATTCTTTATCTTCGAAGAATCAATAGGCAAAAGTTTCTGCGTATCGCACTGAAGAGTAATAGCATTTTCAGCAACTTCGCGATTGAATTTTGAAATTTCATTTATGTGATTTTCATCGTAATGGTATTCACTAGGACCTTCAAACAAACCATATTTTTCCTTAAGATCAAGAACTCTCTGACACGCATCGTCTATTCTGCTTTCGCTTATTCTACCTTCTTTTACAGCTTTTTCTACAAGGTCGATATAATCGTATCCTTTAATGGTTTCGATGATATCGACTCCAGCATTTAAGAGTTCTACATACAAATCCTCAACATTTGGATAAGCTGCTGCGAGCGCTGCCATGTCAATACAGTCAGAAATTACTACACCCTTAAATCCCATTTCTTCCTTAAGTAGCTTTGTTATGATATTGCGAGATATTATAGCGGGCACATATTGATTGCGTATCTTTCTGTCATCAACAGCAGGGAAGGCCATATGTGATGCCATAAATGAATCTACTCCTGCATCAATAAGCGCCTGGAACATTGCACCCTGATTTTCTTTCCATTCTTCCAATGATGTGTGTATGCACATAGGTGCATAGTGAACATCTCTATGCTCGATTCGGTCTGCGCCGGGGAAATGTTTTCCGGTTGCAGCAACTCCTTCGGACTGAATACCCTTTATCATTGCAATAGAAAGCTTTTTAAGCCTTTCGGGATCATCTGAAAATGCTCGCATTATGCCAACTCCACAGAATCTTGAGTACATATCAACACAAGTTCCCCACAAGTAATGCGCACCGACACTTTTTGCTGATCGAGCCTGCATTTGTCCGTATTTGTATGCTATTTCTTCAGAGTCTGTAGCTCCGATAGAAGCAGCACTCGTCATTGTGATTACATTTGAGGCAAATCCTGGACCAACAGGATCTACACCAATCATAGGAGGCACCCTTAAATAATTTCTAAGATCCAAAGCCCATTTTCTGTAATATTCAGTATCATGATTTTCTGTACCAGTATATTGTGAGAGGTTGGCGGCATCCATACACCAGTTGCCATTTTGCCAAACATTACCTATAGGATTCTTTTCAAGAAATGCGGAAGTACCACCTTCTTCGCTCATAAGACGTAACATCTGCATTGCAATTGTCTGGCCTATTTTTTCGCGCAATGTTAATTCTGAAAGTTCAGGTTTTTTTGTAAAACGTTTCATGAATAATCTTACCTTTCTTGTTGAATAATAATGTATAAAACCATAATTTTATTTTGACAGAAAAATTGTGAAAAAGCAGTCTATTATCTTTAGAAGAAAATATCAAATAGTTGTGAATCTTTAGATTTGCGTTTTAAATGGCGGTTTGAAATCCTTTCTTGTTGACAATTTTTATCGCGTAATGTATAATATATTAAGATTAATGTCAAAAAATGTTGTGTTAAAATTATAACTTGCGTAAGAAATGGGGATGAGGTATGCTTCGTTATACAAAAGAATGGTTGATAGATAAGAATGAGAATATAAGAATAGAAAAGAAGGCAGTAAATTCAGAAACAAAAGCAAATGAAATTGAGCATACTCATGAGTTTGTTGAGATTGTATATGTAAATTCAGGACACGCGACTCAACATATTGGTGAAACGACCTTTGTTGTCAGACGCGGAGACTTGTTTTTTGTTGAAAATGATCAAATTCATTCATTTGAACTTGATGGAGAGTTTACTTACACCGATATTTTGATTGATCCGGTTATTGTAAGTGAAGAATTGGTTGACAAAATGAGTGTTTCGGAGATTCTTTCTATTGCTACATTCAACGAAGTTAATACAGGAAGTGAAATAACTGTCCAGCATGTGCATTTTGGCGGAGAAAGTTTAACGGTGATTGAAAATTTATTGCATAATATGATTTACGAATTCAATAACAAAGAAAAAGGGTATGTTTCTGTATTGTCAGAATATACTAAAATTCTGTTCTCTTTGTTAAACCGTAAAATGGGTGAAAAAGTTTCAAGAGAAGAGAATGCAAATGAAACTGTGTTGGAAATTATGGAGTATGTTAATTCTCGTTGCTATGAGAAAATATCGCTAGATGAAATAGCGCAAAAATGCTTTTATAATCCAACATATCTTTCGCACATATTTAAAAAATATTGCGGACAGACACTTTCTGCATATATAAAGGAAAAAAGAATTCAATATGCAGTTGAGCTTTTGGAAACCACAAATTATACTGTGGAAAGAATCTCGGAAAAAGTTGGTTATAGCGATAAAACTTTGTTTTATAGAATGTTCAAAGAAGTAACAGGAAAACGACCTAGTGATTATAGAAATAGCAATGGTAGCGAATCATAGAATTATTGAGAAGTGACCATTGCTTAAGTAAAATCAAAAAATAAACTACCAATAAGCAATTAAAAATAAAGATAGTCTATTAAAATATCCTCTTTTGTAGTGTATAATTGATATACTGCAAAGGAGGATTTTTTATGAATATTAAACAGTATAAAGAAAAAGTAAGAGGTTGTTGGTTGGGTAAAAATATAGGGGGAACACTGGGTGCTCCTTTTGAAAGCAAACGAGGGTTGTTTGATATTTCATATTATACGCATGACCTTTCAAAAGGTGTGCTTCCTAATGATGATCTAGATCTTCAGCTCGTGTGGCTGTGTGCAGCGGAAAAGTATGGTACTGAAGTAGATGCGAAGATTCTTGCATCATATTGGCAGACATTTATTACAGCACATTGGTCTGAATATGGTGCGTCAAAGAGCAATATGAAAATGGGTCTTATTCCACCACTTAGCGGATGGCACCATAACGCATTCAGAGATAGTAACGGAGCTTTTATTAGAACAGAAATCTGGGCATGTCTTATGCCTGGCAATCCTCAAATGGCTGCAAAGTATGCATATGAAGATGCTATAACTGACCATAGCTTTGAAGGCGTATATGGTGCAGTTTTTTGTGCTGCTATACAGAGTGCAGCTTTTGTTGAAACGGATATTTTCAAACTTATTGATATAGGCCTCAGCTACATTCCGGAAGATTGTGGTGTTGCAAGGGGTATAAAAACAGTTATTGAATGTTATGAGAAAAAAGTTGATTATAAAGAATGCAGGAAAGCTGTTATGAATGCTGTTCCGGGTTCATTCGGATCGTTTATAGGTTACGAAGATAGACCTATTGAAAATGATGTGCCTAATGGAGAAGATGGATATGATGCTCCCAGCAATGTTGCACTTGCGATTCTTGGCCTTGTGTATGGTGAAGGAGATTTTGATAAGACGATCTGTATTACGGTTAACTGTGGCGAGGATGCTGACTGTACAGCAGCAACTGCAGGAGCTCTTTACGGCATTATGTATGGAGATAGCTTTTTTGATGAGAAGTGGACTGAACCGATTGGTGACGAAATAAAAACGATCTCAATTGATACGACAGATGAATATGCGGTCAAGATTCCTTCTACAATAAGTGAACTTTCAGAACGTGTCGTTAAATTAATGCCCACATTCATGAGAAAAAATATTACTTTTGAAGGAAACGAAATGATTATTGTTCCTGAAAAGACAATGTACAACGAAACTGTTGATGTGAGAAAAAGACCGGGCGAATATCTTGAGATTAAATATAACTTCTTTCAGATTCTCAATAAGCAGCCTTATTCGGTACAATATAAATTCCCGCTGTTTAATGTGGATGTGCATTATGAAGATGGTGGAGTTATTAAGCCTTGTGGTTCGAAAAAAATCACACTCAATTTTTCTAAGGTACTTACAAGACAGCAGTGGATTTCTGCAAAGTGGCATCTTGATAGCGGAGTCATAGTAGATGCACAAAAGAAGTCTACATTCCTTGAGTATATTCCAGATGATGAGGGATATGGTGCTAAAATGGAGTTTACATTAACTATCGACGAAACTGCTGAAACAAAGTCTGTTTCAGTTATTGAATTAAGAAGTAATCTTAGTGGTGAAGTTATGTGTATTCCAATTGTAACTGTATGTGAATAATTATTCTCGGAGGAGAAAAACATGATTCCTAAAGACATATTGGCAATGCGAGAAGAAAAAAATTATGACTTTCGTAAAAGAATGGATGAAATACATACTAAAGGGTTGCGAGACTGTAACCTGAAAGCGGATGTCGAAGATTTTGAGTTTACCCATATAGCTTTTCAGTGTGATGAAGTTTTCAGTTCAGTGGTAAAAATTGCTATGGAAGATTTCATGGATTATATGGTAAAATCAATGGGGATAGAAGAAGGTAGCGAGCCTAATGTGATTCTTAAATTGTCTGATAATCTTGGCGAATACAACTCTTATAAGGGGTATCGCATTGAGGTTGATGAAAAAATCATAATTAGTGGGTTTGATGAAAGAGGCATTGCGCAGGCACTCTACAATATGGAGGATATGCTTTCTTTAAGAAAAGCACCTTTCATAAAACGAGATGTATATATGAGAAAACCAATGTATTCGCCTCAAATGATACATTCGGGTTACGGGTTTGATATGTATCCGGATTCTTATTTGCTTTCTGTTTTGCATGAGGGCAGAGACGCCATTATGATTTTTGTTAAAGGGATCAATCAAACACCAAAAGGTTTTCTTGATTTTAACGATGTGATTGAGCGAGCAAAAAAAATTGGAATTGATGTTTATGCGTACAGCAATATAGAAAGCAATATTGCTCCGCATCAGGATGGGGCAGAAGGATTTTTTGAAGAAACCTATGGAAGGTTATTTGACAATTGTCCCGGGTTCAAGGGTATAATTTTATGTGGTGAGTCTATAGAGTTTGAAAGTATAGACCCTCATACTAGCGGAAAACGTTTTACAGATAACTTTATTGATGGTATTCCCACCGGTAAAACTTCTCCGGGATGGTACCCGTGTTGTGATTATCCTGACTGGCTCAAACTGCTTCAAAAGGTGTTGTATAAGAGAAATAAAGATACCGACATAATTTTTTGGTCGTACAATTGGTATAGAGTAGATGAAGAAGCACGCATTAAATTGATTAATGCCATTCCTGAAGGGATAAGTTGCCAGGCTACTTTTGAAATGGGCGAAATTTCAAAAATGGAAACCGCATCGTATTTTAGTGCAGATTATTCTATTGCAGGAACCGGACCGTGTGATTATTTTACTGGAGAAGCAATTGCGGCGCATAAGCGGAAACTTAAATTTTACGGTATGACAAATACCGGAGGACAGACATGGGATTTTGGAGTTATACCATATGTACCTGTGGCGCAACAGTGGCAAAAAAGATACAGCGAAATGGAAAAGTTCTATAAAAAGGGACAACTTTCGGGTATTAATGAGAGTCATCATTATGGTTTCTATCCGTCGTTCATTTCAAAGCTTTCAAAGTGGTCTTTTTCTGAACCGAAAATTCCTGATGATAAAATATTGACAAATGTAATAAAAATAAAATTCGGCGATGAAACAGAGAAAATAAAAGAAGCTCTCAGTTATCTTTCCGAAGGCATGAAATATTACACTCCTACGGATGCAGACCAATATGGTGCATTCAGAGTAGGACCTTCGTATCCATTCTGTCTTAACAGACAGTTTGGTACTTCAATACAGTTTACCGATAAAGCTTTTGACGATGTAGAAACTTTCTGTAAAACAGAGTATATAGAACATGAACTTGGGCTTGGAAATAGTTTCATCGGTATAAGAATTCCTGAAGAAATACGTTCTCTTGAACAGATGCTTGAATATTTCAAGAAAGGAGTAGAACTTCTGGATTCTATAGACAATAAAAACCAGGAACTGCTTTTCCTTGCGAATCAGTGCCATTATATGATTACTGCTATTATTACAGGAATAAATGCGAAAAAATGGTATTTGATTCAGTGTAAAACAAAGGTTGAAACAGACCGGGCAAAATTAAGAGAACTTATGAATGAGATGGAGATGCTTCTTCACGGTGAAATTAAAAATGCAGAGGAAGCAAAAATTTATGTTGCCAGAGACTCTCGTCTTGGATGGGAGCCTACGATGGGTTATGTAGGAGATGTATGGCATATTGATTGGAAAATAAGACAGGTTGAGACTGTTCTTGAATCTGATCTCAGACATTGGAAAGATTCTGTTGAAATATAGTTGTTGCGGGGGTGGCAAGATGTTTGATAAATCTAACTGGATAGAGTATGCAAGAGTAAATAGTAATGAATGTCCGGTATACAAAAAAAGTTTCTGCGTAAAAGTAAATGTAAAAAATGCGAAACTGTTTGTTACGGCAAGAGGTGTGTATACGGCATATCTTAACGGAAAGAGGATAAGTAATTATGTTCTCGCCCCTGGATGGACAGTTTATGAAAAACGTCATCAGTATCAGGAATATGATATTACAGAGATGCTGGTGGCAAAAAACGAACTCGAAATAACCGTTGCAAATGGTTGGTATCAGTTTGAAAAGAACAATTGGATTGCCGATATGTATGTGGAACGCAAAGCCGGTGCAATTATTGCTTTTCTTGAAGTAATATACGAGAATGGAGAAAGCGAAATAATTGCGACCGATGAAAGTTGGCTTGGAGGAAGTTCAAAACTTGTCTATAGCGATATATACAACGGAGAAATATATGATGCAACAAAAAATGTTGAGTATACGAGCGTTTCTGTTTGCGATTATTCCAAAGATGTTCTTGTTCCGCAGGATGGTGAGATAATATGTGAGCAGGAACGACTGAGACCACTTCGTTATATAATTACTCCAAAGGGTGAAAAGGTTATTGACTTTGGACAAAACTTAACGGGATATATCGAGTTTAAGGTTACAGCAAACAAAGGTGAGAAAGTAAAAATATCTCATGCTGAAATTTTAGATTCAGATGGTAATTTTTATACGGAGAACTATCGTGCTGCAAAGGCAAATATTGTTTATATATGCAAAGATGGTTTTCAGACATACAAGCCGAGCCATAATTTTTATGGATTCAGATATATCAGACTCGATGAGTATCCTACCAATGTAGAACTGGATAATTTTGAAGCGATAGTGGTTCACTCTAATATCAGAAGAACAGGGTTTTTAAGTAGCGGACATACCCTTTTAAATCAATTTTTTTCAAATGTTTTATGGGGACAAAAAGACAACTATTTAGACATACCTACAGATTGCCCTCAAAGAGATGAAAGGCTTGGTTGGACTGGGGATGCGCAGGTGTTTATAAAAACAGCTTGTTATAATTTCGATGTAAAAAAGTTTTTCAGCAAATGGCTAAAAGACCTCGTAGCTGAACAGTTTGAAAATGGAATGGTACCGCAGACTGTGCCGGATGTCTTAAAAATAAATTCTACAAGTACAGCATGGGGGGATGCTGCTGTTATATGTCCGTGGCAACTGTATTTAATGTATGGAGACAAGGATATACTTGAAAAACAATTCGAGTCAATGAAAAAATGGGTTGATTATATAGGTGAAGTGTCGGAAGAGAAATATTTATGGATTGGCGGAGACCACCACGGAGATCATCTTGCTCTTGATGGGGCAGTTGATAGAAAAGTTGGTGTGAGTTGTATTGGCTTATCTGACCATAATTTTATTTCAAGTGCTTTTTATGCGTATTCAACAGAATTGTTAGTCAAAGCAGGAAAAGTGCTGAATGAAGATGTTTCTTATTATGAATGCTTGTACGATAAAATCGTAGAGACATTCCGTAAAAAGTATCCTGTTTATAAAACAATCACAGAACACACACTTGCAATCGTTTTTGGGTTGACTGAAAATATTGTAGAGACTTCAGAATTGTTGATAAATGTTCTTGCTGAGTATGAGGACTCGCTGGTGACTGGATTTGTTGGTACTCCTTATTTGCTGTATGCATTGGCTCAAGGTGGTTATTATAAAAAGGCGTACGATCTGCTTCTCAGAGAAGAATTTCCGTCTTGGTTGTTTTCAGTAAAAATGGGGGCAACAACCATATGGGAACACTGGGATGGATTGAGAGAAGATGGTAGCGTTTGGGATAGTGCAATGAATTCCTTTAACCACTATTCATATGGTTCGGTGCTGAGTTGGGTTTACGAAGTTGCAGCAGGAATAAATACGGCAGACGGAAATGTAGGGTTTGAAAGAGTAAGAATTGAACCACATCCCGATGCAAGGTTAGGTCATCTGGAGGCAAGAGTGGATACGAAATACGGACTGATCCGTTCTTATTGGGTTTATTTGCAGGATGGAGCAGTAAAATATGAAATTTCAGTACCAACAGAGGCAGAAATTACAATTGATGGAAAAACAATAGTGTGTCCTCAAGGTGATTATCAGTTTTATTCTGAACTGAATGATTAAAAGGGAGTAAATTATATGGAGAAAATTAATGTTTTGAAGAAATTAACTGCATTGATTATAATGTTAGCTTTATGCTTGTCGGTTTGTCAAACCCACCCTGCTTTTGCAAACACTGACTACATAGAAAATACATTTGATGTAGTAGCGTTCTTGAATAATATAGGTGTGTCTGCCGTTGAAAACGAGAATCTATATATTACTCGTGGAGACTTTACAGTACTTGCAATTCAGGCGACTGGTTTTGAATGTATAGAAACTGAATCGTATTTTGACGATCTTAACGAAAGTAATGCAAAGTACATTAACACCGCTGCGCAAATGGGAATAGTTTCTGTTAATTCTAGCAGAAACTTCCGTTCCGGTGATGTTATAACCGTAGAGGAAGCTTCAGCGATATGTCTTCGTATTCTTGGTTATGACAATATAATTGCTGAAAAATCCTATCCTCAAGGATATCTGTCTTTTGCAGTGAAAACCGGTATAATAAAAAACTTGTCCGGTAATTCAAAGCTTTCAGGACGAGACGCTTCACAAATGCTGTTCAATATGTTGAATAGCAAGTATGTGCTTGCAAGTTATACATCTAATGTTGAGAAAACAGATTATTCATTAAGTGAAAATTCTTATATGGAAGATATCCTTGGTGTTTACAATCACAAAGGTGTAATCAGCTCTATATGCGGAATAAGTTTGAATGACAGCAAGTGTGTAGGCAACGAGGAAATTCTTATAAATAACGAAATATATAGCAATCCATATTTTTCAGAAATTGATTATTATAAGTATTTAGGTGCACATGTAGAGTTTTATACGAAAGATACCGACAATGGTGTTGAAGTAATATATTTTAATCCAACAAAAGAAATTAAGACAATATATGCAGAAGAGGTTGAAATGGTTGTCGGATTTAACAAAAATGATTCTTCTGCATATAAGAAAAATCCCATATTGAAATATCGAAAGACAAACTCAAAGTCATTGCAGACAATGAAAATTGATCCTCTTGCGAGTGTGTTTATAAATGGTGTTGCAAGTATTTCTGTTTTAAATGATGACTTTATGATGGAAGCGGGAAACATTACTCTGTATGATAAAAATGATGATAGTAAATATGATGTTGTAATTATTGAACAGTACGAATATTATCTTGTTTCTAAATTTGATACAGAGAATAGAATCATAGAAGATATAGAGAAAAATACTAGAATATATCTTGAAGAATTCAAAGATAATTTGTATGCAATTACTCAAAATGGTGAAATAGCTGATGAGAGTGCTATTAGTAAG
>JAZPYX010000097.1:0-37300 GCA_045544395.1 Clostridia bacterium
CAAAAAGCATGGTCTGCTTTTCGGGGTCCCCGAAAGTCGCAAGACTTTAAGGGGAGAGGAGCAACAAAGCGAAAGCATCGATATTTGCAACGCAAATACGATATAAGCGTCAGTTGCGACGAGGAGAGGCGAAGTTTGTTCGTAGTTTGCCGGAATCAAAAATAGGAAATCCGTATACGGATTTCTACCAAAATTCCTAATATTTACGGTTTTATATACTTCTTAAAAATAATTTTTAATCCGGCAAACGTTCCGGGGCTTTTTAACATCTCCGTCACTTTCCGAGGCAGAATTTTTCAAATATTCTGTCCACCGTTTCCTGATTTATGCTTATTCCTTCTGCTTCACCTAAAAATCCAACGGCATCGGAAATATCTATTGCCGCAAGGTCACTGAAATATCCTTCTTCCATAGTAATAAGTGCTTTTTCAATGCTTTCAAAGGCTCTTACTACAGCTTCAAACTGCCTTTCATTAGCAATAAATGCAGTACTTTCGCTATTTCCTATAATGTCCGAAACTGCTTTTTTTACTTTTTCTATTCCTTTATTTTCTTTTGCACTTATTTCAATATAACCCTTTTTTCCTGATTCGTCAAGGTCATTTTTATTTGCTACAAGAATATGATCCTTTTCTTTTATTCTTTCAAGGATTTCTTTTTCCTCATCCGTCAGTTCTCTTCCGCATTCTGTTACGAAAATGCAGATATCGGCATTTTTTATATAGTCGTAGCTTAAATCCACACCTATCTTTTCAACTATATCCTCACTTTCACGAATACCGGCAGTATCGCCGAATTTTACGGGAATTCCGTCTATATCTGCATATTCTTCAACTACATCACGTGTTGTTCCTGCAATATCCGTTACAATTGCTTTTTTCTTTTCTACAAGAGCATTTAAAAGAGAGCTTTTTCCCGTGTTCGGTATACCGCAAATAGCACAATTTATTCCGCTGTTTAGTGCTTCTCCGCGCCTTGCACTATTTTTAAGCTCTGCAAGCTCTTTTTTTATATTTATAAGCTTTGAAGAAAGCTCTCCGCCGGCAAAAGTATCAATATCTTCTTCGGGAAAATCACTTGCTACCTGAATTGCCGCCAATAAATCAAGAAGATGTTCGCGTATTTTTATGATAGGCTTTGTAATACCACCTTCAAGCCTATTTACTGCAGCATACAAAGCCTCATCGGTTTTTGATTCTATTATATCACTTACGGCTTCTGCCTGAGTGAGGCTCATTTTTCCGTTTAAAAATGCCCTTTTTGTAAATTCACCTTTCCCGGCAGTGGATGCACCGCACTCAAGAAGGGCATCTATAATTCTTTCCACACTTACAGGGCTTCCGTGGCAGCTTATTTCACAAACATTTTCCCCTGTAAATGAATTAGGCGCACGAAAAATACTAACTAAAACTTCATCTATTTCATGGTTGTTAAACTCTGCTTTTCCGTAAACGATTGTATAACCCTTTGCTTCGGTAATTTTTTTATTTGATTTTACCACTTTTTCCGTAATTTCCAGAGCTTTTTCTCCACTTACTCTTATTACGGCAATTCCTCCTTTTCCGCGGGGAGTGGAAAGGGCACAGATAGTGCTGTTCTCTATCATTTTCATCACCTTTTTATTTTTAAAAAATAAGAGGCAAAAGAATTTTCTCATAAGAAATAATCTTATAAGAAAGACCTTTCACCTCTTTCTCTTATTATTTAAAAATGGGGATTGTTAAGGGGTTTACCCCTTGACAATAAATTCCGTTAAAAACGGGGGCGTGTACCTCGTTTTTAACACCTTGCAGGGGCTACCGCGGTGAACGGTGCGCGAGCGAAAGCCCCTTTCTCGAAAGTGAATGTTTTATTTATAAAACTTCTCTTTCGAAAGGATGGCGTTGCCATCCGTTATACTCCTTCGAGTTCGTTTTCTTTACGGTTGTAACGATACTTTGACACATATCCTTCGCCGTATTCTCTCTTCTTTGTTGTTATTACAACAGAGCGGTTAGGATCTTTACCTGTGGAATATGTTGTTACATTTCTGTATTCCTGGAGAGCTGAATGTATTATTCTTCTCTCATTGGGATTCATAGGTTCAAGAGTTACACTCTTTCTCGTTCTTGCTACTGTTCCTGCCATTCTCTTTGCGAGCTTTATAAGAGTTTCTTCTCTTTTTCCTCTGTAGTTTTCTGTGTCAATAGTTACACGGATGTAGTTTTCCTCGCCTCTATTTACAACCAAAGAAGTAAGATACTGAAGTGAGTCAAGAGTATCTCCCCTTCTTCCGATTACCTTACCAACTTCTTCGCTGTCTCCGATTATTTCGATACATACTGTTTCGTCTTCAAAGGAACCTTTTATTTCTACATTTATTCCGAATTTAGCCATTACTTCTTTAACATATTTTTCTGCTTTTTGAAGGGGACTTTCTTCCATAGTAACCCTTACTTTAGCATCTTCGGAACCTATACCTAAAATGCCGCGCTTTCCTTCGCTGATAACTTCTACTTCTACATTTTCTCTTGTTGTACCAAGTTCAGCAAGTGCAGCTTCTACAGCATCGTCAATTGTTTTAGCTGTTTTTTCTACTATAATCATTTTTAATTAATCCTTTCTGAGCCAAGTCTTTTTGTACCTTCTTATCTATATATCCTGTTAACAATGTTTGCTGAAGTATCTGTAATGTTGTAGATACAAACCAATAAAGAGACATTGCCACAGGCATATTTCCTATAAATAAAAGAGTCATCACAGGCATAATATAAAGCATTGTATTTGACATAGACTGTGCCTGAGGATTTCCCATATTTTTAGCTTCACTTTGTTTCTTTGTAACATAAGATGAAAGGACTGTAGAAAGGAAAGCAAGTACAGGAAATAACCATATTTTAATATCATTACCTGAAGGAATTCTGGATAAATCAATTCCAAAGAAATTAAAATCTATACCTGCAATTTCTTTTACGCCTTTAACACTGCAAAGATAAACATCAGAACCCATATTCTTTATTCCTGCTGCTTTTGCAAGAGCTTTTACCTCTGCCATTTTTTCAGGACTTAACTGAACAATAGATTCAAGAGGATTATATATAACTCCGATAAATCCAAAGAGAACGAGCATCTGCACAATGAGGGGAAGACAGCCACTACATCCACTTAAAGGACTCATACCATGCTTCTGATAAAGCTTTGTCATTTCCTCCGTGAGTTTATTTTTATCATCTTTGTATTTTTCCTGAAGTTTCATCATTTCAGGCTGGATAGCCTGTGTTTTTGACATACTTTTCTGACTCATTACAGTCAGCGGAACAGTCAGAAATCTGATAAGAACTGTTACTATAATAAGGGTAAAACCATAATTTCCTATAAGATCATAAATAGGTCTTATTAAAAGAGCCAGAGGATCCTTTAAAATATACATAATTTTTTCTCCTTTTCCGTGTCTTTACGGAAGCGGGTCATATCCGCCCTTAAAAAACGGATTACACCTTAAAATTCTTTTCACAGACAAATAAAGCCCCTTTATAACTCCATACTTTTCGAATGCCTGCAATGCATATTCAGAACAAGATGGAGTAAAGCGGCAACAAGGTCTTTTAAGCGGTGATATATATTTACGGTAAAACTTTATAAGAATAATAAATAACTTTTTAATTAATACCATCCCTTAAAACAAGTCCGCATTCTTTAAGCGCACTCTTTAAATCATTACCAATCTCATGAAATGAGGCATTTGCGCTGCTTGTCCGCGCTACTACCACAATATCGTATCCCTGGGACATACCTTCTAAAAGTCTGTAATTTTCTTTTAAAAGCCTTCTTACTCTGTTTCTTACTACTGCGCATCCCACTTTTGGAGATACAGTTATTCCCAGTCTGTTATATGAAAATCTGTTTTTACGGTAATAAACAACTAATCTTTTTCTGACTTGAGATTTTCCACGGTAATAAAGCCTTTTAAAATCACTGTTTTCTTTGATGGATAAAATTTTCATTTTCACACAAAGTGTGTATCTTTCCGCCTTATTAAAATACGCAAAGCTTTTTAATAATTTATATAAAGGGCGGATTAACCTCCGCCCTTTATACTGTCATTTCCCTTGGAAACGAATTAAAGAAAAGCTTATCTGCGGATTTTAATTATGCAGAAAGTACACGTCTGCCTCTCTGACGGCGTCTTCTGAGAACCTTTCTACCATTTGCGGTACTCATTCTTTTTCTGAAGCCGTGGTCTTTCTTTCTTTTTCTTACATTAGGCTGATAAGTTCTGAGCATCTTAGTGCACCTCCTTCAATTTATAAGAGCCCTTTTGGGCATTCTATCATAACGATACCAATTTAGTATACATAAACTTGCCTTTTTTGTCAACAATTTTTTTATTTTTTTAAAATTTCGTCTATATTTTAGTTGAATTCCGTCATTCTATTTGTTATAATATATTAGATAGTATAATTACATATATGGGTCAGTTATTAACAGTATTTTTTAATTTTTCTGAGTTATTAACAGAATTTTTGCCTTTATTATCCTTTTATAAGGGGTTTTTAACAAAAGTTTTCAACAAGGCTGTTAAATATTTTTTTACTTTATTTTATTTCAAAGGAATGTTTTTTTATGAATTCTGATTTAATGAAAATATGGACAGAATGTCTCATTCTTTTAGAGGATGAGGTTACTCCGGTGGGTTTTTCAACCTGGATTAAAGATATAAAGCCGGTTAATATGGAAGAAGAACTCATTACTCTTTCTGTAAGCACAAGTATAATCAAAAATATGGTAGAACTTCGCTATTATGAGCTTATAAAAAATACCATTTCACAGATTACCGGTCGTTATTATGAAATAGAGTTCATAATAGGCGAAAATTATGCTCAGCGACAGAAAAGATCGGAATATCTGAGTAAATACGAAAAGTATACTTTTGATAATTTCGTTGTTGGTAATTCAAATCGTTTTGCTCAAAGTGCTTCCCTGGCTGTTGCGGAAGCTCCGGCACTTGCATATAATCCTCTTTTTCTTTATGGAGGAGTTGGTCTGGGAAAGACACACCTTATGCATGCTATAGGTAACTATATACAGCGTAACAATCCCGATGCTAAAATAGAATTTTTGAGTGCAGAAACATTCACAAACGAACTTATTAATTCAATCAAAGATAATAAAAACCAGGAATTTCGTGATAAATACAGAAATATTGATGTGCTTTTGGTTGATGATATTCAGTTTATTGCAGGAAAAACCACTACAGAAGAAGAATTTTTCCACACATTCAATGCACTTCACGAAGCTAATAAACAGATTGTACTTACAAGCGATAGACCTCCCAGTGAAATAAAAACACTGGAAGAAAGATTAAGATCGCGCTTCGGCTGGGGTCTTATCTGTGATATTCAGCCTCCGGATTATGAAACAAGAATGGCTATACTACGTAAAAAAGCCCAGGATGACGGTGTTATAATAAGTGATGATATTATAGAATTCATCGCACAGAAAATAAAATCCAATATACGTGAGCTTGAAGGAGTTTTCAACAGAGTTGTTGCTTACCGTGGACTTATTAATAAAGAAATAACAATAGATGTCGCAATGGAAGCTCTTAAAGATTACGGTGACAGCAGTGCAAAGAAAATAACTCCCGACTCTATAATTGAAGCATGTTCAAAGTTTTACAACGTAAAAAAAGAGGACATATATTCAGAAAAGAGGACAAAGGATATTGCTTTTGCACGCCAGGTTTCTATTTTTATAATAAGAGAACTCACTAATTATTCTTATCCTAAGATAGGTGCCGTGTTCGGAAAAAATCATGCTACAGCTATGTATGCAATCAATACAATAGAAAAACTGATGGAAGAGGATATAGGTGTAAAAATTAATATAGAAGGGCTTATAAACGATATAAAAGGACAAAGTAATTAACAATTTTCTGTTAATTAACAAAAAGCCTTAAAATCTGTTAATTTTTTCTCACATATTAATTAACAGGTTAAAATAATGTTTTATCCCTTTAATAAGCCATTTTTAAGGATTGTTAACAGTTTTCACATTACTACTATTACTCTTTTAATTAATATTATTATTATATTATATTTTCGGTCTGAAAGGATGAAATAAAAATGAAATTTTTCTGCGATACAAAATCTTTTTCTGAAGCAATAAATATTGTTTCAAAAGCAGTTGCCGTTAAATCACCTATTCCTCATCTTGAAGGAATTCTTCTTGATGCAAAGGGTGGAACATTAACTCTTCTTTCCAATAACCTTGAAATTTCAATAAAAACTTCCATAAGTGCAAACGTAGCAGAAGAAGGTAGTATTGTTCTTAATTCAAAAATGTTAAATGACATTGTAAGAAAGCTTCCGCAGGATGTTTGTGAAGTTACTACAAACGATAAATTTAATGTTTCTATTATTTGTAAGAACTCAGATTACAAAATAGTAGGTCTTAGTGCTGACGAATTTCCTCAGCCTCCTCAGATTGCAAAGAAAAGCTCTGTTACAATAAAAAGTGACAAACTTCGTGAAATAATAAGCAAAACTCTTTTTGCAGTTTCTCTTGATAATGCAAGAAAAATTTTAACAGGTTCTCTTTACGAAATTGAAAATAATACTCTTACAGTTGTAGCTGTTGACGGCTACAGGCTTGCTCTTACAAAAATGGAGCTTGAAGGTGAATATGAAAATTCAAAATTTATTATTCCCGGTAAAACACAAAGCGAGATTTCAAAGATTATAAGTGGAAGTAAGGAAGAAAACATTAAAATTTCCTTCAGCGAAAACTATGCTCTTATAGAAGGAGAAGGGATTATAATAACCTCACGTCTTATAGAAGGTGAATTTTTCTCGTATCGTAATACAATCCCTTCAGAATCAAAATACGTGGTTAAGACTGACTGTTATTCTTTTACTAAAGCAATTGAGCGCGTAGAGCCTATTATTGATGAAGTAAGTAAAAACTGCGTACGATTTAAATTTGAGGACGGTAAGATCGTTATAAGCTGTGAAACTGTACTTGGTAAGGTAAATGACGTTGTGATGTGTGATTATTACGGAGAAGCCGTTGAAATAGGTTTTAACTATAAATATCTTCACGATGCAGTTTCAAGATGTGAGGGCGATGAAATAGAACTTAAAATGAATTCTCCTTTTAATCCCTTAATTTTAAATTCTGTAGATGATGAAAGCTGCCTGTTTATGGTGCTTCCCGTTCGTATATAAGGCGGTAAATTATGAAAATAGAAATAAAGACAGAATTTATAAAGCTTGACAGTGCTCTTAAATTTGCAGGAATTGCAGAAAACGGTGCACACGCAAAGGAGCTTATATTGGACGGAGAAGTAAAAGTAAACGGAGAAATTGAGCTTCGCAGGGGTAAAAAGCTGTATAAAGGTGATAAATTTAAAATTTTTAATGAGGAATATGAAATAGAATGAGAGCCTCAGAGTTAAATCTTTATAACTTCAGAAATTATGAAAATGAAAAAATTAATTTTAGTGATGAAGTAAATATAATATATGGTGATAATGGTATGGGAAAAACAAACATACTGGAAGCTGTGTATTATTTTTCCTACGGAAGAAGCTTCAGAAGCAGTGGAAGAGAAGTAATAAAAGACGGTGAAAAAGAAAGCAGAATTGCTCTAAATTTCAGAAATGAAGAAAGAAATTACGAAAGTGAAATTAAATTTTTAAGCGGAAAAAGAAAAGAAATATATTTAAACGAGATAGAGCTTAAAAAAACAAGTCAGCTTTTGGGTAATTTTATTTGTGTGCTTTTTACTCCCGATGAGATGAGTATAATTAAAGGAATGCCTGAAGTAAGGCGAAAATTCTGTGATAGCTCCATTATGCCGCTGCGGCCACAGTTTATAAAAGAGCTTATAAAATACAGGAATATAATAAATCAGAAAACGGCTCTTTTAAAATCAAGAAATTATTCTACACTTGATATATGGAATGAAAAGCTTTCAGAATCCGGAAGCAAAATAATGATGATGCGTTCAAGTTATATAGAAAGAATAAAAGAGAAAGCGAAGGAAATTCAAAAAGAAATTTCCGGCGGAAAAGAAGAGCTTGAAATAGTGTACGCACCCTCTGTAAAAATGGGTGATGATATTACACAAATCAAAGAAAATTTTATAAATAAATTAAATGAATACCAGGAAAAAGAAAAAGAGAATTTCTTTTGTATGGCAGGCGTTCATCGTGATGAAATTGAAATTATGATAAACGGAAAAAATGCGAAAAATTATGCCAGCCAGGGACAGATAAGAACGGCAGTACTGTGTTTAAAAACCGCCCAAATGGAGATTATAAAGGAAGAAACAGGAAATTATCCGGTAATGCTTCTTGATGATATTTTAAGTGAGCTTGATAGAAAAAGGCGAGATTTTTTGATTAGTCAGATTAAAGGAAAACAAATAATAATTACTTGTACCGACATAGAAAATTCCCTTGTTTATAGTAATGCAAATATTATACAAATCAAAGACGGCAAAAAGGTGATATAAAATATGTTTTTACATGTAGGAGAAGGAAGAGTATTAAGAAAAAAAGAAGTTGTAGGAATATTTGATCTTGAAAATACTTCTGTCAGTAAAAAAACAAGAGAATTTCTTCGAAAGAGTGAAAGTGATAAAAAGATAAAATATCTTGGAGAAGAAATTCCAAGGACATATATAGTAACGAATTCAAAAAAAGAAAAAAGTGTTTATATGACACAGATTTCTGTGCAGACACTTAACAAAAGAGCAGAAAGGAATGAATCACTTGGAACAGAAAATTAACACTGCTTATGATGAAAACCAAATACAAGTATTGGAAGGGCTTGAAGCCGTAAGGAAAAGACCGGGTATGTACATTGGTTCCACATCTTCAAGAGGTCTTCATCATCTTGTTTATGAAATAGTGGACAACAGTATAGACGAAGCCCTTGCAGGATACTGTACCCAGATTGAAATCACAATTAATGAGGATAATTCAGTGAGTGTAAAGGATAACGGTAGAGGTATGCCTCACGGAATTCATCCAAAAATGGGCATTTCCACAATTGATGTTATTTTTACGGTACTTCATGCAGGAGGTAAGTTCGGCGGAGGCGGATACAAAGTTTCCGGTGGTCTTCACGGTGTTGGTGCTTCTGTTGTAAATGCTCTTTCAACAAAGCTCGAAGTAGAGGTTCACGATGGGGAAAACATATGGTTTCAGAGTTATAAGCGCGGTGTTCCCGACGGTGAGGTTCATAAAATAGGAAAAACAGACAGGACAGGAACAACCGTAACGTTCTGGGCTGACGGAGAAATTTTTGAAGAAACTGTTTACGATTATGAAATTCTCCTTAAAAGACTTCGTGAGCAGGCATTTCTTAACGGTGGTATTAAAATTATTTTCAAGGATGAAAGAGAAGTAAAGAGAGAAGAAATACTTCATTATGACGGAGGTATAAAAAACTTCGTTTCTTATCTTCTTGATGATAAAAAGAGCAGAAAAGACACGCTTTCCGAAATTCATCCCGAAGTAATTTACGTAAGCGGGGAAAAGAACGGAAGTATGGCAGAAGTAGCTCTTCAGTGGAACAACGGCTATGATGAAGTAATAGAATCATTTGCCAACAATATTTCCACTACAGAGGGTGGTACTCACGAAACAGGATTTAAATCAGCACTTACAAAGGTGCTTGTTGAATACGGTAAAAAGTACAAGCTTATAAAAGATAACGAGGAATTAACAGGCGAAGACGCAAGAGAAGGTCTGATTGCCGTAATTTCAGTAAAGCTTGAAGAGCCTCAGTTTGAAGGACAGACAAAGACAAAGCTTGGTAACAGTGAAATCCGTGGACTTGTGGAAAATATGCTTCGTGAAAAGCTTTCCGAATTTTTGGAAGAAAATCCGGCAGTAGGAAAGATTATTATAGAAAAGGCACTTCTTGCATCACGTGCGAGAATTGCTGCAAGAAAAGCAAGAGAAGCCAACAGAAAAACTCCCTTAGGCTCAAGCACACTTCCCGGTAAGCTGACCGACTGTATTGTAAAAGACCCCACAATGACTGAAATATATATCGTCGAGGGTGATAGCGCCGGCGGTAGTGCTAAAAACGGAAGAGACAGTAAATATCAGGCAATTCTTCCTCTTTGGGGTAAGATGCTCAACGTTGAAAAAGCACGTGAGGACAAGGTTTACGGCAACGATAAGCTTACACCTGTAATTCAGGCATTGGGTACGGGAATAGGCGGAGAATTTAATATTGAAAAACTCCGTTACGATAAAGTAATTATTATGGCCGATGCCGACGTTGACGGTGCTCATATACAGACACTTCTTCTTACATTCTTCTTCAGATTTATGCGTGAGCTTATCGAGGAAGGTCATATATATCTTGCAAAGCCTCCGCTTTATAAGATTACAAGAGGTAAGAGAAGCCAGGTAGCATTCAGCGATGAAGAAAGAGATCAGATAAGTGAAGAATTAAAGGGCGGAGATCTTAACGCAAAGGTTGACATCAGCCGATACAAAGGTCTTGGTGAGATGAATCCTGAAGAGCTTTGGGAAACAACAATGGATCCCAAGAACAGAATTCTTCTTAAAGTAACACTGGAAGACGCCCAGAAGGCAGATGAAATATTCAGCATTCTGATGGGTGACGAAGTAGAGCCCAGACGTCAATTTATTGAAGAAAATGCACAATACGTAACAAACCTTGACGTGTAACGTCCTTTCGCAACGAAAAGTTTCTGAAGAAAATATTTCGTTGCGAGTGAGGGGCTTTCGCTCGCGCGGCACTCACCGTGCCAGCCCCTGCAAGGTATCAGAAACGAGGTACACGCCCCCGTTTCTGATGATTAAGTGTCAAGGGGTAAACCCCTTAACAAACCCCATATCCTTCGGGATAGGAAAGGAAAATTAAAAATGGCTAAGAATAAAAAATACGAAGATTCACATTTTGAAGAATACTTCGACACCCAGACCATTGTAGATATTGATATTGAAAAAAGAATGAAGGAAGCTTTCATTGACTATGCTATGAGCGTCATTGTAAGCCGTGCGCTTCCCGATGTGCGTGTCGGTCTTAAGCCCGTACACAGAAGAATTCTTTATTCGATGTATGAGGAAAATCTTACTCACGATAAGCCCTACTTCAAATCGGCTACAACCGTAGGTAATGTTATCGGTAGATATCATCCCCACGGTGATGCTTCTGTTTACGATGCACTTGTAAGACTGGCGCAGGATTTCTCCATGCGTTATCCTCTTATTGAAGGTCACGGAAACTTCGGTAGCGTAGACGGCGACCCGCCGGCTGCTTACCGTTATACAGAAGCAAGAATGAGCAAGCTTGCAAACGTTCTTCTTGAAAATATTGAGAAGGACACGGTGGACTTTGCACCCAACTTTGATGAAAAGAGAAAAGAGCCTACAATTCTTCCCACAAGAATTCCTACTCTTCTTGTAAACGGAAGTAGCGGTATTGCCGTTGGTATGGCTACAAATATACCTCCTCATAATCTGACAGAAGTTCTCAACGGTGCTATTGCACAGATTGACAATCCCGACATTACCGTAGAAGAGCTTATGGAGCATATTCAGGGTCCTGATTTTCCCACAAGTGCGACAATTATGGGAAGAAGTGGTATAAGAAGTGCATATAATACAGGTAGAGGAAAGATTATAATCCGTGCAAAAGCGCAGATTGAAGAACATAAGGATGGTACAAGCTCCATTATTGTAACAGAGCTTCCCTATCAGGTTAACAAGAAAATGCTGGTTGAATCAATTGCAAATCTTGTTAAGGAAAAGAAGATTGAAGGGCTTTCAGATATTGACGACCATTCTTCCGACCGTGTAGGTATTCGTCTTGAAATATTCTTAAAGAGAGATGCAAATCCCTACGTTGTACTTAATCAGCTTTATAAATATACCCGTCTGCAGGACAGCTTCAGCGTAAATCTGCTTGCAATCTGTGACGGAAAGCCCAAAACAATGGGGCTTAAAGAAGTTCTTGAAAACTTCATCACATTCCAGAAGGAAATCGTTACACGCCGTACAAAATACGACCTTGCAAAAGCAGAAGCAAGAATGCATATCCTTGAAGGACTTCGTATTGCTCTTGCAAATATTGACGAAGTAATTGAAGTAATCAGAAATTCTTACGACGATGCCAAGGAAAATTTGATGGCACGCTTCGGTCTTTCCGAAATTCAGGCGCAGAGCGTACTTGATATGCGTCTAATTCAGCTGCAAAGACTGAACGGAGAAAAGATTGACGAAGAATTTAATGAGCTTACACTCCGTGTAGAGCAGTTCAAGGCACTTCTTTCAGACGAGCATCTTCTTATGGAGCAGATTAAGAAAGAACTTGCGGAAATCCGTGATAAATTCGGTGATGAAAGAAAGACTAACATTGAAAATGTTATGACTGAAATTGATATAGAGGACCTTATTGAAGAAGAGGAAAGTGTATATACCCTTACAAACAGCGGATATATAAAGAGAATTCCTGCCTCTACATATCAGAGTCAGAACCGTGGAGGTAAAGGAATAAAGGGTATGGGCACCAAGGAAGAGGACTTTGTTGAAAGCATCATCGTTGCTTCTACTCATGACCATATGCTATTCTTCTCTTCAAAGGGCAGAATGTACAGAATGAAGGGTTATCAGATTCCCGAGGCAAGCCGTCAGGCAAAGGGAAGTGCTATTGTAAACCTGCTTCCTGTTGAAAAGGATGAAAAGATTACAGCAGTTATAGCCCTGCGTGAATTTGAAGATGATAAATATCTTCTTATGTGTACAAGAAACGGCGTAATCAAGAAAACAGCCGTTACGGATTATGACACCTCCAGAAAGGGCGGTATTATTGGTATTTCACTTGATGAAGGCGACGAGCTTATTAAAGTAGAGCTTACAAACGGTGAAAACGAAGTAATTGTAGGTACACACAACGGTATGGCTATCCGCTTCAATGAAAAGGATGTGCGCTCTATGGGCAGAGTAACGCGCGGTGTGAAAGCCCTTACTTTAAGAGGCGAGGACTATGTAATAGGAATGTGCCTTGCAAATGAAGAAACACAGCTTCTGGCTGTTACGGAAAACGGCTATGGAAAGAGAACAGAGCTTTCCGAGTACCGTGTACAGAGCCGTGGCGGTGTAGGTATTAAGACCTATAAATGCAGTGAAGTAACAGGTAATGTAGTGGGAATCAGATCTGTAAAAGACGATGAAGATATCATTATGATTACTTCCGAGGGTATTATTATCCGTACTCCCGTAAGCGGCATAAGCATCATTGGCAGAAGCACCAAGGGCGTAAGACTGATGCGCCTTAAAGATGGTGTAAAAGTTGTTTCAATCGGTGTAACCGAGCACGTGGAGGAAGAAGATTCAGAAACCGAAGATACAGTACAGATAGAGCAGGCAGCAGAAGCTCCTCAAAAGGAAGAAAATTAAGGAATTAAAGAAATAAGGTGAAAAAATGGGAAAAAAAGAAGATATTGATGAAACCTTAGTATTCAGTCCAATAGAGGAAGAGGTTGTTTCACAGCAGAGAAAATCTCCGGAGTATGAAGAATATTACGAAGAAGAATATGAAGAATATGAGGAAGAAGACGAAGAGGAATATTATCCCGCAAAGAGAGAACAAAACAAAAAGACTCTTATTTATACCTGCTTTATTCTGGCAATCGTTCTTGTAATAACTGTCACTGTTTCAATAGTAATATTGAGCAATACCGGAGAAACAGACGTAAAAAACACAAAAGAACCTCAGCCCGTGCAGAAAGTGGATAAAGAGGAAGAAGACGAAGAAGAAAAGGAAACCTCCCCTAAAAAGGAAGAAGCGATATCTAAAGGATATTCATCTTTCTATCCCGGTGGCATAAAAGAAGAAAAAGGAGGCTACATTCTTACTGCGAAACTGTACGATGAAAGTATGATGATGGAAGGAAGCAGAAGCCTTTACTTAAACGATGATACTGAAATAATAGTAAACTCAGAAAGATGGAGCGACGAAAAATTTGTTGAACTGCTTAAAGGAAGAAATGTCGAAGATGTATTATTTGAAGTCGAAATAGATAAGAAGAACAGAAAAATAATATCTGTTTATTTTGACGGAGAAATAAATACAGAAGAAGAGCCGGAAGAAGAAAACATAGAAAAAGAAGAATCCGGTGAAGAAAATACGGAAGACGTTGAAGTAAAAGAGGAATCATCCACTTCCGGAACTGAGCAACAAATAGAAACGCAGGCTCCGGAACCCCAACCTGAACAACCACAAAGCCCTATGCAGGAAACAGAAAGTAGCACTGCGGAAACACAGGGCGAACAGGGAATGGCAGAGTAAAATTTACTGAGTGTTAAAATTACAAAAAAATCTAAACAAAAAGGGTGTATCAAAATAAATATTTATTTTGATACATCCTTTTTGTATAGTGTGTAGCTTTTAATTAATTATTTTTTGATAGCCACAAATGTAGAATGGTCTACCATACTGTGGAGAATGAACATATTATCTGCCAGCGTTTCTCCGAGTTGTGCGATGTGTGCCACATTATTTTTAACCGGTACAGGGAATGAAGCAGTAACGGCACCTGGAGTGTAAATAATCACTTCTTTGGCTTTTTCCAGACCGAACGGTTCGGCATAAACATATTTTATTCCGTCTTTAATATAGGAATCACCACTTTTGTTGGTACGCTCGAGCTTTTCCACCATTGAAAAATTAGTGTTTTTTTCAAAAGGAACTGGCTCTGAAAGTTTTCCGCTGAAATCACAGGTGTAGACCACTCCTCCGGGAAAGTCCTTTGCTGTGTCTTTCGTATCTTTTTTAGTGTAATTTCCGTTGAATGTTCCGTCGTCATTTATCGAAAGTGTGGTGGTCCATTCTCCCGATTTGTCAGAACACGTAAATTTATCGGGTATTGACCGGAAAAATGAAATGGTGTGCTCTGTTACAGGTGTTTCTTTTAAAGGCTCGCTTTTTTCTTCTCCGGATTCAACGTTTTTGTCTGAGGGAGGGGTTTTTACTTCTTCGTTTTTTACTGTAGGTTCTTCGTTTTCCTGCGACTTTTTTGCTGCGGAATTATTGTCTTTTTTACTTGTAGCTTCTTTTTTTATGGAAGAGTTACTTTCGGTATTTTTATTCGAAGATTCGCCTTTTTTGCATCCAACAAGAGAAACTACCATTAAAACGACAAGAAAAAGAGTGATTACTTTTTTCATACTGTTTTCTCCTTTAAATAATAGATATATAAATTATACCACATAAAAAAACAAATGCAACCTATTTAAAAAACAAGTTACATTTGTTAAGCTTAAATTAAAGGGACTCGGCAATAGTATAGATAAGATTTTCAGTCTTTTCCCAACCGAGACAAGGGTCAGTGATGGATTTTCCGTAGATGCCTTCTTCTATTTTCTGGCATCCGTCCTCAATATAGCTTTCAATCATAATTCCTTTTACCAGCTGTTTAATATCGGAAGAATGATTCATACTGTAGAGAATATCCTTACAAATTCTTATCTGTTCAATATATTTCTTGCCGGAATTTGCATGGTTTGCATCTACAATCACGGCAGGGTTTTTAAAATTCTTTTCACCATAAAGAGAGCAAAGCTCCATCAGATTTTCGTAGTGATAGTTAGGATGTGAATTTCCCAGATTATCTACATATCCTCTGAGAATAGCGTGAGTAAGGTCGTTACCGGTACTTTTTACTTCCCATCCGCGGTAAAGGAAGGTGTGACCACTTTGTCCTGCAGTAATGGAATTCATCATTACGATGAGGTCCCCTCCGGTAGGATTTTTCATACCAACAGGCACATCAATTGCGCTTGCAGTGAGGCGGTGTTGCTGATTTTCGGTACTTCTTGCACCTACTGCAACATAGGAAAGAAGGTCAGAAAGGTAGCGGTAGTTTTCAGGATAGAGCATTTCATCTGCACAGGTAAATCCTGTTTCTTTTATGGCACGCATATGAATATCTCGGATGGCAACTATTCCTTTAAGCATATCAGCCTCTGCCCCGGGGTCGGGGGAATGGAGCATTCCTTTGTAGCCGCTGCCGGTGGTACGGGGTTTATTGGTATAAATACGGGGGATAATGATTATTTTATCCTTCACTTTTTCCTGAACGGGAACGAGCCTTGAAATATAGTCCAGTACACTGTCCTCATTATCAGCGGAACAGGGACCTATTACAAGAAGGAATTTGTCGCTTTCGCCACGGAAAACCTTAGAAATTTCTCTATCCCTTTCTTCTTTGATTTTTTTCATATTTTCATCCAACGGATACATTTCCTTTATTTCCATTGGGACGGGTAATTTCCTTTTGAATTCACAATTCATTTTCATACCTCCAAAGGTTTTTTTTTATTTTAATGCTAAAAAAAATGTTTTTCAAGTTCTTTTTAAATCAATTTACAAAAAACTTTTATTGAAAAATGCTAATTTATCTTTTTTTACATAAAAAAACATTTTTTGACATAAAATACTTGTTTTTAGTGTAAATATAATGTAAAATATAAATAAATAAAAAGCGAGAAAGGAGGAAAAATTGTGGATATTATTAATAAAATAGGTTTAAAGAAGCTTATAGTTGTAGCTATTTTGGTGTTGTCTCTTATTTTCTTTTTATTCTGTCCGATTTTGTCATTTGTAAATGGTGGAAGTTTTAACGGTGACTTAGAATATGAAGGATATGGACTTTTTGAACTTATGGATAAGGAAGGTCCGACAGGTGTAGTTATATTCTACACGATTATTTCAGCTCTGATGGTAGCTGCATCTATTGTTACAGTTCTTCTTGATAAGCCCAGAAAAACAATTCTTTTTGCAACAGTTGCATGGTGTTTGCTTACCCTTATAACAACTATGATTTTTGGATCAGGATGGGATGAAGCAATAGACCTTGGCTGGGGTCTTTGGGTTGCCGAGATTTTAGTTATTGGTTCTGTAGCAGCAGAGGTTGTTTTGCCCGAAGAAATGAAGCTTTAATAAAAATCAAAACACAAAAAAAATGCAGATATACATTGGTATGCCTGCATTTTTTTTATAATCGTAACTATAAGGGTGGATATTAGCAAAAATTTAATTATTATAAATACACTTTATGTTTTTGATGGCAGTTTAATTAATTTTCACCCACTTGTGGCAAATTTGTGGCAAATTTGTGGCAAAATGGGTAAAACAAATCCCACAAACCGTATGGTTGTGGGATTTTTGATGCAAAGTCTTTATCTCTTTGAGAACTGAGGAGCACGACGAGCGCCTTTGAGACCGTATTTCTTTCTTTCCTTCATTCTGGGGTCACGTGTGAGGAAGCCGGCCTGTTTAAGTACAGGTCTGTAAGCCTCTTCGTCAACCTTAAGAAGTGCACGTGCGATACCGTGACGGATAGCACCTGCCTGGCCTGTGAAACCGCCACCCTGCACATTGCAGGTTACGTCAAACTTACCCTCTGTGTTTGTAGCAACGAGGGGCTGACGAAGAATAGCCTTAAGTGTTTCAAGACCGAAATAATCGTCTATAGTTCTCTTGTTGATTGTGATTTCGCCTTTACCGGGAACGAGGCGAACACGAGCAACAGACTTCTTTCTTCTACCTGTTCCGAAATACTGTGTGATTGCCATTTAATTCACCCTCCCTTATTTAATGTCGCGAGTCCAAACCTCGGGCTGCTGAGCCGCGTGGTTGTGTTCGCTACCCTTGTAAACTCTGAGTCTTGTAAGAGCGCTTCTGCCGATAGATGTAGCGGGAAGCATACCCTTGATTGCAAGATACATAGCTCTGTCAGCGTTCTTCTCCATCATATCCTTTGCACTGACAGTCTTAAGACCGCCAATCCAACCTGTATGACGATAGTAGTTCTTCTGAAGAAGCTTGTTTCCTGTAAATACTGCTTTGTCACAGTTGAGAACGATTACATGATCGCCGCAATCAACGTGAGGAGTGTAAGTAACCTTTTCCTTACCGCGAAGGATGCTTGCAGCTGCTGCAGCAACACGACCAACACTCTTACCGGTTGCATCGATAATGTACCATTTTCTCTGAACCTGACCTGCTTTTTCCATAGTGGTCTTCATGTGGTTTTCCTCCTAAAAAATTAGATTTATTTTCAGCATGAGTTATTGTAATACATAAATTACCTTTTGTCAACACTTTTTTTAAAAGAAATTGATTTATAAAGTAAATACTCTTAAATACTCTCGTTTTCTCTTTTGTACTCTTGATTTCTCTCGCGACAAAACAAAATTTTTTTTGAGAACATAGCTTTTTAAAGGGATATATTGATTTAAAAAGAAGTTTATTGTATAATGGAAACAGCAGTATAACTAAAGTTACCGATATAAATTCCTTGTGGAATTTTCGATATGTAGTAAACGCAACGAGAAAAGGAAGAAACCTTATGCAGAAATTACTCAGCTACATCCGCCGTGGCGTGGATGATTACAAAATGATAAATGAAAATGATCATATTACTGTCGGTGTATCCGGGGGGAAAGATTCACTGGCACTGCTTGCAGGGTTGGCAAACCTTAAAAAGTTTTATCCCAATTCTTTTAAGCTTTCGGCGGTTACACTTGATATGGGCTTCGGTATGGATTTTTCGCCCGTGGCAAAATTGTGCCGGGAGCTCGGGGTGGAATACGTACTAAAGAAAACCGATATTGCCGAAATACTTTTTGATATAAGGAAGGAATCCAATCCCTGCTCCCTGTGTGCAAAGATGCGTCGCGGTGCGCTTCACGATGCGGCGCTGGAGCTTGGAAGTCATAAGGTGGCGCTTGGTCATCACAATGACGATGCACTCGACACCTTTATGCTGTCGCTTGTGTACGAAGGAAGGGTAAACTGTTTTTCTCCCGTAACATATCTTGACAGGAAGGATATCACGCTTATCCGTCCGCTTCTGTACGCACCTGAAAATTATGTGGCAGGCTTTGCAAAGAGGTATGAGCTTCCCATTGTGAAAAACCGTTGCCCCGAGGATAAAAGAACGAAAAGAGAATATGTGAAGAATCTGATAAAACAGCTTGAAAAGGAAAACCCAGGATTCAAAACACGACTTTTTACGGCAATTGAGGGAAGCCATGCAGGAAACTTCGGAGTATTTCCTAAGTAAGAATGTGATAAAGCAGAACCGACCGCAAATTCAACATTTATTTATGAATCTTCTATTAACAACTATTGACAAACAAGCATAATAGTGGTAAGCTATATTAGCACTCTAAGATGAAGAGTGCTAATATATTAAGGCTTATGGGGATTGATTCCCATTAGGCTCATGAAGAGGTGTTTTATCATGGCTAAAAAGCAATTCAAAGCAGAATCCAAAAAGCTTTTGGATATGATGATTAACTCAATTTATACTCATAAGGAAATTTTCCTTCGTGAAATTATTTCCAACTCATCCGACGCACTGGACAAGCTTTGCTACAAATCCCTTACAGAGGGCACCGCAGGTATTTCCCGTGAGGACCTTTATATTAAGGTAACAATTGACAAGGAAAACCGAATCGTAAAAGTAAGCGACAACGGTATCGGTATGACGGAAGAAGAGCTTGAAAAGAACCTGGGTACCATTGCACGAAGCGGATCACTCAATTTCAAAAAGGATATGGAAGAAAAAGAGGACATCGACATAATCGGTCAGTTCGGTGTAGGTTTCTACAGTGCATTTATGGTGGCGGAAAAAGTTACCGTTATAACAAAGGCATTCGGCTCTGACACAGCATACTCTTGGGAATCAAACGGTGCTGACGGCTACACAATCACCGAAACAGGTAAAGCAGGCCACGGTACCGATATATATATGAAGCTTAAGGAAGACGGGGAGGACGAAAGATACAGCGACTATCTTGAAACCTACACTCTCCGCTCTCTTATCAAGAAGTATTCCGACTATATCCGTTACCCAATCAAAATGGATATTGAAAAATCAAGAAAGATCGAAAAGCCCGATTCCGACAAGCCCGAATACGAAAAGTATATAGAGGAAGAAACCATCAACAGCATGGTTCCGCTGTGGCAGAGAAGTAAGGACGAAGTAACCGAGGAAGACCTTAATAACTTCTACAAGGAAAAGTATTTCGATACAAAGGAACCTGCCCTTACAATCCGTGCAGATGTGGAAGGCGCATTCTCCTACAAGGCGCTTCTCTTCGTGCCCGAAAACACACCTATGGGGTATTATACCAAGGAATACCAGAAGGGACTGGAGCTTTATTCATCGGGCGTAATGATTATGGACAGCTGTGAAGACTTGATTCCCGAGCATTTCCGTTTTGTAAAGGGTGTTGTGGATTCTCAGGATTTGTCTCTTAACATTTCCCGTGAAATGCTTCAACACAACCGTCAGCTTACGGCTATTAAGAACAACATTGAAAAGAGGGTTAAGCAGGAGCTTAAAAAGCTTCTTAATAACGATCCCGAAAGATACGAAAAATTTTGGCAGAGCTTCGGACTTCAGCTCAAGTACGGTATTGTGGCAGATTACGGTGCGCACCGTGACCTTCTCAAGGACCTGATTCTGTATTACACTTCAAACGAAAAGAAAATGGTTACACTTCAGCGTTACGTTGAAACAATGCCCGAAGGGCAGGAATTTATATACTACGCTTGTGGTGAATCGGTTGCAAAAATTGATAATCTTCCGCAGACAGAGCCACTCAAGGACAAGGGCTACAGCATTCTTTATATGACTGACGAGGTAGATGAATTTGTTATCAATATGCTTGGCGAAATTGACGGTAAGAAGTTCAAGAGTATTAACGACAAGGATCTTGGCATAGAAACCGAGGAAGAAAAGAGCGACATCGAGGCAAAGCAGGAAGAAAATCAGGTAATGCTTGATTACCTTCGCGACAGCCTTGACGGAAAAGTAACTGCAGTACGCCTTTCAAACAAACTTAAATCTCATCCCGTGTGCCTTACAACAGACGGCGAGGTTTCTCTGGAAATGGAAAAATATTTTGCCACAATTCCGGGAGATCACCCCGACATAAAGGCGCAGCGAGTGTTGGAGATAAATCCCACACATAAAGCGTTCTATATGCTGCAGGATACCTGGCAGCTGGATAAGGACAGATGCGCAAAGCTTGGAAAGCTACTTTATAATCAGGCACTGCTGATTGCTGATATATCAATTGAAAACCCTGCAGAATACACCGATCTCTTCTGGGAATTAATATGATGCAAAGCATCACATTAATTCCCGGCGATATAAATCTCTTGTGAGATTTGCGAAATGTTCCAATGAACGCGATATGTGCTTCGCACGCGATATGTTGCCTTGCGGCAACGAGATTTATATCATATCGCATTATGTATTTTGAATTTTGCATTATAAACAAAGAAAGAAGCCTCGAAGGGCTTCTTTCTTTGTTTATTTAATCGTTTTATTTTTAACTTCTTCTGTAATCTTTGCGATGAATTCTTCGATTGACATACTTCCGATGTCACCGTCGCGTCTGTCACGGATTGAAACAGTACCCCCTTCAATATCCTTATCACCCACAAGGAGCATATAGGGAACCTTTTCAAGCTGAGCTTCACGGATTTTGTAGCCGATTTTTTCGCTTCTGTCGTCAATTTCAACACGAACTATGCCGCTTTCTTCAAGCTTTCTCTTAACCTCGTAGATGTAGTCAAGGTGACGGTCTGCAATGGGAAGAAGCTTAACCTGAACAGGAGCAAGCCATACGGGGAACGCACCTGCGTATTTCTCAATGAGGAGCGCAAGAGTTCTTTCATAACAGCCAATTGATGTTCTGTGGATAATATAGGGATTCTTCTTAACGCCATCCTTGTCCACATATTCCATACCGAACTGCTTGGCAAGCATCTGGTCAATCTGAATTGTGATAAGCGTATCTTCCTTGCCGAATACGTTCTTAATCTGAATATCGAGCTTGGGACCATAGAATGCAGCTTCACCGATTCCGATTTTGTAGGGGATTTCAAGGTGGTCAAGAATCTTGCCCATAATTCCCTGAGCCTCATCCCACTGTTCCTCGGTGCCAATATATTTTTCTCTGTCTTCGGGATCCCACTGTGAGAAGCGGTAGGAAACATCTTCATAAAGACCGAGAGTTTTAAGCATATAAATTGCAAGCTCAAGACAGCCCTTGAATTCACTTTCAAGCTGTTCGGGAGTACACATAAGGTGACCCTCGGAAATTGTAAACTGTCTTACACGGATAAGGCCGTGCATCTCGCCTGATGCCTCGTTACGGAAAAGGGTAGAGGTTTCGTTAAGACGCATGGGAAGGTCGCGGTAGCTTCTGCCACGGTTAAGAAATGCCTGATACTGGAAGGGACATGTCATGGGGCGAAGTGCAAATACTTCTTTGTCTTTTTCTTCGTCGCCCAACACAAACATACCGTCCTGATAATGATCCCAGTGACCGGAAATCTTGTAAAGGTCACTCTTTGCCATAAGAGGAGTTTTTGTAAGGAGCCAGCCACGTTTTTGTTCCTCGTCCTCCACAAATCTCTGAAGAAGCTGAATCACTCTTGCGCCCTTGGGAAGAAGAATGGGAAGCCCCTGACCGATAACGTCGCTTGTTGTGAAAAGCTCAAGCTCACGGCCAAGCTTATTGTGGTCGCGCTTTTTAGCTTCTTCACGCTGTTCAAGGTCAGCTGCAAGTTCATCCTTTGTAAGGAATGCTGTTGCATAAATGCGCTGAAGCATCTTGTTCTTTTCGTCGCCTCTCCAGTATGCACCTGTTGCGCTGAGGAGCTTGTACGCCTTAACCTTGCTTGTGTAGTTTACGTGAGGACCTGCACAAAGGTCTGTGAATTCGCCCTGCTTGTAGAAGGAAATAACGGCATCTTCGGGAAGCTCGTTAATCAGCTCTACCTTGTAGGGCTCATCCTTCATCAGCTCGAGTGCCTCTGCTCTGGGAAGCTCGAAACGCTCAATTTTAAGGTTTTCCTTTGCAATTTTCTTCATTTCTGCTTCGATTTTTTCCAGATCTTCTGTTGTGAAGGGTTTGGGTGCGTCGAAGTCGTAGTAAAAGCCGGTGTCAATAGCAGGACCTATTGCAAGCTTTACTTCGGGAAAAAGTCTTTTTACTGCCTGCGCCATCACGTGTGATGCGCTGTGGCGGAGAATTTGCAGTTCGTTCATTTCTGCCATTTGTATCATCCTTTCGGTTTGTATAAATATAAATTAAAATTAAAAAACACCCTTAATCTATAGAATAGCTATAGATTAAGGGTGCAGTAATGCACGGTTCCACCTTAATTTTTCACTCAATTTCCCTTTAACGCAGGCTCACGTCGGGGAATACTCAATTCCTCCCCGCGACTCCAAAGTGGTGTTCACCGCCACTTGCGTAAAATGCTTACAGCCACGGCATTTTTTCTCTTTCCGCAATACAAGGCAGGCTACTGTCTTTTTCATCGTCATTTGTAAATATTATAACACTTTTTCGGGATTTGTCAAGTTATTTCTCCAGAAGCGGCATTCCCAATTTTTCACGAATCTGATTTTCAATATTGTCGGTGAAGTCGGGGTTTTCAATCATATACTGCTTCACGTTTTCCCTGCCCTGACCGAGTCTTTCTTCGTTATAGCTGAACCAGGATCCGCCTTTTTTAATAATTTCAAGATTTACCGCAACGTCCAGAATATTACCCTCTCTGGAAATACCCTTGCCGTACATCATATCAAATTCTGCCTCACGGAAGGGGGGAGCAACCTTGTTTTTAACGATTTTTACGCGGGTACGGTTTCCGATAAATTCGGTGCCGTTTTTAAGAGTTTCAATTCTGCGCACGTCCATACGAACGGAAGCATAGAACTTCAGTGCACGGCCACCGGCAGTGGTTTCGGGGTTTCCGTACATAACGCCTATTTTTTCACGGAGCTGATTGATGAAAATACAGATAGTGTTGCTCTTGTTTACAACACCGGCAAGCTTACGCAGAGCCTGACTCATCAGCCTTGCCTGAACGCCAACGTGGCTGTCGCCCATTTCACCGTCAATTTCAGCCTTGGGAACAAGTGCTGCAACGGAGTCTACAACGATTACGTCAATAGCACCGCTGCGGACAAGGGCTTCTGTAATTTCAAGAGCCTGTTCACCTGTATCGGGCTGTGATACAACCAAAGAGTCAATATCAACACCTAAGTTTCCTGCATAGGTGGGATCAAGTGCGTGTTCTGCATCCACAAATGCCGCTTCACCGCCCAGCTTTTGCGCCTGAGCAATGATGTGCAGGGCAATGGTTGTTTTACCGCTGGACTCAGGTCCGTAGATTTCAATGATTCTTCCCTTGGGCACACCGCCGATACCCAGCGCAATGTCAAGGCTGAGTGCACCTGTGGGAATAGAGTCAACATTATAATGAGCGCTTTCGCCAAGACGCATTACGGAGCCTTTACCGAACTGCTTTTCAATTTGTGCCATAGCGAGAGCAATTGCTTCTTTTTTTTCATTAGACATAGTCATTCGTTCCTTTCGTCACTCAAATGCAAAATTCAAAATGCATAATGCAAAATTGTAATTTTCCCAATATGTAATGCGAACATCTGTTCTTATTATAAACATAGAATTGTGTTTTGTCAATAGGAAAAATAGATTTTGCCACAAAATTTTGGATATTGGGGAAAGGGGAGTTTCTGTTGCGTTTGCTTGGGGACAGGGCAGTTTCTGTTGCACCTACGGATTACAGAAACTCCCCCGTCCCCTTGTCCCCCGTCCCCTATGGTGCGGATAATTACTTTTGTGGTAAGTTAAAAATTCTTTCTGCAACCAGTTCAAACACTTTGTCGCAGGTCTGCGCTCTCACCTCGTCACGGTTCCCCGAAAGATTCAGCTTTCTGTATTCAGAGCCGGTCTTGTCAGAAATGGCAATGTATACAAGTCCTACGGGTTTTTCTTTTGTTCCGCCGCCGGGGCCTGCAATACCGGTCACGCTGACGGCAATGTCACTTCCCGAAACCCGTCTTGCACCATTCGCCATCTGAAGTGCCGTCTCCGGGCTTACCGCACCGTGTTTTTCAAGGGTTTCGTGCTTTACGCCCAGGATTTTTTCCTTTGCCTCATTTGCATAGGTAATGAACCCGAATCCGTAAATACCGCTTACACCGGGAACGGAAGTAATAATCTTCCCCAAAGAGCCTCCCGTACAGCTTTCCGCAGTGGAAAGGGTGATATTATTTTCGATTAATTTTAAGATTATTTGTTCGTTAGTCATAACGGCTCCTTTCGGGATAAAGAATATATGTTACTTGATAATATTTTATGTTTACATCTTTTTCTGCCATAAAATCAACTTCTTTGTCAGTTGTTTTTCCGAAGGTGACTGTATTGTCTCATCGTAAAAGTTCATTTATTTAGGTTGTTTTCAGTTCTTATTAAACCATACTGATATGTCTTCTATTTAAAACAACTTCCTTTAACAGTATTTTACTAAACTTATATCTTTTAGTCAACAGAAAACCGTAATTTTATAAGTTATAACTTACAAAATTACGGTTTTGGTAAATGAATCTTTAGGTCAGACAACATTAGTCGTATGCGCAGTATGCTTCTGTTGTATAGTGCTTATAGCTGATAAACAATAACATCAAGTGCCAGATTATAGTTTCTGTCGGAAAAGACACGCTTCGTACTGCAGAGCCACTTATTTTATCAAATAGGCTATGTAAGACAAAGTAATTTATGATTTGGCTGATCATTATCATAATGGATACTATATAAGCTGTATGAAATCCGATTTTTTTTCGCATAATCATTCCTATTACTGCTATAGCGGCAACAACAGCCAAAACGATACAAATATATCCGAAGATATGGTCGACGAAAAGCCCCTTGTCAGCTAAAGCTACAAGTTCAGCCTTTGGGCGGAAATAGCTTGAGGAGAGTATCCATTTGTAATTATCAGGTGTGAAACTAATAGCTTTTATACCTATTCTCAGGTTGATTATTACAACTCCTATCAAAAATATGATTAAGGCACGTTCAACGCCTCCGCGGGGACTGTTTTTCATTATTTTTTTTACATCGGCTTCCTCATATTCGGTTTCTTCGAGTTTTGTATAGCATGTAGGACAATACGTGGCACTTTCGTTTTTGACAATTTGTTTGCATTTTGGGCATTCTTTTGCTTTCATTTTATTTTACTCCTTTAAAATTTTGTGAGGTTTTATATAACAAATTATATCACGAAAAGAAGAAAAGTCAAGCAATATTTGTGAGGCAATGGCTAACATACAAAAGGGGAATAATTTGATATACTCTTACAAAAGGCGGTGAGTAGTGTGAAAAATGAAAATACAATTTATGATGTAATTAGGCGAAATATTAAAAAATACAGAAAAGCAAGGGGAATGACTTCTGCGGAGTTAGCAGAGCTTGTAGACTTATCACATGATTTTATTCGTCAAATTGAGAGTGAAAAAACAAGGTATAACTTTTCCGTGGAAACGTTTTATAAAATATCAGTTGCTCTTGATATAAGTTTAGATAAACTTGTTGAAAAGTAAAAACACGCAAAATACTCTTTTGGTATTTTTTGCGTGTTTTTTACTGTGGTGGAAATTACTACTTTTAATTTGATTTATCACATTTCGGGTTCTATCAATACCCAATCGGTTTCCTCAACCGCCTTATTAACCCAGTATTCCATATCGATTTTGCTTTGGCTTTCCATAATTTTTTCCAAGGTGGGCTTTGTGGTGGGGTGCTTGGGCGTAAATACGGTACAGCAATCCTCGTAGGGAAGAATAGATGTTTCAAATGTACCGATTTTTCTTGAAATATCAACAATCTCGTTTTTATCCATACCGATAAGGGGACGGAATACGGGAATTGTTGTCATTACCTCATTGGTCACGCCCAGTGCCTGAATGGTCTGGCTGGCAACCTGTCCCAGGCTTTCACCTGTAATAAGGGCAAGTGAATTATTCTTCAGGGCAATTCTCTCTGCCCTCATCATCATCATTCTGCGCATAATCAAAGTAAGATGGTCTTCGGGGCAGTTATCACGGATTGCAAGCTGCTGCTTTGTGAAAGGAACAATATACAGATTGAATCTGCCTGTATAGCCTGCCACAATTCTTGCAAGAGAGATAACTTTTTCCTTGGCTCTTTCGCTTGTGTAAGGGGGCGAGAAGAAATGCACAGCATCAAGCTCTACACCGCGCTTTGCAATCATCCATGCGGCAACGGGACTATCGATACCGCCCGAAAGCAGAATTGTAGCCTTTCCGCTGGAGCCTGTAGGCATACCTCCCGGGCCGGCACAGCGCGCACCTGTGGAATAAACGTATGCTTCATTGTCACGGATTTCTACACGGACAACCACCTCGGGGTCCTTAACCTGTACTTTGATTTTGTGAAGCCTTGAAAGAATGGCACCGCCCATTTCACGGCTGATTGCAGGGGAATCAAAGGGGAATTTCTTGTCGCTTCTTTTGGCTTCTACCTTGAATGTTTTCACCCCATAAAGGCTTTCCGTTACATAGTCGGCACCCTCGGAAAGGATTACGTCCATATCCTTAGGGAAAACGCCTGCTTTTGCAATAAAAATAATTCCGAAAACCTTGCGGAGCTTTTCAACCACCGCATCGGCATCGGTGTGGGGAGCAGGGTCAATATAAATTACCGCCTGCGCCTTTTTAATGGAAGCAATGTTTTCCTTTCCCACTACTTTTTTAATGTTTCTGATGAGAAGATCCTCGAACTTGCTTCTGTTAAGTCCTTTGAGAATAATTTCACCGTATTTCACAAGAATAATTTCTTTCATAATATTTGTCCTTTCACGCCCTCAAAGCCTTCCCCTTGAGGGGAAGGGGGCCCGCTTGCGGTGGATGAGGTGCTGTTTTATACTCTTAGTGTTTTTGCAATATCCGTTACCTTTTCCACAACTTTCTTTGCTTCTTCCATTGTGTTGTATCTTGAAAGGCTGAAGCGTATTGCGCTGTCGGGAAGCGGCACTTCCATTTCGGCAAGCACGTGGCTGCCGTGACTGCCCGATGCGCAGGCACTTCCGCTGGAAACGTAAATTCCTTCGTTGGAAAGTGCGTTGAGCATTATTTCCGAACGAATTTTCCCAAAGGAAATATTGAGAACATAGGGGCTTTCTTCGCCACCGCCGTTATATACGCTTCCCTCAATTTTAAGAAGGTTTTCTTTAAGGTATTCCTTAATCTGTGAAACCTTCGTACTGTCACCTAAGTTTATCAGCTCACAGGCTCTGCCGAAGCCTGCAATCGCACCTACGTTTTCCGTTCCGCTACGGATATTTTTCTCCTGACCGCCACCGAATACGGATGGTTTAAGAGTAACGCCCTTTTTTATATAGAGCGCACCAATGCCCTTGGGGCCATGAATTTTGTGACTGCTGATACTCAGAAGGTCAATTCCCCACGCCTGCGGTTTTACAACAACGTGCCCAAAAGACTGTACTGCATCCACGTGGAAAAGAGCCCTCGGGGCAATTCTTTTCAAAATACTGCCTATTTTCTGTATGGGCATTATTGCACCTGTTTCGTTGTTCACGTGCATAATGCTTACTAAAACCGTGTCGGGAGTAATCTCGTCGGCAATGTCGGAAAACTTTACGCTTCCGTCCTTTTGCGGCTTTATTCTTACCACCTGAAAGCCCTGCGCTTCAAGATAGTCCATACAGCGAAGCACCGCAGGGTGTTCAACAGCGGTGGTAATAATTTTCTTGCCCTTTTTGATGTTTGCACTGCCTAAAATTGCAATATTGTCACTCTCCGTACCTCCGGATGTGAAATACACCTCGTCAGGCGTACAGGAAAGTGAAGAAGCCACCTTCCTTCGTGCTTCGGTAACAATTTTTTCAGCCTGAAGCCCCAATGCGTGGCGGCTTGACGGATTGCCGAAGGAGGTTTTCATATATTCAGTTACTGTTTCCACTACCTCCGGTGCGGGAGGAGTAGTGGCGGAGTTGTCAAAGTATATCATATTATAACCTCGTGGGAAATAAGCAATGTAAAATTACAAAGAGAAAGAGGAATATAAAAAATTTGTCCTTTGCGGTCGGTGCTGCTTTATCACATCCGCATTATTTATCAAATAAAGATGTTTGTACCGTACTGCTATCCTCATCCTTCAGATAATATCCCGAGGAGGGAATCGTTCTTGCCTCATAGCCTGCTGTAGATTTAAGGGAAACCTCGGGCATTTCAATTCGTGTAAGGAGCGACTTTCTTCTCATTGTCATTACCTGTACGCCCTGAGAGGAACGGCTGGTTTTTGTGAGAATGTCCTTGGTGTTGAATACCACACATTTATCAATATTACTGAACAGAGCCACCTGAGTCTCTTCTTTACAGTAGAGCATACCTATAATTTTGCCCTTACCGTAGGCATTTGTCAGCTTTTTGCGGTTGGTCTTTGTTTCGTAGCCTTTCATATCAACCTTTGCAACCTTGCCGCTTTCAAAGGCAAACAGCATAAAACCGCTAAAGTCATACGCAGGTGTTGCATAGAGGATTTTTTCGTCCGGTTCCATGCCAATCAGGTTGGGAAGGTATTCACCGAGCGCACTTGCTTTTGTATCCGGAATATCGTAAAGCTTCATTTTATATACGTTCTGCTTGTCCGAGAAGAAGAGCATTTCCATCTTGTTGGTTGCTTCTGCTTCGCAAAGAAGGCTGTCTCCTTCTTTGAATTTCTGCTCGGCAGCGGCACGCAGTGATACAAGAGTAATTTTCTTGAAGTAATTCTCTTTTGACATAAATACGCGGACATTGTAATCCTCGATAAAGCTTTCGGCAGGCTCAACTACTTCGTCTCCGGTCTCTATCAGTACGGTTTTACGCTCGCCACCGTATTTTTTTGTGATTTCGTCAAGCTGTTTTGCAATAAGTTTGCGGATTCTTGCATCGCTTTCGGCGGTTTTTTTAAGGTCCGCTATTTCTTCTATCAGCTTTTCAATTTCACTTGTTCTTTTTAAAATGTATTCCTTATTTAAATTACGAAGCTTGATTTCCGCAACAAATTCTGCCTGAATCTTGTCGATGCCGAAGCCTGCCATGAGGTTGGGAACAACCATACTGTCTTCGGGAGTATTGCGGACAATGTAGATAGCTTTATCTATATCAAGGAGTATTTTTTCAAGACCTTCGAGAAGGTGAAGTCTTGCACTCTTTTTCTCAATGTCAAACCACAGCATACGGCGGATACATTCCATACGGAAATTAATCCAATGCAGAAGTATGTCGCGTACGCCCAGAACCATAGGCTCACCGTCAATAAGAATATTAAAGTTACAACTAAAACTGTCTTCCATGGGGGTCTGCTTGTAAAGACGTGCCATAAGCTTTTCCGGGTCAACGCCACGCTTTAGTTCTAACGTGATTTTAAGACCGGATTTATCGGTTTCGTCACGCACATCGTTAATGTCACGGAGCTTGCCTGCCTTGATAAGCTCGGCAAGCTTGTCAATAATTGCCTCAACCGTTGTGCTATAGGGAATTTCGAGAATTTCTATAATATTCTGTTTCTTGTCGTAGGTGTATTTTGCACGGACTTTTACGCTTCCGGTGCCGCTTTCAAATATTTTAGCCATAGTCTCATCATCGCGGATAAGGAATCCGCCCGTTGAGAAATCAGGCCCTTTGATATACTCGGAAAGGTCTGCTTTTTTATCCTTCATCAGCGCAGATGTGGCACTGCAGATTTCGCCTAAGTTAAAAGATGCAATGTTGCTTGCCATACCAACGGCAATACCCTGATTGGGATTTACCAGAATATTGGGGAAAGCCGTGGGAAGAAGAGAAGGCTCTTTAAGGGTTCCGTCGTAGTTGTCCACAAATTCCACGGTATTCTTTTCAATGTCTCCGAAAATCTCGTTGCAGATGGGAAGGAGCCTTACCTCTGTATAACGGGAAGCAGCATAGGCCATATTACTGCTGTAATGACGGCCGAAGTTACCCTTTGAATCCACAAGCGGGTGTAAAAGTGCCATATGACCTTCCGTAAGGCGGACCATCGTTTCGTAAATGGCTGCATCACCGTGGGGATTCAGCTTCATTGTCTGTCCCACAACGTTGGCACTTTTGGTACGGTTTCCGCCTAAAAGCCCCATTTTATACATCGTATAAAGGAGCTTTCTGTGAGAAGGCTTGAATCCGTCAATCTCAGGGATTGCACGGGAAATAATTACGCTCATTGCATAAGGCATATAGTTTTTTTCAAGGGTTTCGGTAATGCCTTCGGGCATCATAATAAACTTTTCTTCGTTCATGTAATTCCCTCCGAATTTAAAGAAATTGCATATATAGAATCAGTATATCATATTTTTTGGAAAAATGCAAATGAAAAAGCGCCTTAAAGTGATATAATTCTCCATAATAACAGGTTGACTAAACCAATTTATTTATGTATAATATAAGTATCACACGAACATGGAGGTAAAGGCGGATTATGAAAAAGGTTAATAGGATTTTGTTGGCTGCTGCTTTGATGGCGGTTTTGATTTTTGCCGGACAGGCTTTTGCCTCGAATGAAGTTCTTACTACTGTGACCGTAGACTTTGTTGTAGCGGACATCCCGGTTGCGATTGAGGGCGATGTTGTCTTTAATCTGTACGATGAGAGCGGAGAAAATTTTCTTTCCACCCAGATGGTTCCGTACACAAGGGGAACGGGTTGGTTCAGCCTTAAGTTTGATGTTCCCGAATATAAAATCGGAACAAAATTTAAGCTACAGCTTGCCGGTGGAGCGCAGGGAATCAAGTTCGGTGATGTTACAGGCACCGAGCATATCGTAGAGACATATCTTTACGCTGCAGAGGACGGCAGTGCTCGTTACCAGACCGAGTTTTATATGGAGCTTCTTCCCACGTGGTACAAGCAGGCGGAAATAAAAATCCCCGCAGTAGACAAAAAAGAATATTATCACAGCGTAATCGGTGACGAGATTTATGTTACAAAGGATCTTCTCGAGGTGTTGGAAATTGACTGTACAACGGATTTTGATGCGGAAAAGCCCTGCTTTACGCTGACTAACGACACTAAGAGCCATGTTGCCAGATTTTATCTAAACGATATTTATGCAACTTTTGGCGGTGTAGGGGAGAATCTTCCCGTAGCAAGTTTTGCTGTGGATAATATGCCGTATGTTCCTCTTTCACGCATAGCGAAATATTTCGATTGCGATTACGAAGTTGTTTCCGACGGAATGTACAATATCTCGGTGAAAATGGACATTTCAAAGCAGTCCGATGCATATAAAAAAGCAGAATTCATTAATCAGAAAGGAATATCCAGCAGAACAGATTATCTTATATGGATTTCCAAAAAAGACTATAGGGTAACTTTGTTCAAAGGAGAGAAAGGTCACTGGAGGTACGTTTGGTCGGCAACGTGTGCTATAGGCGCACCGTCAACCCCGACTATTGAGGGTAGCTTTGAATACATTGAAACAAAGAGCAGATGGCAGTACCCCGGATATTATTGCGGTCCTATAATGCGTTTTTATCGCGGATATGCGCTTCACTCCACGTTGATAAGAAATAACGGCACGCCCCTTGATAACCGTGTGGGAGTGAAAATATCTCACGGGTGTATCAGACTTCGCCCTGATGACATTAACTGGCTTCATAAGGTAACTCCTATGTATACCAGAATTTACGTAACTGCATAAAATATTTGGCGATGTAAAAAAATGAGTTTTTTTACATCGCCAATGAATATGTGCCTGTAGCTCAGCTGGATAGAGTGTCAGACTCCGACTCTGAAGGTCGCGCGTTCGAATCGCGTCAGGCATACCAAGGGGATGTAAAGAAACTCAGTTTCTTTACATCCCCTTGTCTTTTTCTTGGTGTAAATTGAGGAGTTTATGTTAACATAGATTATTCGCCGTACTCAGTTTTTTGTACAACGCCGTTCTGATCTATTAATATACTCTGATCTCCGCCCGGGATCCCCTCTGTATAAAAACGAACTTCCCACTGCTGTGTTTCGCTGTTAAGGAAAACCTCTGTGTCAGTGTAAGGAACGGTGCAGGCATCTTTTGCTATTTGCAAAGCCTGCTGTTCATCTATTGGCTCTTCCTGCTTATTGTCTGCCGTGGGTTCTTCGTCGGCTTTGCCAATACTGTCTTCGGGAAGTGGTGCTTCTGCGTTTGCTTCCGGATTTTCTGCTTCGGTTCTGTCTGCAAGCCCTTCATCAGAAACAGTAATGCTTGCAGGTTCGTTTTGTGTTTGTGCAAACAGCGACCTATCTGAATTAACTGAACGCGATTCTATGGAGACATAGCACGAACTTTCTGCATAAGCTTCGGCTTCTGCCGTATAAGATTGAGCCGGTGCCGGAACAGATGCTTGAGCCGGAGTTTGTGCCGGAATGCTCCCTCTTTTGGCTTGCGGAGAATAAGTACTCCTTTGTGTAGCCTTCGGAGAGCTTTCCTTTTTTGTGTTGGTTTCGCTAGCTTCCTTTTCGCTAGCTTTAGCCTTGGCTTTGTCCGGCACAGATATCTTGTTAGCCACAACATTATCGGCAGCTTTTTTGGTGTCAGCCTGCTTTTGGGCAGGCAGTTCCGGCTGTGAATTAATGTTCGGATTTGTCTCGAAGTGTGTAAGTACGGCAACTGCACAGATAAACATTGCTGCTACGGCACTACCGAATTTTACGAAGGTATAGATCTTGGCCTTTCCTCGCTTTTTCTGAATCTTCTTCATCAAGGCTTCGTTAAGAATAGATGGAACTTCGTCTGAATTAAGAGCTTCTTTTATTAGATTATCCAGTTCTCTGTCTTTCATAATAGTGCTCCTTTCAAAAGCTTTTCCTTTAAAATGTTTCTTGCGGTATGGAGCCTGCTTTTAACAGTCCCCTCAGGAATATTTAAAATGCGGGCTATATCCCCCAGGGACATTTCCCCGGTATAATGAAGAAGAACACAGGGCCTGAGGTTATCATCAAGCTGAGATACAGCCTTCTTTATTTCTTCCGACAGCTCTTTTTTTACAATTTCTTCTTCAATTTCTTCGCCCATTTTGCCCGTTATCTGTTCTTCAATGGGAACGATTGGGGCAATTTCCTGCCTGCGTGCCTCTTTACGCAGTTTGCTTTTCCACAGGGAAACAGCAATTGTGCAAAGATAGGCAGAGGGGTTATTATTTTCGTCAATAGCCGATATTTTTTCCATAGCCTTCAGGAAAGTATCCTGATACAGATCATCAGCATCGTATGTACTTTTACACAACCTGAGGCAAAAGTTATAAAGCTTTTTACCGTAAATTTCAACAAGAGTGTTGACATCGGAGTGTCTCAAAGGTCTAACCCCTTTCATATAATTATAGATGTGAAAAACTGAAAGGTTCACAAAAAAATGATAACATATATTGAAAAAAAAGAAAAGCAATGTTATGATAAAGACATAAAGATTTAATATAAAGGGATGTTTTTTGTGAAAAAAAGCTATTTATATAACGCAATCGGGCACTTCAGAACTGTTACGCGTCACAGGCACGCAGTTATCCGCCACGGCAGAAAAGCAGGAATATTCCGGCAATGTCTCAGGCATGACTTGTCCAAATACAGCCTCAAGGAATTCCGGCAAGGTGTGAAATACTACAACGGATCATTCAGCCCCAACGAAACAGAAAGAAAAGAGCAAGGCTACAGCAGTGCCTGGCTTCACCACAAGGGAAGAAATAGACACCATTTTGAGTACTGGACAGATTACAACCCCGTGGAACGGCGAGTAAAACCTGTGGAAATGCCTTTAAGATACGTTGCGGAAATGTTTTGCGACAGAGTTGCCGCAAGTAAAATTTATCAGGGGAAAAACTATAACGAAGCACACCCCTACGAATATTTCATCCGAGGAAAGGAAAACCGATTTATTCATCCCCAAACAAGTGATTTGCTTGAAAGCTGGCTTCTTATGCTGAAAGAGAAAGGTGAAACGGACACGTTTCACCACATAAAAAGCTTATTAAAAGATGATAGAAGAAAGCAAAAGAAGAAGCAGCCCGGGAAAGCCGAGGATAGCACAAAGGGTTGACGAAATAAAGTTGACACCCACATGAGGAAGGGCAAGAAACGGTGCCGGTGTGTTGTAAATCAACAACATTGCAAAGCCGCCCAGGATACGACAGAGAATATCAGCGGTAATTTTTATATTTGAAAAGAAAACGATAATTAATCCCACACCTAAAATATAAAAAAGGAAATCCAATAAAAACACCTCCATAATATAATTATGTGAGGTGTTTTTTGTTTAGAAGCTTTTTTAACTTTTCATCGGGGTAAAAAGGATAGGATTTCCCGTCGAATTCCACAGTGGTATTGGTAAACTTCGCTCGGGATAAAGGATAGTTTGCAGTTTCCTTTTCTATCAGGCCGTATTTGGTCAGAACAATCAGTCTATCTTCATATAATATATATATTTTAATAAATGTACCTTGGCGCAAAATTTTATTTATCCATATGGCACTTACCAGAAGCGCTGCAATCTGAATAAACCATCCGTAGGGAATGAGAATTGCCATGTGAAACACTGCAAAACAGAACAAAACAACGCCCATCAGTTCAAAAAATATCCGCCTGTCGCTTTTGGGCATTACGGCTCTGCTCCGGTATATTTCTTTTTCTTCCATATAAAATGCCCCCTTCTTTGCACCGCTAACCACTAACCACTAACCGCTAACAACTAACCGCTAACAACTAACCACTAACCCTATAACATCCAGTCAATGATTGCCGCCGACAGCTTGCCGTTTTCCGTCTCAAGCACACCAAAAGACGGCCTGCCGCCCCTGGGTCTTGACACGCTTCCGGGATTGAAAATAACAATCCCGTTTTCACCTTTTTTCAGCACGCTGTGGTGTGTATGCCCGAAAAGTGCGGCTTCGCATCCCTTTTCAATGGCTGTTTGCTCCAGCTTTTCAGTGCCGTAGCTTACAGATTGAGTATGTCCGTGGCACAGAAATATTTTATGTCCGTCAAAATCAATTACCCTCTCGTAATCTTCACTTCGCATAAAATCATTATTGCCAAGCACCGAAACTACCCGTATAGGATAATACAGGCTTTCGATGTAATCCACGTCCCTTGCAACATCGCCCAGATGAATTATCATATCTATGTTCTTTTGTCCGATAGCCGCAATAGCTCTTTCGCAGGCGGCAGTATCTGTGTGACTGTCTGACAGTATGATTGCTCGCATATTATCAACTCCTTAATTATTTTATAGGAAAGAACACAATCTGTCAAGAAGGCATATTATTAAATAAGAGGTGATATTAATGAAGGATATTTTTGAAAAACTCAAGGGTATGGATAAATCACAGCTGAAAAGTGCCGTAAAACAAGCCAGAGAATTTGTGAAAACACCGCAGGGAAAAGAATTTGCGGAAAAAATAAAAAACGGCAGCGCAGGAGAACAGTTGCAAAAGGATAATATAATGAAGGAAATCGGCAAGAATCCGGAACTTGCAAAAATGATTTCCGATATATTTAATGCGGAAGGATGAATGGCATGGATTTAGAACAGGAAATATCAAAGGCTCTTTCTGATCCGGATATAATGAGCAAGGTGCAGGGTGTAATTTCTTCACTTAATAATAAGGAAGAAAGTCGGGAAGAAGAAAAAGGTGCAGAAAACGCCGTTTTGGACAAAGGCAACCTTCTTTCATCCTTAGGCTCCGTAGTAAACGATGACCGCACAAGGCTTCTTATGGCAATAAAACCTTTTCTCAGTGAAAAGAGAGCGCCGTATATGGACAGCGCAGTAACCATACTTAAATTTGCATCTATGGGGAAACTGGGAAAAGACCTGAAATTGTTTTAAGGCGGTGATGTTATGCGTGTGACTCAGATGCCCTCAGGCGGCAGAGGTGCCGCAATGGGAAAACCTTTTAATCTGAAACAGCCTGTCGTAGCGGAGGTTACCCCGGAAAAAAGAAATGCCGGCATAGATATAAAGAAAATACTTTCCCGGTTTGAAAAGGATGATTATATTTTAGCCGGGCTCATCCTTGTATTGATTTTTGAAGGATGCGACGATTATATCCTGCTTGCAGCACTGGGGTATTTATTTGTTATGGGCTTGAAGGAATAAAAACAGCAACAACAGGGCTTTTTTGCGGTGGTTTTATACCACCGTAAAAAATTTCAAAAAACTTTAAAAAAGGTGTTGACAAAGAAGGTTTTTTGTAGTAATATATACAACGTTGTCGCGCGAAAAGCACTTTGACAAAGGCTTTGAAAAAAACTTAAAAAAGTTCAAAAAAAGTGTTGACAAAGTGGTATTTGCGATGTATAATAAACAAGCTCGCTAAAAAAGCAGAGCGTATGGAACCTTGAAAATTAAATAGCGTAAGGGCTCAAA
>JAZPYX010000098.1:0-63654 GCA_045544395.1 Clostridia bacterium
ACCAAAACCTATACGAACTCAATACGCCCTGAACTTGTTAAATTTGTGCTGTATCGGCTTGTCGGTCTTGCAAGGCGTCAGCCTTGCCTCGCCCTGCCGCACCAATCCGGCATCAAATTTTCCGTCGTACAGGGTCGAAGAGTCTAAAAAGAGAAAATTTTGATATAAGACAAAGAAAATTCAAGAATAATACTGGCGTATATTTGCAGAATTTTCTGCAGTATTATGCGAAATTTTCCTTTTTAGACCGTATGGGGTTCGTGTAGGTTTTGGTATAGATAAAGAGGTGGTATTATAAGCAATATCCTATAAAAACAAAACCGGACCTTGAGATTTTATAATCTCAACTGATGCTTCATGCCTTTTTACATATATATTATGTAAGGGAACAAACGAATAATTTGCACGGCATGGGCACCTTTGTACTGATGTGTAGCGAATTTGAGAAAATGGAAGGTGTTAATTTATGATTTTAAAAGGCGATTATGCACAGCTTAAAGCAGGACTTGATGAGCTTGTAGCGGCAGGTCAGTTCAGGTTTCTTACAGACGCAATTACTCTCACCGCAAAAAAATGTGAAAACGGATTAAAGCTTATCGGTAAGGACAGCGAGTATGTTATCGAATACGGCGAGGCAGCGGATTTTTACCGTGCAGTTTCCTTTTTGAACGGAAAGTTCAGTCTGGGCGAAACAGATATTGAGATATGTGAAGAAAGATATTTTTCCTCAAACGGTATTATGATAGACTGTTCCCGAAATGCAGTGCTAACTGTAGATACAGTGAAGGATATTTTAAGAAAGCTCGCCTGTATGGGACACAATATGGCGATGCTTTATACCGAGGATACTTATGAGATAGACGGATATCCCTATTTTGGCTATATGAGAGGTATATATACCAAGGCTGAATTAAAGGAGCTTGACCGATATGCCCTGATGCTTGGAATAGAGCTGATACCCTGTATACAGACGCTTGGACACCTTACAACTGTATTAAGATGGCCTTTTGCAAAAGAAATAAGGGAAAACTCAAGCACTCTTTTAATTGACGAGGAAAAGACATATGACTTTATTCGTGCTGAGCTTGAAACTTGCCGTGAATGCTTTACAACAAATCAGATACATATCGGAATGGACGAGGCAGACGGTATCGGCCGTGGAAAATATCTTGAAAAGCACGGCTATCACAGCAAGGAGGAGCTTATGATGAGGCATTTGCAAAAGGTTTGCGCAATTGCTGATGAAATGGGGCTTAAGCCTATGATGTGGGGCGATATGTTTTTCGGTATACGGTCGGAAAAAGGAGGTTATTATGACAAAAAAGTTGTTTTTCCGCCTGATATTGACAAGGATATTCCTGAAAATGTGTCAGTGGTTTACTGGGACTACATGCACGAAGATGCAGAAACGTACAAGCACTTTATAGATAGGCATAAGGATTTAAAAAGAGAGGTTATATTCTGCGGTGGTATCCGTACATGGGTAGGCCTTAGTGTTAACAATGAAACAACATATAAAACAACCTGTGCTGCACTTGAGACGTGCCATAAAGAGGGTATAAAAAAGGTATTTGCCACAACTTGGGGAAATGACGGTAACGAGGTAAATGTGTATGCGACGCTCGCATCACTTTCTCTTTATGCAGACTTTACATATCATAAAGAAGTTTCGAAAGAACTTTGGGAAAAGAATTTCTATCTGACAACGCAGTATAATTTATCTGATTTTCTTGCACTTGATATAGACGTATATCCAAAGGAATGGTGTCATTTCCCCTGCGTATGGGGCGGTGGTTCTACAACTTCAAAGAATGTGCTGTATCAGGATGTATTGCTGGGTCTTTATGATAAAAACTTTGAGGGGATTGACCTTCCGGGATTTTATAGAGAGAGGCTTAAAATCTTTGAAGCAGCTTCTGTTCCCACAGGTCTTGAAAAACTGTATGATTATCAAAAACAGCTTCTCAAGGTGCTTATAGTAAAGTCGCATATTGGTATAAACATATATAATGCGTACAAACAGAAGGATATGAATGAGCTTTCAAATCAGGAAAAACTGCTTGGAGAGCTTAATTCTGATATAAAGCTTCTTCACCAAAAATTAAGGGTATTATGGCTTTCAACCAACAAGCCTTTCGGACTTGAAAGACTTGATATAAGATACGGCGGGGTAATGACACGTATTGATGTTGCAAGAGAAAGACTTACAGCATTTATCAATGGAAGAATTGAAAGAATTGAGGAGCTTGAGGAAAAACGCCTTATGTTCGGCGGTGATGAGGTAAAGGCAGGACATAGCCTTTTTGAAGAGAAGGCATATGGAAAATTTGCTGTACCTGCGTCAGAGGAGCCTGAGTGTTAATTAGAAGGAGGGGTATTTATTAAACTGTGCTTTGACAAAAACGAAAAGACTTATCAAATCAGTTTTCCGATACAAAATGTACACAGCACGGGGAAAATTGTCAGCTGTTTGGAAGTTTTGTCAGTTTACAATGCGGGGTGCAGCATGGTATAATTAGGGCAAAGGTGGGAGAAACGCTTATGAAAAAATTATTTGTACTTGCCGATAGTATATCAATACACTATGGACCTTTTTTGGAGGAATACATAAAGGATGTTTTTACCTTTGACAGAAAAGGAAAAAATCAGGAATGCAAAGATCTTAATATCGCATCATCGGCAAACGGTGGAGACAGCAGTGATGTTTTAGAATACCTTGAGCTGCTTCCTGACCTTGAATATGATGTAATGCTTTTAAATTGTGGACTTCACGATATAAAGACTCATTCGTACGGAATACAAATTCCCCTTGAGCAGTATGAGGTTAATTTGAGAAAAATAGTAGCGCTTATCCGCTCAAGAGGTAAGAAGCTTGTTTGGGTAACGTCCACTCCTGTAGATGATGAACAACACAACAAAGTTTGTACAGAATTTTCTCGTTACAACAAGGACCTTTTAGAGTATAATTCTGCTGCAAAAAAGATAATGAGTGAGCTTGATGTTCCGACTATTGATCTTTATAGCTTTACCACTCATCTTGACGAGCCATTATATAAGGATCATGTTCACTTTTTTGAACCTGTCAGAAAGCTTCACGCAGCTTTTATAGCGGGTCAACTGATGGCATTAGAGCAATCCGAAAGGATATAAATGCTTTGGCTGTATGTAGAATTTCTATTAAGAAAAATAAATTAGTTGCACAAACGGGGCTGTAGCAAAATTATTTTGCTACAGCCCCGTTTCTTAGGGGTGGACGAAAAATAGCACAGATTGGACAAACTGAGCTGATAATGTCTATACATAGGCATTATCAGGTTACCCGAAGGCGTACGCGGGTACGTCGAGAGGCGAAGTTTGTTCAAAACACAAGGCATTTTATTGCAGGAATTCGTCAAATGATGAATTCCTACCTTAACTTTTGTTTCATTTTGACTTTGCATCTGCAATAAAAAGGCTTTGTTAAGCCATTTCTTTGCCTTGTGTGGTGTGTGCATTTTGCTACACCCCCCTTTTCAGGGAATAGGAAAAACTGCTTTGCGGTCTGGACTTTTTTACATTCCCTTTTCCAATCGTTTTCCTCCGGCAAAACCGTGGTACTCATCAAGGAAATCTTGAGCAACTTTGTTCATTAAAATTCCGCATACGTCATCACGGAAACCTATCGTTATTCCCATATTACCAAAGTATTTATCGATTATCTGCACCTTTATATATATTTTCTTTTCCTCAACCCACGCAGCAGAAGCTGCGCAGTTGTAATACATCCCTTTTGTTTTAACTGAACCTACTTCATCGGAATACCCCTCCTGCGGAAAAGGCGCAAACACATTTTCGCATCTTCCGAAAGGAAGAACTTTATCCCCCTGGGAATTGGTATATTCAAATCTTCCTCCGTTTTCATCAAAGCACAGACGAAATTTTGTAATTTCCATAGGATTTTTATCAAGTACATAGGTTACGCCGTTTATTTCATCTTCAAATGAACTTTTCTTCACACCGTCTGCGGCAATTAATTTAAGGTCAGCCGTCTTTTCTTCAAGGCTTTTTTGCGCAGCCGCATTTTCTTCAATCGGGTTTTCTTCCGCAGTGTTCACAATGAGCTTTACAAAGTCTTTGACTATACAATGACGGACTTCTTTCTTTCCCTGATTATCCCCGTTATATATTAAAATCATATCCTTTTTTGGAAAGCACACTGCAAATTGACAACCCATTCCGTTAAAGAAGAATGAATCATCGTAGCTTTTCCAGAAAAGATACCCATAGCCTTTGGTGTTAAAATCATTTATATCCCAGTAATTATTAAATGACAGCATTGATGTTGCATCGGTAAGATATTTTTCATTTAATATCTGCTCACCATTCCATTTTCCCTTGTTCATAACAAAACGTGCAACTTTTAAAAGGTCGGTTGGCGTACACATCACGGCAGAATCACCCCATGAGTGACCGCCCGGGCATTTAAGGCAGTAAGCCTCCTTTGAAACACCTATTTTATCAAACAGCTTCTCACGAAGGTATTCCATAAGCAGCTTTCCCGTAAGACGTTCAACAAGTGCGCCAAGGACGAATGACCCTTCACTGTCATAATTAAAGAGAGTTCCTGCGGGGCGTGAAGACGCCAGATCGTTTTCAAAATAATGTGCTACTCTGTCCTTTGGTCTTGAATTAAACATAGAACGGGGAGGCTTTGCCGTTTCCATCATCAGCATATTCCTGATTGTCTGGGCGAGCATATTTTTATCTGTCTGATTCTTACTCTCATTGGGAAAATATTTCACAATTTTGTCATCAAGGTCAATAAGTCCGTCCTGCTCAATAAAACCAACTGCAATTGAAACAAAGCTCTTGCTTACAGAATACATTCTGTGGAGGAAGTCCCTGTTAAAAGGATGCCAGTATTTTTCAAAGAAAATACTATCACCCTTTGCCATGATAATGTTGTGTGTTGCAAGACGTTCTTCTTCCAGAATATCAAGATATTTTTCTATATTTTCCGACTTTACGCCTGCCTGCTCCGCACTTATGTAATTCATAATCATCTTCCTTTCAAAAGTTATTAAAATATATCACCACAGCTTTGCAGCAGTTTGCCTGCTATAACGCTGTGTGAATAACTTTATTTTAACACCCGAAAACAGTAAAGTAAACTGATAAAAAGGTTAATAGCTTGACAATTTTTCTAAACAGGTGCGAGTGAAAAGCCAAATTTCAGACTTAGTTCAATTCTTATTTCAAAATGCGTGCAGTACGGGTAAAATTGTCAGGTGTTTGGAAGTTTTGTCAGTTTACAGTGCGGGGGGCGGCATGGTATAATTAGAACAGATGAAGAATTATAATAGTATGGAGGTATTATTCTATGAGAAAAGTATTCAAAAGAGGAATATCGCTTTTCCTGTCGCTTTTAATGCTGACATCGGGAATAGGCGTATTCGCATCAGCAAGCACGGCTGAAAAGCCAACCGTATTTATAATCGGTGACTCAACATCGTGTAGATACCCCGCAGACAACCTACGCACAGGATGGGGACAGGTCCTTTGCCATTTTCTTGTTGACACGATTAAGGTTGATGACCGTGCGGTGTCAGGCGCAAGCTCGCACAGCTTCTATGACTCCACGTGGAAGAATTTGAAAAAAGAGATCAAGGAAGGCGACTACCTTCTTATCCAGTTTGGTCATAATGACAGCTCAGAAAAAACAGTAACGAAAAATGGTGTAACCTATTACGATCACTGGGCTAATCCTGATCTTTCCAGTGATGTTGCGCCTCCGGCAACAGATTCGCAAGATAAGAATGCTTATTCATATAAATGGTATCTGAAGCAGTTTATTGAATTTGCACACAACGAAGGTGCATATCCCATCCTTGTAACCTCTATTGACAGACGATATCGCGCAACTTCTTCTAATGAAGAAAGTAGTGAGCTTCTCCCTTATGTAAAGGCTATGAAGGCGCTTTCAGAAGAGCTTGCTGTAAGGGAAAACCCCATAACAGTTCCCGTAATTGACGTCTGGACCGGGTTTAGAGCACAGATTCAGGCAATGGAGAGCGAAAAAAAAGACAGCTCCAAAGCGTGGTTCGCATTAACTAGTAGTGGTTCATTGGATAACACACATCTTAATGAAACGGGTGCAATGGAGGTTGCAAAGATATTTGCAACAAAGCTTAAGGAGGCAGCCGAGCAACCGGCAAAACAACTTGCAGAATATCTTCTAGATGACCTTCAGCCAAAAACAATAAACGGAATAGTTAAGAGCGGCAGCAGTGTAACGGCAATTTCTGCAATTATAGGAAAGACGGCATCTGCACGGAGATTTATCGCCGCAGTTTATGACGGTGCAACACTTAAGGACGTAGCAATTGCGGAGTTTTCAGACGAAGCAGGTTTGCAAGAATTACAACTTTCAAAATCACTTAGTGTTGCAAGCGGAAATACTGTAAGGGTTTATTACTGGAATATGGCAAATCAGGCACCCTTCATTGATTTTTTTAGCACGGTTATAGAGTAAAATTAAGAGGGGTGTAGCAAAGTCTGCACCCCAAGCAAGGCTTAACAAAGCCTTTTTATTGCACCTCAAAGGGGCTATGGCAAAATGATTTCATTTTGCTATAGCCCCTTCGTTGTTTTTCTGCTTAAAACCTCTTTATTCAGTTCATATCCTTTAACCTGCTATATTCACTGCACATAAGAATAAATGCACCCATACCATGCAGGTCATTTGTCACCCTCGGCCTCTGGAGATATTCGTTATAGGTCTTAACGCCTGTACCGATACAAATGTCCTTGACTTCAATTTTATCTCCATTGACATTAATATCGTTTATTATTCCTTCGTAACATTCGCGTGCAACCGCCTTATAGCTTTCAGGAAGATAGCCTTCGTTTACACCCTTTGCTATTGCGTAGGTGAACAGGCAGGAGCAGGAGGTTTCTATCCAGTTTTCGGGATCATTTCCGCGATTTACAATCTGGAACCACTTCTTTGTCTTTTCGTCGCGGTATGAAAGTATTGCCTGTAACAGCTCTACACCATTGTTTATAAATTCCTTTTTCTTTTCATAGCTGTCAGGCATATAAGCTGCCAAATCAAATACTGTTACTGCGTACCAGCCGAGTGCTCTGCCCCAGAACTCGTGTGCAAGACCTGTTTTCGGGTCTGACCATAAAGCCTTCTTTGACGGGTCCCAACAGTGATATAAAAGTCCCGTGCGACTGTCACGCATATTATCCCACATCAGCTTCATCTGCAAATATGCAAGGTCAAAGCATTCTGTGTCATCGTATTTAGCGCCATAAATGACAAGGTTGGGACATCCCATATATAAAGAATCGAGCCACATCTGGTTGGGGGTAATATCCTTGTGCCAGAAGCCGCCGTATTCGTTTGTGTCCCAGTTTTTATACTGATTTATAGCGAAATTTATAACCTTTTTGTATCTTTCATCGCCTGTTTTTTCATAAAGATTGAATAAAAGCACAACTGCCTGCAAATCATCAAGCTGACGGGGATATATGTGTCGGAGATTTCCTTCTTCATCAATAAAGGTATCTACCCATTCTTTTATGTAGTTGAAATATTTTTCCTCACCGCAAAGCTTATAAACCCTTTCCATTCCTGAAAGAAATACGCCGTTATGGTAATTAAAGCGGCGCTTTTTTTCAAACATAAATTCGCGGTTTTCTTCACGCATCTGTGTATCGCAGGCTAATTTAGCATAATCTAAAGCAGTTAAACTCATAATTATCTTCCTTTCAAAAGTTGTTAAAATATCGCATCACAAAAAAGGAGGTTTTCTTTTTTGCGGAGTATTTTCCTACAATAATATCAATAATCTGCCTGTTGTAAGTTAACTGTCTGATTTTCCTGAGGTGCTCTCCTCATATTTTTTAAGAACACGGTAGAACGTCCTCTCTGTTGTAAAACCGACCATTCGGGCAATTTCCCTCTTTGAGTGCTGGCCCTCCTTTATAAGGCGGAGAGCCTTTTCAATCCTTAAATTATTTATATAATCTAAAAGGGATATGCCTACATCCTTTTTAAATATTGCAGATATATACTTGATGTTTGTATTAAAATGTGTGCCGATAGAGCTTATGTTAAGATTGGGGTCTGTGTAGTTATCAGCAATATACTTTTTAATGTGTGAAATAAGGAAATATACTCTGTTATTGCCCTCCGAAAGGTCAATTCTTATGGCTTCGCAAAGCTTTACAATATATTCTGACATTTGCGAATAAAGCGTGATGAGATTTTCACCGTTTTTAATTTTACGGTAGAAAAGGAGTGTATCGTCGTAGTTTGTTTCCGAGGAGATAATTTCATTTGCACTTTTTGTGATAGTGGTTGCAACGTCAAGTGCAACATAAATGATATAGTCAAAGGGAACGTCTTTAAGCTCACCAAGCTCTTCAAATATGGGATTAAGGACAGCGAGGGCGCTTTGGCTGTTTCCTACTTTTATCGCATTTATGAGTGCATGCTCCTTGTTTAAATCAAAAATATATTTGCTCTTTTGCTCGGAATTGTAATTTTCTACATACTGCATAGGCTCCTCGATTCCCAAAATCCGTTTGTGTCCCAAAACCTCAATTGCCTGATTATATAAAGCGGGGATATTGATACTGCCCTCGTAAATGCCTGAAAGGACATAGGAAAGAGATATGTCAAAGCTTCTGTTTATGAAATCAAGTGCAAAGTCTGCCGAAGCCTTTATATCATCTATACTGACAGAAGCGGAGAAGTTTAAAAGGCATACCACCTGCGAAGAAATTTCAGTTGTATAGACGCGAACACCCTTTTCGCTCAAAAGCTCAGAAAAAATATTATCTGTAATAAAGCTAAGGTAGAAAAGCTTTTCGCTATCGGACATTTCCGCATCTTCAACAAATAAATCCGAAATATTTTCAAGGTTAAAAATAATTACGGCAAATGATTTTTCTGAAAATTCAAATCCAAACTTATCCTGATGTGAATAATAAATATCGCCCTGAAGCAGCTTAGCAAGATTGGTTTTCTTTAAATTTTTATTATGTGCATCAAGCTCCTTTGAAAGGGAGAGGTTTCGGCTGAGCGCATTGCTGATGGAAGAAAACAGATTTTCATATTCATTGGTGGTTTCCGTTATGTCAAAGAATGAAAGCATCGTCTTTATAGGTCTGTAATTTTTATTAAGCATACTGCGAACCACATAGAAAAGAATAATCAGCGAAACCATAATAATGAATATAATTACAAACTGAATGTATTTGAGGTTGTGGTCAAGTATATTGTTCTGTGCGATTGTAACAAGCTGCCACAAATGTCCGTTCACAACGATATCAGACGAATGAATAACATTATTCTGATCTTCATACAGTGAAAGCTGCTTTATATCCTTTGGAATTTCGCCTTTTTGAGAAATCTTTTTATATGCTGCAAGCTTCCCTGAACGGTTATAAATATAGATATCGCATGCGTTTTCCCAGTTTATATTGTTGAAACCTCTCACAAGGCGGTCTTTATCACTCAAAATTACGCCTACATAGTTATTTTGAGTGTTAGGAATTGTAAAAAGTAACGACAGGGCGTCTATATCCCGCTTGTTTTCATCTTTATAGGGTATTGACATATAGCTGATGGAGTGTTCTGCCGATTTAATTTGTTCTTTCCAATCCTCGAAAGATATTTTATCAGGGTTAAAATTGATTTTGTGGAAAAGCTGTGCAGGGAGCAGACCGCTTGAAGATATAACTATATCCTTGTCCTTTATATACACAAAAATCCCGTCTACACTTTTTCCGAATGTACCATACGCCCTGAGGTCCTCTACAAAATCATAGGTTGCTTGCTGTTTGTAAATGTTTTTATCTGCGTGAATTCTGGTTACATTAGAATTTCTGGTTATGTTTAAATAAATATCATTCATTGAAAGAAGAGTGTCACTTACATTATCCGATACGGTTTCAAATATATACTCATTAAAATCTGTTGAAATTTTTTTAGATGCATTTGTATATATCAGACTGCTTATGATGATAACGACAAGCATAACAGCAATAATGAGCAGATAGGAAAATCCCCATGCGGTTATAAGGTCTTTTCTGAAGTTTTTGAGTGAAAAGCGCATAAAATCAGTCCTTTTACTGATATTGTAGCATAAAATCATATGGTTTTCAAGGAAGGTCAACGTCTTACCAAAAAATACAACTTAAAAAGTATTCTTTGGTAAGACGGGGGCAAAATGCCCCGTCTTAAATAAAATCTTTACCAAAGACTGGTTTCGCTTACAACACGGCTGATTTTATTTGTTATAAGCAACAGTATAATGTTTATAAGAGAGTTAAACAAACTTACAGCCGTTGCATAGCTATAGCTGTGATTAAGAAGACCTACACGATAAACATAGGTTGAAATAACCTCCGTTACATCTATGATGGAATCGTTTGAAAGAAGAAGGATTTTTTCATAGCCTACGCTCATAACATGGCCTAATTTCAATATGAGCTGTGTAATAATTATAGGTGCAATTCCGGGAAGCGAAATATGTATAAGCTGCCGTAGCTTTCCTGCGCCGTCAATTGATGCCGCCTCATAAAGTTCATTGTCAATCGATGTGAGTGCGGACAGATATATAATAGATGACCATCCTGCACTCTGCCATATTCCCGATATAACGAAAATCGGCAGAAAGTAGTCCGGATTAGAAAGAAGTGATATCTGCGGCACCCCGAAAATTGACAGCATTTGCGTTACAACACCTGTGTTGCTGGTAAAGTCCTTTATCATACCGCACACAACGACAAGCGATATAAAGTGCGGAAGATAGGTGGCATTTTGTATCACCTTTCCAAAGCGACGATAGGGAAGCTCATTCACAAGAATCGCTAACGCAATGGGTACGGGAAAGGAAAAAATCAACGTAGTTATACTGAACTTAAGCGTGTTGAAAAGTACTGTTTGGAACGTAGAAATACTGAAAAATCTTTCAAAATGCTTAAATCCTACCCATGCACTTCCCATAATACCCCGTGCAGCACGGAAATCCTTAAAGGCAATTATTGTACCATACATAGGGCCGTAACAGAACACAATGAAGTAAATCAATACCGGCAAGAACAAAAGGTAGAGAGATTTGTTGACTTTAAAATCCTTTTTAATAACTTGTATACGGCTCATATTGTAGCCGTCTGATGCTTTTTTTCTCATTGTCTGATCACCCCTTAACTGCGCCAACCATAACACCCTTTACGAAGTACCGCTGCAAATATGGATATACGAGCAAAATCGGAACTGTTGAAACTGTGATGGTAGCATATTTGATTGTTTCGCCTACAAAGTATTTATCATTATGGTCGGAAGCATCGCCGCCTGCCATAGCGGAATTCTGGATGAGTATTTCCCTCAGGACAAGCTGCAAAGGATATTTTCCTCTGTCGCGAATGTAAATACTTGCCGAAAACCATGAATTCCAGTGCCCTACTGCGTACCAAAGAGAGATAACCGCCAATACAGCCTTGGAAAGCGGAACAACTATCTTTGCAAGGATGCATGCGTGGCTTGCACCGTCAAGCTGTGCCGACTCAATCAAGCTTATGGGAATATCCGAGAACGATACACGCATTACTATAAGGCTATAGGCATCAATCGCCGATGGAAGAATCAGTGCAAGAAGTGAGTTGTTAAGACCGAGTGTTTTTGCGATAAGCAAATATCTGGGAATAATTCCGCCACCGAAAAACATTGTGATAGTGATTATTTTCATAAAGGTTGAATTCCAATACACATTTTTGCGTGAAAGAACATACGCACCGAGACATGTGAGTACAAGGTTAAGCGCAGTTCCCCCTACAAGAACTATAACTGAGTTCATAAAGCCTGAAGCAACCATACGGTTTTTAAATACTGCATCATATGCACTAATGTTAAATCCCTTTGGAAAAAGAAGAAGCCCGCGGTGCTGCATAAGAATTCCGCCATCACTGAAGGAGCCGCACACAACTTGCCAAAAGGGATAAAATGTTACTAATGCAAGCAGCGTCAAAATTATTACGTTAAAAACATTGAATATGCGTTCTGACAATGGACGACGCATTTTAAGACCTCCTAAATAATGAAATTATCTTGCGTTGTAGCGCTTAAGCGCATCTGTATAAATGTCAAGTGCACGCTGAAGCCCTAAGTCATACGCCTCTTCAAGATATTCGTCGAATTTATCTATTGGTTCTGTTCCTATGACGAATTTTATAATCATAGACTGTGCATATTTTCTTACCTCGGCTAAAATGTCAGCCGCCTCCTGTGCTTCATCCGGTGAAAGTGTAACGGGAAGTGCCTTTCTCTTTTCACTTTCTTTAAAGCCTACCTGCCATGCATCGAGAGCGGTCTGCTGCTGGGAAAGTGAATAATACTGATTTAAATAGCCCTCCTGAGGTTCATAAGAGCCGGTTGCTCCTGCTTTAACATAAAGAGCGAGCGTCTCCTTAATGGAAAGTCCCTTGGTATTATTCATAATTACATCTGTGTATCGGGGAGCGCCGTCAACCATTTCAAAGGACACACCCTCGGTACCGTAGTTTGCAAAGATTTCGCCTTCCGGGGTGTAATAGTAGTCAAGTACCTTTGCGGCAAGCTCAGGATATTTACACTGGCCGGAAATCGCAGCAGCGGAGGTTCCGGTAATCGGGATAACAACGCTCATACAGTTATTTACATCCCCCTTTTCATAGCTGGGGAAACGCACGCCTGTAAGATTAAAGCCATCTTCTGTTGCTGCATTCATATAACGCTCAATATCGCCGCCGGTAGCAATCATAGCACCTGTCATACCGGTAAGAACCTGAGTGTCAAGTGCCTTTGCATCTACAGAGGCTATGTTAATATCTAAAATGCCCTTATTAAACCAGTCGTTCATATGCTCAACTGCCTTTTTTGCCTCAGGAATTGCAAGACCGTACTTATACTCATCACCGTCAATGAAAAGACCGTTGGGAATACCAAACATTGTATACATATGATAACGGTTTGCAGCGGAGAAGGGGGCAACTGCGCCTTTCTTTTCCTTAAATGCTGTAAGAACGGTTTCCCATTCATCAATTGTTTCAGGATAGCTAAGACCAAGCTCCTCCATCCAGTCAGCTCTTAAAACGGGTCCGGTGGTCATACGAAGACGTTCTGATTGCTGAATGCATGGGAAACCGTAGTAGTTACCATCGTCTGTCTTTGCTGCCCTGTCAAGTGAAGGGTTTGCATCGAGCTTGGCAAAATATGCAGGTGCATACTCCCTGTAGTCGCCGAGATCAACGATAATTCCATCTTCAAAAGCGGTTTGAATACCGCCCTGATAATCAATCCAGTTACCCTGCATAATATCGGGGTACTCTTCTGATGCTATTAATAATGAAAGCATCTGTGATTCCTGACCGATTGCTGAATGCATATATTCGATTTTAACACCGGTTCTTTTTTCAAATTCCTGTGCGTGCGGTGTCTCGCCATAGTTTTCAACAATTCCGCCCAAGGCTGAACGCAGAGGAAGGAAATATGTAAGGGATACATCTGTTTCTATAGGATATGAAGACAAGTCCATATCCAGTTCCTTCGCCGCCTTTTTTTCACCGTTTCCGCATGCGCATGTAAATACGGAAAGTGCAGCTACTGCTGCAAGTAATGATGCGAGTTTTCTTTTTTTCATAATAAATACTCCTCTCAATTATATAGTGCAAAAACAAAACATTTTACGACTTTATTTTAACACCCGAAAACAGCAAAGTAAACTGATAAAAAGTTTAATTGCTTGACAATTTTGCCAAACGGCTGCAATGAATGGAAAAATTGTCAAGCTCTTGGAAGTTTTGTCAGTTGACTTCGTAAGAAGCGATATGGTATGGTTAAATTGCAAAAACAAACACGGATAATTTTTAGTGCAGAAGAAGAATGCAAACGGACTTCTGTGCCCATTTTTAAGGAGATGAAATATGAGACACAAGAGACTTTTTCAAAAAATGTTAACGTTAACTGTAAGCAGTTCGATATTGCTTACGGGAATGTCATTTCCAACAATGGCGGTGGAGCTTGAAACAGTAGCGTATGAAAGGATAAATGTTTCTGATATAGATGCTTCTGATGCCAACAGCTTATCACTCGATGAGTTTAAAGCGCTTTATGCGAGCGCAGAGTATGCAGCCGTTGAAACCTTTGAGGATGCCTCTGGTTATACGCCTGCCGAGGTCGGTACGAAAAAAGCCAAGGCAGAAATTAAGTTATACCCTATAACCGGGGAAGGAGGCACTCCTGTCACAGGAGAGGGAAACGAATGTCTGCTTACATTGACCAAAACCAGGGCGGAGATTATGCACATTGATAATACTTCACACGAAGCGTTGGTGCCGAAGTTTTCATCAGGCAATAATGCTCTCTATTTTTCAAATATACCACAGGGTGTTACGTTCAGCATAAGTGCGGTTGATAATAATCCTGACCTGCAGCCGGTAGCCTTTGGCTGGTCATTGGCGGGTAACTCCAATGCGTCTAAATTTTCAATCAAGGTTGTATACAACGACAACAGCGAAGTAACGATTCCTGTTTCTTTAGCAAAAGGAAGCGGAACAGAAGACGAGGGAAAAGTATATTTTGTCGGATTCAAGGCGCCTGATGGAAAATGTATCAAAAGTATAAATATCCCGCGCGAGGCGTCAAATAATGTAAGAGACGCTATAGTCGATGATATTGCCATTATTTTTGATGAAATTCCCTCTCCTCCGGCGGAGATTGTGCTGGAGGGCGACGCCACTGTGTATACCCCGGTTTACGGCGTGTCGAAACCTAATAAATATACATATTCTGCCTATATGTTTGACGAGGCAGGAAGAAAGATGAAGAATGAGAAAATAACTCTTTCAATAGAAGGGGGAAACGATGCAATCGATTTTGAAATAAGCGGCAACAGCGGAGTCCTCTCCGTTTCGGAAATGGTCGATATGTCAACGCAGTTTAAGATTGTTGCGCGGTCGGACAACTATCCCGATATACCCCATGATGAGATTTCTGTAGAGGTACGGAATATACCTTATTACAACGAAGATTTTATCGGTGATACAGAGGGTATTATGGTTGGTGAGGAAACCGATGAGCGTGATGAGAATGATGATGTCGGGGATAACATTATCTCAAGGGCAGATTTTGTCAGCCTGCTTAATACGGCGAGAGAGGCATCGGATAAGGATATGACAATAATAAATTTTGTCAGCGATGCTTTGACTGTTAGTCAAGGCGTGGCGAGTATGCCTCTGTATCAATCGGGACAGATGTTTTCCCTCAGCACAGCTGGAAGAAAAATGTCTTTAGTAGAGGTTGACGAAGAGGGTAATGAGGGAACTAATGGTCCTATGGCGCCCACGGCAGGAAATCGCTACCTTGCTCTTCAACCTGAGGGCTCAGGCGGCAATGAATTTCTTCTGGATGCTGATATGCTGGGTGACTTAAGGGTTACGGCAATGGGCTTCGTAGTGCTTTCCCGTGACGGCAAAATGCAAATTGGTAAAGGTTTTCGTGTCATTGCAACCTATTCAAACGGCAAAAAAGGATATTTCAGTCAGAATATTGATTCTGCCATAGGTGTTGAGGCGAGAAAAGAGAAAAATGTATTCTTTGGTATAAAGGCGCCCCCGGGACACTATATAACAAATGTAAAGATAGTGACAAGTACAGCAACCAAATCTGCATACGGACGACTTGATGAGTTTGGCTTTGTGTTTGAGGTGCCTGATATAAAAAGGATAGAAGAAGATTTTTCGCAGCTTACCTTCTCTGACATTTCGGATGAGAGTATGCAGCGCATTACAAAGGACCTGAATCTCAGCCCGTATCAAACAATAGGAAGCAGTACGGTTACGTGGACAACAAAACCTGAAAATATAATAATGCAGGACGGAACACTTAATCCGCCGGATACTCCGACAGAAGGTGGATACACTCCGCGGGTTGACCTTATCGCAACATTTGAGAGCGGTGTTCTCAAAAAGGAAAGAATATTTGAGCTTTTTATTCCCAGCAAGCTTGAGCTGGACCGTGATGCAATCACAGTTCCGTCTGAGGCGAGTGATGATATAACACTTCCCACATCGGGTGCTTACGGTTCCACAATTACGTGGTCGGCAAAGGCAGACTCCCCGATTGTTACATCAGGCGCAGATTTAGGAAAAGTAACACGCCCGCAGGATAAAGATAAATATGTATTGCTGACTGCAACAATTTCAAATCCGTCGGGAAGTGTAACGAAGGATTTTGGCGTTACGGTAAAGGCAACAAACCCTGCTCCCTCAGGCGGCGGCACCGGTAGCGGTGGCGGCGGTGGCGGCGGTGGCGGCATAATAGCGGCACCGACAGTAATTCCGCCCCAGAAAACACCCGTCGAGGTGAAACCGACAGAAGATGAAGGGAAAACAGTCTTTAATGACCTTGCAGCAACGCATTGGGCGTATGACAGTATAATGGAGCTTTATGAAAAAGGCATTGTCAACGGAACGGGTGAAAATTCCTTTGAACCGGAGGGAAATGTAACGCGTGAACAGTATCTTGCAATGCTGATAAGGGCACTTGGACTTACATCAGAGGAAAAGGGTGCAGACTTTACAGATGTTTCAGAGGATGCGTGGTATTACGATATTATAATGACTGCACGAAATCTTGGAATTACGGACGGCTATGCTGACGGCAGCTTTGGCGTGGGACGAAGCATCACGCGTGAGGAAATGGCTGTTATGGCGTACCGCAGTGCAGAAAAAGCGGGTCTTTTGCTTGAGGGTGACGCAGAGGACGCACTATGGGATGATGCCGCAGAAATATCCGAATTTGCCACAGATGCAGTTTCCGCGCTTAACAAGGCAGGGATAATAAAGGGTATTTCAGAAAACGAATTTTCACCAAAAACTACTGCCACCAGAGCGCAGTCAGCAGTAATTATTTCCCGTATTTTGGAGGTGAGCGCTATTGAAAAATAAAAAATGGATTGCACTTTTGTTATGCGCAAGTATTCTAATAGGAAATGTTTCTGCATGGGCTGAGGAAGAGGTTTTGGAAGAAATTGAAGAAACTGAAGACCTTGAAGAAACTGAAGACCTTGAAGAAGAGGAATATATGCAAAATAAAGAGGAAGATTCGGAGCCTGAAGAAGAGGTTCAGACAGAAGCTTCAGAAGAAGAGATTAAAACCAACAAAGACGCTGTTGCGGCAGATAAAAAAGCGCTTGATATCGGATTTACACGCTGCGTGTCGCGTGACCTCAATTTTCCGACAGAGGGTAAGAACGGTACGAAAATCTCGTGGAAATCAAGTAATCCCAAGGTAATTTCAAACGAGGGTAAGTTTACCTGTCCTAAACAGATTACAGAGCTTACTGTTACTGCCACAATAACAAAAGGCGATTACTGTGAAGAGAAAACGTTTAATATTACCGCCAACAACCGCACTGTTTACGATGTAATAAATGACTACATTAATACTATGGTTGAATACGGCAGAGATACGAAGCTGCTCCCCGATGATGTGTACAGGAATCAGAGCAACGCTATGCCGCAAGTATTTAATGGGACAGGAAAGAGCGTTGTGCAAAGAGGAAAGTCGGGACTGTTTTGGTCAATGCTTAACCGTGATACACTCCAGCCACCCACCATTTATGTGGACGAATGGCCCAGAGCATCCTGGGAGATTGAGCAGAGGGGGCAAGGCTGTGATGTATCGGCAGATATATTTCTGTATGAAATGCTTTATGACTTTAGTCTTCTGACAGGTGATAAAAAGTATGAAAAGATTGCTGATGAAGCCCTTTCCTTCTTTTTGGAGTTTGGTATACATTCAGAGTCAGGGGTACTTCCATGGGGGGATCATCTGAGGTATGACCCCGTTATCGGTGCACCCAACGGTACGAATGTGTATGACAAAAGTGAAGAGGAATGGTCTAATTACAGCGAGCGTGACACAGGAATAGCCTACCTGATGTCCTCCCCTTTTTGGCAACAGAAGTTTTATGAGCTTAATCCCGACGCATGGCACAGACATTTGTTGAGCTGGTGGACGGCGACCATTAACGATCAGAGCGCATTTACTTACAGCCGTCATACACCGATTAGCGGTCCGGGAAATACATCAGGAAACTATGCCTCAGCATGGGACGGATTTGTTCCTGCATATATATGGGGGCTACACCTGACAGGCGATCAGACCTTTAAAAAGGCACTTAATGAGTTTATGAACTATATTGAGCGTGTATCTGCGTGGAATAAAAACTATTTGTTTACGCAAGAGTATCTGTCTTCCAACAACCGTGGACGCATATCATGGATGACCCAGGTAATTGAAGCAATGGCGGGAATCAATGAGCTTCTGCCCCTTGTCCCTGATGATATAAGGGAGAGGATGGAGCGATATATCGACTTCATAACAACTGATGTTATGGAATGGGATGCATCAAAAGGTTTTACCGGCTACCGGTCAATTCGTACAGGACAGGCAACAGGCTACGGTTCTCCTTCAATCGGTTATTGGGAAAGATGGACGCAGCTTCCCGAGGGGGAGGTTAAGGACAGTCTTGGCAGTGCAATTATTGCATGGACTGACAAGAATGCGTTTGACTCCCTTGAAAAGAAGCTTTCCTCAGTTGAACTTATGCCAAAGGACTTCAATAATACTTTTGATCTTCTTTTAACTGTTTATAACGAAACAGGTGAAGACAAATACCTTGACAGAGCTTTAGAATTGGCAGATTTTATGATTTACACCTTCTGGGATGTGGAAAGTCTGCTTCCTTCTATGACCTACGCACAGAAAAAATATTATGAATCACCAACGGGTATACCTTGTGTGGCATCGCTGATGTGGAAGGCATACTTCCTTGATGTAGAGCGTAAGACAGGCACAAACCCGCTACATCAGGCATGGGTGGATGCAGGATATCCCGGAAAAACTGCAAGCTATCTGAGAAATCATCCGGAATTTCTGGAAAAGACAAGGTATGACTACGTAGAGGAGGTAGCGACAGATGAAGAATAAAAAGAAAATAATATTTGCACTGTGTCTGAGTATGCTCTTCCTGCTTGAAATGTCGGTGTGGGCAAATGATGAAAACGAAGCTGCTCAGGAGATACAAATAGTTCAGACGGAGGCAGAAAAGACAGTTCCTAAGATAATAGAAATGGAGGCGGGATTTCTCGCCGCTATGGGGATGCTTCCCGACAATGTGAATTTTGATGCAGAAATGACAAGGGAGGAGGCGGCAGTGCTGCTTTGCAAAATGCTCGCCCGTGAGGACCTTGCGGGGAGCTATTCAAACGTAAGCTATTACGAGGATGTTTCCGTTTACTCCCCAAATGTAGGATATATAAATGTTGTCACTAACGAGGGACTTTTCAGTGGAAGAAGTGAGCGTATTTTCGCCCCGAAGGATGCAATAACCTATGCAGAGCTTTCTAAATTACTTGTAACAAGTGTGGGTTACTCGATTGCGGCAGAACGCAAGGGCGGATACCCCGACGGATACCTGGGCGTAGCATCACAGCTTAAAATAGTAAGTAATATCAGCTACAGCGGTAATTCCCCCGTCAAATGGGGCGATGCAGTGAAAATGGTGTACGAAACTTTGTATGTTGACGTGCTGTCGTCAGATTCGTATTCTAACTCAGGTAATATTTCAGTCGAAAAAACCGAGGGGCAGAACCTGCTTACCCTTTATCATAAGCTTTTTTGGGATAAGGGGCAGATTACTGCAACCCCCCGCAGCAAGCTTTACGGAATGGGACCTTCGGAGGAGCTTGACATCGGTGAGATAGAAATCGACGGGATACTCTATACATATGACACAGAAAAGCTTACCTATCTTGACGATTTGACAGGCTACAATGTGGAATATTATTACCGTGAAAACACAACCGGAAGATTAGAGGTTGTGTACGTGTATCTTAAAAACAACGAGACAATTACCGTAATATCCACTGATATAGAGGAGGTTTACGGCTTCGACGTGGGTGACAACGGCAGTGCCTATCTTAAATACCGTGATGAGGATACAATGAAGAAGGCAGAGAAGCTGCCGCTTGATAAAGAATTGTCACTGATTGTAAACGATAACACTATGCCGCATATTACAAATCAAGACCTCTTTCCCGATTGCGGAAATGTAACACTGATTGATTCAAATAATGACGGAAAATATGATGTTGCCAAGGTGCTCAATTACGATATGCGGATTGTGGATGTGGTATCAATATATGACAAGCATATCTTCTTTAAAGATACGCATTCAGACACTAAAGACCACAGTGTGCCTCTCGTACTGAACCCCGCCTACAGGGATGTTTATTATGACATAACCTGTGACGGAGAGGTGATTTCTCTCAACAAATTGTATGAGGATGATGTTGTAGGCATAATCGAAAGCACGAAGAAGGATTTTGTTTACTACCGTATAGAGCTTCTTTCAACCCGTGTTGAGGGCACTGTGGAAGCATATTCCGAGACGGAGGTTGATATTAACGGAAAAACCTATAAGGTTGCCCCGACATTCGATTTTAATGCCTACGGGATAGAATTGGGCGAAAACTATAAGCTGTATTTTGATTTTGCAGACAGACTTTTCCATGCTGAAATTATAGATGATTCAATTCCTTTTGAATATGTACTTATTGCAGCGGGTATGGACGGTAGAGGAATGAACAAAAAAGCGCAGATTAAGGTTTGCTATGCACCCATCTACACAGGTAAGAAAGTTCAGATATTTGACCTTGCCGAAAGGGTGAAAATTAACGGCAAACGCTGCTCTGCCAATGAAGCATTGGAGCAGCTGAAGCTTAAAGATGCTGATAAGGCCGTTGTAGGCTATGATTATTTGCAGCCGCTTCGTTATGTTGAGTTTAACGATAATGGCGAGGTCAGTATGATTGAAACCGTAACGAAGGGTGTGACAAGCACCAAGGTGTCTCGAACCTACGTTGGCACAGGCCCCTTTAACGAGGGATTTTCGCATACGGTCGATGGAGAGATTATAAACATTCCTATCACTTACGAAACACATATGTTCTATGTTCCCGTAACAATGCTCGACGATGACTGGTACTATTCCGAGTTGAATCAAATTAGGTTCGGTAAAGCGTACACAACACTTATGTGGGGTGAGGTCGTTGATGAATTAGATCCGACTAAGACATATCCCGAATGTGTATTCCTCTACCACAACAGAGGAGGGACAGATCAGTTTGATATAGACTATACACTGCCGATGCTGGTAAGTAAGAAAACGATGGTTTATGATGCGGAGAACGGTGACTACCTGCCGAAGTTGGAAACCTATAATTCAGGTGCAAAATTCACATACTCAGCTGATTCGAGAAACTCGGACAGAGCATGCTTTGACAATTTAAATGTCGGCGATGTCATTTTTCCTGCTCTGACGAAGGTTACAACTGAAAATGTTGGCAGAAGGGAAAAGGAAATACCCTCCGGCAAGCTGTGGAATGTTGATAAGCTGATAAGCCTGTCTGACAGGGAGCTTTACTATTACAGCGAGACAGATAATTTTTACGGCAGGGTTCAGACAATCAGAACAAATCCACGCCTTAATAAATGCGTTGTCACTGCTTTTGTGGGTGAAGAAGAGTTCAGACCTGTTTCCCTTACCGGTGTTCCGATTTATTACTATGACAGGGGCGAGAATACAATAAGTCTCGCAACGTATGCGGCTATCAAGCCTGCAGAAATTTATGGAGAGCAGGAAGCATCGAGAATTTTTGTATTCTTCGACGAAACGGACGTGGATGAAAATGAAAAAGACCTGTTCAAGGCAATTATGGCTGTTATAGTTGATGACAAATAATTTAATTAAATAAAATCTTTAAAAGAAAGGTTTGGTAAAAAATGAAAATCAAAAACTATTCCCTAAAAATTTTATCCCTGGCAATTAGTTTAACGATGTTGCTTTCAGTAGCATCAATCCCTGCAATGGCAGTAGACCTTGGAGTTGCGTATGAAAACGTTACAATCAGCGCAACAACTTATACCTTAGAGCAGTTCAAAGCAGATTTTTCAACGGCTGACTATGCAGCTGTAGAAACCTTTGAGGATTCTGCTAATTATACGCCTACTGGTTCGAGCACAGCTCAAAAAGCAGTAATTAAGCTCTACCCCATAAGCGGAGGAGAAGACTACTGTGAGCTTACATTGGACAGAGCGACTGCTAATAACGTTAAAACCATTGATTCGACTTCCTCCTTTGCGAAGGCGATTTCATCAGGCGGGACTGCTCTCGGCTTTACAAATATGACGAAGGGTCTTACGTTCAGCATAGGTGAGATTGCAAATAACCCTGCCCTGCAGCCTGTAGCATTTGGCTGGGCGTCGGGAGCTAACGGTTCTAATAAGACAACTTTATCGATCAAAGTTAGCTACAGCAACGGCGTTGAGGATACGATCAATTTCTCTTTAGCGGCAGCAGTAGAAAGTAAACCACAGTATCCAGAGTTTGTCGGATTTAAAGCGCCCGAGGGAGCATATATCACAGATATAAATATGTCCGGCTCTGGAAGCAGATCTGTTTCAGTCGATGATGTTGCCATTATTTTTGAGGAGTTTTCCGCACCTGAAGAAATTACAGTTACAACAGAGGCAGATACAGTGGCTGAGCCGCAGTATAATGCAACAAAGACAGTTCAGTTCGTGGCATGTGATGCAGAAACCAGTAATGCATATGAAGATGTTAACTGGTATGTTGAGGGAGTCGGTGCAACAATTGACGCAAACGGTCTTGTTACATTAACGAGAACAGAGGATACTTCAATAGCAGGTGAAATTACAGTAACCGCAAAAGTTAAGTCTGACGAAACTATCTCTGAAACAAAAAAAATTACCGTAACAGAGGCAGAGCCGTATTTTGAAGCTGCAAGAATGAGCGATGGCGCTTTAACATCATATACAAGGAATGATTTTGTTGCAGATTTAAATGCTGCAGACCATAAAGCCGTTATAAACTTTGAGAACACTGAATATACAAAAGGTAGCGGTAATATTGCTTTCACCCCGGCTGTATCAGAAGATGGCGGAACATTCGGATGCACGTTACAGGCGTACAATGCAGATGGCGAGAAAAATACTGCCTTTGGTATGCCAAACCCATCAAGCGGGAAATTAAGATTTCAAAAAAGGAACACGGACACTGGATATTATGCAATCGAGTTAGATGGTGCGAACCTTACAGATGCATCACTCGAGCCTACTGCAGTAGGAATGATGCTTGGTAATTCCGGCAATACCAGTAAGTATGGGGTAAGAATTTATCTTAACGGCGAAACCGAAGCGATAGATTTTTTAAAGACTTTCTCAGCCGGTGATAAGACCGATTTTATCGGCTACAAGGCACCGGGCGGAAGATATATTGAAAAAATTGAACTGGAAATATATGCAGGGACAGATTTTGACGACCTTTGCTTCATTTTAGAAAATCCCGAAGATGCACCCATTAAATTCAGCACAGACGAAGCAGCAACAGACATAATCGGCAGCTTAACTGATGTTACAGGTGATATTTATATTAATGTTGCTGCAAATGCATTCAGCGGTAAGAAGGTACTCCTTGCCCTTTACGGCGGAGATGAGCTTTTGGATGTAGCTATGGTGGATGCAAGCGAAACCGAGGCTGTACAGACAAAGGCAAGTAGACCGGAAGGCAAAACCCTTACAACAGTAAAGGCATTTGTATGGAACTTTAACGAACTTGTACCCTTCCAGAATGATATCATAATTGACAAATAAAAAATAATATTTTAATATAGCGGCCGACTGAAAAGGTCGGTCGCTATATTTATGTCAGAATTTACAAATATTTTAGCTATATTAAAATCCATAAAATGTTGTGGAGAAATGGAGAGTTATTATGCGAGAAGTAAAAATCAATTTTAATGAAAGCATTGGTAAAATTAAACCCATGCACGCAGTAAACAATGGTCCGGTGTATAAATTCGGACAAAATCAGAGAATAACAAACATAGAACCATATAAGGCTGCAGGCATTCCATATGCACGAAATCACGATGCATCGTCTTGTTATACCTACGGAGGAGAACATATTGTAGATGTTAATTTCATCTTTACGGATTTTTCAAAAGACCCCGAAGATCCGGCAAATTATGATTTTGTACTGACTGATGAATATATAAAGATTACTGAGGCAGGAGGAGCTAAAACCTTCTATAGATTAGGTTCTAAAATTGAGCATTGGTCTAAGAAGTATAATACTTTACCTCCGGCAGATTTCAAGAAGTGGGCTGTTATTTGTGAACATATTATACGCCATTATACACAAGGATGGGCAGAGGGATTTTATTATGATATAGAATATTGGGAAATTTGGAACGAACCGGACCTGGAACCTGACGATTCACAAAATAAGCGTTGCTGGGGCGGAAAAGAAAAAGAATTTTTTGAGCTTTATGATGTTGCGGCAACTCATCTGAAAAAGTGTTTCCCGAATTTGAAAATAGGCGGCCCTGCCCTGGCAAAAGATTTTGAATGGGCAGAAAGATTTTTAGCACAACTAAAAGCTCCGCTTGATTTCTTTTCATGGCATAAATACGCCAAGAATCCTGCTAAAATAACAGAAAGCATAAGGAAGTACAGAGCGCTTTTGGATAAATACGGATTTACAAAGACAGAAAGCATATTGAATGAATGGAACTATGTAAAAGGATGGGTAGGCGATGAATGGATAGAATCTCTTCGTGATATAGGCAGGATGAAAGGTGCGGCATTTATTGCAGCTACACAGAGCGAAGCGCAAAGAGAAGCTCTTGATATGCTGATGTATTACGACGCAAGACCCGGAAATATGAACGGTATGTTTGGTTCGTTGATTTGTGATATAAGAAAGGGGTATTATCCTTTTTATGCATTTAATGTTCTGTATAAGCTTGGAACATCTTACAAAACAGAAGATGGAAATGAAATGTATGCTGTAGCTGCAAAAAAAGATAATGAAGCAGCAATTATTGTTACAAGATTTACTGATGATGATAATGCAGAGCCGGACAAGTGTATAATTAATGTTGAGGGATTAGGAAAAGAGACAGAAGCAGAGGTGTATCTTCTGGATGAAAGGTGCGACCTTGAATTAATCAGACGCGAAACTTTTACGGGGGAAAAGTTCGGACAGGTGCTTAATTTTGACGGACAAACAATGTACCTGATTAAATTATCATTTTGAAAATATAACGTTAATTGCCTGACAATTTTTAATTAATATACACTTGTAATGTAAGGAGGAAGAAGAATGAATATCGCGGAAAAACTCATTATTGGTGATGGTGTTACTGATAATACTGCTATATTGCAGAAAATGCTGGATGATATACGTGAGACAGGCGGTGTGGTGCGGATACCGGCAGGTAGGTATATTACCGGTTCTCTTCGCATATACAGCAATACCACAATACACCTTGAAGCGGGTGCAACATTGATGGCAAGCGATGATAAAGATAAGTATCCCGTTATTACCGAGGAAATGGTGCCGGGCTTTGTAAGGGGTACTCGTCAGGGGATACTCTTTGCCCTTGATGCGGAAAACATAACTGTCCGTGGCGAAGGAACAATAGACGGCAGGGGATATAACTGGTGGGGAAAAGGTGAGAATGATGAAAAGCGTCCGCGTACTATTCAGTTTATCAATGTAAAAAGGGTTACGATTGAGGGTATAAATATTGTAAACTCTCCTTGCTGGACGGTGCATCCAATTCATTGTGATAACGTAACCATACATAATATTTCCATAAAAAACCCATATGACTCACCAAATACTGACGGAATAAATCCGGAGAGCTGCCGTAATGTAAAAATTTCGGATTGCTGTATAGATGTAGGTGATGATTGCGTCACAATAAAATCGGGACTTGAAAGGGATATATTTCAGAAACAATATCCTTGCGAAAATATTACCGTTACAAACTGCACCTTCGTTCACGGCCACGGTGGAATTGTTATCGGCAGTGAGATGAGCGGCGGCGTCAGGAACATTACGGTGTCAAACTGCATTTTCCATTCTACAGAGCGTGGTATCCGTATCAAAACACGCAGAAAGCGTGGCGGCTTTGTAGAGGATATTCTGATAAACAACGTTATTATGGATAATGTTATTGCAGGTATCACAATGAATCAGTTTTATATGTGCGGTGCAAGTGCCGACGATACGGAGCTTTTCAGTTATGAGCCGCGTCCCGTAACAGAAGGTACACCTCATATCGGTGGAATAAGCATTTCAAACGTAATTATGAAAAATGTACGTGCGGCAGGAATTTACTTTTTGGGCTTGCCTGAAATGCCGATAGACAATGTGAAAATCACGAATGCTGACATATGTGTTTCGGGCTGTGACAAAGGAATGGCCAGCATTTCTGTGCATAATATTCAGAAATCTCACGGTGAAGGAATTGTACTTCGAAATGTGAAAAATGTTGATATTTCCGGCTGCTCACTTTCTGCAAGAGAAGAGGCTTTCGTCTTTGAAAATGCCGAGAATACAAGCATAAACGGAAAAAGAATAGAAAGTTAATAGTAATCACCGTGTCATAGTTCTTAAAGAGATAATACGGAAAAGATTAAGAATCTGTGTGATATTCTTGGTATCCAAATTATAAAGTAAGTAAAATGGAATTTATACTTGTCTGCTTTTTGTAAGCCTTGAAAAAACAATGAATCTCTTGAAGGAAAAAATAGAAATGTGACGGATTGTTACTTGACAATGTAACAGTGGAAAGCTATGCACCTGATGTGCGTGAGAATTTTGTTTTTGAAGATGTGAAAAATTTGAATTTTCATAGGTGAAGATTTAAGACAAGGGTTTATGGGGTGTTATTGAAAAGGAGATAGGTTAATTATGGATATTTTATCAGTTGGAAATAGCTTTTCACAGGATGCTCAAAGATATTTGCACAGAATTGCAAAGGCTGACGAATTTAGTCTTAACGCATTTAATCTTTATATAGGCGGATGTTCTCTGTCTCGTCATTACAGAAATATGCTGAGCGAACAAAGGACATACACACTTGAAAATACGCGAATATCTACAGGTTGTTTTTTTTGAATTCATTTGGAGATACACCCATTATTTTTTTAAAATTACGATAGAAAGTTGAAAAATCAGCATATCCACAGAGTCCGTAAATGGAGGTTATTTTATAACCGTCTTTTATGTATTCTGTGGCTTTTTTTATTCGGCAGATATTTAAGTAGCTGTTAAATGAATGTCCGGTAAGCTTATAAAAAAGCTCGCAAAAGCTGTTTTTTGACATGGCAGCGAGTTTAGAAATTTCGTCAAGAGTAATTCGCTCTGTAAAATTATTTTCGATGTATTCAATACAATGAAGAATGAATTGCTTACTATTGTCAAAATATTCAGGCAATGTATTTTTTTGAAAATAGTTTCGCGCTAAAACAGCGACCAGTAAAACGGCATAAGAATGAATAATTTCACTAAAACCAAAGTCCTTGCAGTTAAATTCATTAAGCATCCATACATTCTGTACCTGAGCATTTTACCACCCAATCGCAAATTTTATATGTAAGCTTTTTTGTCCTTTCGTCAAGAGTGTAGCTGACATATCCGAGAGCTGATAACTTGTCAAGCGTTTTAAGTGCGTCTGATCGTTTTTTTGTTCCAAGAATACTTTTAATGCCGACAATACCACCGGACCATTCTCCAGAATCAACAGAATTGATATGACCACAATATTCAGCTTGTCCTTTGCGAAACGCTGCACGGGATGCAAGTTTTGCCCACGAGCCCATTAATCCTTTGCCACAGGGGAGAAGGGAGCGATGAAGTTTCACCCAATTATATCTTAATAAGCATTTCATTTTTTTTCTTTCCTTTTTCATATTGTTTCTTATTTGAACTTATTTTTACTTATTGTAAACCGAAAAGTTTACCTTGACAATTTTTGAGTTTACTGCTATAATTATTTTACAAAATACTACATATAATAGGAAGTGATTGTATGAATTTCAGCACGAATGATGCCTCAGTACAAGAAATTATTAAGCACATACTTACTCACAGGCATATGACAATAAGCGAGCTTGCAGAGAAAGTAGGAACATCAAAACAAAATCTTTGCAATAAATTCCGTAGAGGAAATTTGAGTGAAAAAGATTTAATTGCGATTACCGAAGCATTAGGTTATAGGGTAATAATTCAATTTGAAGAAATGGAGGCAAAAGATGAGCAAGGTTAATACTCGAAGAAGAGGTAAAGGATGGGAGTATTACTTTGAAGGTGCAAGAATCAATGGAAATAGAACTAAGATTTCAAAAGGTGGTTATTTGACTCAAAAGGAAGCCTTTGTTGCTGGAACAAAAGCATTGAATGAATATAATAACTCCGGTTTGAGTTTTGTTCCATCGGAAATTAGTTTTAATGACTACATTGATTTTTGGTTTAAAGAGTATGCGGAAGTGAATTTGAAAATTGAAACTTTAAAAAACTATAGGAAAAAAATTAAAAATCACATTAAACCGGCATTTGCAAAGTACAAATTAAAATCATTAAATCCCGCGGTTCTTCAATCTTTTATCAATATGAAATTTAATGAAGGATATAGCCAAAATAGTTTAAAAACAATGAAAGGCATTTTATCAAAATCATTTGAGATGGCTGTAGAGCCTTTTGGATTCATTCAAACAAATCCAATGGTATTTGTAAAGGTGCCATCACCAAGAGCTAAAGCTAAAGTTCCAACAAGAAAAGACCCACATGTATACATTCCTAAAGAATGGATTGTAAAAATTTTCAATAGGTTTCCGAAAGGAACAAGTACATATATTCCAATGTCATTTGCATATAAAGGAGGAACAAGACCCGGAGAAAGCTTTGCCTTTGAGTGGGATGATGTGAATTTTGAAACGAATCAAGTTACTGTGAATCGTCAAGTACAATGGGATGAACTTGCTGGCGTGTGGTATTTTACAGATCCTAAATATGATTCTTTTAGAACTATCGATTTGGATGAAAATTTTATGAATGAGCTAAAAGAAGAATATGAAATGCAACAGAGAGCAAGAGCATTTTATGGTGAGCATTATGTTCGATTATATGAAAACGAGAATAGAGAACTTAACACAGACGGAATAGGCAGGGAGCTTCATTTAGTATGTGTTAGACAAAATGGTGAATTCATAATTCCGCGTTCTATGCAGCATACCTCATCAGTGATTCATCATCAACTTGGATTTCCGGATTTTGATATGCACTCTTTAAGAGTGACTCATGCGACAATGTTAATTGAAAACGGTGCTCCAGTGAAATATGTGCAAGAACGTCTTGGACATAAAAAATTAGAGGTAACAATGCAAATATACACAAAATTAAGTCCTGTAATGAAAGAACAAGGTAAAAATGTATTGGAATCTATATTCTGATTTTTGCCACCCGATTTGTGTTTTGCCACCCAAATTTTTTGAAGTTTTGCCACCCACTTAAATTTTTGGGTGGCAAACGGGTGGCAAAACACCTTTTTTTACCCTTTTTCAACAAAAAAAGGGTTTGTGTCAAAAATAACACAAACCCTTGAAAACCGCTATATAATTAGTTTTTTGAAGCTTCTTCAATAGCAACTGCACAAGCAACACTCATACCAACCATGGGGTTGTTACCTGCACCGATAAGTCCCATCATTTCAACGTGAGCGGGAACAGAAGAAGAGCCTGCAAACTGAGCGTCAGAATGCATACGTCCCATTGTATCTGTCATACCGTAAGAAGCAGGACCTGCAGCCATGTTATCAGGATGAAGAGTACGTCCTGTACCGCCACCTGAAGCAACAGAGAAATACTTCTTACCGATTTCAATACATTCTTTCTTATAAGTACCTGCAACGGGATGCTGGAAGCGAGTGGGGTTAGTTGAGTTACCTGTGATAGAAACGTCAACCTTTTCCTGATGCATGATAGCAACACCCTCACGAACGTCGTCTGCACCGTAGCAACGAACCTTGGCTCTGGGGCCGTTTGAATAAGCCTTTTCGCTAACGATTTCTAATTTACCTGTCATATAATCAAACTTTGTTTCAACAAATGTGAAGCCGTTGATTCTTGAAATAATCTGCGCAGCGTCCTTTCCAAGACCGTTAAGGATAACCTGGAGAGGTTCTTTTCTTACCTTGTTAGCACTGTTTGCAATACCGATAGCACCTTCAGCAGCTGCAAATGATTCGTGGCCTGCAAGGAATGCAAAGCACTTTGTTTCTTCACGAAGAAGCATTGCAGCAAGATTACCGTGACCGAGACCAACTTTTCTGTCATCAGCAACAGAACCGGGAATACAGAACGCCTGAAGTCCTTCACCGATAGCTTCAGCAGCGTCAGCAGCCTTTGTGCAGCCTTTCTTGATAGCGATAGCACTACCTGTGATGTAAGCCCAGCAAGCGTTTTCAAAACAGATGGGCTGAATACCCTTTATAAGGTTGTAAACGTCGATACCCTTATCGTCGCAAATTTTCTTTGCTTCGTCAAGAGAGGCAATGCCATACTTGTTAAGAGCTGCGTTTACCTGATTAATTCTTCTTTCGTAGCTTTCAAATAATGCCATTTTAAAATCCCCCTCTCTTATTCTTCACGCGGATCGATAACTTTAACCGCGTCGTCAAATCTGCCGTACTGGCCTGTAGCTTTTTCAAGTGCTTCATTAGCATCCATACCCTTACGGATAGACTCCATCATCTTTCCGAGGTGTACGAATTTATAACCGATAACCTGATTGTCAGCATCAAGTGCCATCTTTGTTATGTAACCTTCAGCAAGCTCAAGATATCTGGGTCCCTTAGCCTTTGTGCTGAAGAGAGTACCAACCTGGCTTCTGAGTCCTTTACCAAGGTCTTCGAGACCTGCACCAACGGGAAGGCCGCCTTCTGAGAAAGCTGTCTGTGTTCTGCCGTAAACAATCTGTAAGAAAAGTTCACGCATAGCAGTGTTGATAGCATCACAAACGAGGTCTGTGTTAAGTGCTTCGAGAAGTGTTTTACCGGGAAGAATTTCTGATGCCATAGCAGCAGAATGTGTCATACCGGAGCAACCGAGAGTTTCAACGAGAGCTTCCTCGATAATACCGTTCTTAACATTAAGAGTAAGCTTACAAGCACCCTGCTGGGGAGCACACCAGCCAACACCGTGTGTAAGACCGTTAATGTCTGTAATCTGAGTGGAATGTGTCCATGTGCCTTCCTGAGGAATAGGAGCACACTTGTGACCTACGCCTTTAGCAACGATGCACATGTTTTCAACTTCATGTGAATAGTTCATAATTCTTATCTCCTTTCAAAATTTCGCTTTTTATAGTATATCATTATTTCATTATCGAATCAAGAGAAAAATCGGGAAATTTCGCATTTTTTGCACTAAAGTGGTTTTAATAAATTATTTTGAGTACAAAGCGTACAGCTTAGCGTAATCTCCACCCTTTTCAATAAGTGTGCTGTGACTTCCTTGTTCAGTAATTCCTTCTGACGTAAGGAAAAGAATTCGGGAAGCATTCTTGATAGTTGTAAGTCGGTGTGCTATGGTAAAAGTAGTTCTTCCTTTTGAAAGTTTTTCAAGGGATTTTTGCACGATAAGCTCGCTTTCATTGTCCAGTGCACTTGTAGCCTCATCAAGAATAAGTATAGGCGGGTTTTTCAGAAAAACTCTTGCAATTGATATACGCTGCTTCTGTCCGCCTGAGAGCTTAACGCCTCTTTCACCTACATAGGTTTCATAACCATCAGGCAGACTTTCAATGAATTCGTGTGCACCTGCAGCTTTAGCCGCTTCAATAACGTCGTCCCTTGATGCCCCAGGTTTGCCGTAAAGGATGTTTTCATAAACGCTTCCGGAGAAAAGGTAAACGTCCTGCTGAACAACACCAATATTGTTACGAAGGGATTTAAGAGTAATTTCCTTAATGTTTTTTCCGTCTATAAAAATATTTCCTTCTGTAATGTCATAGAAACGGGGAATAAGGTTGCAAAGGGTTGTTTTACCTCCGCCTGAAGGCCCTACAATTGCAATGTTTTCTCCCGGAGAAATATGAACATTGATACTGCTTAAAACATCAGTTCCTTCTTCGGAATAACGGAAAGTTACATTGTTTAAATCAATTTCACCCTCAACATCAGTAAGTTCTTCGGGAGCATGACAGTCTGTAATTGTTACAGGCTCATCCATTATTTCAATAAAACGTTCAATTCCGGTCATACCTTTCTGGAACTGTTCGGTGAATTCAACAATACGCCTTATGGAAGTAATCAGTGTCTGAATATAAAGCAGATATGCTACAAGGTCTGCAGCGTTTATCTGGTTTTTAATCATAAAAAGCGAGCCTATGACGATGACGGCGACATACATTACACCGTCAAAGAAACGGGTTCCTGCCTGAAACAGAGACATGTATTTGTAGGAATCCTTTTTAGTTTCAAGAAATTTAAGATTGCTTTTTGTGAATTTTTCTTTTTCGATATCCTCGTTGGCAAAGCTTTTCACTACCCTGATGCCGGAAAGACTATCCTCAAGCTCGGAATTAAGCTCACCAATCTGCACGCGGTTTCTTTCAAAAGCCGCTTTCATTTTCTTTCTGTACAAAAGTATAGATACAAACATTAACGGCAAAAGCAAAAATATAAGTAAAGTCAGCTTCAGATTTATTCCGCCAAGAATGATAAACGAACCAATTATCTTTATGCCTGCTATAAAAAATTCCTCAGGACAGTGGTGAGAAAATTCAGTTACATCGAAAAGGTCATTTGTAACTCTTGACATAATCTGACCGACTTTTGCATTGTCATAATAACTGAAAGGAAGCTTCTGCAAATGATCGAACAGGTCACGGCGCATATCCGTTTCAAGCTTTGCACCGGTAACGTGTCCTACGTATGCCATATAATACTGTGCAACAGTATCGCAAATTCTTAAAAACAGATAAATTCCCCCAAGGCGGAGAACAGTTTCCAGCAAGAGCCCGGTTGCACCTTCCATGGCGGTGTTTGTTATACGGCGCACAATAAGCGGAAATACAAGCTCACAAACTGTGGTGATTACTGCACAAAGTAAATCTAAAATTATCAGCCCGATGTAGGGCTTATAGTAATGCGAAAATCTTCTGAACATAATATTACCTCTTTCAAAAAACTGAATATATTATACATTAAAACCAATAATAAGTAAAGAAATTTTAGGAGGAATATTATGTGTACAGCAGTTTCATTTATAGGTGGAGACCATTATTTCGGACGAAATCTCGATTATGAAATCACTTTCGGAGAAAAAATCTGTATAATGCCGAGAAATTTTACGTTAAGTTTTTCAAACGGTGAAAAGTTAACAAGTCATTACGCTGTTATGGGTGTAGCAGTCAATGAAAGCATGCCACTTTATTTTGACGGTGTAAACGAAAAGGGGCTTTGTATGGCAGCACTTAATTTCCCCGGAGAAGCCTGTTATTTAAAAAAGACACAGGGAAAGATTAATGTGGCATCCTTCGAAATTATTCCATGGGTTCTTTCTCAGTGCAGTAACGTTGAAAGCGCAAGGCGGCTTCTGGAAAATATTAATATTACGGATACACCTTTTTCAAAAGATTTACCCCCGTCCCCGCTTCACTGGATTGTTGCGGATAAAACGGAGTGTATTACTCTTGAACAAACAAGAAACGGAGTTAAAATATATGAGAACTCAGTAGGTATTCTTACAAACAGTCCTCAATTTGATATGCAGATGTTTAATCTGAATAATTATCTTTCACTGTCAGCAAAGGAGCCGGCGAATACTTTTTCGGATGCTTTAGAACTTTCTGTTTATAGCCGCGGAATGGGAGCATTGGGGCTTCCGGGGGATAACAGTTCGATGTCAAGATTTGTACGGGCAAGTTTTGTAAAGCTTAATTCAGAATTTCAGGGTACAGAGGAGGAAAGAGTAAATCAGTTTTTTCATATTCTGTACTCAGTGAATCAGCAGAGAGGCTGTGTGAAGGTAAACGGGAAAAATGAGATAACAAACTATTCTGTATGTGTAAACGCTGACAGAGGAATATATTATTTTAACACATATGATAATCTGACCTTGTATTCTGTGTGTATGAGTAAAGAAAATCTTGATGCAGACCGTGTAGTAAGTTATGAAATCTATAAAGAAGGCAGAATTATTACCGTTAATTGACAAAACTGTTGATTTTTGCCTCAAGCCTATGGTATAATCACAATATATTGAACAAAAGGAGAGAAATGATGAAAAAGACAGTACAAGATATTTTAAACATCATCAAAGAAAATGACATTAAAATGGTCGATTTTAAAATGGTTGACATTAACGGTCAGTTCCGTCATGTAACCATTCCGGCAAAAAACTTCTCTGAAAAAACTATGAAAAACGGTATCGGATTTGATGCTTCAAATTACGGTTATGCAGTAGTTGAAAAGAGTGATATGGTATTTATTCCTGATCCCGATACAGCTCTTATCGACCCGTTTTGTGAAATTCCTACTCTGTCAATGACAGGCAATGCAATGATTATTGATAATCCTGAAAACCGTCCCCTTGCACAATATCCCAGAAATATTGTGGTAGCTGCAGAAAAATATCTCAAGGATACAGGTATTGCAGATACTATGCTCATCCTTCCGGAATTTGAGTTTTATCTTTTTGACCAGGTCGGCTGGGAAGTAAAGGCTGACTCGATCGGTGTTACTCTTGATGCGAATCAGGCACACTGGAACAGTGGTGTGGAAGGTCTTGGCAACGTTGTTGCAAAGCAGAAAAACTACCATATTGCAAAGCCGTTTGACACTTCTTACGAGGCAAGAAGTGAAATGTGTATGCTTATTGATGATGCAGGCATTGCTCTTAACTACCATCATCCTGAAGTTGGTGCAGGCGGTCAGTTTGAAATCGAGCCTGAGCTTGGTCAGATGTCAAAAATGGCAGATGCAACAATGATGATTAAGTATATTATTCATAATACTGCACGCAAGTACGGGATGTCTGCAACCTTTATGCCGAAACCCGTTATGGGTGAAGCAGGTAATGGTATGCACGTTCATATGCTTCTCCTTAAGGATGGTGAGCCGGTATTTTCTGATGATAACGGATATTCACATCTCAGCAAGGAAGCTCATTACTTTATGGGCGGTCTTCTTAAGCATATTTCATCGCTTTGTGCTCTTACAAACCCCAGCACAAACTCATTTAAGCGTCTTGTTCCAGGATTTGAAGCACCTGTTACAGTTGGCTATGCTACATCTAACCGAAGTGCAGTTATCCGTATTCCTGCTTATGCAAAGGAGCCTGCATTAAGAAGATTTGAACTTCGTAACCCTGATGCTACATGCAACCCATATTTCTGCTATGCGGCTATCCTTATGGCAGGTATTGACGGTATCATTAACAAGATTGACCCGCACGAAAACGGCTGGGGTCCCTATGACGTTAACCTGTATCACCTTTCTGATGAGGAAAAGGCTAAGCTCAGCCATCTTCCCACATCACTTGACGAGGCACTTGATGCTCTTGAAAAAGACCATGATTACCTTACTGCCGGTGGTGTGTTCCCTGAAGAACTGCTTAAGAACTTTGTTAGTTCAAAACGTAAAGAACTTGCAGAGCTTGCGGCAATTCCTCATCCTGCAGAATTTGATAAGTATTATAATCTTTAAATGAACGACAGGAGATGTAAAGAAATTCGGCTTTTTTACATCTCCTTTGTTGTATCCTTTGTCAGCAAATACTTGTAAAATGTTGTAAGAAAACGTAGAAATCTGTTGACTTTCAGATGCTTATGTGGTAGGATTTCTTTAATAGATTTTACTGATTTTACGGAATGAGGCGATTTGGTGAAGGCTCTTAAAGAAAGAATTTTAGCAGACGGAACGGTTCTTCCCGGAAATATTCTTAAGGTAGATTGCTTCCTGAATCATTGTATTGACGTTCCTTTTATGATGGAGATGGGTAAAGAAATTTCTGTGCTTTATCATAATACAGGGGTTAACAAGATTCTCACTATTGAAACATCGGGAATACCGATCGCTTTTGCAGCAGCACAGTATATGAATGTGCCTGTGGTTTTTGCAAAAAAGGACAAGTCCGGAAACATATCGGAGGATTTTTATTCTTCAAGGGTAGAGTCTTTTACCAGAAAAAATGTTTACGATGCAGTTGTAAGCAAAGAATATCTTAACGATAGAGATGTTGTTCTTGTGATTGACGACTTTCTGGCTAAAGGAAATGCACTTACGGGTCTTATGGATATACTCAGTCAGGCAGGTGCGAAGCTTGCCGGTTGTGCAATTGCCATTGAAAAAGGCTTCCAGGGCGGTGGAGATGAGCTTCGTGCAAAAGGAATCCGGGTCGATTCTCTTGCAATTATTGATTCTATGACAGAGAATTCACTCACATTCCGCAATTGATTTTGTGTGTAAAGAAATTTACATAAATATTTTTGCCGAAAGGCAGGAGGAATCAGTAATGAAAAAATTAGTATCACTACTTCTTATTGCTGCTATGATTATTGCATCTGTTTGCATGTTCTCAGCTTGTGGCGATAAGGAAGCAACAAACAACGAACCGGCAGCAAGTGAAGATGCTGCTATCAGCATGGAAAATGTTAAGATTGGTTTTATTTTCTTGCATGATGAAAACTCAACATACGATAAGAACTTTATCGTAGCTGCTGAGGCTGCTGTAGCAGAGCTTGGTCTGAATGTTGATCAGGTAATAATGAAGACAAACGTTCCTGAAGGTGACGAATGTTACGAAGCGGCTGCAGACCTTGCAGACCAGGGTTGTAACCTTGTATTTGCAAACAGCTTCGGTCACGAGCCTTTCATGCTTAAGGCTGCAAAGGAATTCCCCGAAGTACAGTTCTGTCATGCTACTGGTACAACAGCTCATACAGAGGGCGTTAGCAACTTCCACAATGCATTTGCATCTATCTACGAAGGCAGATATCTTGCAGGTATCGCTGCTGGTATGAAGCTTAATGAAATGATAGAAGCAGGCAAAATTACTGCTGAAGAGGCTAAGATGGGTTACGTTGGTGCGTTTACATATGCTGAAGTTATTTCAGGTTACACATCATTCTATCTTGGTGCAAAATCAGTTTGTCCTTCTGTAACTATGGATGTACAGTTCACAGGAAGCTGGTATGATGAAGCTCTTGAGAAGACAGCTGCTGAAAAGCTTATCGGAAACAAATGTGTTCTTATCAGCCAGCATGCTGACTCAATGGGTGCACCCACAGCCTGCGAAAATGCAAACATTCCCAACGTATCTTACAACGGTAGCACACAGTCTGCTTGTCCCAACACATTTATCATTTCTTCAAGAATTGACTGGACACCTTACTTCAAGTATATCATCAACGCAGTTGTAAACGGCGAAGAAATCGCAGTTGACTGGTGTGAAGGCTTCGAAGCAGGTTCAGTAGCTCTTACAGACATTAATGAAGCTGTAGCTGCAGAAGGTACAAAGGAAGCTATTGAAGCAGCAAAAGCAGACCTTATTGCAGGCAATATCCATGTATTTGATACTGCAAACTTCACAGTAGAAGGAAAGAATCTTGATTCTTATAAAGCAGATGTAGATTCAGATGCAGAATATACTCCCGATACAGAAGTTATTGCTGACGGATACTTCCACGAATCTGAATACCGCAGTGCTCCTTACTTTGATCTTGGAATCGACGGTATCACACGTTTGAACGAAGCATTCTAATTTGATTTTAATTAATATAGGGCGGGCAATCCGCCCTATATTAAGTTTAAATATTTGTACTTATCGGCTAGTTGAAACATATGCGGTTTTAAAGGGTATATTTTCTCCCGAAGTGCGTAAGATCTTTGAAAATACGAAAGTATTATCTACTGATTTTTGCTTCTTTTGAAAAAATCTACCTTTTAAAACCGTATAAGGTTTGGATAATTAAGCAACATTGTTTATTAATGAGTATAAGAAATAATATTTATTGTGGTGATTGATATGGAACAGAACTATGCTCTTGAATTAAGAAACATTAATAAGTCTTTTGGTAGTGTTATTGCCAATAAAAACGTTTCTCTTAAGCTTGGGAAAGGAGAAATTCTAGCTATACTGGGGGAAAACGGTAGCGGTAAAACTACGCTTATGAATATGGTGTCGGGAATATATTATCCTGACAGCGGTCAGATGTTTATTGATGGGGAAGAAGTCAGAATTGCATCCCCGAAAGATGCATTTGAATACAAAATAGGTATGATACATCAGCATTTTAAATTAGTTGATGTTTTTACTGCTGCAGAAAATATAGTCCTTGGTCTTAAAGATGAAAAGGGCTTTAAAATGGCAGAGTATGTTGAAAAAATTAAAAATATTACCGAGCAGTACGGGTTCGAGCTTGACCCTGATAAAAAAATATACGAGATGTCAGTTTCAGAAAAGCAAACTGTTGAAATTATAAAAGTGCTTTTCCGCGGTGCAGATATCCTTATTCTTGATGAACCTACTGCAGTTCTTACCCCTCAGGAAACGGTAAAACTCTTTAAAGTTCTTAAAAATATGAAAGATGCCGGTAAAGCAATTATAATAATTACACACAAGCTTCACGAAGTATTGGCAATTTCCGATAATGTAGCAGTACTTCGCAAAGGTGAGTATATAGGAACGGTAAAAACATCCGAAACGAATGAAACTCAGCTTACTGAAATGATGGTTGGCAAGAAAATATCGCTTAATATTGCAAGAAGTGTGCCACAGAACCCAACAGAAAGACTTCGTGTTGAAAATATTAACTGTATTGACCGTGAAGGGACAAAGGTACTTGACAACGTATCCTTTGATGTTAAAGCTGGTGAAATCCTCGGTATCGCAGGTATTGCAGGAAGCGGACAGAGGGAGCTTCTGGAAGCTATTGCAGGTCTTCAGAAGCTTGATAACGGAAATATTATCTACATAAATCCTAAAACAGGTGAAGAAGAGAATTTGCGTGATAAAACACCTCTTCAGATACGCAGTCTTGGCGTAAGACTTGCATTTGTGCCCGAGGACAGGCTTGGTATGGGCCTTGTGGGAAACATGGATATTGTTGACAATATGATGCTTCGTAGCTATAGGAAGAGTAAATCTGTATTTCTGCAGAGAAAAGCTCCAAGAGACCTTGCACAGGAAATCATTGACAGGCTTGAAGTTGTTACTCCTTCGGCAAGCACCCCTGTAAGAAGATTGTCGGGCGGTAATGTACAGAAAGTTCTTGTAGGTCGTGAAATTGCATCGTCCCCAACAGTTCTTATGGCAGCATATCCTGTAAGGGGTCTTGATATTAATTCCGCTTACACAATTTACAATCTTCTTAATGCACAGAAGGAGAAAGGTGTTGCCGTAATTTTTGTAGGTGAAGACCTTGACGTTCTTATTGAGCTTTGTGATAGAATTCTTGTTATAGGCTCAGGCAGAATAACAGGAACTGTAGACGGAAGAAATACAACAAAGGAAGATATAGGTCTTCTTATGACTAAGTCAAGAAATGATGTGGAAGGAGGAAATGGCAATGAAAAAAATGAATAATTTATGCTGGAAAGCACTTGCTGCAAATCCTTTCCATATCGCAAAAAGAGATGACATCGTGTGGTGGAAGGCGTGGATTATACGAATAATTGCCGTTGTAGCCGCATTGTTTGTATGCGGAATTGTAACTATTGCACTTACAGATATTGACCCGCTGAAGATGTATTCTTCCATGATAGAGGGAACGATAGGTACTTCAAGACGTGCGTGGAACTTGTTTCAGAATGTAGCAATACTTCTTTGCGTATCCCTTGCGGTAACTCCTGCATTTAAAATGAAGTTCTGGAATATCGGTGCAGAAGGTCAGGTTCTTGCAGGTGGTTTTGCTACGGCTTGCTGCATGATGTTTTTAGGCGGGAAACTTCCGGATGCTGTTCTGATAGCTGTAATGTTTGTTTTAAGCCTGATTGTAGGTGCTCTTTGGGCTCTTGTACCGGCTTTCTTCAAAACTCGTTTTAATTCAAACGAAACACTGTTCACTCTTATGATGAACTATATTGCAATTCAGATAGTTGCATATTTCACATTAGAATGGTCAGTACCAAAAGGCTCCGGTACTCCCAGAATTCTGGAACACGGTCAGCTTCCGGTGCTTTTTGACCAGCGTTATTTGTTTAATATTCTGGTTGTGCTGATACTTACGGTTATAGCATATGTATACCTGAAGTACAGTAAGCAGGGGTATGAAATTTCCGTTGTTGGTGAAAGTGAAAAAACTGCCAGATATATAGGAATTAATGTTAAAAAAGTAATTCTCAGAACTATGGCAATATCAGGTGCGGTTTGCGGTATTGCAGGCTTTTTGCTTGTTGCAGGTACCGACCACTCGCTTAAAAGTGATACCGCAGGCGGACGTGGATTTACTGCAATTATGGTTTCATGGCTTGCAAAGTTTAATCCGATATATATGATACTTACATCATTTTTGATTGTGTTCCTTGAAAAAGGTGCTTCAAAAATTTCAGAGGTATACAGACTGAATTCGTCTTTCTCTGATATTATTACAGGTATTATAATATTCTTTATAATCGGGTCTGAGTTTTTCATAAATTACAGAATTAAAAGAAACAAAAAGGAGGAGATTGCATGATAATAAGAATTATACAAAGTGCAGTAATGCAGGGAACTCCTTTGCTTTTTGGCTCTACAGGTGAAATCCTCACAGAAAAATCCGGACATCTTAACCTAGGTATACCCGGTATTATGTATGTTGGTGCAATAAGTGGCGTTGCAGGCTCGTTTCTTTATGAGCAGAGCACACAGGTTCTTAACCCTTTTCTTGCAATAATTATACCTCTTGTATGCAGCCTTATCGGTGCAGCACTTATGGGTCTTATATATTGCTTTTTAACAGTAACACTTCGTGCTAATCAGAATGTTACAGGTCTTGCTCTTACAACCTTTGGTACAGGTATTGGTAATTTCTTCGGTGGCTCGCTTATCAAGCTTGTTAATACCGATGTTCCTTCAATATCACTTTCCAAAACCAGTGTTATTTTTAAAACACAGCTTCCGTTTGCCGGTAAGCTTGGTTGGTTCGGAGAAATTTTTCTTTCTTACGGTTTTTTGGTGTATGTATCAATTATTATAGCTCTCTGGGCATCATACATCCTTAAAAAAACAAGAACAGGCCTTCATTTGCGTGCAGTAGGTGAAAGTCCTGAAACTGCAGATGCCGCAGGAATAAATGTAACAAAGTATAAATATCTTTCAACCTGTATTGGTAGTGCAATAGCGGGTCTCGGCGGACTTTATTATGTTATGGACTATGCTAACGGTGTATGGTCAAATAACGGCTTCGGCGACAGGGGTTGGCTTGCAATAGCACTTGTTATATTCTCTGTATGGAGACCGGCTGTAAGTATACTTGGTTCAATCCTTTTTGGATTTTTGTACATAATACCTATGTACATTCCTAATATATCAGTCAGTGCAAAACTGCTTTTTGATATGCTTCCATATGTGATGACAATAGTTGTTCTTATAATAACAAGTATACGTGATAAAAAAGAAAATCAACCTCCCGCAGCACTTGGTCTTCCATATTTCAGGGAAGAGCGATAGGCTGAGTTTGGGTAACTACCTAGCCGGAATCATTAGGTTAATGGTTCCGGCTACAGATTGTTTAAGGAGAAGATTTATATGAATAAAACTATATCTGAAGAAGCTCTTGCTATTATAAAGAAAATGCAGCAAAATGAGCTTACTGAAAGTGTTATTTATCTTGAGATTGCTGCATTTGCAAAAGGTGAAGAAAATAAAAAAGTGCTTATGAGGCTTTCTGCCGAGGAAAAGGCTCATTATGAAATATGGAAAAAATATACCGGAATTGAAATGAAGCCTCAGAAGGGAAAAATTCTGAAATATAAATTTATCGCACGTGTATTAGGATTTACTTTTGCGGTTAAACTTATGGAAAGAGGCGAGGAGGTCGCACAACAGGAATACGAGCTTTTGCTTAACGAAGTCGAAGAAAGTACTTTAATAAAAAGTCAGGAGGAAGAACACGAAGCAAGTCTTCTCGGAATGCTTGACGAAGAACTTCTGCAGTATGTTGGAAGTATGGTGCTAGGTATGAATGATGCTCTTGTAGAGCTTACCGGTTCTTTGGCAGGTTTTACATTTGCCATGCAGAATACACGTCTTGTAGCACTTTCAGGACTGATACTTGGTATTTCCGCAACATTTTCAATGGCGGCAAGTGAATTTCTTTCCGCACGAAGCGAAGGCAGAGATGATGCAATGAAGTCATGTATGTATACGGGAATTGCGTATCTTGTAACAGTTGTTCTTCTTATTGCACCATATCTTATATTCAGCAACGCAATGTATATTGCAGCACTTTCTTGTATGCTTGTTACGGTTATTCTTATAATTGCAGGATTTACATACTATATTTCAGTGGCTAAGGATGAAAAATTCAAACCCAGATTTCTTGAAATGTCACTTATCAGTATAGGTGTTGCAATAATTTCCTTCGGTGTTGGTATTCTTGCAAAAAAATTTCTCGGTATTGATTTATAAGGTGATTGTATGAACTATATTGCAGACGAAACCCGTTACAATAAAATGCAGTACAGGAACTGCGGCGAAAGCGGATTGAAGCTTCCCGCAGTGTCACTTGGATTATGGCATAATTTTGGAGACAATTCTGATTTTGAAAATATGAAGAAGATGTGTTTTACTGCGTTTGACTGCGGTATAACACACTTTGACCTTGCAAATAACTATGGTCCTGCCCCTGGCAGTGCAGAATCAAACTTCGGTAAAATTCTGAAAGAAGAAATGTCAGATTATCGCAGAGAAATGGTTATAAGCACAAAGGCGGGTTACCGTATGTGGGATGGTCCCTATGGTGATTTTGGCAGCAGAAAGTATCTTGTATCCAGCCTCGATGACAGTCTGATGCGAATGGGACTTGACTATGTTGATATTTTCTACCATCACAGACCTGACCCCGACACACCACTTTATGAAACAATGTGGGCGCTTAACGACATTGTAAAAAGCGGTAAAGCGATTTATGCAGGACTTTCAAACTATGACGGAAAAACAATGGTTGAGGCAGCAAAAATCTTAAATGAGCTTCATTGCCCCTTTGTAATTAACCAAAACCGGTATTCGATTTTTGACAGAAATATTGAAAGAAACGGTATTCTTGATGCGGCTGTAAAGGAAAAGAAAGGGATGATTATTTTCAGTCCCCTTGCACAGGGAATTTTGTCGGGAAGGTATATTGACGGAATTCCGGAAGACAGCAGAATAAAAACTGACGGCAGATTTATAAATGAAAATACTATCACTCCCGAACTTGTTTTGAAGGTAAGAAAGCTTAATGAAATTGCAAAACAACGGGGGCAAAGTCTTAGTCAGATGGCACTTGCCTGGGTTTATAGTAAAGCAGGAATTACAAGCGTGTTAATAGGTGCCTCAAAACCTGAACAGATTAGAGAAAATGTCTGTATGACAGAAAATATTACATTTACTAAGGAAGAGCTTAATATGATTGACAGTATTGCTCTGTAAGGAATATTATATGAATGGATTTATTGAAAAATTTCTCAAAGACAGATTAATAGCAGATGTGGGATTTTCAAACTGTGATGATACACCCTTTTTGGGTCTTAATAACGCAGTTTCAATTGTAGTCAGACTTTCAGATGCGGTGATTGACCAGATAGATGGCAGCCCTACACACACATATTTTCAGCATTACAGAACGGTTAATGCTTATCTTGACTCTGTAATGCTACAGCTTGTGATGGCACTTCAGGAAAAGGGCTATAATGCTGCAGCTGTTCCTGCCAGCCAGTCTGTGGAGGGACTGCAGGGGATATACTCGCATAAAAAAGCTGCAGTTTCTGCTGGTATCGGCTACATAGGGAAAAGCTGCCTTTTTATATCGAGAAAATACGGTCCACGCGTAAGGCTTGGAACTGTGTTTACAGATGCACCTCTTGAAACTGTAAACAAAAAGCAGGAAAGTCAATGCGGAGATTGTAATATCTGTGCTACACACTGTGGTGCTATGGCAATAAAAAATGTGAATTATGAAGACGGTATGACTAGGGAAGATATATTTGATGCCAAAGCCTGCAGTGATTATATGAAAGAAAAATATAAGCATATCGGCAGGGGTGCAGTATGTGGGGTATGTATGCGAGTATGCCCTGGGGGAAATGTTAAAAAGTCCCTGAACGCAAAAGGCTGAATTTGTTAAAAACATTTTCTTTAAATTGAATTACAAAGCTGCTTTAAATGTCTGTTGTAGAAATTCGCTTGGCGAATTTCAGATTTTGAGCCTTTTACTACAAACAAACTTCACCCTCGACGTATCTATATACGCCTTCGGGCGAGCCCTGAGGGGTTCAGTTTGTCTGTTCAGAACCTTTTTTCCTATTTCCCCGGAAATGCTAAAAAGTCCCTGAACGCAAAAGGCTGAATTTGTTAAGAAAACATTTTCATTGAATTGGATTACAAAGCTGCTTTAAATGTATGCTGATTGTGAAAAATTAATATTGTTTAAAGTAGGGACTGCAGCAAAAAAATGCTGCAGTCCCTGTATAATTAATCAATCAATCAATCAACACTATCACAATTAGCAATACATTTAATAATACACGCAGTTGAAGTAACAATCAGCGTAAAAAATAAAAGAAGTAGTCCTGTTATAATTGCACCGGGAATACTTGTTGCTACAAATGTGATGCCAAGCAGGATTACAGATGTCAGAATTGTTCCCAAAATTCCTAAAAGCTGCAGGGGAAGAGCAGCACACAGACAGCGCCTGGGTGCGACTGCTTTAAGATAAGGCGAAACGGCAAGTGTAAGGATAAGATAAACAACGGCTATTCCGAACAGTACCCATAAAAACGCAGGGGTTACTGTTATAGCAGCCGTTATTCTGAGAACTGTAGTAATAACGCCTATAATGACACTGGCTATTACAGAAAGTGCTACGCAGCCATTTGTGCAGCTGCAGTTGCAGTTGAAATTATTCATATATTCACCTCCCGTATTATTGTATGATTTGAGAGGATTTGTTGTTACGAGTTGACTTGAAAATTGTATTGTGATATACTTAGTATTGACAAGCATGCCTGAATTTCAATGCTTCAGGCAGATGCGGACTAATAAAAGGAGTGGTGTATATGAAAAAAGTTATGGCATTATTTATGGCAGTGTTTATGCTTGTATCTGTGACGGCATACGGTGCAGATTTAACTTTTCTTTCAGAACCGTATAAAAATTATGCTTCTGAAGGAACGTTGAAAATAAAATTTGACGATAGCGGAAATTTTGAAAAACTTCTTAACGAAATGGGTGCAGCAGAGGAAAGCGGTCAGGTGATTGACCTTGTACCGTTTATTAAATCACTGCTGACCTTTGAAGGAAATGGTAAAACACAGGTTAATATGTCCGATAACTATAAAAAGCTTGATGCAGCTTTTGTTTTTGATACATCTCAGTACATAAGCGTAAATCCTAATCTTAATGCAGATGTCAGGGCTAAGTATGGTTTCTGGATTGAAATGGATTTATCTGAAAGTAAAAACCCTGTGTATAACATGATTCTTTCTACACCTTTCATGAAAAAATATATGGTTATAGACTTGTCAGAATTAATCGGTGAAGAAGAGAAAGATAGTTTTATAACCGCAGTTGATTCAATGTTGAATGAAGATTTTGTAAAAGAGCAAAATGAATTTATGATGAAAGTCATCGAAGAAAACGCACATGCTGAATTAAGCAAAGATAAGTGTGTTATCCGAATTGACAACGAATCCTTTATTGCTATTGTGAAAGAGTTGTTTTTATTCTCTGCTGATATGATGCGGAATGGATATATTCCAGAAGAAGAGAAAGAAAGCTTTGATGAAGCGATGCGTCAACTGGATGAAATTGATTTTTCAGATATTAAAGTCCTCGGAAAAGATGGTATAGTAATTACATACGGACTTAAAAATGGGAGAATAACCTCACTTGATATTACGGCTGACGTCAGTATAAATATAGCTGAACTTTATAATAGATTTACAGGCGAGGAATGGGAATACACTTCAGAAGGTTTACTTGAATTTGATGTGGAAATATCAGAAAAAATAACGTCAAAAGATATTGATGTTGTTTTCCCTGAACTTACAGAAGAAAATTCTGTTTTGCTCCACGAAATGTATGATGATTCGTGGTATGAGCCGGAGTATCCGCGTTATTCAGTTTATGCGGATTGTAATTATCTTCCGATTATTGACGGGGAGGTTTATGTTCCGCTAAGACAAACTATTGATGAAGCATATGGAGATACCGCGCATATAAGCTATGAAAAAGGAAATATAACTCTTTCCAGTGAGAATTTTAAGGATTTTTCAACTTTATCACTAACAGTTGGTTCTGATAAGGCTCACTCTGACACAGGTGAATATACAATAAAACCGCCGGTAGTGCACGATGGCGTAAGCTATGTGGCTGCAAGCTTTTTTGAAGACGTTTTTTCATGGGAGTACGGTGGAGCAAACAAGGATGTATTAAATAATAGATATTATTATGATTTTTATACATATACATACGATGAATCTTATGACTCTGTTGATTATCCCGGTTATTTTGTATGCGGATACAGTGAGGATATTAAGATAATTGACGGGGAAGTATATCTGCCGTTGAGACAAGTTTTTGAAAATGCTTACGGGGACAGTGTAAGTATTACTTTTGAAAAAGGTGCTATAAAGCTGGAATCTGAATATTTTCAAGGGTTCAAAACTCTTACACTAATAAATGGTTCTGATAAAGCATATACAGAAAATAGTGAATACAGTATCGGAAATGTATTTATTGAGAATGGAACAACATATGTGAATAAGAGTCTGTTTGAAGATGTTTTTGGTTGGAAACTTTCAGCATTGAGCTATTATATAGAGAATAACGACTGGAGTTATGATTTTGTGACAGAAACAGAATAAGTAACAGAAAACGGATGTAAACTTAGTGTTTACATCCGCTTTTTCTTTAAAAATTTAGCATAAATCAGGTTTTATTAACATTCTCTTTTGCGTTCTGGGCGTTTTTAACATTGACGTTTTATTAAGGGATAGGAAAAAACGTTCAGAACGGACAAACTGAACCACGGCTTGCCGTGGATTACCCGAAGGCGTACTTAGGTACGTCGAGAGGTGAAGTTTGTTCGTAGCAAAAAGGAGGCAAAAAAAGAAAATCCGTGACAAACACGGATTTTCAACGAAGATAAAATTTTTAAATAAATAAGAACAAGTTGGGTTTTGTTAATAATTCCCTTTTTGCGTTCTGGGCGTTTTTAACATCCCTTATCTGTTAAGAATAAGCTTTGTAAGTTCTACAGGTTCAACAATTTTGTCGCCCTTATATACACGCATATTACCTGAAGCAATTTCGTCAATAAGAATAACTTCACCGTTATTGTAACCAAACTCAAATTTAATGTCCCAAAGGTCAAGACCGATTGACTTAAGGTCATCAGCAACAATCTTTGTAATTTTAAGTGTCTGCTCTTTCATGCTTTCAAACATTTCAGGACTCATAACACCAAGAGCTGCAAGACCTTCGCCTGTTACAAGGGGATCACCCTTTTCGTCGTTTTTGAATGATCATTCATCGTAGCCACCTTCAAGAGGAGTACCATCTTCAATATATTCACCATATCTGCGGATGAAGCTACCTGTTGCAACAAGACGGCAGATAACCTCAAGACCGTGACCAAAAACTGTTGCAGGAAGAACTTCCATAGTAGCATCTTCAACGTTTGCACTTACATAATGAGTTTTAATACCTGCTTTTTTAAGCAGTTCAAAATAAAGAATAGAAGTCTCAAGATTTGCTTTACCGATACCTTCAATAGTAAGACCTACAGCATTTTCACCTGGGTCAAAGACACCGTCTTTACCTGTACAGTCATCCTTGAACTTAAGAAGAACATTGCCATTCTCAAGCTTGTAAACATCTTTTGTTTTTCCTTGGTAAATTTTTTCCATACATAAAACTCCTTTTATTCAGATGCAATTATTCTAGCATAAAATTTCCCGTTTGTATACATTTTTTTTAAAAAAACACTAAAAAAATTCCCGATTACATTTTTTCAGCTCTGTACCGAAGGGGAGAAAGTCCCGTTTCTCGTTTAAATACCGAGGAAAAGTAACCAGTGCTTGAAAAATGCATTTTTCTGCTGATGTCAGTAATACTTATGCCCTGACGCAGGTATTCTGTGGCACGAATTATGCGAAGACGGTTGAAATGCTCCATAACACCGCAACCTGCATAGGTTTTGAATGTTTTTTTAAGATTACTTGGACTAAGGCAACATAGTGCCGCGATGTCATCAACAGACAGGTTTTCATCAAGGTGCTGATTCATAACGTCAATTATTTTTTTGTAGTTGTGTGCCCCCACACTGTAGGATTGTTTTTTGCTTGGCGAAATTTCTGACAGGATAGAAAGTAGCAGAGATTCAAGTCTTGACACTGATAAATTTTCTTCCACGGGATTTTTTGCCGACTGCTTAAGCGGAATGTCAGAACAATCAAAAGAGGCATTTATTTGTTTAAGCGTGTCAAATAGCATCTGCTGATGATATAAATTAAGCTCAAACACTCCGTTTCCCAAGGGTTCTATAAGATCGCCTTCTGCTGAAAAGGAGATAATTATAAGTTCTGCTTTTTGTCCCTTCCTGCATTTTAATCTGTGAAATTCCATAGGTTTATGAAAAACAGCCTGACCTTCAGAAAGCTCATATATTTTTTCGTCCTCTGAAATGGTAATACTGCCGTCCTTGGCGTAGATCATTTCCCAAAAATCGTGTATTTCTCCGTCATAATAGAAGTTTTCGTGAGCATCTCGCACAAAGGCACTGTTGATTGAAACAATCCTGAAATTTCGCTGAGGCTTATAAAGTTCCATAAAAAACCTCCGAAAAGTAATCAAAATTACAAATTTTGTATACAAAACTGTATTGACTTATTTTTTTGAACAGTTATAATTAGAGTGTAATATATAAAGATGAAAAAGTAAATACTTTTTTAAAAAACAGGAGTGATTTTGTATGAAGGATATTACATTGGTTGTAATGGCGGCAGGTATGGGTAGCAGATTCGGTGGACTTAAGCAGGCTGAGCCTGTAACCCCGGACGGAAAAGCTATCATAGACTTTACTGTGTTTGATGCAAAAAAGGCAGGTTTCACAAAAGTTGTATTCATTATCCGTGAGGATATGGCTGACGATTTCAAGGAGCTTGTAGGAAACCGTGTTGAAAAAACGATAAAGGTTGAATACGTATATCAGGATATGAGTGACATCCCTGAAGGCAGAAAGAAGCCTTTCGGTACAAGTCAGGCAATTCTTTGCTGCAAGGGTACCGTTAACGAGCCCTTTGCAATTGTTAATGCTGACGACTATTACGGTGCAAATGCCTTTTTTGAAATTGCAGAGCATCTTAAAAATGCTGAAAACGGTGACTTCTGTATGGTTGCTTACGAGCTTGAAAAGACAGTAAGCCCCAACGGTACAGTTTCAAGAGGTGTTTGCGGTGTTAAAGACGGCAACCTTGAAAGCATTGAAGAAGTTCTTAAAATTTACAACGATATGACTTATGAGAAGGAAGACGGAAAGGGTACACTTTCTCCGGACACACCCGTTTCAATGAATCTCTGGGGTGCAACTCCTTATATTTTCGATACTCTTGAAAAGCAGTATAAGGAATTCCTTCAGAATGCTAATACCCTTAAGGACGAATTTCTCATTCCTGTGTCAATCGGCAGAATGGTAAAAGAAGGCCTTGCAACAGTTAAAGTTTACAGAAATAAGGATAAGTGGTACGGTATTACTTACAGGGAAGATTTACCCGAACTTAAAGAAGCAATCGGAGGATATATTGATGAAGGATTATATGAAGGAATATAATGTAGTAAGTAAGTTTCTTATTGAAGGCGAAGTAACTGATATAGCACCTTATGGCGAGGGGCATATTAACTCAACATTTTTGGTTAAAACAACAGCAAAAAACTACATTTTGCAGAAAATCAATACTGTAGTTTTCAAAAAACCTGAAAATGTAATGAATAATATTGTGCTCGTTACAGAATTTATTGCAAGCAAGGGTAAGCTTTCTCTTACTGTAGTAAGAACAAAAGAAAACGAGCCTATGCTCAGATACGAAGACGGCTGCTACAGAGTGTATGATTTTATAGAGGATTCTGTTACATATCAGCAGGCTGAAAGCATTGAAATTTTCAAAAATGCAGGTTATTCGTTTGGTGAATTTCAGAACGCCCTTTCAGAATTTGATGCAAGCCTTCTCAGCGAAACGATTGAGCGTTTCCACGATACTCCAAAGCGTTTCAATGATTTTAAAATGGCTCTTGAAAATAATAAATCCGGCAGAAAAGATTCTTGTGCGGATGAAATTAGCTTTGTTCTTGAACGTGAGAATACTTACGGCGAAATTGTAAAAGCACTTAAGGAAAACAGAATTCCTCTTCGTGTTACACATAACGATACCAAGCTTAACAATATCCTGATGGATGGGGAGACAAAGACTGGTAAAGCTGTAATTGACCTTGACACTGTAATGCCGGGTTCGATGCTTTACGATTTCGGTGATTCAATCCGCTTTGGTGCATCAACCGCACCTGAGGATGAGAAGGACCTTTCAAAGGTTAATTTCGATATCAATCTTTTCAGAGCCTATGCTGAAGGCTTTCTGAGTGCAGTTAAAGACAGCATCACGGATGAAGAAAAGAAGCTTGTTTCATACAGTGCATATCTTATGACTATGGAATGTGGAATGAGATTTCTTGCAGATTATCTTGACGGTGATACTTATTTTGCAACAAAGTATCCCGAACACAATCTTGTAAGATGCCGTACACAATTTAAGCTTGCAAAAGAAATGCAGGAACAGATGACAGAAATGGATAAAATAGTAGAAGAAATTCTTGCATAATAAAGCCTAAAAAAGAAGCGTGCCGCTTCACCCTTGTCGCGTGTGCATAAATTTCAATTCTGTCAATTGTTGCTCACGATTAAATTACGCAAATTCCTATACGGTAAAAAAGTGTGATGTTCGAACGCCCCCAATCGTTAGATTGGGATGTCGTTTCAAACATCACACTTTTTACTTTATAAGAAATAAATGCCGGTAAAGGCAATTGATAACATCAATAACCTATTGCCTGTATGAAAGACACATCCTCCAGTGCAAAACCTCTGGAAGGAATACATGTTCTTTCAAAGGGAACGCAGTGGTATCTGCCCTCTGTAGCGTAGGAGGATGATGAAGTAGGTGCCGGGTCGTTAAACAGAATAGTGTCGCCTTCATATCCTACTGCAACCATTGTATGCGGGAAGTTGGCATAACGGACCATAACCCCCTCGGGATGATGGTCCAAAGCTTCTTTAAGGGCAGCTATTGTAACAGCCCTGTCTTTGGTTGGATTGTTGATGTAGGTTCCGCTTGCCACACCTGACATACCACCGTAGTAAGGACTTGTTGTGGGAAGTGCAGGTACAAATCTAAGCCCATAGGCAGAAACTATAGAATTATGGTAACAGTAGGCACCGTCTGAAGTATGCCTGAGGTTAACCGCAGCAACGTCTGCCGGTGTAATTCTTGCCCCTGTAAGATTTGTCATAACCATTGCGTATGAACAAACCCAACAATATCCGCCACCGTGTGAGGGGAAATTAAACTCTGCCTGATTTTGGAAGTAATATGCTTTGCTTGATGCTGAAGAAAGGCTTGCCGGGGAAATTGACCCAGGCGCATAACCAAAATATACGGTCTGTGATGTAGCGTCAAAGCTTAACGAATAGCCGAAAACATCAGCAATATCACGGACTGCAACAGAAACATGGCCGTTTATATAAATGCAGGGTGCAGCAAGTATCCGATATAAATATTCTTCATTTGAATCCCCCGACAACTGGGAAACGGTTGCATGTTCAGAGTCGGGAACAAAGCAAATTGCCTTGTTGTAGTTACTTATAACAACGCTGTTATGCCCCTGATATGTAGAGTGTTTTAATGAAAGTGCCGACGCAATTGATTTTAAATCAACATACGTGATGCCATCACGTATTATGGGAGTATATGCAAATGAAACCTGTTTTCCGTTTACAAGGAAATTTACAGGTGTATCAGTAGCATTAGCAAATGAAGGAACAGAAGAAAGCAAAAGCAGAAAAACTATGACAATACAATACAACCTTTTTTTCATATCAATCTACCTGACCTTTCTGCACATATATCTAATTTATTTATAACATATAATATATAGCTCTGTCAATCATAAAAAAACAATGTTTGACAATTTATATATGTGTGTGATAGACTAGCACAGTGGGGTGGCATTATGAGATTACAGAAATATATAGCAGAATGTGGCATTGCTTCAAGAAGAAGTGCCGAAAAAATTATAGAAAGCGGCAGAGTTTACGTAAACGGTGAGCTTGTGGATTATATGGGGTGCGATATTGACCCTGACAGGGATGTGGTTGAGCTTGACGGTAGGATTATAAAGCCTGAAACAAAGAAACACTACATCATTCTTAATAAACCTAAAAACTATGTTACTACCGTTTCGGATGACCTTGGAAGACCTACTGTTATGCAGCTTGTAGAAGATATTGACGCAAGAATCTATCCGGTTGGTCGTCTTGATTTTGATACAACAGGACTTCTTATTATGACAAACGACGGTGATTTTGCAAATAAGCTTACACATCCGCGTAACAGTGTGAATAAAACTTATATTGCCCGTGTAGACAGGCTTCTTACAGAGGGGGAAGTGGAAAAGCTTTGTACCGGAATTGAGCTTGACGGAGTAAAGACGGCACCTGCAAAGGTGGAAAATATTAAAAGACCACAAAAAGGTTTTGAAGTAAAAATCACAATTCACGAAGGAAGAAACCGTCAGGTAAGAAGAATGCTTGAGGAAGTAGATGTAAATGTACTTGCACTTAAAAGAATATCTGTAGGAAGCGTAACACTTGGAAACCTTCCCGAAGGAAAGTGGAGAAGGCTTTCTGATGCCGAAATTAATAAGCTAAGGGGTAAGAAAAATGATTCGGGTAAACATAATAAAAGATGAAATTATTATAAAATCAGTCTACAATAATGTAGACGAAGGTATTTTAATGGCTTGGGCACAGGAAAACGAAAAAAGTCCCGGCTATGCTATCTTTTCAGATACAGGTGAACTTATTGAAATAAGCGACAAGGATAATGTTTTTGAGCTGCTTGTAAGGGCATCGCTTAACAGAATGGACCTTGACGGGGTAGAGGTAGCGTATTCGTATAAAGAGGAATATTTTGCAGAGCTTAAAAAGCTTGGCTTCAAAGAAAACGGCAGACGTGTAGAAGTAGTTATAAAAGACTTTTTCAAACCTTGCTGTCACAAGAGGCAGTAAAAAAGCCCGAACCGCAAAAGGCGGGATATATCACTAATTGATAAATGCTGAAAACCAATGAAATTATTTTGTTGAAAATCCGTATTTGATACGGATTTTCATTTTTTTATTAAAACTATTGCAAAATAAGAAAAAACATGGTACGATGGTTATGCTAAACAAATCATAATAAAGTAAATTGGGGTATTTTTTATAGGAATAGCTATACCCTTTGTTTTACTATTCTACATTTTTGGATATGTTAAAAGTGCAGACTCCTAAAAGTAGAATAGTATTAAATAACCCTATATTACTTTTGATTTGTTTAGCGACTATCGGAGTTTGCGTTTTTATGCGCCTGCTTCGGTAGGCGCATTTTTATTTTTGGAGGGAATAGTATGAAAAAGAAAATTATGAGCGTGCTAGTGAGCTTGTGCATGCTGGCAAGTATTTTTTCGGTTTTTTCAGTAGTAACATTTGCTAAAGAAACCGGAACTTGCGGTGAAAATTTGTCATGGACACTTGATGATAATGGCGTACTCACTGTAAGTGGAACAGGAGAAATGTATAGATGGGACAGCAGAGATAGTGTGCCGTGGAACGGAAGTAAAGAAAAAATAAAAAAAGTGGTCATAAAAGAAGGTGTTTCATTAGTTGGAAAATACTCTTTTTCTTATTGTGAAAACTTAAAAGAAGTTTCTTTTCCAGATAGTCTGACTGTTATAGAAGAGTATTCGTTTTATGAGTGTAGTCGTTTGCAAAGTGTTGAATTTCCAAAAAATCTTGGAACGATAGGTACGTCTGCATTTGAGGGTTGTATTGCATTAAAAAAAGTAAAAATACCGGAAACTATTAATTGGTTGGGTGGATATATTTTTGAGTATTGTGGAAATTTAGAAGAGGCAATTATATTGGGAAATCCTTCACATTGGAGCAGCGGTATATTTAGTAGTTGTGAGAAATTAAAAACGGTTAAGCTGTCTGGCAATATAGAAGAAATTCCGCAAAGTACATTTCTTTGCTGTAAAAGTTTAACAGAAATAGTAATTCCGCAAGGAGTGAAGCGTATTGGAAAAGGTGCTTTTGTGCGGAGTGGATTGACCAGCATAGTAATTCCTAAAAGTGTTACACAGATTGATAAAGAGGTCTTTGGAACCAAAACTTGGCGCAGTAAATTAGAAAATATATACTACGAAGGAAGTCAGCAAGACTGGAATAAAATAGATATCCAAACAAGTGCTAACGATGATCCGATAATTAGTTCAGTGCCGGTAAGCTATAATTATGATTTATCAACTTTGTCATCATCAATAAGCACTAACTCATCAAACAAATCCGGTAAAACGGAAAAAAGCAAAAGTCAGCCGAGCTCATGGGCAAAGAATGAAGTTGATGACGCAATTAAAGCAAATCTTGTGACAAGTGCAGTGCAAAAAGATTATAAGGGAAATATTACTCGTGAACAATTTTGTGAACTTGTAATGAAACTCTATTATAAGTTAAGCGGAAATAGTGTGTCAGTAGGCTCGAATAAGTTTGATGATACATCTAATCAAGAGGTTCTGAAAGCAAATAAATTAGGTATTGTAAATGGTGTCTCTGACACGAAATTTGCGCCAAATAGCAGTATCACCAGACAGGAAATATGCACAATGCTGACAAGGGCGATCGGTGCAATATATAAGGACATATATTTAGAAGGATACTGTGACGAAGATTTTAATGACACGGGGAAAATCGCAACATGGGCAAATTCTTCTGTTATGTTTGCATACCATAATGGCATTATGCAGGGTGTTGGTTCGAATACAATAGAACCGCTTGGAAATGCGACCTGTGAACAAGCTATTTTACTTGTGACCCGTATTTATAAAAACAGAAGTAAATTTGACTATTTGAATAAAAATAGCGAGAAATTGTGCGGAAACAATATTACTTGGAGTATGCATGAAAATGGTACTCTTGTAATTTCTGGAACAGGTAAAATGTACGATTATGGAATTAAGACGACAAATTCTTCTCCGTGGGCAGGAAATAAAAATATTAAGACAGTTTTTATAAGTGAAGGTATAACATACATAGGCAATACAACTTTTAAACTTTGCAAAAATATTGAAACTATATATATGCCTAAAAGTTTGCAGGGTATTGGATATAACTGTTTCCAACAATGTGACAGCTTAGAAAAAGCTTATTTTTCAGGAGATAAGACTTCGTGGAATAAACTTGTTGCGGGAGCTTATTCACCAATCCATAATGTTGATGAAACCTTTAATTTTAACTACAAAGAAACTATGGCAAGTGCACAAAAACTTGGCATAGCTTCTCTGGATGACGAGGTAAAAAACTCGGAAGAAAGTTTGCTGGATAAGATTGAATCAGGCAAGATAGAAACAACACCGACTATTTCAGAAACTTTGTCATCTTCTATTAATGGTTCATATTACGGTAAAATCAGTGCATCGGAATCACATAGTGCTACAGTAGATAATTTTGGATCTTTATGGATGTGGGGAGATAATTCTGATGGGCAAATTGGTGATGGAACAAACCAGAATTGCACAGAACCAAAGAAAATAATGGATGATGTGAAAATGGTTTCTTTGGGAACTTCACATTCAGTTGCAGTAAAAAAAGATGGAACACTATGGGCATGGGGAGATAATTCTGATGGGCAAATTGGTGATGGAACAAACCAGAGTTGCACAGAACCAAAGAAAATAATGGATGATGTGAAAATGGTTTCTGCTGGCTACGGTTATACTGTAGCAGTAAAAAAAGATGGAACACTATGGGCTTGGGGAGATAATTCTGATGGACAACTTGGGACTTCTTCCGTGGAGAGTACAAATAATCCGATACAGGTGGAAAAAAATGTTTCACAAGTTTACGCATCATACGAGTTCTTTACTTTGATTGTAAAAAATGACGGAAGCTTATGGGGTTCTGGAAATAATAAATTTGGTACTTTGGCAAGTAGTGGAAAGTTTGGAAAAAAAAGCTATTCGTTTGTAAAAATAATGGATGACGTAGTATCTGCTTCAGCGGGAGGTTATACCGCATATGCAATAAAAAAAGATGGAAGCTTGTGGGCCTGGGGAAACAATATGTTTGGAGGAATTGGTGTTGGCGAACCGAGTGATAGCACGATAAGCGTACCTACGAAGGTAATGGATGATGTAAAACATATTTCTGCTGTGTACCATGCCGTCGCAATAAAAAAAGATGGAAGCTTATGGGTATGGGGAGATAATTATGACGGACAACTTGGATGTAAATCGGATTCGACATCATCAGAATATAATGAACTTGCAAGTGAAGTTGTAAGTAAGCCTACTAAAATAGCGAAAAATGCAGAATATGCTTGCGCAGGGGTAACGTATTCTCTAACAATAAAATCAGACGGAAAATTATATTCTTGGGGACATAATGATTATGGACAGATTGGAAATGGAGAAAAATCATCTCGCGTTGTGAATTATCCTGAAACTGTAATTGATTTGAACAATCCTAAAGAAGAGAAGGTGGAACTAGATGTTGAAGTGGATTACACTGTTCTAAAAAACAAAGGAGGGATAGAGGCTGAAATAGATATAATGAATATAGGTAAAAACACCGTGAAGGATATTTACTTCTATTTGGAAGCTTCAGATTGCTTTGATCATTCTTTGTTAGCTAATAGCGTTGAGGGATTGCCAGTTTCAACAGCTGATAAAAAAGATAGCGGATATCTCTTTAATACAAAACAATCGTTAGATTCTGGAGATAGCTTTTTTGTCAATTTCAGTACTGAATGTGTAAATTTTGATGACACTATAAATAAATGTGGAGAAAATCACTATATAACCATAAAGTTTTTTGTTTCGGAAAAAGAAGTTTATTCTAAAAAAACATCTTTTTCATTTGAAAAAAGCATATCAGTTAAAAATGATAGCAAAGAAAATGAGACTCAAAAACCAGAAAAAAAAGGAGAAAAATTCTACAAGCAACAGATAGAAGACTTTAGAGAAGAGCTGGGCGATAAAAAGGTGACTAAAGAAAATAAAGCAGAGACAATATTTTTGATAGAAAAGTTTATTATTGAAGGAGAAAAAATTCCAAGCATAAAAAGCGAAATCAACAACATCAAGAATCAATACAAAATTATTAAGCTTATGGACTTAAGCTCTGAATCAATAGCAACATACGACGAAATAAAAAGCTTACCTGGAACCTTGCAAAATATAATTAGTGGCAATTTTACTAAGTTACTTGCTGACGAGGCCGTAGATTATTTTATTAAAAATAAAATAAAAGATAGAGCTGATAATATAGTAGCGGATAGTGTAGAAGAATTGCTGGATTATATCGCAGACTATGATTATATGTGGAAAAAAATAACCACATGGTATTTAGATGAAAATGGCTATTAATAATCAAAACAAAGCATGGTAGGGTAGAAAACAGAACTATTATGTTTTCGTTGAGAAAAAGCAACAATTTTCTTTTTGAAAATTGTTGCTTTTTTCGATGAAAATTTACCGAATATATATTGAAATTGGTGTAAAAATAAGGTATAATATGGTACAATGGGTAAAATTGAGGTTTACTTATTTTTTATAGGAGGTAAAGCTATGAGTTCAATCGACAAGGTGTCTGAACTTCTTGCTAAAAAGGCAGAAATTGCACTTGGCGGCGGTAAGGAGCTTCAGGACAAGCAAAGACAGGGCGGCAGTATGACCGCAAGAGAGAGAATTGACGCACTTCTCGACAGTGGTAGTTTTGTTGAAATCGGTGCATTTATTTCTGCACGCGATGGTGAAACTGCAGCAGACGGTGTTGTAACCGGTTACGGTACAATCGACGGAAGACTTGTGTATGTTTATTCTCAGGATGTTACCGTACTTGGTGGTAGTATGGGAGAAATGTATGCCAACAAAATCAACAAAATTGTTGATATGGCATCAAAGATGGGTGCACCTGTTATCGGTATGCTCGACTCTAATGGTGTAAGACTTTCTGACGGTCCCAGAGTTCAGAGGGCTATGGGAAGGGTTCTTTCAGCTTTTGCAAACATCAGCGGTGTAGTTCCCAACATCAGTATTGTTTTCGGTAACTGTGCCGGCGGCAGTGCAATAGCTGCAGCAATGAGCGACTTTGTTATTATGAATGAAAAGAACGGTAAAATGTTCGTAACAGGTCCTGATATTATTGAGGCGACAGAGGGCAAGGTTCCGTCTGCTGATGCAGAGGGCAGCGTTAATAAGACAGGTAACGCTCACTTTATTGGAAACAGCGATGCTGAGTGTATTGAAATTGCAAAGCTTCTTCTGACATATCTTCCTTCAAATAATCTTTCAGACTCTTTTGAATATGAAACCGCAGATGACCTTAATCGTCCTTGCGATATCCTTAACGATATGGATTCAGTTGGCGATGTAAGAGTTGTTGTTGCTGAAATTGCTGATGATAAAGCTTATTTTGAAATTCAGCCTGACTTTGTGAGCGAGGCTTCTACAGGCTTTATCCGTGTGAATGGTTCAACAGTAGGCGTTATAGCTACTCAGGGCGATGAAATCTGTAGCCGTGCAGCGCAGAAAATGGAAAGATTTGTTCGTTTCTGTGACTGCTACAATATCCCGATTCTTACAATCACAGACATTGAGGGCTTTAAAGCAAGTGCAAATGAAGAAGCATGGGGTCTTGCAAGAAAGAGTGCAGAGCTTATGTACGCATTTGTTGAAGCAACAGTTCCCAAGGTTAACCTTATTGTTAAAAAGGCGTACGGTACTGCATATACTCTTCTTAATTCAAAACAGGGCGGTGCAGACCTTATCTTAGCTTTCCCTACAGCCGAGATGGCACCACTTCCGCCGGCAGCAGGCGTAGGCATGCTTTACAGCGACAGACTTAAAGCAGGGGAGAGCCGTGAAGCTCTTGAAAAAGAATACGCTGAGAAAGAAGCTTCTATCTACAATGCGGCAAGCCTTGGCTGTATAGATGATATAATTGTTCCGTCAGAGACGAGAGCGCGTATAGTGGCAGCATTTGAAATGCTCAGGAGTAAGCGTGCAGGTGCACCGGCTCGTAAGCATGACAATATGCCCCTTTAAGGAGGTAGTAAATAATGGATTTGAACACAGTATGGAGTGCTAACGACCTTATAATGGCAGGTCTTGCTTACACAGTAATGGGCATACTTGTTGTGTTTATGATACTTGTAATCATAATGCTTGTTATTAAGGCAATGGCACTTTTCAGCGGAAATAGCGGAAAAAAGGAAGTAACTGAGTTAAAAAAAGCTGAAGCAGCTCCTGCGCCTGCAGCAGCAGCTGCTGTAAAAAGTGAGGACGATAGCGAAATCGTTGCAGTAATTACTGCGGCAATTGCATCAATGATGGGTGAAAGTGCTACGGGATTTCGTATCCGTTCATACAGAAGAGTGCAGGATGACGAATGGAATAAGGCGGGTCGCCGCGAAGTTCTTGAAAACAGATTTTAATGGAGGAATTCATAATGAGAAAATTTATTGTTAATGTAAACGGTAATTCATATGAGGTTGAGGTTGAGGAAGTAAGCGCAACAGGTTCGGCACCTCTTGCGGCACCGGCACCGGCTCCGGTACAGGCAGCACCCAAGGCAGCACCTGCAGCAGCTCCCGCAGCAGCACCCAAGGCAGCGGCACCTGCAGGCGGAACCCCCGTTAAGGCTCCTATGCCCGGAAACGTGCTTGATGTTAAGGTTTCAAACGGTCAGGCAGTAAAAGAGGGTGACCTTCTTGTAATTCTTGAAGCTATGAAGATGGAAAACGAGATTTTTGCCCCCTGCGACGGTACTGTAACTGTTGTTGCATCTAAGGGCTCAACAGTAAATACCGGCGATGTGCTTGTATCTCTTTCTTAATTGAGAAATATTGAGAATGGAGTGATTACAAATGGTTGAAAAATTATTAAACGGATTAGCAGACTTCTTTGCAAGCACCGGTATTGCAAATATGTTTGCTGCTGACGGTGTTATCTGGTGGAAAACAGTTCTTATGCTTGTGATTGCATGCGTGCTTTTGTACCTTGCTATTGTTAAAAAGTTTGAGCCGCTTCTGCTTTTACCTATTGCTTTCGGTATGCTTCTTGCAAACCTTCCTCTTGGTGGTGTAATGCATCCCGAACTTTTCCTGGGTGAAAAAATTAACTATGGTCTTGTCCTTCAGAAGGGCGGACTTCTGGATATTCTTTATTTAGGTGTTAAGCTTGGTATATATCCTCCGCTTATTTTCCTGGGTATAGGATGTATGACAGACTTTGCACCCCTTATTTCAAATCCCAAGAGCATTCTTCTTGGTGCAGCGGCACAGATTGGTGTATTTATTACATTCCTTGGTGCTATACTTCTCGGTGCATTCGGTATCGGTGGATTTGGCGGAGACGGTGCTACGGCACTTGATATTTTCAGAGAAGCCGGCTCAATCGGTATTATTGGTGGTGCTGACGGACCCACAGCTATTTATGTTACAAAGACACTTGCACCTCATCTTCTGAGTGCAATTGCTGTTGCAGCATACTCATATATGGCACTTGTTCCGATTATTCAGCCTCCCATTATGAAGGCACTTACAACAAAGAAGGAACGTGTAATTGTTATGGAAACTCTTCGTCCTGTAACACAGAAAGAAAAGATTATTTTCCCCATAATGGTTACACTTGTAGTTGTGCTTCTTATCCCGGATGCAGCTCCCCTTGTAGGTATGCTTATGCTTGGTAACCTCATGAAGGAAAGCGGTGTTGTTGAAAGAATCAGTAAGGCTGCACAGAATGAGCTTATGAATATTATCACAATATTCCTTGGACTTACTGTTGGTGCTACTGCTACCGCAGACACATTCCTTACACCTAAGACAATACTTATTATCTGTCTTGGACTTGTGGCATTTTCTGTAAGCACAGCTGGTGGCGTTATCTTCGGTAAGATTATGTGCAAGCTTTCAGGCGGTAAGATTAATCCTCTTATCGGTAGCGCAGGCGTTAGTGCCGTTCCCATGGCAGCACGTGTATCTCAGACCGTAGGTCAGAAGGAGAATCCTTCAAACTTCCTTCTTATGCACGCTATGGGACCCAACGTGGCAGGTGTTATAGGCAGTGCTGTTGCGGCAGGTGTATTCCTGGCTTTATTTAAATAATAGTTACGGGCACAGAAAAATGCACAGACCATTCGTTGGCGGTTTATCATAAAAAAGAAAACAGTAAAACATAAAGGTTATGTTTCTCGGTTGAAATCCGTATGACGGATTTCTGAATTGATGCCAACGAATTACGAACAAACTTCACCTCTCGCTGTATACACATACAGCTTCGGGCAAGCCCCCTTCGGGATTCAGTTTGTCCGTTCTGCACTATTTTTCTGCACCCTGAAACAAGTGGGCACAGAAAAATGCACAGACCATTCGTTGGATTTATAATACAAATTTAAGAAAGGAATTAATTATCATGGCAAATAATAAACCGGTTAAAATTACCGAAACAATTCTCCGTGATGCTCATCAGTCACTTATTGCGACCCGTATGACAACAGAGGAAATGCTTGGTGCGGTTGAGCTTCTTGATAAAGTTGGCTTTAATGCTTTGGAAGCATGGGGCGGTGCTACATTTGACAGTTGTCTTCGTTTCCTTAAGGAAGACCCGTGGGAGAGACTTCGTAAAATAAAGGACAAGGCAAAAAATACTCCTCTTCAGATGCTTTTCAGAGGACAGAATATCCTCGGTTACCGTCACTATGGTGATGATGTAGTAAAGTACTTTGTGCAAAAGTCAATCGCAAACGGTATAGATATCATCAGAATCTTCGATGCTCTTAACGATGTAAGAAATCTTAAGACTGCTATCGAGGCTACTGTTAAAGAGAAAGGTCACGTTCAGGCGGCTATTTCCTATACAATCAGCCCTGTTCATACAAACGAAACCTTTATTAATATGGCAAAAGAGCTTGAAGGTATGGGTGCCAGCTCAATCTGTATCAAGGATATGGCAGGTCTTCTTACCCCTTACAATGCTTACGAGCTTGTAAAAGGTATGAAGGAAGCTGTTAAAATCCCGATTGAGCTTCATACACATTACACAAGCGGTATTGCTTCTATGACATACCTTAAGGCTATAGAAGCAGGTGTAGATATTGTTGACTGTGCTATGTCTCCCTTTGCAATGGGTACAAGCCAGCCTGCAACTGAGCCTCTTGTTGCTACACTTGAGGGTACTCCCTACGATACAGGTCTTGACCTTAATCTTCTCAGTGATATTGCAGATTATTTCAGACCTATCCGTGAAAGATACCTTGAAAACGGTACTCTTAATCCCAAGGCACTTGCAGTTGACGTTAATACTCTTAAGTATCAGGTTCCGGGCGGTATGCTTTCAAATCTTCTCTCACAGCTTAAGCAGCTTAACGCAGAAGATAAGTTCCAGGAAGTTCTTAAGGAAATCCCCAAAGTTCGTGAGGACGCAGGCTATCCGCCTCTTGTAACACCCACAAGTCAGATTGTTGGTTCTCAGGCAGTGTTCAATGTAGTTCTCGGTGAAAGATATAAAACTGTAACTAAAGAATTCCGCGGACTTGTAAAGGGTGAATACGGAAGAACTCCTGTGGAAATCAGCGATAAATTTGCAAAGAAAATTCTTGGCGATGAAAAACGTATCACAGGCAGACCTGCAGACCAGATTCCTGCAGAGCTTGATAAGTTCAGAAGTGAAATCAATGAATTTATTGAGCAGGATGAGGATGTTCTCAGCTATGCACTTTTCGGACCTGTTGCTACAAAGTATTTTGAATTCCGTCAGGCAGAAAAGTATAAGATAGACCCCACATTGGGAGATAAAGAAAACAAAGTTCATCCTATGTAATTAGGAATGTTAAAAATGTCCAAACCGCATAATTGAATTCGAAATTCGAAATGCGAAGTTCGAAATGAAGGAAGGGATTTGCCATGTGGCAAATCCCTTTTTATTAACGTATAGGAAATTACTATTTTTATGTTGTATTTATAAATGACAGAAAATTTGTTCAGGAACAAAGAAGATGCCATTTTGAACGCCAAAATGGCGAAAAGCGTCGGGGGATTTCGATTTCCCCCGAACCCCTTAAAACGACCTCGCAGGGGCGTAAGGAATAAACGAATTGGTTTAGAAATTACTAATCAAGTTTTGTTTCTTAATAT
>JAZPYX010000099.1:0-8378 GCA_045544395.1 Clostridia bacterium
ACATTGTTTCAAACGGAAAGGGGAAATCGAAATCCCCCGACGCTTTTCGCCATTTTGGCGTTCAAAATGGCATCTTCTTTGTTCCTGAACAAATTTTCTGTCATTTATAAATACAACATAAAAATAGTAATTTCCTATACGTCAAAAAAACAGAGGCTGTGATATTTTGAACTTATCACAGCCTCTTATTTAATTATTAAAAAAATACGCGATTGACATTCATAATGCTTATCACTGCAAACAAAACAGCAACAAATACACAAACTGCCGTAAAAATGCATTTTATAGCCTTTTTATCGAACAAGCCATGTGTTTTGATAAAAGAATAAGCCTGCACAAGAATAAATATTGCCAAAAGAGCAGCATAATTTATATAATATGGCACCTCGCTACTTCTCTGAGTACAGAACTTGAGAACCGTTGTACTCAAGAAAACAAAAAGGCAAGCTGCACAGTATATAAAGAATCCCTTTTTCTCTTTATAAGCACTCCACGCAGCACAACACATCGCCCCCGCAAGTGCAACCCATCTGAGGATTTCAATAAAAGCAATAGCACCATTTACCGTAACGGGCGACGCAGACATACGCTGAACAAACGCAAGAAGCAAAGCGTATAAAAGTAAAGCAACTGAAGAAAACACTATTTTATTGTCAAGACTTTCCTTTTCCTGTTTTGTTAGTCTGTTATTCATCATATACCTCCGATGTCCGAGATTAACTCTAAGACCATTCTATTTTACAATGACAAGACCAAAAAGTCAATCTTTTTAAGCAAAAATTTACCGAAAAAGAATGATTTATCAGTAAAATTTTTTAATTATTCTTTGAAAAAGCTCGTCAGATTTATCAAAATTCATCGCATTTACATAAAATCTTTCAAGTCTGTCATGGGTTTTCTTAGCTGTTTTTACATAGCCGGCAGCTTTTGACAGAAGCTTTTCAGCATCGGCACTCCGCTTTTCCATAACAACACGGTCAATTCCCGTAGTATAAAAAGCTTCTGCCTTAATACTTTCGCCCTGACTTCCGCTTAAAAATCTATTTTCAAGGGATATTGCCAGTCTTATTTCAGGTAAAATAATATGGTCAGTTTTTTGATTCATAACGGAGCAGGGGCAGTGAATAATTTTCATTCCGTAAAGCTTAGCGATATTTCTGATACCCTTCATGATTTTATCAGCAGCACCGCCCCATTCATCTTTCAGGATGTATACTTTATCTGCAAACAGATGCAATGTTTCTTCAAAGAACTTTATTTCTCCTACCGTAACCGCACTGAGAAGTCTGGTTTCTTCATGACTTGGTTTATTTTCATTTTTAAAGCCGGACGACACTTTCTTTATGAATTCAGCTATTTTAGCACTATCAGTATATTTTTTACTGACATTAAGGTTTTCCGTCAACAATGCACTTGCACTGCGAATGTATGCCGTAGCGGCACTGTGATACTCCCCTGTAAGGTCACTGAAAAAAGCTATTTCCTCCCCGTTTTCACTTAACTTTTCCTCATTCCACATTTCTCCCGTATACAAAATATGATGCTTTACTCCCGGAAGCATAGGGTCTTCTGTATGCGGAGCAGTGCCATCAATAATTGCAAAGCCCGAAGTTTTATCAATTATTCCGTCAAGGGATTCAGGATCTGATGCACATGAAATAAACTCTACCTGATTTCCCTTTGTTTGGGCATAAAAAGCTACTTTCCTTATAAGAGTAGACTTTCCGCTTCCGGGGCCACCTTTTAAAATAAGCAGCCGCAAGGACCTTTCAGGCTCCTGCAGCTGCTTAAAATACGATTTAAATCCATTTTCAGAATTCGCACCAAGAAAAAATTTTGCTGTAACAGACATAATATCACTCTCCTTAAACATTAGCCGGATTTAATCCCTTTTATATTATATGTTTAAGTCAAATATTATGCTATTTTCAATCTATCTCAGGTGATTTTTATGTTATTTTTCAATAAAAACAGTCATTGTTTCTTCATCCACTGTAACCTTTGCACCCATACCTTTTTCAAAAACATCACCACTTACCATTGTTCTGTCAACAAGAAGAACAGGAGCGTTTTCCAGATTGTGTGTAGCATCGTTTACAAACATAAGCTCGTTACCAATCTGAGTTGTTACAATTGCTCCGCTGTATTCTGAAAAAATAGTCTTTGTTTCCTGATGCCAGCTGACTTTTGCACCAAGCTTTTCTGCAACAAACCTGTAAGGAATAAATATTACCCCGTTTTCCACAACCGGTTGGCGGTCAAAAACGATTTCCTCTCCATTTACCACAACCTTATAATCAGCCGCAAAAGCTGCTCCTGCAGTAAGTACTGTTACCAATGCTAAAATGATTGCAATTATTTTTTTCATATTCCGTCTACCTCCGTATTTTTATTTGGTTTTTTTGAAAGGGTTGGCTTTTTGGTGCTTTCCTGAGATTCATTTATACTTGTCTGATCACTGTCTACTCGTTCACTTTCCTTTAAATTAGTTTCACCGCGAAAATTTCCGGGCTTCGTTCCCAGAGAAACAGTATTGCCGTCCAGGTCTGTTGTTATCTGTGTGTACTCCGGAACTTCAACTTTTATGTTGTAGAAATCACGCCCCGAAGCCGTATTCACATACCATACAACTCTATCTGCAAAAACAACCGGCTCACAAAGGTCAGAAAGCTGCCCTTTAGCAGTTTGTACACTTCCTATCAGGTTCCCGCTTTTGTCAATATAGGCATAGCAGATATCTTTAGACGTATTTTCTTTTCCAAACATCTGCCACAGCACCATAAAGTTTCCGTCAACAAGCTTTACTATATACGGAATACCACCGGTATATTCAGTATCCGTATAGTATGCAAGACAAGTGTGTCGCTGGGTTGAATTCTTCTTATCAGTCCATAAAACATATATATTACGGGTCTCTTTGTTTACACCGGTAATTGCAGTATCTGTAAATGTTACATTCTTTGAATAATCAATTGCACTTACCGGAACAAGATATCCACTGTCAGAAATTTCAAGGCCGCCTATCATTCCACCAGTTGCATTAGCACCAAACGCTCCACCTGCAGTTAAAATTCCTGTTGTTTTAAGAACATTTACATAAAAATCCATTTCCTGCAAGAACACACCGCGATGCGGGGTTGTATCCGAAAGATTCGCAGTTACGATTTTGTCTCCGTCAATTTTTACAAATTCCTGAAGAGCATGACTGGTGTGATTATACTGATATTTTCCAATAATGTTACATACTTTCCATGTCTTTTTATCAACAACCACCGTAAGTTGTGTCTGAGGACTCGTATCCCCTTCCTTATACTGACTGCGAGCCGTGTGCAAAACAAGGTATCTGTCATCTTCATACATATCACATCCGGAAAAAGCAAAAGGAACCCTTGTATTACAATTTGTTACTGAAACCTCACGGACTTTCACAAAGCTTTTATCATAGACAACTATTTTTATAACTTCGCATGAATCATCCTCTGAAAGATTTTCCTGTCCAAAAGCAATATAGTTGTATTCTTTACCTGTATAAAGGTTCCCGAAAAGTGGAAGTTCTTTTTTTATTGCAAAAGAATTAATATATTTAAACTTACTGTCATAGGTCTCAATATTTACATTTTCAGTAATTTCCACAGCAGTAAAAGTATTATCACTGTTTGCAATTACGTAAGACGTGAACGGCTCTGCCCAGCGTCTGAAAGAACTTTCCTTTTGTGCTGCAGAGTCTATAGCATTAAGGGCACGCCATGCCCCTACCTTTCTCAGGCCCTTTGCCTCGCTATTCTTTTTATATACATTAACAGTCCTTTCTTCCTCGCTCCATACGTATTCACCACATAATTTTCCTAAATCATCGGCATACACGCAAGTCAGACCGCCAATATTAAAGCTTTCAATAAGCTCGCCTTCAAAATACGTTTTAATATCCGTATAAAGAACATCTCCCACAGGAGTTCCAACAGCCAGCGAAGAATACTTGTCCTGGTGAGCCACTGGAGTTTTTGAGCCTGTTGCATAAACATCAGTATCACGAACAGTAAGCACGCGTGTCTTTTCATCAAACGACACACCAAAATTAATCCCACTCCCGATTTTGTTGAGATTTTCCACTACAACCGCAGTCCTTCCTTTAATATTGTAGGAAGGGACTTTTACACCTTCAATGTAGGTTACAATATCTGTATATAAAATTTTGTCTACGACATCCCCTATGTCTACCGCAGTTACAAATCCTGCCGAAAAACTGCTGATTAAAACAAAGGAAAGCACGCCGCAGAAAACCTTTTTTAAATATTTTCCCATATTTTCTTCCTCTATCCTTAAATACTTTTATCCGAACGGACATTATGTACCCCAAGTCAGCACACAATGTTACATATCAATTTATTATACCATATTATTTTTCCGTATTCAACTGCTTTTATGACTTTTTTACCAACAAAAAGGGAACGGCTGTTCCGTCCCCATAATTGAAATTTCAGGCATACATATTCTTTTTCGCTTTTTTAAATACAACAACAAACATTATTCCATGCAGAATCGATACTCCCAGCCATGATATGGGATAACACCAGAATAACGATTCAAATGTACCTATAGCTTTAAAAACAGTCAAAATCCATACGATACGTATTCCGCACACACCTATAATTGAAGTTATCATATTTATAACAGAAGCACCCATACCGCGGAGACCACCACTTAATACATTAGAAAATCCCAAGAAACCGTAACTGTAACCAATTATCATAAACCTACGCATCGCCCATTCTATAACCTTCGGTTCAGTCGCATAAAATCCTATCAGAATTCTTCCGAAGAAGAATGTTATCAAAGACTGTAGTCCCCATAGAGCAGCTACAAAAAGTACACCTATGCCAAATATTCGTTTAATACGGTCAAATTTTCTTGCTCCGTAATTCTGGCTTGTAAACACAATGGAACTCTGATAAACACTGTTAAACATTATATTGTAAAATTCAGTTATACTTGCTGCTGCAGCACTTCCTGCAATAGCAGCACTGCCAAAGCTGTTTACACTTGATTGTACCAATATATTGGAAGCCGAGTAAACGGCACTCTGTATTCCCGACGGAAGTCCAAGCTTAAGAATTTTTAAGAAGGGTTTTTTATAAACGCGTATTTTTTTCAGATATATTCTTGTGCCGTCATTTTCGCGGCAAAGAATATGCAATATTATAACAGCATTGAAAACCTTTGAAATAACGGTTGCAAGAGCAACACCGCTTGCTGCCATTTTAAAAACACATACAAACACAAGGTTAAGCACAACATTAATAACACCTGATATTGCCACTATGTAAAGAGGTCTTTTTGTATCGCCTTTAGCCCGAAGTATAGCTGAACCGAAATTATATATCAGCGACGGCACATAACCAAGTGCCATGACACGAAGATATTTGGAAGCCTCGCCCATAACATTTTCAGGAACCCCCGTTATAGAAAGAAGACCTTTTGAGAAAAGCAGGCACGCCCCTGTTATGACAAGACCACTGTATATCGCCAGTGCAATTGAGGTATGTGCAGCCTGACTTACACTGTCGCTGTTTGTATCGCCCTGACTTTCTCCTATTGCCTGACCCACAACAATCGTTATACCTGCTGCTAAACCCATAATAAAATTAAGGAACAGGTTTACAAGTACCGAGCATGTACCAACACCTGCCAATGCCTCTTCCCCCGCAAATCTGCCAACCACCATAACGTCTGCTGCATTGTATAACTGTTGCAGCGACATCGTTAACATGTATACAAGTGAAAACTTCGTCATTTTCTTCCAAAGAGGACCGTTAATCATATCTACACTGTTTTTTGTGATTGCCATAATCTCACTCCTTTCTGCAACATCCCGACTTCAATTATAACATCAACAAAAAAAATGTACATAGATTAACCGCAACCATATGGATTTTTCACAACAAATTCTTTTAGCGGTATTGTAATCGCCTTATCTTTATGTTAGAATTTAATGGAATATTTTATCGTGTTGGGGTATCATCATGTTTGAAAACATAGAAAATTTAAAAATCATTAATATCACTTCAGGCACCGCAAAACACCATCATTCGTTTGTTTCCTGCAGAAAACACAACTTATTTTTACTTCGCACATCCGGTTGCACACGTTATTCCTTTGACGGCTTTCATATCGACCTGCACCCCGGCGAAATCGTTTTTCTGCCAAAAAATTCCAGTTATGAATTTAACATATTATCGGATGTTCCTTGTCAATCTGTTTCCATAAGCTTTGACGGGGACATTACAAATGCAAAAGCATCCTCCTATTCCTTTGACGGTTTTCAGGATGCCGAGGAATTTGCAGGAAATCTTCCTTCCTTATGGTCTTTCGGAAACAAAGCTGAAAAATACAGGTGTTATGCGGTTTTCTATAATCTCTTGTCATATATAGAAGGACTTGAAAATCAGATCTACATTGACAACGGAAAAATAAATATTATTTCCCCTGCTATTTCACATTTGAAACTCCACATTTACAATTGCAATCTGAACATAGAAGAATTACATAAACTTTGCGGTATATCCGGAACATATTTTCGTGACATCTTTCAGGCACACTACGGCACAAGTCCTCAAAAATATATTATATCAAGACGCCTTTCCCACGCGAAAGCCATTATTGACAGCGGTGATTATACAAGTATTTCCGAAGTGGCTGCTTCTTCAGGATACACTGACCCACTGTATTTCAGCCGTGCATTTAAAAAGAAATACGGTGTCTCCCCGACACAGCATGCAAAAGGATAAATTAAAATGATATTTTTTACTTTCCCTTTTTACTATACATTTTCTTTAAATCGCCTTGTGTATTCTTCTACATCTACAACAGTGCCTGTTTTTCTTGCTTCTTCTGCAGCAAATGCAATCATATGTGAATGAAGACATTCTTTGGCAGGAGATTTGTTTGCTCCCTGATCACCGTTTACACACTGAGCAAAAGCTCTTACGATGCCTTCATCTCCACCGCCATGCTTTGTAAAATCGCTTTCAATTTTAAATTTTTCGGTTTCGTGTTCACCAAAAATCTTAAGCTCTATTTCACCTGTGTCAAGGTCGCCGCCTATTTCACCGTATGTGCCCATAACTTTGATAGTTCTTGAATGGTCATACGTAAATGCTGATACAGTGAATACAACAGTGATGTTATCTTCAAATTCCATAGCAAGGACTTGATGATCGCATACGTTGTTGTCGCAACGGAACACACACTTGCCCCAGTCACTTGTTCTGAGGTCTTCTTTAAGACTTTCCTCGTCCTCAATATATCCGGGAACACGGAATTTCGCAATGTTCGGAGGAGGATTGATGTTGAATTTTATGGGATTGTAGGGACATTCGTCTGCAATTTTACAGTCAACAACACATCTTGTGCCGCTTCCTTCGGGGGCGTTGGCCTCATTAAAGAAACCTGTATTACCAAAAGATGAAACACGAAGACATCTCTTTCCTGTAAGGTATGTAAGAATATCCATATCGTGACAGCACTTTGCAAGAATAATGGGAGATGTGGTGTTGTCATTTCTCCATTTACCGCGGACAAAGCTATTTACGGCAAACCAATAAGCCATATTTTCGTTATGGTTAATTGACATAATCTTACCGATTTTGCCACTGTCTATAAGTTCTTTTATCTTTACAAAGAAAGGAGTGTAACGAAGTACATGACAAATCATAAGTGTTTTGTCGTAATTGTCTGCTATATTGTCGACCTCCGCAACTTCTTCGGGGAAAGGAGAAATGGGTTTTTCAAGAAGAATGTGATAACCCTGCTTTGAACAAATTCTGAAGGGTGCAAGATGGTCACGGTCGTTTGTACAAATCAAAGCAATGTCTGCGATTTTCCCCAATGTCTCCAGCTCGGTAAAGCTTTCAAAGCACATATCATCTGCCACACCGTAATGCTCCTGAACCCAGTCGCGGTTCGACTTTATTGGGTCAGCAACACCGATAAGTCTGATGTCGTTTTGTTCAAGAAAGTCAAGATATGCAAGTCTGCCTCGTGGACCTGCGCCGATTAAAACTGCAGTTTTCATATAAACACCTCATTTAAAATTTTAGTTGTCATTTCTGACTATGACTTTATTATAACGCCTGTTTTCACATAGAACAATATCTGATAAAGCACAAAATTTAACTGAAATGATATGGTTTTTCGCAAAAAAGAAGCGTGCCACTTTTTTCAGCATCGTGTTCAAGTCAAAGGGGATGTAAAAAAAGTCCAGACCGCAAAAAGGCAATAATAATACGAAATATAGACAGTTTCTAAATCATAGAATTATCTTATTTTGTTGAAAAATCTCATTTTATTCGATTTTTCTTCGTTTTTGTGCCTTTTTGCTA
>JAZPYX010000100.1:0-30229 GCA_045544395.1 Clostridia bacterium
CGAAGTTTTAAAATAGTAGATTTTTTTTAAAAGAAGTAAAAATCAGCAGATAATACTTTCGTATTTTCAAGGATTTTTACGCACTTTTGGAGAAAATATACCTTTTAAAACCGCATAAGGTTCAACTACTGTCACGCTAGCGTGACAGTAGTTATCCGAATCTTATGCGGTTAAAAGAAAAATCTTGATTATTTTTCCCGAAGGTGGTAGAATAGTGTTAAGATAACTTTGATTACAGAAGAAAGGATGAATAAATATGGCTGAAGATATCAGAATGACAGATGGCGGAAGTATAAAAATTTCTGAAGAGGTTATTGTACGTATCAGTGCAATTTCTGCGAGAGAAGTAAGTGGCGTTGCAGGTCTTGGCTCCGGCAGTGGCTGGGGGGACCTTCTTGGGAAAAAAGCGGCAGCAAAGGGCATAAAGGTAGACATGACAGAGGACGGTGCAGTGATTGAGGTTCATGTTACCGTTAAGTTTGGCGTAAAGATTAACGAGGTTGGCTACAATCTTCAGTGTGCAGTTAAAAATGCGGTGGAGGAATTTGCAGGTCTCGAAAATGTTACGGTAAACGTATTTGTTGATGGCATAGAAAATGATGCAAACACACAGGAAGAAAAAGAGGATAAATAAAGAATATGATTACAGAGTATGCTAACAGAGGGGTTTGTTCAAGGAAGACAGTAATAGACCTTTCAGAGGACGGAATAATCCGCGATATAAAAATTGTAGGTGGCTGCAGCGGAAATACACAGGGGCTGATGTCACTTTTAAAAGGAATGTACGCAAAGGATGCTATTGAAAAAATGCGTGGCATTGACTGTAACGGACGCGGCACAAGCTGTCCGGACCAGGTTTCAATGGCACTTGCAGAAGCACTGAAAAATATCGGATGATTTAAATGGGATGTAAAAACTTGGCTTTTTACATCCCTATTTTTATTTAAACCTTGACTATATACCCTCTTTTGGTGTATTATATTATAGATATAATAGGATAGGTGGGTGTATCAGGTGAACGGTATGGCATACGTAATGGTTGTGCTTGGAATACTGCTTGCAAAAGGCCTTGGATTTTTAAGGGATATTTTCTTTGCTTCAGTATTCGGTGCAAGCGTGTACACTGATATGTACTTTCAGATATTCGGCCTTGTGAATCTGATTTTTACGGGAATAGGGGTTGCCCTTTCAACCCTTGTTATAAAAAATCTTAACAAGGCAGAACATTCGGGAGAAGAAGAAAACCGGGGATATGTGTCCCATTTTATAAGAAAGACTACACTTGTTTGTGTAATTGCAGCAATCTGTATGGCAATTCTTGCAAGACCGATTGTAAGCCTTCTGCTTCCGGGGCTTGATGGGGAAAATATCGCCCTGGCAGTGAAGCTGATGTATGTGATGCTTCCGTCATTTGTGTTTGTAATAATCGCGTATATTATTTCAGGCGTTCTTCAGAATAACAAAGTTTTTTTTATAAGCTCAGTTATGAGTTTGCCATTTAATATTGTTATTATCGGTTCCCTTTTTGTGAAAAATATTGATATTATGACAGTGAGTATTGTCACAACAATAGGCTGGCTTTTACATATTGTAATTCAGCTTCCCGCTTTTTACAAGAAAGGGTACAGGCTTTTCTCCTGTAAATATAATAAACCTTCTCAGAAAAGCAAGGGTAGGAATGAGCTTCTGTGGATTTTTATATCCAATATGATGTTTCAGGTTTGTTTTATGATTGATAAGGCTTTTGTTACGGGTGAAAGCGGTGCAGCATCTACAATTAATTACGCATCAAACCTTTTTGTAACTATTGCAAGCGTGTTTGTGGTTGCGATGAGTAATGTGGTGTTTCCGTCAATAAGCCGTAATTATGAAGAAGGAAATATCGGATATGTAAAAGAGCTTTTCCAGTATATGGTGACAATTATGTTTTCAATCTTTCTGCCATTTATACTTGTGACGGTATGCTTTGGCGAAAACATAATATCACTGCTTTATGAGCGTGGCTCCTTTACGGGTGAGCTTGTAAAGAGTACGGCAGTTTTATTTGCGGTTTATACCATCGGGGTTTTCGGGTATGCGTGTCAGGAATTGTTTAATAAAATTTTATATCTTGATTCAAAGTATTCCTATACTGTAGCAGGAACTCTTGGCGTGATAGTACTGAAATTTATTGTTAATTTTCTGATTCAGGATAAAGGGGCAGTAAGTATAGCTGCAAGCACAACTGTACTGTTTGTGTTGTATGCAGTGGTGATTGCCGTTGCTATAGGAAAGGTTACCGGTAACTATATAGATAAACCGTTTGTAAAAAATTTACTTAAGATACTTCTTGCGAGTATAGCGGCGTTTATTGTGTTTGTAGTGTTCCGTCTTACACTTCCCGAGGTTTCTCAGGGTAAATTCAGCTTTATACTTCCCCTTTGCCTTTGCGGCATAGTATATTGTATAGTGCTTTTTGTAAGCGGTATAGTTAAGGTAATTATAAAGGGCAGAAATGCGGAGAATCCGCAGTGAGGAGATTGTGATATGTCTAAAAAGAGTTTTATAGTAAAGCTTATAATTTTTGTTATGCTTTTTCTGTTGGTTCTTCCTTCTTTTGGTATCCGTGTGAAAAACGAACAGAAAAATAACGATGTTGTAATGGCACTGAACTACAATAACGCTGAAATAATTCTTAGTGCACAAGAGCTTAATGATGCATTAAGAGGTGCTGAAAAGAATGGTGCAGGAACAGCTCTTCTGGTAGAAGAAACTCTTAATTCACTGGCATCTGACGGTTATGTTACGGCAATAAAATATAACGTTCTTTGTCATAAATATGATGATGAAAGTGAAGCAATTATTAAACAGCTTGAAAACGATAAAAAAATTCATAATGACAGTTATGTTATTATTACCAAGCGTGATGAATGTAAAGGATATCTTGCAAAATGGATTCCTGCAAGATTCCGAAAGGATGAATACAAAAAAATAGAAACTGAGCTTGGAGCAGACGTATATGTCATGTATGAGGGTGTAGGTCAGGCATGGCAGGTTACAATCGGATTTGATGAGAAGAAGCTTGAGCATATTGCAAAAAGCGGATTAGCACCGTCGCTTCTTATAGAGCTTGGTGCATATAAAAACACAAAATATATTGATGAAATAGGCAAGCTTATTGAAAAGTATAACGTAAAATTTCTTAACCTGAAGCCGAACTACAGGGACAAGGAAAAGGATAAGTTTGCAAAAGAGAACTATACTGAATTTTGCAAGCTTATTGAAAAGTACAATCTTTACCTTGTTCTGACTGAAAACCCCACACAGCTTGCAAACCAGAACCCCATTGGCTATAAGGCACTTATAAAAAGTGCAAAGGGAAGAGTGCTGAGAGGGTATGAAGCTATAGACTATGATGCTTCTATAACAGGTGAGACGGTATATGAAAAATACTACAGTCAGATTATAAATTCTGTTATCGACCGAAACATAAGGTTTGTTGTTGTAAAACAGCTTACTAACGGCAACAATACTATTGGGGAAAAAGGTGAATTAACAAACGAAGCAATTGGCAAAATAACGAAAAAACTGAATGCTATGGGATATAACACAAAGAGCTATTCTATGGCGTATGACTATAACGTGAACAGAAAACTTACAAGTGCTGCAGTAATGCTTTTAATGATTCTTATGTGTCTTATGATGCTTGAGTGGGTTATGAAAAAGGCTTTTACTAAAATAAGACTTCTGGCAGCTGCAGGCGGACTGGCTTCTGTTGCAATAACATTTATAGCACCTGAGAGTATATTGAACCTGTATCCCACACTTTTTGCAATTGTCGCTCCATGCTTTTGTATTTTTGCAGTGATGATTTTTATTAAGAATATAAAAGAGAAAACTTCTCCTGTTGTTTTCTTTGTTTTAACAATTGTTATGGCACTGGCACTTATGCTTATTTGTGCTACTGTGCAGGCTTCTCTTTTAAGCGGTCTTGATTATTATTTAAACATTCTGACCTTTAAAGGAATAAAGATTTCTCTTATGGCACCTATTCTTTTTTCGCTTATAGTGTACGGAATAACATTTACAGGTTTTTCATACAAGACTATAAGTCGAGAAAATATCAAAAAAGTGCTTTTTGCTGATATAAAGGTTTACTGGGTTCTTGCGGCAGGCGTAGTGCTGTTTGTGGCAATGACTTATATCAGAAGAAGCGGTAATGTGACTACAATTTCTTCAATAGAGGCTCTTATGCGTAACACCATAACGGAGCTTATGGAGGCGCGTCCCAGAACTAAAGAATTTCTTGTTGGCTGGCCTGCATTTGTACTGTTTATTTATTATATAAAAAACACCAAATGCACTGTTTTACAGTGGGTGTTTGCCACAGCAAGCGGCATTTTGTTTGCGTCTGTAATGAATAGCTTCTGTCATGTGTTTACAGGTGTAGCTACAATATATATGCGCGTTTTAAACGGGATTCTTATCGGTGCGGTAGTTTCTGCTGCGGCACTTATAATAAACCACATAATTATTCTTATAATAAAAAAATATATTATTAAAGAAAGGCAAAGATAATGGCAGGTTATCTTACAACGCAGAAAGCCTTCCGTATGCTTTTAAACTCAGCACGTACCGGCAATGTAGGCAATTCGTATATTTTTGAAGGAATAAAAGGCATTGGAAAATTTACAGCCGCACGTATTTTTGCAAATGCCATACATTGTACCGGCGATATAAAGCCTTGCGGAGAATGTCCGGATTGTAAAAAACACGCGGCGAATACGCATACTGACCTTATAATAGTAGGGGAAAGCGGCTCTATTAAGGTGGAAGACATCAGAAGCATGAATGAGGAGCTTTATATAAAACCTGCTCTTTCAAAGCGAAAGGTTATTATTGTAAGAAATGCAGACAATATGAATAGCGATGCACAGAATGCACTTTTAAAATCCTTTGAAGAGCCTCCGGCGTATGCTGTTATAATCCTTCTTTCGGAAAATGTAAAAATGCTGCTTCCAACTATTCAGTCGCGAGGTACGAAAGTAGTTTTTGAGCCTTTTAAAGAGGAAGAAATAAAAAAATATGTATTAAGGCAATATCCTTTAAAACGTGATCTTCTGGATTTTATTGCTCTTTATAGCGGTGGAGTTATAGGAAGGGCAATTGACCTTTGTGAAAATGAGGAGTTTTTTGAAACAAGGGAAAAAGCATTCAGGGCATTTGCTTCTCTGGCAGAAGACAGGCTATCAATTTTTAAAGTGGCAGATGTTTTTGGAGTAAAATCTCCAAAAACTTCATTTGCAGTGTGTGATTTGTATTTTGACTTATTTACGGGCTTTATGCGTGATGTGCTGGCTATGAAAATAGGCGGACGTATAATCAATTCAGATATGAGGGAAATTATAGAAGCCTTCTGCAAAAAAGTAACGGCTTCTTCGATGCTCAGTATTATAGAAAGAACAGCAGCAGTACGGTCTGGATTGAATGTTTCTATGAAATATGATTTATGGATTGTAAATATGCTGATAAATTGTTGGGAGGATATCCATGGTAAAGGTAGTAGGAGTTAAATTTAAAGAAACAGGTAAGGCGTACTTTTTTGCACCGGGAAAATTTGAACCTTCAGTCGGACAGGCTGTAATTGTTGAAACTGCAAGAGGGCTTGAATACGGCACAGTTTCTATGGCAGTAAAAGAAGTTTCTGAAGAGGAAATAGTTGCCCCTCTTAAAGAAATAGTAAGACTAGCTACTCCTGAGGATCATGCTCAGGTGGAAAAAAACAGAAAGAAAGAAAAAGAAGCTTTTTTGATATGTGAAGAAAAAATAGCAGCACACAAGCTTGATATGAAGCTTGTAGATGTTGAATATACTTTTGATGCTAATAAAATATTATTTTACTTTACCGCAGATGGCAGAGTTGATTTCCGCGAACTTGTAAAAGACCTTGCTTCTGTATTCAGAACGAGAATTGAGCTTCGCCAGATAGGTATCCGTGACGAGGCAAAGATGCTTGGCGGTATAGGCATCTGCGGCAGGACTCTTTGCTGTCACAGCTTTCTTGACGGATTTCATCCTGTATCAATTAAAATGGCAAAAGAGCAGGGGCTTAGCCTTAATCCCACAAAAATTTCAGGAAATTGCGGCAGACTTATGTGCTGTCTTAAATATGAGCAGAACTGTTACGACGAATATTATAAGATTGCTCCCGCGGTAGGAGCAATTGTTTCCACACCACAGGGAAAAGGTGTTGTACAGAGTGTAACTATGCTTAAGGGAATCGCGAAAGTAAAGCTTGACGGAGAATCAGAAGCTCAGCTTACAGAGTTTAATTTCTCAGACCTTAAAATTCTTAAAAATAACAAGAATAATGATAATTCGGATGCTGATATGAAGGAGCTTAAAAAACTGGAGGATAACTGATGAAAATAGTATTGCTCGATACACTTACAATGGGCAGCGATATGAATTTTAAATCTATCGAGGCACTTGGGGAAACGGTTATATACGAAAATACCGCACCTGATGAAGCAGCAGAGCGTATAAAGGATGCAGATGTTGTTGTTCTTAATAAGGTTTTGCTTGATGAGAAGGTTTTAAAGACTGCAAAAAATCTTAAGCTTATCTGTGTGTTTGCAATCGGGTATAATAATATTGATATTGAATACTGTAAGGCTCACGGTATCAAAGTCAGAAATGTACCGGGATATTGCATTGCCAGCGTGTGTCAACATACGTTTGCTCTTCTGTTTGCACTTATTGAGAATTTGCGTTATTATGACGATTTCGTGAAAGACGGCTCTTATTCAAAGAGTGGTGTTGCAAATCATCTTGCGAAAAGATTTTTCGAGATTGAGGGCAAGAAATGGGGCATAATTGGTATGGGCTCTATCGGAAGAAGGGTTGCAGATTGTGCGGCGGCTTTTGGTGCCGATGTATGCTACAGCAGTATAAGCGGTGCAGTACGAAAAGAAAATTATCTCGAGGTGCCTCTTGAAAAGCTTTTTTCTGAGTGCGATATTATAACGGTGCACGCACCCCTTAACGAAAAAACGCATCACCTTATCGGAGATGCGGAATTAAAAATGATGAAAAAAACTGCCGTCATAGTAAATGTCGGCAGAGGCAGTGTTATTGATGAGGCAGCACTTCAGGAGGCTATTGATGACGGTGTTATAGCAGGTGCGGCAATTGATGTGTATTCCGAGGAACCGCCAAAGGCAGATTCACCGATTATGAATGTCAAAAATAAGGAAAAAATTGTTTATACACCTCATATTGCGTGGGGTTCTGTGCAGGCAAGGGAACGGTGTATAAGTATGACGGCTGACAATATTAAGGCTTTCATAGAAGGTAAGCCTCTTAATGATGTTATATAAACTCTTCCGGCGTGTTTTTCCTGAAACTGCTTGGTGTTTCACCGAATTTTTCTTTGAACCTTCTTGAAAAATAAAACTGGTCGCAGAAACCAAGTTCTGCACTTATTTCAGCTATTGAGAGCTGCTCCTTTGCGAGCAGCTCTTTTGCTTTTATGAAAATCATATCGTCGATGTATTTTCCGATGGGAATTCCCATTTCCTTTAAAAACACATTACGGAGCTTGCTTTCGGATATAAAAAGCCTTTGGGCAAACTGTTTCACATCTGTCTTTATTGACAGATTGTGACTTATAAGGGAAATTACGTTTTTTACAATTTCACCGTGCTTTTTAGCGGGTGTCTCGGCTTCGGAAAAATCCGATGCAAATTTTGACATTGTTTTCATAAGAAATGCCTTTATTTCAAATAACTTTTCGTAACTTTCTGCAGATTCTGTCAATCTTTTAAGGCGGTCATATTCCTCAGGGGAAAAGGGCATAGAGCAAACCTTTTGTATGTTTGAAAAAAGGTCATAGCGGTCAGGGGTGGTAACGGACACGTGGAAAAATATTTTTTCAAGGTGTGTACATCCGTAGGAAAACCTGAACTCTGCAGGAATAAGATATACATTTCCGCCTTTGAGCTTTACAGTACCATTTTCTGTTTTTATAAAACCGTCACCGTTTTTAATAAAATAAAGCCTTGAATAAGGGCTTGAAAACATATTGCTTTTCCAGTTTTCGTCAAGAACTACGCTGTTACATCCAAGTAAAGACAGCTTTATATTGTTTATAACATCGGGAGAAAAAAGATTGTTCATAATAAAATCTCCATATTTAATAATAAAAACTTCATTGAAATATACGGGGTGTTTTGCTATATTGAAAATATAAAGTACATATTTATACTATTACACAATTTATATATTGTCAAGGAGGATTTTTATGTCAAGCTATGTAACAAAGAAAACTGACGGTAACACCGCTTGGTTTACCCAGGACAGATTCGGTATGTTCATCCATTTCGGACTTTATGCAATGCCTGCACGTCACGAATGGATTAAAACTTATGAACTTATATCGGAGGAAAAGTACGATAAATATTTTAAGTATTTTAATCCCGACCTTTTCGATGCAAAAGAATGGGCGAGAAAGGCTAAAGAGGCAGGAATGAAGTATGCCGTTCTTACAACAAAGCATCATGAAGGCTTCTGTATGTTTGATTCAAAATATACAGATTACAAAATCACAAACACACCTTTCGGAAGAGACCTTGTAAAAGAATATGTGGAGGCTTTCCGTGCAGAGGGGTTAAAGGTAGGCTTCTACTATTCGCTTATTGACTGGCATCATCCCGATTTTACCATTGACCAGAATCACCCTCGCCGTTGCGAGCCTGATGCAGAACAACTGAACAAAACCCGTGATATGAAAAAATATGCCGAGTATATGCGTAATCAGGTAACGGAGCTTCTTACAAATTACGGAAAGATTGACATTCTGTGGTTCGACTTTACATATCCCAATAAACCGAAGGTTGATGCAGTTACAGATCCCAGACAGTACCACTGGTGGGTAAAGGAATGGATGGAAGGAAAAAGTAAAGACGATTGGGAAAGTGAAAAGCTTGTGGAGGTTATCCGTAAGCTTCAGCCTGAAATCATTGTGAATAACCGTATGGGCATTGACCAGGACCTCTGGACGCCGGAGCAGTACACGCCAACAGACTGGGTTAAACATCCCGAAACAGGGGAGATTGTTACTTGGGAAAGCTGTCAGACCTTTTCCGGAAGCTGGGGTTATAACCGTGACGAAATGAGCTGGAAAACTCCGAAAATGCTCCTTGAACTTCTTATAAACAACGTAAGCTGTGGCGGTAACCTCATTATGAACGTAGGCCCCACTGCAAGAGGTAACTTTGACAAGCGTGCCGACAACGCCCTTGGCGTTTTTGCAGAGTGGATGAAATATAACTCCCGTTCAATCTACGGATGTACTATGCGTGAACCCGGAATAAAAGAACCCCGCGGAACACGTATCACACAGAGTAATGATGGAAAACGTCTTTACATCCACCTTATTGAATACCCCAACGGATTTATAAAGCTCGAGGGAATGGGCGGCAAGGTTGATTACGTGCAGTTCCTTCACGACGGAAGCGAAATTCCCTTTACGGACAAGCAGTTCGTACATATGGGCGATACAGTATCGGGCGAAAAGGACAACGATGTTGTAATAAATATCCCTAAAATGATTCCTGATGTGATTGTGCCTGTAGTTGAAATCTATTTAAAGTAAAAATTTCTCGAAAAGGGGACAGTCCCCAAAACGAGAAAATTTCCCAAAAAGGGGACAGTCCCCTTTTTGGGAAAAGTGAAAAAAGGAGAGATGTTTATGTCAAGTTATGTAACAAGAAAAACAGATGGTGATACAGCGTGGTTTACTCACGATAGATTTGGTATGTTCATCCATTTCGGACTTTATGCTATGCCTGCAAGAGGCGAATGGGTAAAAACTCAGGAGCTTACTGCAGAGGATAAGTATGACAAATATATGCAGTATTTCAACCCCGACCTTTTTGATGCTAAAGAATGGGCAAAAAAGGCGAAAGAGGCAGGTATGAAATATGTTGTTCTCACAGCCAAGCATCACGAAGGCTTTTGTATGTGGGACTCCGACTATACAGATTATAAAATTACAAATACACCTTTTGGCAGAGACCTTGTGAAAGAGTATGCCGATGCGTTCAGAGAAGCAGGACTCCGTGTAGGTATCTATTATTCTCTGATTGACTGGCATCATCCATTGTTCCCCGTTGACTGGACACATCCCCGCCGTCACGACAACGGTCCTGAAATGAACAAAACAAGAGATATCAAAGCCTATGCTGAATATATGCGAAATCAGGTGCGTGAGCTTCTCGCAAACTACGGAAAGATTGATATTATCTGGTTTGACTATACATATCCCGAAAGACCTATCGATCTTATGCCTGTTTCTGCAAGAACACCCCTTCGTTACCATTCATGGGCGCACGAATGGATGGAAGGCAAAAGTAAGGACGACTGGGAAAGCGAAAAACTTATTGCTTTAATCAGAAGCATTAACCCCGATATTATTATAAATAACCGTACAGGTATCGACCAGGACCTCTGGACACCTGAACAATATACTCCCGAGACTTGGGTAAAGCATCCCGAAACGGGCGAGCTTGTAGTGTGGGAAAGCTGTCAGACCTTCTCGGGAAAATGGGGGTATCACCGTGACGAAATGAGCTGGAAATCACCCAAGATGCTTATTGAGCTTCTTATAAATAACGTAAGCTGTGGCGGTAACCTTATTATGAATGTAGGTCCCACTGCAAGAGGTAACTTTGACAAGCGTGCCGACAACGCCCTTGGTGTTTTTGCAGAGTGGATGAAATATAACTCCCGTTCAATCTACGGATGTACTATGCGTGAACCCGGAATAAAAGAACCTCGCGGGACACGTATCACTCAGAGTGAAGACGGAAAACGCCTTTATATTCACCTTTTTGAATATCCCAACGGATTTATAAAGCTCGAGGGAATGGGCGGTAAGGTTGACTATATTCAGTTCCTCCACGATGCAAGCGAAATTCCCTTTACGGACAAGCAGTTTGTACACATGGGTGATACCATTTCGGACGAGGATGATAACGATGTTATAATCAATATTCCCAAAATGGTTCCCGATATGATTGCACCTGTTATCGAGATATTCCTTAAATAAGAATGTTAAAACAAGTAATTTTTTGCATTTAAAAGAGTTGTTTTTTCCTTTACAAACGGGCTGTTATATGTTAAAGTGTTCTTATTAAAAAATGAAAAAGGAAATGATTATTATGAAAATTCTTATGATAGGTGCACATCCCGACGATAACGATTTTCGCAGCGGAGGCATTGCACTTAAATACAAAGAGGCAGGGCATACGGTAAGATTTTTATCTGTATGTAACGGATGCAATGGACATCATATACTTTCCCCTGAAGAAACAAGACAGCGCAGGCTAGGTGAATTTAAAGCTGTGACAGAGCTTACGGGGATAGAATATGAAACTCTTGACATTCCCGATTGTGAAGTAATTGCTGATTTAGAAACAAGAAAAAAGCTGATAAATTATATCAGAGAGTTTTCTCCTGACATTATTTTCACTCACAGAAATAACGATTATCACGCAGACCATCGTAATGTGGCTCTTTTGGTGCAGGATGCATCTTATCTTTTGACAGTTCCGCATTTTTGTCCCGAGACAGAGGCTATGCGTGAAATGCCCGTTATAATGTATTTTTACGATAAATTTAAAAATCCTGTTTTTGAGCCTGATGTGTTAATTGCTATAGATGATGTGATTGATGAAAAATATGAAATGTTTGACTGTCATGTTTCGCAGGTTTATGAGTGGCTTGCTTATGAGATGGGAGCACTTTCTGAGGTGCCTAAAGACCCTGCAGAGCGTCTTGAATGGCTCAGAAGTCCCAGAGTACCCCGTGACGGAAAAATGCTTTCTGTAGAAGAACTTAGCGTTCCTACAAAAAGCAATAACAGTGAATACAGAGAGGCTCTTCCTGCAGCTAAGTATAGAGATAAGCTTATCAGGCGTTACGGTGAAAAGGGTAAGTCTGTACTTTTCGCAGAGGTGTTTCAGGTGTCAGAGTACGGAAAACAGCTGACAAAGGAAAACGAAAAAGTATTGTTTCCGTTTTAACTAAAATTCATCCTCACACAACAAGGAGTGAGGATGGATTTTTCTTTTTGCCGGAAGAGCCGAATGGTTTAGATGCTGTTATTTTCACGCCCAAATATACATCCATAAATAATTTGAGATACTTCTTTGATTGTCTTTTCGCATCCGTCTTTAAGCCACTCTGTTACAATTGCGGTTATTCCGTTAAGATAAAACATCATAGCATATTTCCTGTCAGTGGCAGGATAATTGTATCTTTCTAAAATCGGATTAAATATATTGTCATAAAGCCTTTGAAAGATTTCATTAAATCCAAATGAAACTGAATGTAATAAAACGGTTGAAAATGCAATTCTATTCTCCTTAATATATGACAAATATGGATGCAAATACTCATCCGATATAAAATTTAACTCATCAAGCGAGTTCTCCTTAAATTTATTAGTTATATTTTCTACATCAACATTAAAATATGCAGCAAAATCATCAAGTAAAAATCTCGCCGTCTCATTGAGTAAATCAACCGTATTTTCATAATGTAAATAGAAAGTAGAACGATTAACTTCTGCCCTTTTACATATTTCACTAACTGTTATATACTCAAAAGATTTTTCTTCAAGAAGGGATATAAGTGCCTTGTCCATCTTTTTGGCAGTATTAAAATATTTACTCTCTGATTTATTCAATGCTACCCCTCCTTTTCATTTTATTTTTCTTCGCTTATTTCACGAGCAAGTTCAACAATTTCATAAGCATATTTTGCTTTGTCTCTTTCAAGCATCCTTTTATAAATCGGATAGTTAATTCCACAAAGAATGAAACCTATAATTCCTATGATAATTCCTGCAATAATAGCTGCAGTTCCGCTACCGATTGCCTGCATAGCAAGACTCATACCTGTGCCAACAATGAGTGCTGAGATAATACCAAATGTGTAAGAAAAAATTGTTGCCGGAAGTTTTGCCTTTTTGTCAAGTTTTTTCAGGGCAACTATTTTTGAATTATCCTTTGGTGCATAATCCTTTGCTATTGCTTCCGCTAAAATTTTGTCTGTATTCATAATAAGTCCTCCTTTTCAATTTACACTTTAAGTATAAATGAAAGTAAGAATAAAAGGAACAACATAATTTGTTTTTTTTGTTGGTTTAAAACTTATTATATTTATATATTATCAGAACCAACATTAAATATCAATAATATAAAAAACAGAACGCTCTAGATTGTCATCTAAATCGTTCTGTTTTGGTGGCAAGGTAGAACAATAATGATGCATCAAAAAAAGCTTTGCGTAAGCAAAGCCACCTCACTTCTTCCTTATTCACTATTACTTATTACTTTCCAAAAATCGACAAGTCTTTTTAGGGAATAGTGAAGAAGGAATAGGTAATAAGTAAAATCGACAAGATTCTGTCGAACCTTGTCGATTTTTGGTGGGAGAGGATGGATTCGAACCATCGAAGTCATAGACAACAGATTTACAGTCTGCCCCCTTTGGCCGCTCGGGAACTCTCCCTGGAGCTGGTGATGGGACTCGAACCCGCAACCTGCTGATTACAAATCAGCTGCTCTGCCAATTGAGCTACACCAGCATATTAAGTTGTTCAACCCGTGACACGCATATTATAATAGCATAAGAATGTGGACTTGTCAACAACTTTTTTGAAAAAAATTAAAAAAATTTCTGGAAAAATATTTCTTGCTTTTTGGTGGCAAAAAAGAGGAATCAGCAAGTGGTTTTCTACAGATTCCTCTTTCTTTTCTGGTTGAAATTAACAATACTAAAGGCGATTTAAAAACATATATTCACAGGCTATTTTCTTGTTTTTCTTTTTTTCATTTTTCGCTTTATTGTGGTTATAAGCATCATAATTGCAAGTATACCCAGAATCACCATCATGATATATGAAAGAGTTGATATTTTGTTGGCTTTTACGACTGACCACATCTCAAGAACCTTCTGATTCTGTTTGCCGAAGTCTTCCATAACACCGCAACGAGTGGTTTCGAGGGCTGACGGATACTGTGTTGTAAGCTGACGGCCAAATTCATTTGTACGGACAATTACTTTTCCGTCCTTTGAGTATTTATCCTTGGACAGAGTTCCTTTAAAAAAGTAAGTAAGGTCGTGTTCGTATTTGCCGTCTTCCTCGCCGTAATTTTCACAAAGGAGGTCATAAAGTTCATCCCCTGCGATAACACTTGTATAACCGATGTAATTCATATTCATGGCTGCAATTTCAGGCTTGCAGAGAAAGTCTACAAAATCCTGCGCCAACTGTGTGTTTGCACCTTTAGGCATAACCCAACCGTCAAAGTATATGGTGCTGCCCTCTTTGGGAATAACAAAATTAAGCTTTTTATCATCTTCCTCTTCCGCAAGGTCCATTGCGTATACTGCGTCACCACTCCAGGCAAGGTTTGCGTCAATCTTACCTGTCACGATGTCTGTTTTTCCCGAGTCCACTTCAAAACCGTAGATATTTTCTTTCATTTCAGAAAGAGCTTTGCCGACATTTTCAATGTTGCTGCCCTCTGTGTTGTTGGCAACACCATTTACAATTTTCGTGTATTCCCCTGCAGTTATTTTACCCTTTTCGTACTGATTGCGGGCAGCCATCAGCTTTTCACGGTTAACATATAGCGAGCCTACAACGTACGCATCACGGGATACGTCTTTACAGGTCATACGGTTTTTATAGTCCGTATTCCAGAAAAACTCCCAGGTGGAAATATCTTCTTCCTTAATAACCTCAGGATTATACAGAAAGCCTACCGTACCCCACATATACCCAACTGCATAGTCGGTCCATCCGTTCTTTTTAAAAAGCTCAGAAATATAAGGGGAAACGTATTTTGTGTAGTTATTCATCCTGGAAATATCAAATTTTTCGATAGCTATGCTTTCTTCCTCACCGGTCTCTGTGGCAATAATCATTTTCTGAATGATATAGTCTGACGGGCACACAAGGTCATAGCTTGTTTTACCTGTACGCAGGGTGTTAATCATAGTTTCGTTTGTTTCAAAGGTATCGTACTGAACGCGGACCTTTTTACCGGTACGGCTGTAGTAGTCCTTTTCCCATAATTCCAGCACTGAATCGGCTATTTTTGCACCGTCATCGTCCTTACCTTCATCTATATAGTCCTGCCAGTTGTATACACGCAGGATTTCTGTTTCTTCAGCATAAGCAGCAGGAAAAATACTTAAAGAAAGAAGAAAACACAATATTATAGCAATTGATTTTTTCATTGGCGTTTCTTCTCCTTTTCTTTAGAACTCTGGATGTTTACGATAATAAGAATTACAAGTGCAATCAGTGTAATAATTGTTGTAAGTGCACGAAGCGACGGTGGAAGTGCCCCTTTTTTACTTGTGACACCGTAAACATATGTGCTTAATGTCTGAAATGCCGTATCACGTGTAAATGCCGTGATAATGTAGTCATCAAGACTGAGTGTGATTGACAGAATAAAGCCTGAGAATACCCCCGGCATAATTTCCGGCAGAACAATTGAACGCAGTGCTTTGCCGGGTGTTGCACCAAGGTCAAGTGCCGCTTCATAGATGTTTGGGTCCATCTGCATGAGCTTGGGTCTTACGGAAAGCACTACAAACGGAATTGTAAGCACTACATGACCTATTAAAAGTGTGATAAAATTAAACTTTATTCCGCAGAACACGAAAAGTATTGTAAGAGAAAGTGCCGTAACGATTTCCGCATTCATTACGGGAATATCGCTCATCCCTTCAAGGATAGCCTTTGACTTTTTTCCGGAATAGAATATACCTATTGCACCAAGTGTTCCTAAAACAGTCGAAACAACTGCAGAGGAAATCGCTACAAGAAATGTATTGAAAAACGCCTGCATTATTTCCTTATCCTTAAAAAGTGCCTCATACAAATGAAGGCTGAATCCGTCCCAGTTACCGATAAGCTTCGTATTTGTAAAACTGTAGATAATAAGAAGAAGCAGTGGTGCATACATAGCCAGAAGCAGTATGTAAACGTAGAATTTACACAGAAACTGTGTCAGAGAAAACTTTTTTGGCATTACCACAGTCCTCCTTTCGATTCTTTGCTGTCACCCTCGTCCGTGCAGAAGGATACAAAAAGCATAATCACAAGCATAATAAGTGCAACAAGGCTTCCTATATGCCATAAGCCCTGGTCAAAGTAAAGCTGTATGCTATTGCCGATAAGGGATATTTTTCTTTCGCCCATAACGTCAGAAATTACGTAGCTGCTCATAGTGGGCATAAATACCATTGTAGAAGCAGATGCTATTCCCGGCATTGTCATTGGAAGCATGGTGCGGAAAAACATCTGCACTTTATTTGCACCAAGGTCATAAGAAGCCTCAATCTGACTGCGGTCAAGCTTCGTCATAGTAGTATAAAGGGGCATAATAACGAAGGGCAGGTAGTTATACACCATACCTATCATTGTAGCAATATAGGGATGCTCGCCGCCTTTCAGTCCAACCATAAAAAGAAGGTCGCGGGTTGCTGCTGTACGCAGAACAAAGTTTATCCACATAGGCATAACGAATAAAAGCACTGTTGCACTTCCAAAGCCAATTTCCTTTTTTGCGAGGAAATATGCTGCAGGATAGCCTAAAAGAAGGCATATAAAGGTGTTTGCAAGCCCAATGCATATGCTGTACATAAGGGTGTTTATATTGTGTCCGCCGGAAAAGAACGTGCGGAAGTTTTCGAGAGTTATTTTTCCGCTATCATCCGTAAATGCGTAACCGATAATCAGAATCAGGGGGATTACAACAAACAGAATAAGAAACACTGCATAAGGAACAGCAAGCATTTTGCGTGAGAAAAAATTACTTTTTCGCATACTTCTTTGCTTCTCCTTTCAGCGTAAGTCTGATATTTTCGGGTTTAACACTGATACCTACAAGGTCGTTTTCATCATATGTGTATTCGGTATCAAGTACGAAATCCTCGTCCTCGGAAGTTCTTACGGTAAGCTGATAATGGTCACCCTTGTATATGATTGACACAATGCTGCCGCGAACTGTACCTGCTTCATCATCGTCAAGTATTTCAATTTTATCAAGACCGATTTTTGCCACAACGTCTGCATCTGTAAAGTCGTACACTGTGCCGTCAGGGCCTACAACGTAGCCGTCATCTTCAACCTTTGAACCCTGGACAAGCTGTGTGATGTCGCAGTCGAATGCCGCCTCTGAAATAACAACACGGTTGTTTTTGTCAATATAAGCATCGTTGTATACGTTTTCGGTAAGCTCTTTTTTCATTATATGAATACCGTCAGGCTCAATCTCAAAGCCGTAGGTTTTGTCCACTTCAAGGTTACGGGTGTCAACAACCACAAGCTCGTTTCTGCCAACCATCATAATGTACTCATAGTGAATACCCTTGAAGATTTTGCTTACAATTTTACCTTTTTTCGTTGCGTTTTCCTCGGGAATAATATGAACATCCTCGGGACGGATAACAATATCAACCTTTTCGTTACGGTCAAAGTCGTCAACACAGTCAAAGGTGTTGTTTATAAATCTTACACGGCGGTCGCCAAGATATGTACCGCTGTAGATATTACTTTCACCGATAAAGTTTGCAACAAAGGCATTTTTTGGTTCATTATAAATATCCTCGGGAGTGCCTATCTGCTGAATCATACCGTCCTTCATAACAACCACTGTGTCGGAAAGGGTAAGTGCCTCCTCCTGGTCGTGTGTTACGTAAATGAAAGTAATGCCAAGCTTTTTGTGCATTTCCTTAAGCTCAAGCTGCATATCCTTACGCATTTTAAGGTCAAGTGCACCAAGTGGCTCGTCAAGAAGCAGAATTTCAGGCTCATTCACAATAGCTCTTGCAATGGCAATTCTCTGCTGCTGACCGCCCGAAAGGGTAGAAATATCCCTTGAATCATATTCCTCAAGGTCGACTATTTTAAGGGCGTTCTTAACCTTTTTGTCGATTACGTCCTTGGGAAGTTTTTTAAGCTTAAGACCGAATGCAACATTGTCATACACATCAAGATGAGGGAAAAGTGCATACTTCTGAAAAACTGTGTTTACGGGACGTTTATATGGGGGGAGGTTAGTAATATCCTCACCGTTTAAGAGAATCTGACCGCTCGTAGGAATTTCAAACCCTGCAATCATACGGAGCGTGGTAGTTTTACCGCAGCCGCTTGGCCCGAGAAAGGTTATAAATTCCCCTTTGTTAACGTATAAATTAAAGTTATCGACAGCATAAGTTTCCTTGAAATGCTTCGATACATTTTTTAATTCAATAATATGATTTTCTTTCATTAGTAAGCACCTCTTTGTAAGAAAAATAAAAACGCAAGCTGTGATTACACAACTTGCGTCAATTATCCGTAAGTAAAGATAAATATAGCTTAAGATAAGGCGGTAGAGTCTATATAGCAATAATACTTTTACTACTCTTATTGTCCATTTCACAAGTTTGCGTAATGCACAGGTTATAAAGTAACCAACTTATAAAACTGAGCTTTTAACTCAATCAATTCGGCAGTGGACCCGGCTGTCCGTATGGCCTTAACTCCGTAGAGTGGTCCGAAATAATTGCTTTGAAGACTATACGTCTTATCTGCTTTTCTATTATACTACTTAGGGTGGGGGGGATGTCAAGTATTTTTTGCAATTTTTCATCTTAAAACGACACTTTGTCGTGAGAAATTCAGCGGAGATAGGAAAAAATGTTCGTAGCAAAAGACATATAATCCGAAATTTGCATCGCAAATTTCTACATTAAGCAAGGAAAGAGTTATTGTAATCTTTCTTATTGCAAGCAGAATTTTAATATATTCTGTCTTTTGCGATCCGGGCATTTTTAACATCTCCCGAGTATCAGCAATAAATAAGTCTTAACTTCGGCTCTGTATCAACGGGTGCTTCCTCGCAGAAGCCGATTTCGCCGTAAAGTGCCCTTACAAATGCACGTTGACTTGCAGGACATTTTGAATACGTATTGATGAAAGTACGTGCTCTGCTCATTACGTCAAAGTGGATATATGGATAACCCATGGACATACCGATGGATTTTTCCTTACCGTTTGAAAATGCACAGTGGTATGTACCCAGCTTATCACCGTGAAGTGACGGAAGTCCCGAGGGGCAGTGAGGCTCTATAAGACCGGCATAGATAACAACGTCATTTGCATCTATAAATGCGTCAAGCTCCTCTGTCCAGATGTCTGCAGTAACGGTTACGGTTGCACCACGCTCTTCAAATGCTTCCTTCATAGCTCTAACTTCGTCCACAGGGGCATTTTTTGTATGACCGCTGAAAAGAATACCCACATTTTTGATTTTGTCCTTTGAAAGGGGAAGCATATTGTTATGGTCTCTTAAAAGGGTAATTGATTTTTCGCAGATTTGTTTTGCCACTTCTGCAGTTTTGGGTGCTTCTTCTCTAATATTGTATTCTTCTGCATAGGAAACGGGGTCATAATCCTCGTCAAAAAGTCCCATTTTTTCTTTCATATCAAGAACTCTCTGACAAGCCTCGTCAATGGTCTGCTCGGAAATTCGTCCCTCTTCAACAAGCTTAAGAACAATGTCACTGTCACGAAGCCTTGTACCGATGAGAACATCGTTTCCTGCGTTGATTGCACGGGCAAGAAGCTCTTCTCGGTCAAACATTGCACTAAGTGCCGCCATATCAATAGCATCTGCACATATTACACCCTTAAAGCCCATTTTTTCACGAAGAAGTCCTGTAAGTATCTTTTTTGAAGCGGTTGCAGGAACATACTCACCGTTAATCATTTCATCATCTACGGCAGGGAATGCCATGTGGCCACTCATTATGCTGTAAGTGCCACCATCGATAGCCGCCTGAAAGGTTTTTCCCTGTGTTTTTTCCCATTCTTCAAGGGAAAGGCTTATCTGTGTTGCACTGTAGTGGTTGTCACGGAATTCGTATGGGTCATAACCGGGGAAATGCTTTGTTGCAGCGGCAACACCTACTGACTGCATACCTTCGATTGCCGCAACTGCAAGGCGTGAAACCTTTTCGGGGTCGTCTGAAAATCCTCTGTTTACGCTTACGCCTGCAAGACGGCAGGGAAGGTCCACCACGGGACCGCCAAAACGCCAGTTTGCACCGATTGTGCGCATTTCTCTGCCAACTGCCGCATTAAGCTCATAGGTAAGCTCCTCACTGTTTGCCGCGCCTATTGCATAACCCATAGGTGTGATTGTGCCTTCCTCGTAAGTTGTGCCAAGTCCCTGTTCACAGTCCATACCTACAATCATAGGGATATCAAGAACTGAATTTATATGCTTTTGTGACTCTTTGCCTTTTAAAGCTTTGGCTTTATTTCCGATTTCATTTTCGGCAAGGTTAGCCATTTCCATATTGATGTTACCGCAACCCCACATAGAACCGAACTGATACTCCCGGAGTATGGCATCTGCTTCTTCCATACTCATTTTTGAAAGAGCACCGCCACCGGGGCACATAAGCTGTCCGATTTTATGCTTAAGGGACATATCTTTTATGTTTGGTTTTTTTGTCATAACTATTCCTCCAGTTTATTTCACATCGTAAAGAACTGTAGATGTGTGGTTTCCGTCCGAATCTTCAAAGGTTACATAGAACATTGTTGCATCGGAGGGAAGTGTAAATGTAAATGTATCTGTATTGGTATCCGTTGTTGTAACAGTTCCTACATCATATGTTGCTGTTGTACCGTTTTCAAAATACAATTCATCCGCTGTCATATAACGGAGCGTTGCCTTTGATGCCGCACGGTCTGTTGTCGCTACAACTGTGTTTCCGTTTTGTACTGCTGTTCCGCGGATAAATTCCGTACCGCCCCTGACGATGCTGTCGGCAAAATTATATGGCTCAATGCGGCTCCATGTAGTCTGGTTTCCGTGATTATATCCGGGGATAATTGCGGTGTAGGAATTATCTCCACCGCAAAGTGAAGACTTTGATGTGCTCGTGATAGAAAATGCAGTGTCTTTATCACCGTTCATCCATAAAATGGGCATGGTAGCCTTTGAAATAAAGTTTGAAGGCTCCCAACAAAGCTTTTCTTCCGTCATATAGTCTGCCATCCATGTTTCGCTTTCATAAAGGTAACCGCAACCGAAGGACGGAATTGCAAATGCAAAACGGTCATCAACACCGATTGCTGTACTTGTTATAACACCGCCCCATGATATACCTGCTACACCAATTTTGCTGTTATCAATTTCCGGCATTTCACGAAGCACATTATGTGCACCGATTACAGCTGTAACTGCACCGTACATCCAGCCTGAATCATAAGGAGATACAGCTGCGTAATTATCCTGAAATGCGCCTGACCAGGCGTGACGGGGATATGTAGTAAAGGTTGTTATGTCTGTGGGGAATGCACCGTTATGATCCATTGCGATTGCGGCATATCCACGGTCGTTCCAACTTTTAATCCACTCTTCATATGCAGTTCCCTGACCACCGTGTACGCAAACAACTGCAGGAACGGGATTTTCTGCTGACGCCCCTTCGGGAAGTCCGATATATGCAAAATGCTTTACGGGTTTTCCTTTGTAAGTATCACCGTCATAAAATATTGCTTTAATGTTGCTGTATCCCGAAGTCGGATAATATCCCAGTTCACTTGCAGGAACTGCATTTGCAGGCTTATTAAAGAGCCTTTCAGTGTCAAAAATTTGCGAATGTGAATCAAGTGCCTCGGAATAAGGACTGAGGTCTGAGGATATTACAAATATTTTGAATTTATGCTTACTGCAATCACCTGTAAGCGGCATTTCAACATCAAGAATCTGTCCGTTGGTTTCATAACCGGGAGCTTTTGTGTTGATTTCTTCGGATGCTACCTGCATAAGCTTTCCGTTTTCATCATATCGCGCGAAAATCACCTTTGATGTGCCCTCAACAGGGGTACGGTTCTTAATGATTTTTACTTTTGCTGTAATGCTGGTTGCATCATGAGCAGGATTTGAAATTGAACTGCCGTTTGTGTTTGTGAGACTTAAATATCTTACCGTATAGTCACGGCTTTCATTATAAACCTCGGCAGGGGCATTGCTGCTACGCATAATTACATTGTCCACATATGCTTTGCCTGTGCCGTATGAGTAAAAATCTATATACCCAAGATACTGTCTTGCTGCCCACAAAGCATCGGAAAGGTCAAGATATTCTGCTGTAAGCGGATATCCGTTTATGTAAATCATGGAATTTTTCTTTGCGGCATTAAAATCCATATCAATGTGATACCACGTGTTCGTTTTTATATCTGTAAATGGTACAGCGTAAGATCTTTCGCCATCTGCCGAATAAATTGAAACAGTATTTGTAGTAAAGTCAAAACCTACACGGAACGTAGGTCCGGGTCCCAATATCTGAACATACTGCTTTGTGTTTGAATTATCAGGTGCAAAACACACATCAAAACTTATAAGGTAGCGTTTATCAAGCACGCCACGGTCAGTTATTCTTTGTCTTGCAAAGCTTGGATTTTTCGTGAAAGTCATTTCAAGAACCCTGCCGCTTCTGTCGTCAATCACTGCAACAGCTGTTGTAGCATCTGTGCCGAATGTCCAGCCGGCATCATCACCAAGCTCTTTATCGTCATAAGTTTCGTAGAAAGATGCGTGTATACTTGAATCTGCTGCTGCAACTGTAAACGGAAGCTCTTTCGTAACGGTTACGGCATCGTTTCCGCTTCCTGCGGTAATAGTTGCCGTTATTACAACATAGCGGTTATTTTCCTGTCGTGTAACCTTACCCGTTTCTGAAATAATCTGTGGCTGTGATGTTGTCCATTCTACATTTACGCCAAGGTCAGATAAGTCATATTCTGAAAAAAGAGTTTTAAAATCAAGGTTATTTTGCAGGTCATAGTAATTTTCATCTGTAACTTCACTGTATGTAATCAGTTTAGCAAAAAAGTTTGCTTTTGCACTATTGGGAAGACTATTTATATCCCCTGAGCCACTTTCGGTATAAAGGACAAGATTATCAAGCATAACTTTAGTGGGTGAATCCTTTGCACAGATTGCAAAACCGATACTTTTATCAAAAGAATAGTTGAGAAGCGCCACGTTTTCCGCAAGAGGTGCTCCGTTCATATAAATTGATGCACACGGAGTTTCGGCAAGAGTGTTTATAACAACTTTGTACTTATTCCACTCATCAGCAGTAACAGTGGCATAAGTTTTGTTATCTGTATTATTCCACTCATCATCGGCACTGTTGCTTATTTTAATATCTCCACCATTGTTATTCATACAGATTGCCATTTTTTCGTCAGCAAGGAACTTAAACATAGCATTTCCTTCATTACTGTAGGCTGCATCAAATTCAAATATGTATTTTCCGGAACTTCCGAGGGGGAACGATGCTGTATCAGAAGAAAATACAGACTCTCCACCCATTGTCCCATTGAACTGTGCAAAATATTCTCTGTCAGCATAGTTAAATGTTGTTTTTGCAGATTCACTCTGTGTAAAGAGAGGTGATAAATCACCTTTATCAACCTGTCCGAAAAACGGCTCTGTAAAGGAACTGTTTTCTGCAACAGAAGTTACGGTTTCTGCTTTTACGGTAAATTCAAGTGCTTTTGTGTTTATGCCGTCTGTTGCAGTTATTGTAACAACCTCATCCTGAAGAATCGGACGTGTCACTGTACCGTCATTTGCAATTACGGATGTATTACTGCTTTCCCAAGAAATATCTTTGTTAGCAGGGAGTTTTAAACTGTTTTCGATAAACTCGGGAGATTGTCCGTCAGCAACAATTTCAGAGCTGATGTCAGACAGAGAAGCAACCTTGTAAGGTGTTTCCCTTGTGATTGTTATGTCATTAATCTGAAGCACTGAATCTGTTGTTGAGCGCAAATATCCGAAATTAACACTGTCAATCTGTCTTGTTATGGGAGGTGCGTATTCAGGAAGCTTTACACCTTCTGAATTTATGAGTACACCGTTAAGATAAAGATAACATTCACTCTTGTTATAGTCTATTTTTAATTCAAGAGAGTTGTTCTCATTTAATTTAATTTTATTTTTTGTATCTGTAACCAATGCTGTTCCGGCAGCCTTGGGGTCAACAAATCTTGTTAAAGCTCCCCAAAATTGAATGTGTGTAATCATTCTTTCGGAATTACCTGCTTTGCCGTATACACGCAGATAAAGCTGTTGTGCTGCGGTTGAACCAAAGGTTACGGGGTTGAAATTGATTTTCAGACTTACAAAGTTATCTTTTGAAGTCTGAATAACATCGGGAATCTGAGGATCTGCATACTTTACATATGCATCCGTCTGCCCGGTAAGATTCTTTCTTGTTGCAGTGATGTTGTATGTACCGTCTGTCCCGCGAGAGTATTTTGCAATGAGGATGTTTTCCATAAGGTCTTTGTTGAGCGTTGAAAAAGACCACTGTGGATTTTCGTGAACAAATACACTGTCTTTGCAAGCAACAATGTCCTTGTCCTTAAGCTCGGGATAATATATGCTGTCTGAAGATATAACATCGTTTGAAAGAGGAAGAACTGTAAATTTCAGTTCCTTTGAAACGGAATCGCTTGCACTTTTTGAAACTGTCGCGGTAAGTGTAACCTCTTTTGCTACATTTGAATTGCGTTTTACAGTACCATCATTTGCAATAATATCCTCATTACTGCTTTTAAACGTTACGGTGACACCGTCAGGAAGAGTAATATCCTCCGTGATATCAAGATTAAGATTTTTTGTTACGGAACATTCAGGCTCATTATCTGTTGTGAGCATTTCCGCAGTAAGCATATTTGCCACCGACAGTACATCTTCACTGCTTTCGGCAAATACGGGAAAGCTTACCGTGCTTATCACCATAATAAAAGAAACAAGATATGCGGTGAGTTTTGTGAGCTTTTTCATTTTCATCATCCTTTCTTTGCTTGTATAAAATAAAATAACACAAAAAATTGATGTTTACAATGCAATTTCCCTTGAAAAAGCACCCGAAATTTGATATAATGACGACGGTGATTGCTATGCTTTATGAAATCCACAGATGGAATATGATTGTAAACAAAGCTCCCATAGGAGATTTTCCGCTTCACACACACAGAAGTGTAAAGCTGGTAACCTGTGTAAATGGGGAATATATTGTAAACTGTAACGGGACAGAAAGGGTTATGAAAAAGGGTGATGTCCTTGTTATGCTGCCTTATGATATATGCTCTTTTACCAAAACAACAGGGGAAGAATGTGTAACCATTATTTTTCCGCCTGATATTTCAGAAAAAATGATGACGCTTGTTAACGAGGCGGAGTCAAATAACTTTGTTCACTCGGAAGAAGCGGTGGCAATTTCTCTTGAAATGCTTAAGTGGAAAAAACCTGAGGATTACATAGTTCTTTACGGATATGTCCACGTGCTTATGGGGATGCTCACAAAAAAAGGGGAAAAGGCACACAGAGCAGAAACCAGCTTTGGTACTGCAATAAAGTACGTTTCCGACCATTACAGGGAGAAAATTACCCTTGAAAGTGTTGCAAGAAAAGTCGGTGTAAGTCACGAGCATCTTTCAAGGCTTTTCTCGGAAAAAATCAAGGGCGGATTTCACCGCTACATTCAGCTTTTAAGAGTAGACTATGCAAAACGGCTTCTTGAAAGTTCCGATTTAAGTATAGGCGAAATTATGACAGAATCGGGATTCTGTGACCAGCGAACATTTAACAGGGTGTTTAAAAGCTTTACTGAATTTACCCCAAGACAGTACAGAAATGAAGATTTGAAAAATAACTGTTGCTATTTTGGTGAAAAACGTGTAAAATAGTATAATAGGTATAGTTTTGGCTACGAAAGGAAGGCTCACAATGTTACATACGAATTTAGGCATTAACGAAAACGGACACCTTACAATAGGGGGATTAGATACAATTAAGCTTGCAAAAGAATACAAAACCCCCCTTTATGTTCTTGACGAAAACCGCGTCCGTGAAAAATGCAGAACATATATAAATGCCATGAAAAAGCACTTTGGTGCTGAAAGTAAGGCTCTTTATGCAAGTAAGGCACTTTCTTTCAAGGAAATCTACCGCATCGTAAAGGATGAGGGAATGGCGATTGACGTTGTTTCAGGCGGTGAAATTTACACTGCAAAAGAAGCGGGATTCCCTATGGAAAACGTGTATTTCCACGGAAATAACAAAACCGATGACGAAATAGAATTTGCAATGGACTGTGGCGTAGGCTACTTTATGGCAGACTGCCGTGAGGAACTTCAGGCGATAGATACCATTGCACAGAAAAAAGGCATTGTGCAGAAAATCATTATGCGCCTTACACCCGGAATTGATACTCATACATATGAAGCGGTGCAGACAGGTCAGGTGGATTCAAAATTCGGTACAGCTATTGAAACAGGGCAGGCGATGGAGCTTACAAGGTATGCTCTTTCCCTTAAGAATATAAGCCTTGAAGGATTTCACTGTCACATCGGTTCGCAGGTGTTTGACGGACAGACCTTCTGTGACGGTGCGGATATTATGCTTGACTATATTGCCCTTTGTAAGAAGGAGCTTGGCTATGAAGCGAAAATTCTTAACCTCGGTGGCGGTTACGGCGTAAGATATGTTGAAAGTGATCCTTACCTTGATATTGAAGAAAGCATTGGCGAAGTAAGTAAGCACATTAAAGCACAATGCGAAAAAACGGGCGTTAAGATGCCTGCAATACTTATGGAGCCGGGCAGAAGCATTGTTGCGGATGCAGGTCTTACCCTTTATAATGTGGGAAGTGTCAAAACTATTACCGGTTACAAGAGCTATGTTGCAGTTGATGGCGGTATGACGGACAATCCCCGTTATGCACTTTACGGCTCGGAATATACTGCACTTATTGCAAATAAAGCAAATGAAAAGGCAGATTTCAAGTGTACAATCGCAGGAAAATGCTGTGAAAGCGGTGACGTTATCGCAGAAGATATTATGCTTCAGCCTTGCGAAAAAGGTGATACACTGGCGGTCCTTGTAACAGGTGCGTATAACTACTCAATGGCATCAAACTACAACAGAATTCCCCGCCCTGCACTTGTGATTGTAAAGGATGGAGAAAGCCGGATTGGAATTAAGAGAGAAACGTATGCAGATATCGTTAAAAACGATAGATAATTCGAAGTGCGAAATGCGAAGTTCGAAGTTAAGGAAGATTTTTGCCAGACAAAAATCATTGTTTAATTATTAAGAATTATAGAAGGTTTTCGCGCAAGAGAAAACCTACCGTCATTTCGAATTTCGAATTTTACATTTCGAACTTATCATGTTTGGAATCCTCGTTATGAATGATTTTTTCTGCTTTTCATTCTAAATTGAGGGATAGGGAAATATTGATAAAAGGTGATTGCAATGAAAATTAAAATTGCAGGTCTTATAATTGATGTAAAAAATAAATACAGATATTTCAGAGAAATGTGTCAGGGGTATGAGGCAGAGGGTGATGCCGCTTTTAGTGTAGAGGTATCCGATAAAGTTATGGATAAAGTCAGGGAGCGAAACCCCGACTATTCCGACGGCTATCTTGAAAGCCTTGAAATTTACCGCATAATATGCCGAAAAATTCTTGACTACGATGCAATGCTGATGCACTGTGCGGCAATTGCCGTTGACGGTGAGGGATATCTTTTCACTGCCCTCAGCGGTACAGGGAAAACAACCCACATTAAACTGTGGAAGAAAAAATTCGGTGACAGATGCTTCGTGGTAAACGGAGACAAGCCGATTTTAAGAATAAAAGACGGCAAGTTCTACGTTTGCGGAACTCCGTGGCAAGGAAAGGAAAATTACGGAAATAATGTGATTGTTCCGATTAAAGCCGTTTGTATTCTTAACCGTGGGGAAAAGAACTCCATCAAAAAAATAGCCCCTCACGAGGCTATTTCAACAGTTCTTACGCAAACTCTTCGAACGAATGATATGGCTGAAATGGAAAAAGTGCTTAAAATGACGGACAAGCTCCTTCAGAGTGTGCCTTTTTACGAGCTTCACTGCAATATGGAGGATGAGGCGGCAGATGTCAGCTATAACGGAATGAATGGGTGATTTTAATGTTTAACAAAAGAAAATTTAAAGAATCCGACTGTTGCCGTTATTGCAAGCATTTGACAGAAAATAACGGTGAACACACTTGTAAATACAGCAAGGGCGAATTTAAGTTAAGCGGTATTTGTAAAAAGTACGTTTTTAATCCCTTTGCACCGAGAGTACCACGTGTGCGTTCTCTTGACACAACTATGTTTGATCCACTGGACTTTAAAATATAAGAGCTGTTAAAAATGCCCAGATCGCAAAAGGAAGAATAGGTAAAGTTTGTTGTTTTAAGTGAATATGGCAACAATATTGATTTTCTTGTTTATTGTAGAAATTTGCAAAGCAAATTTCGGTTTTTATTCCTTTTGCTACGAACAAACTTCACCTCCTCGTCGCAACGGGCGCTATTGTCGTATTTGCTTTGCAAATATCGACGTTGTCGCTTTGTTGCTCCTCTCCCATTCAGAGTACGCTTACGCTACCACTCTGAACGGGGCCCGTTGTGTAGGGCTCCCAAAAAGTCCAAATGACTTTTGGGGAAAGAGACAAAACAAGATTGCAACCATAGTTTTCCTGCGGAAAACGTAATTGCAAACCTTGTTTTGGCGAGGCTTCGGGTAACCCTTCGGTTCAGTTTGTCTGTTCTGAACGTTTTTTCCTAGCTCTTATGCGGAATACGGAATGAAAATACAGAGGTGTAAACTATATGAAACCTGCTAAAATAGAAAGCTTTAAAATTGACCACAACAAATTGAAAGAGGGTATTTACATATCCCGTACGGACGGAGATATTGTAACCTATGACCTTCGTACACGTAAACCCAACATGGGGGACTATATGGATAATATCACAATGCATTCGGTTGAGCATATGATTGCTACCTACATTCGCAGTTCGGAAATTGCGGACAGTGTAATCTACTTCGGCCCTATGGGGTGCCAGACGGGATTTTATCTTCTTGTGCGTGATAAGGTAAAAAAAGAAGAGGTGCTTTCCGTGCTTAAGGATGTACTTCAAAAGACAATCTCTCATGAGGGGGATGTTTTCGGTGCATCACAGATTGAATGCGGAAATTACAAAAACCTTGACATTGGAAAGGCAAAGACGGAATGCAGGCGTTATCTTGACATTCTTAACGGATATACACCTGACTTTAAGTATGAGGAGTGAACACAATGATAGGCATTATAGGTGCAATGGATATAGAAATTGAGCATATAAACAGTATTTTGGAAAAAAAAGAAGAATTTACCGTAAGCGGTGCTCTTTATACAAAAGGAAAACTTGGCGGAAAAGACGTTGTTACGGCAGTGTGCGGTATCGGTAAGGTTTTTGCCGCAATGTGTGCGCAGACAATGATTATAAAATTCGGTGCTGAAAAAATTATAAACACGGGAGTTGCAGGCGGTCTTACAGAAAAAACCGATATTCTTGACACAGTTGTTGCAACAGCTATGGTACAGCACGATATGGACACTACATACTTTGGGGACCCCCGTGGGATGATTTCGGGAATAAATGTGGTGGAATTTAACTGTGATGAAGCTCTCGCAGAAAAAATCTGTGCAAATGTTGAGGGTAAGTGCCTGCGTGGAATAATTGCATCAGGTGATGCTTTTATAGCAGACGAAAATAAGAAAAAGGATATTGCAGATACATTTAATGCCATAGCCTGCGAAATGGAAGGTGCGTCAATCGCACAGGTGTGTTACGTTAATAAAGTGCCGTTCTGTGTACTTCGTACCATTTCAGACGGTGCAAACGGCGAAGAAATGAGCTATGAGAAATTTAGAGTAGTAGCGGCGGAGAAAGCAGCGAAATTAATAATTAAAGCGATACAATCGCTTTAATTATTAATGCGAAATGTGAAGTTCAAAATTCGAAGTGAAGGAAATTTTTGCTAAGGCAAAAATTTGAATAAAAAATTCAACAAACAAAGGAATAGGAAAAAATGTTTCAGAACGGACAAACTGAGCCCGAAGGGTGGAACCGAAGTCTCGCCAAAACAAGGTTTGCAATTACGTTTTCCGCAGGAAAACTATGGTTGCAATCTTGTTTTGTCTCTTTCCCAAAAAGTCATTTGGACTTTTTGGGAGCCCTACACAACGGGCCCCGTTCAGAGTGGTAGCGTAAGCGT